>NZ_JCAXES010000007.1:0-255565 GCF_059758695.1 Stenotrophomonas sp. GQ19 | reverse complement strand
AAAACCCCGCTGCTCACGCAGCGGGGTTTTTTCTTTGTGCGCTTCCGGACGCGCGTAGAGCCGACCGTTGGTCGGCTGCACGCCGCACCGGCATTGCGGCGCACCACGTGGAGCCGACCAACGGTCGGCTCTACCCGAGGGTGATGCGCACGAATGCGTCTGCCGGAAAATGCGCGGCGTTGCCGACGCTTCGCGGATCTCGCTGGAAGACACACGTGAAGCTGACGCCGGCATTGCCTGTGTTGCATTGGCGCATGGACGCCTGATGCCGCGCGCCTGACATCGCTGGCGTTTCGCCGATCACGGTCATGCCATCACCGGGCGCGGTAGCGACAACGGCGGTCGATCAGGATGCGACCCCATCCGGTCACACTTCCGACGCTCCATTGGCGACATCCACCCACAAAAAAACGGCGCCCCGTAGGGCGCCGTTTCTGGTTCAAGCACTGACTGAGGCTTACTTGTTGGCCGGTGCCGGTGCCGGTGCCGATGCAGGTGCCGGCGCACCTGCCGCCCCAGCCTTCGGCGCCATCATCGCGTCGCGGGCCGCCTTGAACGGGTTGCCCTCGTACCAGTTCGGCCAACGGTCGCCGCCGGCCAGTTCCTTGCCTACGCCGTACAGCAGCTGCAGGTCTTCCACCGTGCCGTCCAGCTTCCAGGTGGCCGCGTCGAACTCATCCTTCGGCCCGTGATAGCGGTCGCGGCCGTAGGCCTCGGCGGCCTTGCGGCCGGCCTCGACGCCACCGTCGCGCAGGTCTTCGCCGCCGTCGGCATACAGGGCCGGCACGCCGGCCTTGGCGAAGTTGAAGTGGTCCGAACGGAAGTAGAAGCCGCTCTGCACCGCGGTCTCGCCATGCAGGGTACGGCCCTGGTTGGCGGCCAGCGGCTTGAGGATGTCTTCCAGCTCCGAGCTGCCGAAGCCGGTCACGGTGAGGTCCTTGGCGCGGCCGGCCACCGACATCGCGTCGATGTTGATCACCCCGGCAATCTTGTCCAGCGGGAAGGTCGGGTGGCTCACGTAGTACTTGGAGCCCAGCAGGCCCGACTCCTCCAGCGTCACCGCCAGGAACACCACCGAACGCTCCGGCGGCGGCTGCTGGTGTGCCATCGCATCGGCCACTTCCAGGATGCCGGCCACGCCGGTGGCGTTGTCTACCGCACCGTTGTAGATGTTGTCGCCCTGCTCACCCTCGTGCTTGCCCAGGTGGTCCCAATGGGCCATGTACAGCACCGCTTCGTCGGCCCGCTTGCTGCCCGGCAGCACGCCAACCACGTTGCGCGACTTCTTCTCGGCGATGGTGCTCTTCAGGTCGAAGGACACCTTGGCCTTCAGCGACACCGGCTTGAAGCCGCGCTTGCTGGCGTCCTTGTAGGCCTTGTCCAGATCCAGACCGGCATCGGCGAACAGCTGGCGGGCCGCTTCTGCACTCAACCAGCCCTGTGCGGGGATGCGGGCTTCCGGGTCATCCTTGGCCGGCAGGTCGTACTGCGGGCCGGCCCAGGAGTTCTTCACCACGTCCCAGCCGTAGGAAGCACCGGCGGTGTCGTGCACGATCAGCGCCGCGGCGGCGCCCTTGCGGGCGGCTTCTTCGAACTTGTAGGTCCAGCGCCCGTAATAGGTCATGCGCTTGCCGTCGAACAGCTTGGCATCGTCGACGTGGAAGCCCGGGTCGTTGACGAACATCACCACCGTCTTGCCCTTCCAGTCCTGCCCGGCGTAGTCGTTCCACTTCTGCTCCGGCGCATCCACGCCGTAGCCGACGAACACCAGCTCACTGTTCTCGACCTTCACTTCGGGCTGGCCGCTGCGGGTGCCGATCACCATGTCGGTGCCGAACTTCAGGTCGCGCTGCTTGCCCGCCTGGTCCAGCTTCAGCACCGTCGATTCGTCGGCGCTGGTTTCGGTCATGGCCACGTCCTGGAACCAGCTGTCGCCGTTGCCCGGCTGCAGGCCGATGCGCTGCATCTGGTCGCGGATGTAGTTGACGGTCAGTTCTTCGCCCTTGCTGCCGGGGGCACGCCCCTCGAACGCGTCGGAGGAGAGGGTTTTGACCAGCTCGCCGAAATCGGCGGCGTTGATGTCGGGCGAGAACGCGTGGCCAGTGGCGGCCACCGGCGCCGGCGCGGCGGCCGTGTCGACAGGTGCGGTGGCTTCGCCCTTGCACGCGGTCAACGCGGCGGTGGCAGCAAGGCACAACAGAAGTTTGCGGGGCATCATCGATTCCTGGGTACAAGGGGCCGGTGCCGACAGGCACCGGAAGAGGGTATCAATCCTGGGGCGCGGCGTCGGTATCGAACGTCTGCGGCTGGGCGCCGCTGACCGGACCGATGTGCGCGCTGCGGTGGACATACAGGGTGACGTCACGGTCGAACTGCAGGCTGCCGCTGACACTGGCATTGGGGCCGACGATCACGCGGGGCTTGCGGTTGCCGGTCAACGACAGGCTGAAGTTGGGCTTCTTGACCCGGATGCCGCCCTGGACCTCCGAGCCGACGCCGACGGTGATGTCGCCGTTGACCGTTTCGATGTTGCCGTTCAAGCGCGTCTCCACCAGCCCGATGCCGCCATTGACGGTTTCCATGTTGCCTTCCACCACGCTGCCACGGTCGACGAAAATGCTGCCGTTCACCGTTTCCACGTTGCCGGCGGCGACCACGTCGCGGCCGATCCGCACGTTGCCGTTGACGGTGGACACGCCGGTGGTGCGGGCGCGGTCGTCGATCCGGATGCTGCCGTTGACCGTCTCGATCTCACGGGTGACCACACCCTCTTCGACCGTCACACCGCCATTGACGGTCTCCAGGTCGCCGTAGGTCTGGCCGGCCGACGCACGGATGCTGCCGTTGACCTTGCTGATGTCTTCGCTGGCGAAGGCAGGTGCGCACGGCAGCACCAGGGCCAACAGCAGCGCGAGTGGAATATGTTTCATGGTGACCTCATGTCCGGTGTGCGGCTGGCAGGCCGCCTGTTGGGATGTCACCATGCATCGCTACAATCCGCATCTGCCTGAAGTCACTGGAAAGCCCTTGCGCCACAACGCTTTGTCCTCACGCCGGAATAACAAACCGACGCCCGGTCGCCGCGGGGGTGTCGTCCTGCGCGCGTGGGCGCACTGGCTGGTGCTGGCGCTGGCGGTCCTGGCAATGGGGCCGGTGTCGGCACAGAGTTCAAAGGAAGCCGAGCGCAAGCTGCAGAAGCTGCGGTCGGAGTTGAAGGGCGTGGCGCAGGAGCGCCGCACGCTGGAAGGCCAGCGCGGCCAGGCCTCGCGCCAGTTGCGCGACGCCGACGAGAAAGTGGCCCGAACCGGCCGCGTGCTGGCCCAGACCGAAACCGCCCTGCAGCGCGAAACCCGCGCCATGGAAGAGCTGCAGCGCAAGCGCAGCGACCTGCAGGCCGGCATGACCAAGCAGCGCGAAGAACTGGCCTCGCTGCTGCGGTCGGCCTACCGCATCGGCAACAACGCGCCGTTGAAGCTGCTGCTGTCGCAGGACCGCGTGGCCGACGCCAACCGCAGCCTGGCCTACCATCGCTACCTGCAGCGCGAGCGTGCCCGCCGCATCCAGCTGCTCACCCACGACCTGGCCGAACTGCAGGCCGTGGAAGCGCAGATCGTCGAACGCCGGCAGGCGCTGGAAGGCACCCGCCAGCAGCAGAAGCAGCAGGTGGCGACCCTGGCCGACGACCGCCGCAACCGCGCGGCCACCGTGGCCAGTCTGGACGAGCGCTACAAGGACCGCAGCGAGCGCGAAAAGGCGCTGGGCCAGGATGCCAAGGCGCTGGAAACGCTGCTGGCCAACCTGCGTGCCGCCGCTGCCCGTGCCGAGGCCGAGCGCCGGGCGGCTGCCCGCCGCGCAGCGGCCGAAAAGGCCGCCGCCGAGAAAGCGGAGAAGGCCGCAGCCGCCAACGGCACCCGCCCACCGCCGCGACCGGGCAAGACCCCGCCGGCGGTGGCCTCGGCGCCGCCGCCCAAGGTGGGCGGGCTGGGCTGGCCGTTGTCGGGCAACCTGCTGGCGCGCTATGGCGGCAAGCTGCCCGATGGCCGTACCAGCAGCGGCGTGCTGATCGGCGCCGCGGCCGGCAGCACGGTCACCGCCGTGGCCGATGGCACCGTGGTGTTCTCCGACTGGATGACCGGCTACGGCATGATCCTGATCGTCGACCACGGCAATGGCTACATGAGCCTGTACGCACACAACGACACCCTGCTGCGTGATGCCGGCGCCACGGTCAAAAAGGGCGATGCGGTGGCCAAGGTCGGCAACTCCGGTGGGCAGGGCGTGACCGCGCTGTACTTCGAGCTGCGCCGCAACGGCCAGCCGGTGGATCCGGGCAGCTGGCTGCAGCGTCGCTGACAGCCAGCCCAACGGCAGGCGCCTGTCGCACACCGGGTTCAACGGGAATTTATCGTCGCTTCGCGCATAATCGGGCGACGCACCTGGTGCGTGTTTTCCGTCCCCCGCCGACCTGGAGTGCTTCATGCGCGTAGCCCGTACCGCCACCTTGCTGCTGGCCCTGTTGCCCGCCGTGTCATGGGCGCAGCAGACCCGCGAGGCCGCCAGCAGTACCAGCGACGCAGCCAGCAACGAAGAAGCGGTGACATCGCGGGTGCCGCTGGAAGAGATCCGGCGCTATGTGGCGGTCTACAACGCGGTACGCGCCGCCTATGTGGACCCGGTGGACGACAAGAAGCTGATGCAGTCGGCCATCCGTGGCCTGTTGCTGGACCTGGACCCGCACAGCACCTATTTCGACAAGGAAGACGCCGAGGCCTTCGATGAGCAGGCCACCGGCGCCTACGACGGCATCGGCGTGGAGCTGCAGCAGCAGCCCGACAACAGCAGCCTGAAGGTGATCTCGCCCATCGACGACACCCCGGCCGCCAAGGCCGGCATCCTCGCCGGCGACCTGATCATCGCCATCGACGGCAAGCCGATCAGCGCCATCGAAGCCACCGAACCGCTGCGCGGGAAGGCGGGCAGCAAGGTGGTCCTCACCCTGGTGCGCGAGGGCAAGCCCAAGCCGTTCGATGTCACCGTGACCCGCCAGACCATCCGCGTGACCAGCGTGCGCAGTCGCATGCTGGAACCGGGCTACGGGTACATCCGCCTGAGCACGTTCCAGGCCGACACCGGTGCCGATTTCCAGAAGCACGTGGGCCAGTTGCAGCAGCAGGCGGGCGGCAAGCTCAAGGGCCTGGTGCTGGACCTGCGCAGCAACCCGGGCGGCTTGCTCACCGCAGCAGTGCAGGTGGCCGATGACCTGCTTGAGAAGGGCAACATCGTGAGCACGCGCGGCCGCATCTCGATCAGCGATGCCCGCTTCGACGCCACCCCGGGCGACCTGCTCAAGGGCGCGCCGGTTGTGGTGTTGGCCGACGCAGGCTCTGCCAGCGCCTCCGAAGTGCTGGCCGGTGCGCTGCGCGACAACGGCCGCGCCCGCGTGGTGGGCAGCCGCACCTTCGGCAAGGGCTCGGTGCAGACCGTGCTGCCGCTGGACAACGGCGATTCGGTCAAGCTCACCACCGCGCGTTACTTCACCCCCAGTGGCAAGTCGATCCAGGCCACCGGCATCGTGCCCGACGTGGTGCTGCAGCCGGAAAAGCGCGAGGGTGAGGACGACCTGCCGGCCAGCCTGGCCGACTACAGCGAAGCGACCCTGCCGGGCCACCTGCGCGGTGACGAAGAAGGCACCGAGGGCTACAAGGCCGGTGACGTGCTGTCCGGTGATGGCCCGATCAATGATGCGCTGGCCGAGTTGAAGCAGCCCGGTTCGGTAGTGGCCAAGCAGAAGGCGGACGCCGCCAAGGCAGCGGCGCAGAAGAAGCCGGACGCGAAGAAGCCGGCAGAGGTGAAGCCTGCAGAAGCGAAGCCTGCAGAAGCGAAGCCTGCAGAAGCGAAGCCGACGGACGTGCCGACCAAACCCTGACCGGTAGTGCCGGCCGCTGGCCGGCTCTGCAGTCATCCAACTGCGCGGGGAGCCGGCCAGCGGCCGGCACTACCGAATGGATTCAACTGTGCGGGGAGCCGGCCAGCGGCCGGCACTACCGAACGGATTCAGTACGAGGAGCCGGCCAGCGGCCGGCACTACCGAACGGATTCAGGCGTGCGAGGAGCCGGCCAGCGGCCGGCACCACCGATGCGGTCGCGCTAGAACCCGTGCCGCTTGCGCAGCCGCCGCGCGATCGCCGCGCGCACGTACACGCCATAGCCCAGCCCGAACGCGAAGCCGGCGATGTGCGCCCACCAGGCCACCATGCCGAAGCTTGGCCCGATGTAGGCAAACACCACCTGCAGCGCCGCCCAGACCCCAATCAGCAGGTACGCCGGGGCGCGCACGAATTCCAGGAACAGGCCCAGCGGGATCACCACACCCAGCCGCGCGCCGGGGAACAGGGCCAGGTAGGCCCCGATCAACGCCGACACCGCGCCGCTGGCACCGATGATGATCTGGTCCGGGCTGCCCATGGTGTAGATCGCGGTCAGGTTGGAAATTGCGCCGCCCACCAGGAACAGCAGCATCAGCCGCCACGGCCCCAGCACGCGCTCGGCCGGCAGCCCGAAGATCAGCAGGAACACCAGGTTGCCCAGCAGGTGCGACCAGTCGGCATGCAGGAACAGGGCGGTGAACAGGCGCAGCACGCTGCCGTCCTGCAGGGTGGCCCACCAGTCCAGCGGGTGGGTCAGCCCGGTCGACAGCGCGCCCCAGTCCAGCCACAGACTGCGCCGGGCGTCCCCCGGGCGCGAGATCGACCACAGGAACGCCACCCACAGCGCCGCGAACAGCAGCGGGGTAGCCCAGCGGAAGGCAGACTTCTTGCGGGAAGGGATCGACACGAACATGGGTGCGCTAGCCTAGCGCGGTGACGCTCCGGACGGGGGATTGACGGGTTCAGCCTGAATAGCCACAAGGGCGACGACCGTTATTGTTTCATTAACCGGTCTGGGTATACTCCAATACGGCGTCGTATGTCGGGAGGGGAATCCGGCGCGTTGTTCCCGCCCCAGGGCAGGGATGACGCAGGCGCGCGTTGCCAAAACATCACCGCAATTCCGGAGAGAACCAAACATGCATACCGCTTCCACGCTTGCCCGCGTCACCGCCCTGGCCGTCGGCATCGCCGGTGTCCTGGCCGTCGGCCACGTCCACGCTGCCGCCTTCCAGCTGAAGGAAAACAGCGCCAAGGGTCTTGGCCGCGCCTTCGCCGGTTCGGGCAGCGCCCAGGGCGACGCCTCGATCATTGCCGTCAACCCGGCCGGCATGCGCCAGTTGGAAGGCATGCAGATCCAGGGTGACCTGAGCGCCATCAGCTTCTCGGCCGATTTCAAGGGCAGCGGCCGCAATGCCGGCCCGACCGGTGCCGGCACCGGCACCCCGATCTCGGGCGGTGACGGCGGCGACGCCGGCATGATTGCCCCGGTCCCGGCCGCTTACTTCCACATGCCGATCGGCGAAAAGGCCCACTTCGGCGTCTCGCTGACCGCCCCGTTCGGCTTCAAGACCGAATACGACAGCAACTGGGTCGGCCGTTACAGCGGCATCAAGACCGATCTGAAGGCCATCGACCTGGGCTTCGCCGCGTCCTATGACGTCAACCCGTACGTGTCCTTCGGCGCGTCGGTGTTCGTTGAACACCTGACCATCGAACTGACCAATGCCATCGACTACGGCGCACTGGTCAGCCAGCTGCGCGTGCCGACCTTCGCGCCGGGCTCCGATGACGGCACCCTGAAGGTCGAAGGCGACAACAACGCCGTCGGCTGGACCGTGGGCGGCCTGTTCAGCCCGGACGAGAACACCCACATCGGTATCAGCTACCGGTCGAAGGTGGAACACAAGATCACCAACGGTGAAGCCACCTTCGAGGGTGGTGAGCGTGCCCGTGCCATCCTGGCTCGCCCGAACGTGCGTCCGGGCTGGTTCGTGGACACCAGCGGTCGCGCCACGGTCACCATGCCGGCCTCGGCGACCTTCAGCGTCACCCACAACGTCAATGACCGCTGGACCGTCATGGGCGATGTGACCCGCACCGCGTGGTCGACCTCGTTCGACAAGGTGACCATCGATTACGCCTCCAACCAGGCCGACTCGAACCTCAACTTCGCCTACCGCGACACCACCTTCGTGTCGCTGGGTACGGACTTCAAGCTGAGCGACACCGTCACCCTGCGCGGCGGCGTGGCATACGACCAGACCCCGACCACCGACGCGCACCGCGACGTCCGCGTGCCGGACACCACCCGCAAGTGGCTGTCGCTGGGCGTGGGCTGGACCCCGTCGGCCAACATGGAATACAACTTCGGTTACACCCACCTGTTCACCAAGGATCCGAACGTCAACACGACCGCGGAAACCGGCAACAAGCTGGTGGGCAAGTACGATGTGGGCGGCGACGTGATTGCTGCGTCGTTCAACTACAAGTTCTGATCGACGTAGCAGTACTCCGTGTCTGAATGCAGAAAGCCCCGCGAAAGCGGGGCTTTTTGTTTGCCCGTCGCGCGGCGATGCCAGGCGGTGATGCACGGGCGTAACTCAGCCATCGGCAGTCGATCGGCATGCGCCGCTACCCGTGGAACGTGGAAGATCCGGTGGGCTGCGGATGCACGGGCGATCAGCGACTCAGCAGATCGGCGAGCGGCCCGCCGCATAACGCATACCCTGCCGCAGCTGCGCCAGGAAATGCGGGTTGCGGTACACCGCTTCGTCATGCCCCAGGCCGGTGTACCAGCTGCGCCCGCCGCCGAAACGATGGCACCAGGTGATGGGATGGTCCGCGCCCATGCTGCCGCCTTCGTAGCGCCTCTCGTCCACCGTAGCCACTACCTGCACGCGGCCGCGTGGGTTGTCGCGGTAGTTGTAGAGCTCGTCGCGGATCGGCCATGGCGTGCCGTGCGCGCGGCCGCCGCGCTCGGGCAGCACCTGCGTGTCCTGCAGGCCGGGCGGGTGCGCCTTGAACCATGCGCCCACCAGCTGTCCATACCAGGGCCAGCCGTATTCGGTATCGGCGGCCGCATGCACGCCGACGAAGCCGCCGCCACGGCCGATGAAATCTTCCAGCGCGGCCTGCTGGTTGGCGTCGAGCACATCGCCGGTGGTGCTGGCGAACACCACCACGCGGTAGCGCGCGAGGTTGGCGGCGGTGAACGCACCGGGGTCTTCGCTGTGGTCGGCGACCATGCGCTCGCCCGTGGCCAGCGTCTGCAGCGTGGCCACGGCCGTGGGGATGGAATCGTGCCGGAACCCGGCGGTGTGGGTGAACACCAGCACCCGCTCGGGTGGCGCAGCGGTGGCCTGCGCGATGCCGAGCAGGAGCACGGGAAGCAGCAGGGTTGTCCGAAGGAGGGTGCGCATGTGCGAATGATGGCACAGCGGCAAGGGACCGGGCGCAACAAAAAAAGCCCCGCTTTCGCGGGGCTTTTCAGTGCCGCCTTGCGCCGTGGATCAGTCGCCCAGGGTCAGCAGCGAGGCGTTGCCACCGGCGGCCGTGGTGTTCACGGTGACGGTCTTTTCGGTGGCAAAGCGCAGCAGGTAGTGCGGGCCGCCGGCCTTGGGGCCGGTGCCGGACAGGCCCTGGCCGCCGAACGGCTGCACGCCGACCACCGCGCCGATCTGGTTGCGGTTGACGTACACGTTGCCCACGTTGATGCGCGAGGAAATGCGGTCCACGGTTTCATCGATGCGCGAATGCACGCCCAGGGTGAGGCCGTAGCCGGTGGCGTTGATCTGGTCGATCACCGCATCCAGCTGGTCGCCCTTCCAACGGATCACGTGCAGCACCGGCCCGAAGACTTCCTTGTGCAGCTGGTCCAGGTTCTTCAGTTCGTACGCACGCGGCGCGAAGAAGGTGCCATGCGCGGCGGCTTCGTCGAGTTCGGCCGCGGCGATCAGGCGCGCTTCCCTCTCCATGCGCACCGCGTGGTCCTGCAGGATCTGCAGCGCGTCGGCGTCGATCACCGGGCCCACGTCGGTGGACAGCAGGCCCGGGTCGCCGACCTTCAGTTCGGCCATCGCACCGGACAGCATGGTCATCACCTTGTCGGCGATGTCGTCCTGCACGAACAGCACGCGCGCGGCCGAGCAGCGCTGGCCGGCCGAGGTGAACGCCGAACCGATGGCGTCCTTGACCAGCTGTTCCGGCAGCGCCGAGGAGTCGGCGATGAAGGCGTTCTGGCCGCCGGTTTCGGCGATCAGCACGCCAATGGCGGCATCGCGTGCGGCCATCGCGCGGTTGATTGCGCGGGCGGTGTCAGTGGAGCCGGTGAAGGCCACGCCGGCCACGCGCGGGTCGGCGGTGAGCGCGGCACCGACGGTGGCGCCGTCGCCCGGCAGGAACTGCACCACGCCTTCGGGCACGCCGGCGTCGAGCAGCAGCTTCACCGCGTAGTAGCCGATCAGGTTGGTCTGTTCGGCCGGCTTGGCGATCACGCTGTTGCCGGCGGCAAGCGCGGCGGCCACCTGGCCCAGGAAGATCGCCAGCGGGAAGTTCCACGGGCTGATGCAGACGAACACGCCGCGGCCATGCAGCTGCAGTTCGTTGGACTCACCGGTGGGGCTGGGCAGCTTTTCGGCGTGGCCGAACTGCTCGCGCGCCTGCTTGGCGTAGTAGCGCAGGAAGTCGACCGCTTCGCGCACTTCGGCGATGCCGTCGGGCAGGCTCTTGCCGGCTTCCTTGACGCACAGCGCCATGAACTCGGGCATGCGCGCTTCCAGCTGGTCGGCGGCGTGTTCCAGGATCGCCGCGCGGCTGGCGGCGGGGGTGCGGTTCCAGGCCGGCTGCGCGGCCACGGCATTGGCCAGCGCCTTCTCGACGGTGGCGCTGTCGGCCGGCTGCCACTGGCCCACCACCTGGCGCGTGTCGGCCGGGTTGGTCACGTTCAACAGCGCGCCGGTCGGGGTAGCGCCGGGCACCAGCGGCGCGGCCTTCCACGGCTTCACGGCGGCGTTGAGCTGCTCGGCCAGCGCGCGCAGGTCGTTGTCGTTGGCAAGATTGACGCCCATGGAATTGGTCCTGTCATGGTTCTGGCTGCGCAGCAGGTCGACCGGCAGCGGGATTTTCGGGTGGGGAATGGATGCGAACGAGGACACCGCCTCGACCGGATCGCGGATCAGGTCATCGATGGCCACCGCGTCGTCGGTGATGCGGTTGACGAAGCTGGAGTTGGCGCCGTTTTCCAGCAGGCGGCGCACCAGGTACGGCAGCAGGTCTTCGTGCGAACCGACCGGTGCGTACACGCGGCACGGCACGTTCAACCGATTGGCCGGCACCACTTCGGCGTACAGGTCATCGCCCATGCCGTGCAGCTTCTGGTGCTCGTACTGGCCCCCCTTGGCGATCGCCTTCACCGCGGCAATGGTGTGCGCGTTGTGGGTGGCGAACATCGGGTACAGCGCATCGGCATGCGAGAACAACCGCTTGGTGCACGCCAGGTAGGACACGTCGGTGTTCTGCTTGCGGGTGAACACCGGGTAGGCCGGCAGGCCGTCGATCTGCGCGCGTTTGATTTCCGCGTCCCAGTACGCGCCCTTGACCAGGCGCACCTGCAGGCGGCGACCGATGCGACGGGCCAGGTCGGCCAGGTAGTCGATCGTGTACGGGGTGCGCTTCTGGTAGGCCTGCACGACCACGCCGAAGCCTTCCCAGCCGCTCAGCGACGCATCGCTGACCACCGCTTCGATGATGTCCAGCGACAGTTCCAGGCGGTCGGTTTCCTCGGCATCCACGGTGCAGCCGATGCCATAGGACTTGGCCAGCTGCGCCAGTTCCAGCACGCCCGGGACCAGGTCGGCCATCACGCGCGCGCGCTTGGCATGCTCGTAGCGCGGGTACAGCGCCGACAGCTTGATCGAGATGCCCGGGGCCGCGTTGACGTCGCCGTCCGGGCGGCCGCCACGGGCCTTGTGGTCGCCACCGATGGAGTGGATCGCACGGCGGTAGTCTTCCAGGTAGCGCTTGGCGTCCTTCATGGTCAGCGCGCCTTCGCCGAGCATGTCGAACGAATAGCGGTAGCTGGCGTTGTCGCCCTTGTGCGAGCGCGACAGCGCCTCGTCGATGGTGCGGCCCATGACGAACTGGTGGCCCATGATCTTCATTGCCTGGCGCACGGCCAGGCGGATCACCGGCTCACCCACGCGGCCGATCAGGCGCGCGAACGCACCCGGCACGTCGGCGCGGGTGGCGTCGTTGATCTGCACCAGGCGGCCGGTCAGCATCAGGCCCCAGGTGGAGGCGTTGACCAGCACCGAGTCGCTGCCGCCCATGTGCTTTTTCCAGTCGGCATCGCCCAGCTTGTCGCGGATCAGCTTGTCGGCGGTGTCCTGGTCGGGAATGCGCAGCAGCGCCTCGGCCACGCACATCAGCAGCACGCCTTCCTCGCTGCCCAGGTCGTACTGGCGCATGAAGGCTTCGATCGCGCCCTGGTCTTGGGCACGCACGCGTACGCGCTTGACCAGGTCGGCGGCGGTGGCCTGCACCTGCGCCTGTTCGTCGGCCGGCAGGCGCGCCTGCGCCAACAGCTCGCGCACGTGGCTGGCCTCGTCCTTCATCCAGGCATCGGTGATGGCCTGGCGGAACGCAGGGGGAGGCGTGCGCAGCTCAGGCGACAGCAGCGGCGGACGGAGAGCGCCGGACGGGGCCGGGGCAGGAATCGGTGCGGAAGGTGCGGTCATGCCGGTTGGCTCGTGGAGAACTTGACCATTTTAATCGTTTTTTGGCGCTTGGAAGCACTTTCACGACGCTGCCTGATCACAGCCATAGCCTTTCATACAAAGGGATTCGGCGGGAACGAGGTGGCCTGTGAATAGTGTGCTGATTTCGTCAAAAGTACCGCCGGACCTCATGCTGTGTTGCACCATTCCTGAAAATGTGAATGGACCCTTGCTACTGTCGCGAGTGCAGGGCTACCATCGAGACGTTTCCTGCAGCAGGAATTGCGTCCCCCACAGGCGCTCCATGCCCCCGCTGTTCGTCCTGCTGTTTGCTGTGTTGAAGGTCCCGGAGCGCGAGGTCATCCCCGCCGCCGGGTAGTTGCCGGTCTGCGTCACCGCCCTGAATGGGCACGGTGCCGCGCCGGTGGCGAGAAGGACCGCTCGGGGCCAATCCACCGGCCCGGAAAACCAGAAGGCTTGCTCGCGGCCCGCAATGGCTGCAACCGACGACGCTAAGGGTCTAGGCAATGAAGCAACGCAGAAAGTGGGGCAGGACGTTCGCAACAGCAACAATGAGCGGGGCAGCACTGCTGGCGCCCGCATTGGCGTGGGCCCAGGCGGCCGACCCCAAACCGTGGCAGTTGAACATGGGCAAGGGGGTGACCCAGAGCGCGCGGTTGGCGTGGGAATCCAACCTGTTCTCGCTGTGGGTGTGCACCGTGATCGGCGTGATCGTGTTCGGCGCGATGTTCTACGCCATGTTCAAGTTCCGCAAATCCAAGGGCGCGGTCGCGGCCACCTTCAGCCACAACACCAAGGCCGAGGTCATCTGGACGGTGATCCCGGTGATCATCCTGGTGGTGATGGCCTGGCCGGCCACGGCCAACCTGATCAAGTTCTACGACACCCGCGATTCGGAAATGACCGTGAAGGTCACCGGCTACCAGTGGATGTGGAAGTACGAATACCTCGGTGAGGACGTCACCTTCACCAGCCGCCTGGACCGCGAGTCCGACCGCGTGCGGCAGAGCGGCACGGTGCCCACGCTGGCATCGCACCCGCACTACCTGCTGGAAGTGGACAACCGGCTGGTGCTGCCGGTGGATACCAAGGTGCGCTTCGTGATCACCTCCGACGACGTCATCCACGCCTGGTGGGTGCCGGCGCTGGGCTGGAAGCAGGATGCCATTCCCGGCTTCATCAACGAGGCCTGGACCAACATCGAGACGCCCGGCGTCTACCGCGGCCAGTGCGCCGAGCTGTGCGGCAAGGACCATGGCTTCATGCCCATCGTGGTGGAAGCGGTGTCCAAGGAGGACTTCCAGAAATGGCTGGCCTCACGCAAGCCCGCACCGGCACCTGCGCCGGCAGCGACGCCTGCAGCACCGGCACCCGCCGATGCCGCGCCTGCCGCCACGCCGGAGGCAACGCCGGCACCGGCACCGGCAGCAGCGGGCAGCAACGCCTGAAATCGAGCTGCGCCTGCCACCCGGCAGGCGTGGGTACCACCGGATCCAGTGAGGTGTAGTTGCGATGGCGCATTCCGCAGTTGACCACGATGGGCACCACGGGCATCAGCAGAGCTTCGTGGAGCGTTGGTTGTTCTCGACCAACCACAAGGACATCGGCACGCTCTACCTGCTTTTCAGCTTCATCATGTTCATCATCGGCGCGGCCATGAGCGTGGTCATCCGCGCCGAGCTGATGCAACCGGGCCTGCAGTTCGTCAAGCCCGAGTTCTTCAACCAGATGACCACCGTGCACGCCCTGGTGATGATCTTCGGCGGCGTGATGCCGGCCTTCGTCGGCCTGGCCAACTGGATGATCCCGCTGCAGATCGGCGCGCCGGACATGGCGCTGCCGCGCATGAACAACTGGTCGTTCTGGCTGCTGCCGGTGGCCTTCAGTTTGCTCCTGGTCACCCTGTTCCTGCCCGGTGGCGCGCCTGCCGGTGGCTGGACGCTGTACCCGCCGCTGTCGCTGCAGGGTGGCTACAACGTGGCCTTCAGCGTGTTCGCCATCCACGTGGCCGGCATCAGTTCGATCATGGGCGCGATCAACATCATCGCCACCGTGCTCAACATGCGCGCGCCCGGCATCGACCTGCTGAAAATGCCGATCTTCTGCTGGGCCTGGCTGATCACCGCCTTCCTGCTGATCGCGGTGATGCCGGTGCTGGCCGGTGCGGTGACCATGCTGCTCACCGACAAGTTCTTCGGCACCAGCTTCTTCAACGCGGCCGGCGGCGGCGACCCGGTGATGTTCCAGCACATCTTCTGGTTCTTCGGGCACCCGGAGGTGTACATCATGATCCTGCCGGCGTTCGGCGTGGTCAGCGAGATCATCCCCACCTTCAGCCGCAAACCGCTGTTCGGCTACCAGGCCATGGTCTACGCGGTGGCGGCGATTGCGTTCCTGTCGTTCATCGTCTGGGCCCACCACATGTTCACCGTGGGCATGCCGCTGGGCGGCGAAATCTACTTCATGTTCGCCACCATGCTGATCTCCATCCCGACCGGGGTGAAGGTATTCAACTGGGTGAGCACCATGTGGCGCGGTTCGCTCACCTTCGAAGCCCCGATGCTGTGGGCGGTGGCCTTCGTGATCCTGTTCACCATCGGCGGCTTCTCCGGGCTGATGCTGGCGATTGTGGTGGCCGACTTCCAGTATCACGACACCTACTTCGTGGTGGCGCACTTCCACTACGTGCTGGTCACCGGCGCGGTGTTCGCGCTGATCGCCGCGGTGTACTACTGGTGGCCGAAGTGGACCGGGCGGATGTACAGCGAGAAGTGGGCCAAGTTCCACTTCTGGTGGTCGATCGTATTCGTGAACCTGCTGTTCTTCCCGCAGCACTTCCTGGGCTTGGCCGGCATGCCGCGCCGTATCCCCGATTACAGCGTGGCGTTCGCCGACTGGAACCTGATCAGCTCGATCGGTGCGTTCGGCATGTTCGCCACGCCCTTCATGATGGCCGCGATCCTGCTGCACTCGCTGCGCCACGGCGAAAAGGCCACCGACCGGGTATGGGAAGGCGCGCGCGGGCTGGAGTGGACGCTGCCGTCGCCGGCACCGGCGCACACCTTCACCACGCCGCCGGTGATCCGCCCGGGCGACCTGGCCCATGACGACATCACCCACTGAGGTGGCCATGACGAACGCTCCCAACAACGTGGACATGCAGGCCCTGCAGCGCCGCCGCGCGCACCGCACCGCCTGGAAGATCGGGCTGGTGGCGGTGGCGGTGTACGTCGGCTTCATCCTGACCGGGGTGATCGGGCGATGAGCGACACCGGCCCGGCCGTTCCCGCACGCACAGCGGGCCTGCCCCGCCTGATCGGGGTGGCGCTGGCCGTGTTCGTGCTGACCTTCTCGCTGGTGCCGCTGTACCGCATCGCCTGCGAAAAGGTATTCGGCGTGCGCCTGGAGCGTGGTCCCGGCGCCGCGGCGGCGGGCGTCAGTGCGCCGGGCAAGCGCACCGTGCGGGTGGAGTTCGACGGCGGGGTCAATTCCAAGCTGCCGTGGGCGTTCCATCCCGAACAGCTGACCATGGACGTGGTGCCGGGCGAGCTCAACGAGGCGCTGTACTACGCCCGCAACGACAGCGACCGCGCGCTGGTGGGCAGCGCGGTGCCGTCGGTGGCACCGGCCAAGGCGTCGGGCTACTTCAGCAAGACCGAATGCTTCTGCTTCACCGCGCAGACCCTGCAGGCCGGCGAAAAGCGCGACATGCCGGTGCGCTTCATCGTCGACCCGGACCTGCCGGCCAACATCAAGACCATCACCCTGTCCTACACCTTCTACAAGAACGACGCGTTGTCGGCGCAGTTGCCTGCCGCCGTGGCGGCAACAGCCAACGCACACGCTGCTCCCTAGATACGCACCGGACCCCAAGACCATGGCCCAGCAAAGCCCCGATGCCAACGTGTACTTCGTGCCCACGCACAGCAAATGGCCGTTCATCGGTTCCATCGCGATGATGGTGACCATGGTGGGCGTGGCCAGCTGGCTCAATGATTCCGGCTGGGGCAAGTGGACCTTCTACGCCGGCATCGCGATGCTGGTGCTCACCCTGTTCTGGTGGTTCAGCGACGTGGTGCGCGAATCGCAGGCCGGCAACTACAACCGCCAGGTGGACGGTTCGTTCCGGATGGGCATGGTGTGGTTCATCTTCTCCGAAGTGATGTTCTTCGGTGCGTTCTTCGGCGCGCTGTTCTACACCCGCAACCTGGGCCTGCCGTGGCTGGGCGGCGAGGGCGACGGGGTGATGACCAACGAACTGCTGTGGGATGGTTATTCCGCCGCGTGGCCCACCAATGGCCCGGGCAGCATCGGCGGCCACTTCCAGACCATTCCGGCCTGGGGCCTGCCGCTGATCAACACGCTGATCCTGCTCACCTCCGGCGTCACCCTCACCATCGCCCACCACGCGCTCAAGGCCGGCAACCGCCGCCAGCTGCTGGTCTGGCTGGGCCTGACCGTGGTGCTGGGCGTGTTCTTCCTGACCCTGCAGGCCGAGGAATACATCCACGCCTACAAGGAACTCAACCTCACCCTGGGCTCGGGCATCTACGGCTCCACGTTCTTCATGCTCACCGGCTTCCACGGTGCGCACGTGCTGCTGGGCACCATCATGCTGGGCGTGATGTGGCTGCGCTCGGCCAAGGGGCACTTCACCCGTGACAACCACTTCGGCTTCGAAGCGGCGGCCTGGTACTGGCACTTCGTCGACGTGGTGTGGCTGATGCTGTTCCTGTTCGTCTACGTGCTGTAGCGTCGGGGCGACACCTGCCGCACCTGTCCGGGTGCGGCATCAGTGGAACGCGGTCAACCGCCGATGCCGTGGGGTTTGATCCAGCCGCTGTAGATGCCGATGGCCACAAGCGCGATCAGCGCCACCGACACCGCGATGCGGCGGGTGAGCGCATTGACGGTGCGCTTGGTCTGGCCGCGATCGACCAGCAGGTAATACAGCCCGGCGCCCAGATTCCAGACGATGACGATCAGAAACGCGATTACCAGCAGGGTCTTCAACGAATCATTCATGCGCGGCTCGATGGCAGGGCGGGTATGCCTATATCACCGCGTTTGGCCGCCGTTGTCATGATGCGAAAGCACACACGCCTGATCGGTTGGGTGGCCGCGGTGCTGGTGATCACCGGTTTCTGCCTGCTGGGCCACTGGCAGCTGCAGCGCATGCATGAAAAGCAGGCGCTGCTCGACCAGCAGGTGCCCGCGCATGCGCAGGCGCTGAGCCTGGCCGCCGCGCTGTCGGCGCCGCCCACGTTGCGCTGGGTGGAAGACCGCGGGCAGTACCTGCCCGGCACCGTGCTGCTGGACAACCAGACCCGCGAGGGCCGCGCCGGTTTCAAGCTGTACCAGCCTTTCCTGAGCGATGGTGGCGCGCGCGTGCTGGTCGACCTGGGCTGGCAGCCGATGCCGCCCGACCGCGTGCTGCCGCCCTTGCAGCCGCCACACGGCCACGCCCGCATCGCCGGGCTGCTGGCGCCGCCACCGGCCAGCGGCATCGCCCTGGGCCCGGCCTTGGCCACCACCGTGCAGCCCGGGATCTGGCTGGCCAACCGCATGCCCCCGGACGAGGTGGCGCGCGCGCTGGGGCTGCCCGCCGGCAGCCTGCCCACCCGCGTGCTGCGGCTGGACCCTTCGCTGCCCGGCGGCTACGCCCGCGACCTGGACCTGTTGCCCAACACGCTGCCGCCCAGCCGTCACCTGGGCTATGCGGTGCAGTGGTTCGGGCTGGCGTTGACCGTGCTGGTGGTCGCGCTGGTGCTGGAGCTGCGTTCGCGCCGCCGCGTTTCCCCCGACTCCCGGCGCTGACCGCCCCAACGTGAGAAAATGCCACCCATGAATGCCACTTCCCCGGAACGGCTGTCCCCGCGCTCACGCGGCCGCTGGACGCTGATCGCCCTGTTCGGCCTGTTCTTCGGTGCGATGGCGCTGGCCGGTGTGCTGCGCTTCTCGGGGTGGCAGCCCACCGCGCACCGCAACAGTGGCCAGTTGCTGCAGCCCCCCGCCGATCTGCGCGCGCTGCCGCCCACGCTGGCCAACGGCCAGCCGTATGCATGGAATCCGGAAGCGCGCACCTGGCGCATCCTGGTGGCCCCGTCTGCCGGCTGTACAAGCGCGTGCGTCACTTTGTCGCAGGGATTGGGCAAGGTGTGGCAGCTGTTCGGGCATAACGCCGATAATGTCGAGATCCTGTGGCTGGGCACGCCGCCGGCCGAGGTCCAGGGCGTGCCCGCATTGCGCGTGCTGCGCGACCAGCCCGACCTGCGTGCCGCATTGCCCGCCGTGGATGACCCTGCCGGCACGCCGGTGTATGTGATCGATCCCAACGGTTTCGTGATCATGCGCTATGCGCCGGGATTCGATATGGCCGGTCTGCGCAAAGACCTGGCCACGCTGCTGAAACTGAAGTGAGTTCTGTTTAGATGAGCCTCTCCGCACGCCCGGTGCTGCACCGCAATTTCCACCGTCTGGCGTGGTTTGCGCTGATCATGACCGCCAGCACGATCATGTTCGGTTCGTTCGTGCGCCTGTCAGATGCCGGCCTGAGCTGCCCGGACTGGCCCACCTGCTATGGCCGCGTCACCTGGCCGCAGCACGCCGCCGACGTGGTCGGGCACGAAGCGGCCAAGATCCGCCCGCTGGAAACCCACAAGGCGTGGCGCGAGCAGGTGCACCGCTTCCTGGCCGGCGCGCTCGGCATCGAGATCCTCACCCTGGCGCTGCTGGCCACGCGCCGCCGTCGCTGGGGCAGCACTGCCGTGGTCACTGCCTGCGTGCTGGTGGCCACCGGCATACCGCTCTACATGATGGGCATGCACGTGCCGGCCAGCATCCTGGCGATCATCGGCGAGGCCATCCTGCTGGTGGCCGCGCTGCGCTGGAACAACATCGACCTGGCCCGCGCCGCGTTGCTGACCCTGGCGGTGGTGATCTTCCAGGCGTTGCTGGGCATGTGGACGGTGACCTGGCTGCTCAAGCCGATCGTGGTAATGGGCCATCTGCTGGGGGGCATGCTGATGTTCGGCCTGCTGGTGTGGATGGCATGGCGTGCCACGCACATGCCGATCACGCTGGTGGAAGCGCCGAAGCTGAAGTGGCTGATCCGCGCCGGCGTGGCCGTGCTGGTGCTGCAGATCGCGCTGGGCGGCTGGGTCAGCGCCAACTACGCCGCGCTCGCCTGCGGCGGCGGCAGTGCATCGCTGGACAACTTCCCGCGCTGCGTCAGCCAGTGGTGGCCGCAGCACGATTTCAAGGAAGGCTTCACCCTGTGGCGCGGCATCGGCGTGGACTACGAAGGCGGGGTGCTCGACGGCGCCTCGCGGATTGCCATCCAGATGGCGCACCGCATGATGGCGATCGTGGTGGCCGTGTACCTGCTGTGGCTGTCGGTGCGCCTGTTCAAGCTGCCGAGCATGCGCGGCTGGGCGAGCGCGCTGGGCCTGCTGGTGGTGGCGCAGATCACCCTGGGCATTCTCAACGTGAAGCTGGCGGTGCCGCTGGAAGTAGCCGTGGCCCACAGTGGCGGCGCGGTGGCGTTGTTGTTCGTGCTGGTCACGCTGTTGGCGCGCCTGCGCGCGCCGGACGCGGACGGCAAGGCCGGTAGCACCGCCTCTGCCGTGCAGGCAGGCTGACGGCATGGCCAGTTATCGTCAGTACTGGGACCTGACCAAGCCCAAGGTCGTCGCCCTCATCGTCTTTACCGCGCTGGTCGGCATGTTCCTGGCCATCCCCGGGCTGCCCACCGCACAGCAGGCGCTGGACGGCGCGCTCGGTTTCCTCGGCATCTGGCTGGCGGCCTCGGCGGCCGCGGCCATCAACCAGTTGCTGGATGCGCGCATTGACGCGCAGATGGCGCGCACCTCGTGGCGCCCGCTGGTGGTGGGCAAAGTCAAGCCGTGGCAGGTACTGGTGTTTGCCGGGCTGCTGATCGCCCTGTCGATGACCATCCTGGTGGTCTGGGTCAACGTCATCACCGCCGTGCTGACCTTCGCCTCGCTGATTGGTTACGCGGTGATCTACACCGTGTACCTCAAGCGCGCGACCTCGCAGAACATCGTCATCGGCGGCCTGGCCGGCGCCACCCCGCCGATGCTCGGTTGGGCCGCGATCACCGGCATGCAGGGCCCGTGGGACTGGGCCTACGCATCGCTGCTGGTGCTGATCATCTTCATCTGGACCCCGCCGCATTTCTGGGCGCTGGCGATCTTCCGCCGCGAGGATTACGCCAAGGCCGAGATCCCGATGCTGCCGGTGACCCACGGCGTGGCGTATACCCGCAAGTCGATCATGGTGTACTCGATCGCACTGGCCGTGGTCAGCATCCTGCCGGTGGTGTTCGGCATGAGCGGCATGTTCTACCTCGGCGGTGCGATCGTGCTCAACGCGGTCTTCCTCTGGTATGCGTGGCGCATGCTGAACCCGCCGGATGAAATCTTCTCGATGAAGATGTTCGGCTATTCCATCGTCTACCTGATGGCGCTGTTCGCCTTCCTGATGGTGGACCACTGGATGCTGCCCTGGTTGTAGGGGGCGGGCGCGCTGCGACACGTTGAATTTCCCGCAAACGTCGCCATTGCTTTCATGACCGAACAGGACGTGACGGCATGAAACGATGGATGCGACGCGCAGTACTGGCCATGACACTGCTGTGCAGCACGGCGATTGCCGCGCCTGCGCCCGATGAGACGGCTACGCAGATCATGCGGCACGCCGGCGAGCACCGCCTGGTCGTGCTCGGCGAATATCACGGTACTGCCGAAACGCCGCTGCTGGTGGCCGACCTGATGGAGCGCTACAGCCGTGACACGGCCGCCGTGCGGCTGGCACTGGAACTGCCGATGAGCGAGAACGTCGCCCTGGCACGCTACCTGCGCTCGGACGGTGGTACCGACGCGCGCGAGACGCTGCGCACGTCGCCGTTCTGGGCGGTGAAGGACGATCAGCATGACGGCCGGCGCAGCCGCGACATGCTCGCGCTGATCGAGGCCGTCCGTGTGTTGCGGGTCCAGGGCCGCGATGTCGGCGTGGCCGGCTATGACACCGAAACCGGCGCCTCCACCAGCAGTGACCAGCGCGATGCGGCCATGGCCACGCACCTGCGCCAGCAGTTCAACGCGCTGCCCGCCGATGCACGGATGCTGGTGCTGACCGGCAACGTGCATGCCATGCGCACCCGGTCGGCCGATGCGCCCGCAGAGATGCAACAGAAGATGATGGCCGCGCACCTGCTGGACCTGCCGCTGTACAGCGTGCGTCTGGAAGCGCTGCGTGGCCATTTCTGGGCGTGTTTTCAGCCGTGCCGCGCGGTACCGCTGATCGAGCGTCCGCCGCGCGCGGCGAAAGAAGATACAGACGCGGATCGGCAGTACGACCTGTGGATATGGATGCCCGCGTTGAGCGTTGCCACCCTGACCGACCGCTGAGGTTACGCCGCTCGCTGCGGACTAGACCCCAGTATTGCGCCACGGATGTTGCGTGCGCCGCGGCGATGCACGGCGGGTCCGGTAGGGTCGTTTCCCAAACGACTGCCGACCGTGCGTGCCGGCCGATAGTGAGCATGACGCACATCGGAGCGTGCCTTGGATACCGTGGCAAATGCGCCTTTCCGGTTCAGGTCACGCTGACATCGCGCCGATCCACGGTATCGGCAGTCGTTTGGGAAACGACCCTACCGAAGGTAGATCCGCGAACCTTGCGTGATTCATTCCGGGCGGACGGTTGGCGCCGGGTCAGTGGGATCGCGCGCATACCGCTGCGCGATCATCGCGCAGACGATCAGCTGGATCTGGTGGTAGATCATGATCGGCAGCACGATCGCGCCCAGGCTGCCGCCGGCGAACAGTACCTTGGCGATCGGGACGCCGGTGGCCAGGCTTTTCTTGGAGCCGCAGAACAGGATGGTGATTTCGTCTTCGCGGTTGAAGCCCAACCGGCGGGCGATGAAGCGGATCAATGGCATCGCGATGCCGAGCAGGACGGCGGCAACAATGGCCACGGTGAACAGCGATACCAGCGGCGTCTTGCTCCACAGCCCTTCGCTGACCGCTTCGCCGAACGCGGAATACACCACCAGCAGGATGGTGGCCTGGTCGGTGTAGCGCAGCAGCGCGCGCTGGCGTTCCACCCAGCCGGCAATCCACGGGCGCAGCAGGTGGCCGGCCACGAACGGCACCAGCAGCTGCAACATGATGCTGACGATGGCCTGCACCGGGTTGTGCATACCGCCCTCGGTGCCGGCGAGCAGGGCCAGCAGCAAGGGGGTGAGGAACACGCCGAGGATGCTCGACAGCGAGGCGCTGCACACCGCCGCCGGCACGTTGCCGCGCGCCATCGAGGTGAAGGCGATGGACGACTGCACCGTGGACGGCAGCGCACACAGGAACAGCACGCCGATGTACAGCTCGGGCGTGAGCAGCCAGCCATCGAGCGGTTTGAACAGCAGCCCCAGCAGCGGGAACAGCACGAAGGTGCACGCCAGGATGGTCAGGTGCAGGCGCCAATGCAGCACCCCGGCCACGATCGACTCACGCGGCAGGCGCGCACCGTGCAGGAAGAACAACGCGGCAATGGCCACGTCGGTGACATCGTCGAGCACCATCGCCGCCGCGCCGTGCATGGGCAGCAGCGAGGCCAGCAGCACGGTGCAGAGCAGGGCGAGGGTGAAGTTGTCCGGCCGCAGGCGCGACCACCAGGGCTTCATGCGCGGCATGCTCCTGTGAGGATGAAAAGAGAGAGGGAAAACACGCGCTGACTCAACGCGCGGCAGCCTGTTCGAGCAGGGCGCGGGTAGGCGCTTCCAGCGAGGTCATGCCGGCATCGCGACCCAGCTGCAGGGCGTGCTCCACCGGGGCACCATCGCGTGCGTTCAACAGCGCCAGCAGCGCACCGGCGCGGTTGCCGGAGGCGCAATGCACCAGCACCGGGCCGCTGCTCTGCGCCAGTGCCGTGCGCAGCGCGTGCGCATTGGCGTCGGTCAGGCCGGCAGCGCCGGCCACCGGTATGCGTACATAGCGCAGGCCCAGGCGTTCGGCGGCGGCGGTTTCATCGAAGCCGCGGTCTTCATCGGGCTGGCGCGGGTCGATCACGGTGGTGACGCCGGCGTCCGCGGCCTGTTGCAGCTGGGCGGCACTGGGCTGGCCGGCGCTGTACAGCTGCGGGCGCGGCTGCGCGAAGGGCAGCGTGTCGGCCACCGCAGGCAGTGCCATGGCCAGCAGGGCGGCGAGGGCGCCAAGGCGGACGTGGCGGGCGAAGGATGCGGCGGGGTTCACTCGGGGAGAGGCCACGGCTGCTCCGTTGGTCAGAAGCGGAGGGTGCTGCGCGCCTTGAGCAGTTCGCGCAGTTCGTACTTGTCAGTATCGTCCAGACCCTGCTGGCTCTGCTTTGCCTGAAGCTCATCCATGCGTTGCCGCATCAGCTGCTTTTCAAGCTGGGCCACCGCATCGTGCAGTTCCTCGGTCCACATCGCCTCGTCGCCTGGCTGGGTGTGGGCGGCCAGTTTCTGCAAGGAGGCCTGTTCCTCGCGCCCCTCGAAATGCTCCAGCAGTGCGCCGGTGGTGATGTCCGGGCGCTGTTCGACCAACCCAAGCAGCTCCAGCAGCAGTTCAATGCCGGGCAGGCGCAGGCCGTTGAAGTGGTGGCCTTCCAGGGTCATGGCCAGCGAGGGTTGCTGCAGCAGGATCGCAATGGCCGCGCGCACCAGGCTGCGGCGCTGGGTGGGTGCCACCGCACGCGGTGATGGGCGCGAGGGCTGCGCCGATGCCGTGGGCCGGGCACCCAGCCCGGTGAGCGTGGTCAGCTGCTGCTTCATCAGGTCGCCGAAGGCGCCATCGGGAATCTGCGCCAGCATCGGCTTGGCCCGCTCGGCCAGCCGCGCCTTGCCGTCCAGCGTGGCCATGTTGACCTCGCGGGTGAGCTCGTCGAAGAAGAACTGCGACAGCGGCGTGGCCTGCTTGAGGCGTTCGTCGAATGCGGCGCTGCCTTCCTTGCGCACGATGGTGTCGGGGTCTTCGCCGTCGGGCAGGAACAGGAAGAACGCCTGGCGGCCGTCCTTCATGCGCGGCAGCACCGACTCCAGCGCGCGCCAGCCTGCGCGGCGGCCGGCGGCGTCACCGTCGAAGCAGAAGAACACGTCCGGCGCATTGCGGAACAGCAGCTCGGCGTGGTCCGGCGTGGTGGCCGTGCCCAGCGTGGCCACCGCCTGGGTGACCCCGTACTGGAACAGCGAGACCACGTCCATGTAGCCTTCGACCACGATCAGCCGCTCGATCTTCTGGTTGGCGTGGCGCACCTGCCACAGGCCGTACAGTTCGCGGCCCTTGTGGAACAGCGCGGTCTCGGGCGAGTTGAGGTACTTGGGGCCGTCGTCCTTCTCCATGACCCGGCCGCCGTAGGCGATCACGCGGCCGCGGCGGTCGAAGATCGGGAACATCACCCGGTCGCGGAACTTGTCGTAGACATGGCCGCGGTCGTTCTTGGAAAACAGCCCGGCGCGGTCCAGCAGCTTCATGCGCCGCTCGTCCTTGCCCAGTGCGTCCTTCAACGCGCTGTAGCCGTCGGGTGCATAGCCGATCGCGAACCGCGTGCGGTTTTCCTCGTCTACGCCGCGCTGGTCCAGGTAGGCGCGGGCCTTGTCGCTTTCCTCCAGCGATTTCTGGAAGAAGCGCGTGGCCGCATCCAGGGCCGAGTACAGCTCGCGGCTGTCGTCCTGCTGCTGGGCGGTGCGCGGCTGGGTATCGCGCGGCACTTCCATGCCCACACGCTTGGCCAACTCATCAACCGCGTCGAGGAACTCGAGGCGGTCGTAATTCATCAGGAAGCTGATCGCGGTGCCATGCGCGCCACAGCCGAAGCAGTGATAGAACTGCTTGGTGGGCGAGACCGTGAACGAGGCCGAGCGCTCGTCGTGGAACGGGCAGCGTGCGGCGTATTCCTTGCCCTGGCGCTTCAGCGGCACGCGGCTGCCCACCACCTCGACAATGTCGGAGCGGGCCAGCAGGTCGTCGATGAATGCGTCGGGGATACGGGCCATGGGCAGCAGGCAGGTGGCGCGACCGGTAACGGCCACGCAGGGCAGCGGGGGACACCGCTAGTCTACTAGCTGCCGGTCGCTTCGCCCGGTTTGGGCACGGCGATGCCCGCCTGGGCCAGGTGGAAATGCGCGCGCAGGCGTTCATCGATGACCGCGGTCATCAGCGCGCCCACGAAGAACACCACCGTGGCGTAGTAGATCCACACCAGCGAGATCACCAGCGCGCCCATCGAGCCGTAGGCGCTGCCCGGCGCGACGGTGGCGATGTACAGGCCGATGCCATAGCGGCCCAACGCGAACAGCGCCGAGGTGATGGCCCCGCCGATGAAGGCTTGTCGCCAGGCCACGCGGCGGTCGGGCAGGTAGTGATACAGGAAGGCGAAGCCCACCGTGTACAGCGCCAGGCTGGTCAGGTAGCCGATTGCCGGCAGCACCGAGGGCAGCTGCGCGAAGGCCACCTGCAGCATGGTGGTGGCGGTCATCGACAGGATCAGCAGGAAGCCCAGCGCCAGCACCACGCCGAAGGAGAACACGCGCTTGCGCAGCCACGCCACGATGCCGTCCAGGCGCTCGCCACTGGTGTTGAAGATCAGGTTCAGCGCGTTCTGCAGCTGCGCAAACACCGCCGTGGCGCCGATGAACAGCAGCAGCGTGCTCCAGACCCCGGCCAGCGAACCCACGTCGGGCTGGTTGTCGGCGTTCTTGAGCACGGTGTCGGCCACGGTGGCGGCACTACTGCCGGCCACGTCGTTGATCTGGGCGATCAGCGCCTGTTGCGCCGGCGGATACAGCGAGGCGGTGAGCCACAACAGCAGCACCAGCAGCGGCGCCATCGACAGCAGGGCGTAGAAGGAGACCGAGGCGGCCTGGGTGAGCACGTCGATCTCGACGAAGCGCTTGCCCACGGCCATCGGGAAGCTGCGTTGCAGCCGGTCGACATACTTGCGCAGCCGCGGCGGCACGCCGGCGTGGGCGGGCGAGGGATCGGCGTCGGGGGTGGGGGCAGGCGGCAGTGAAGACATGCGGCCGATTTTTGCAGGCCCGGGTCGAAGGCGGGGTGAAGCGGGCGCGCGGCAGTGCGCGTGCATGCATGCATGCACCGACCAACGGTCGGTGCCTACCGGAATCCGGATGACGTACATCCGGCGAGGCAGGTAGCGACCGTGGGTCGCTACCTGGCCCGATCAGCCTGCCAGCTGCTGCTTGACCAGCTTGGACACCAGGCCCATGTCGGCCTGGCCGGCGAGCTTGGGCTTCAGTGCGCCCATCAGCTTGCCGATGTCGGCCGGGCTGGCCGCGCCGGTTTCGGCGATGGCGGCCTGGATGGCGGCCACGATCTCGGCCTCGCCCAGCTTGGCCGGCAGGTACTGGTCGATGACCAGGATCTCTTCGCGCTCGATCACGGCGAGGTCTTCACGGTTGGCCGCTTCGAACTGGCTGACCGAATCC
This sequence comes from Stenotrophomonas sp. GQ19, assembly GCF_059758695.1. Taxonomy (NCBI): domain Bacteria; kingdom Pseudomonadati; phylum Pseudomonadota; class Gammaproteobacteria; order Lysobacterales; family Lysobacteraceae; genus Stenotrophomonas; species Stenotrophomonas sp. GQ19. The sequence goes on along the minus strand of NZ_JCAXES010000007.1, from coordinate 228,416 downwards.
TTGCGCTGCTTGACCATCTTTTCCAGCACGGCCAACGCGGTGGCGTCGTCCAGCTCGATGCGCTCGTCCACTTCCTTGCGCTTGATGTCGGCCAGCATCAGGCGGATCACGCCCAGACGGTGCTTCTCGCCGGCCTTCATGGCGGCCTTCATGTCATCGGTAAGCTGCTGTTTCAGGCTCATGGAACACCTCGTATTCGGTCAAAAGGGCGGAAAGAGACGCCAAACGACTGGAACGCAAAAAGCCGGCAACGCTCGCGCGTTCCGGCTTCGGCTCCGCCACGACAGACCAGCGGCCTGTCGCATCGAAGTTGCGTCCGACTCAGTACAGGCGCTGACGCTTGGTGACGTCGCGCGACGACCGGCGCAGCTGACGCTTCACAGCAGCAGCAGCTTTACGCTTGCGCTCCTGGGTCGGCTTTTCATAGAACTCGCGCTTGCGGGTTTCGGCCAGCACGCCGGCCTTTTCGCAGGTGCGCTTGAAGCGACGGAGCGCAAACTCGAAGGGCTCGTTCTCGCGGACTTTAACGCTGGGCATGGAATCTCCGGGACACAGTAGAACCGGGTCACGCCCGGTGAGAGCCGCACATTATAGCGGCGACAAAAGAAGTTGCAACCCACCCCGGCAAACTTCTTGGCCACAGGTGGTGTCAGGTGGGCTGGCGGTAACGCTGCCGGGGCCTCAGCGGTCCATAATACCCGGTATGCGAGTCCTTGGTATTGAATCTTCCTGTGATGAGACCGGCGTGGCGGTGTACGACACCGCCCTGGCCGGCCCGGACGCCCTGCGCGCCCATGCGGTCTATAGCCAGATCGCCCTGCACGCCGAGTACGGCGGGGTGGTGCCTGAACTGGCCAGCCGCGACCACGTGCGCAAGCTGCTGCCGCTGATCCGCCAGACCTTGGCCGAGGCCGGGATGGGCGTGGCCGACATCGACGGGGTGGCCTATACGGCCGGCCCGGGGCTGGTTGGCGCGCTGCTGGTGGGGGCGGGCGTGGCCCGCTCGCTGGCCTGGGCGCTGGAGGTGCCGGCGGTCGGGGTACACCATATGGAAGGGCATCTGCTGGCCCCGCTGATGGAAGATGACCCGCCGCAGGCGCCGTTCGTGGCGCTGCTGGTGTCCGGCGGGCATACCCAGCTGGTGGCGGTGGACCGGATCGGCCAGTACCGCCTGCTGGGCGAGACCCTGGACGACGCGGCCGGCGAGGCCTTCGACAAGACCGCCAAGCTGATGGGCCTGCCGTACCCGGGCGGCCCGCAACTGGCGGCGCTGGCCGAGCGCGGTACCCCCGGCAAGTACAGATTCACCCGCCCCATGACCGACCGGCCCGGGCTGGATTTCAGCTTCTCCGGCCTGAAGACCCAGGTGCTGCTGGCCTGGCGCGACAGCGACCAGAGCGAGCAGACCCGCGCCGACATCGCCCGGGGCTTTGAAGACGCCGTGGTGGACACCCTGGCCATCAAGTGCGAGCGCGCGCTGGATGAGGCCGGCACCGATGTGATCGTGGTGGCCGGCGGGGTAGGGGCCAACAAGCGGCTGCGCGCCAAGCTTCAGCAGATGGCGGCCCGCCGCGGCGGCCGGGCCTGCTTCCCGCGCCCGTCGCTGTGCACCGACAACGGCGCGATGATCGCCTTCGCCGGCGCACTGCGGCTGGAAGCCGGCCAGCACAACCCGCCGCAGGTGCAGGTCACCCCGCGCTGGGACATGGCGACGCTGCCGGCGGTGTAGGTGACAGCGGCACGGAGGGGCGCAGCGCTCAGTTGGGGCGCTGCAGCAACAGCGGGGTCACCGTTTCTACGCGATCCATCCAGCGCACCACGTCCGGGCACCGCAGCCCGACGAGCTTGGTGATGGTGGCAAAGTCTTCACCTAGGTCACGCATGAAGACCGGTTCGTGATGCGCGATCCGGTTACGCAGTGTCCTGACCCGCTGAAGATCGGCGTGAAGGGTGGCCCGGACACCGTGCGGCGGTCCCAATTGTCCGGCACCAGGGAGCACGCGATGGAGGGTTGGTCCCCACAGGCCAGCGTCGAATCGTTGGGTGAACATGTGTTGCCAGAAGGCTAAGCGCAGCGCGGCAATCACCGACGATGTCGTAGGGAACCTGGCCGTCGCACGCTGTAACTCTGCACGTGCGTTGTAGCCATCCGAGCCGCTTCCCGGGAGGCTCGAATAAAATCCACGTTGCCACGGCCACCGTTCCCCGTGCTGCTGCTCAAGCGCCTCGGCGACTGCATTGCGGATGACAACCTCGCAGACATGGAGCGGTAGCAGGAAGGCGCCACTGATGCGCAGGTTCCACTGATAGAGCGTAAATGGGTGGACGGCAGCAGAACCGATGGCCCGTTCGAACGTACGCATGCGCGCTGCCGAGAACGAGCGATGAATGAGTTGCAGGTCGCGCAACGGGAAGGATCCGCTAGGAAGTGATTGATCCTAGGCGGCAGCGTGCTGGTTCCGGCATCAGGAAACGTCGCGAAGACTACTGATGTATTCCATCATCCGGCATCAGCTTTATCACCCCAATCTATTAGGGGTTAAGCCCTGAGCGGTCGGTCCCAGAATCGCACCTCCCACGTTGACCCGGGGAAGTGGTGACGCTACGGTACAGGCGTGTGCCACCGGGACCAGCTTTTGGAGAAATCCAATTCCCCCGGGGACAGTGGCGGTAAGCAAAGGGTCCCGAAAGGGGCCTTTTGTCTTTCTCCCGCACCCGGTTCCCGGCACGTTCCGGCCCGCGCCGTTACCATGTTCGGCATCTTCCACGTGGCATGGCTATGGACAAGGTATTCATCGAAGGGCTCGAGATCGATGCCCTGATCGGCATCTACGACTGGGAACGGCGGATCCGCCAGACCCTGCGGTTCGACCTGGAAATGGGCTTCGACAATCGTCGCCCGGCGGCCAGCGACGACATCGCCGATACCCTCAACTACAAGGCCGTGAGCAAGCGCATCGAGCAGTTCGTGCGCGAGTCCGATTTCGGCCTGGTCGAAACCCTGGCTGAGCGCATCGCCGAGATCGTGCTGCGTGAATTCAAGGTGGAATGGCTGCGCCTCAAGCTGAGCAAGCCCGGCGCCGTGCGCGGCGCACGCGCGGTGGGCGTGATCATCGAACGCAGCGCGTCCTGACCGGGCGCTGCCCACCGTAGTGCCGGGCTCTGCCCGGCAACCCGAACCACCGTAGTGCCGGGCGCTGCCCGGCAACCCCCAAATCTGGAGACTTCAACAAGATGCTGGATGCGGTAGTAGCAACCCGTTGGCTGGACGACCTGCAGCGAACCCTCGAACCCTGGCCGTGGGCCTACACCGCCTCGGTGCTGTGCCTGCTGGCGCTGGCCGCGTGGCTGGCCAATTTCGTCACCAAGAAGATCCTGCTGCGCGGCCTGCGCGGGTTGATCAACCGGCTTCCCGGCGGGACCGCCCATGGCGGGCGCGGCAGCAACGTGATGCGGGTGGTGTCGCGGTTGTCCAATGTGGTGCCCAGCCAGGTCATCGCCGCCGGCATCACCGTGGTGCCCGACCTGCCTGCGCCGCTGGTGGCCTTCGTCATCGGCGCCTGCCAGGCCTGGGCGATCCTGACCGTGGCGCTGGCGATCTCGCACGCGCTGGACGCGGCCAACGACATCTACGAGCGCCGCCCCGACGCGCGCAACAAGCCGATCAAGGGCTACCTCCAGGTTGGCAAGATCGTCATCTTCGTCATCGCCGGGCTGTCGATCGTGGCCACCCTGGCCGGGGTGGACCTGCGCTACCTGGTCACCGGGCTGGGCGCGGCCACCGCCGTGCTGATGCTGATCTTCCAGGACACCATCCTGTCGCTGGTGGCCAGCGTGCAGATCAGCGGCGACGGCCGGGTGCGGCTGGGCGACTGGATCGAGATGCCCAGCCAGAATGCCGACGGCGACGTCATCGACATCGCCCTGCACACCATCACCGTGCAGAACTTCGACAAGACCATCACCACCATCCCGACCAAGAAGCTGGTCACCGAGTCGTTCAAGAACTGGCGCGGCATGCAGGAGGCCGGCGGACGCCGGATCAAGCGCGCGCTGTACCTGGACCAGCACAGCGTGGGCTTCGTCGATGCGCCGATGCTGGCCGAACTGGAACAGTTCGCGGTGCTGGGCGAATACCTGCGCGAGAAGCAGAGCGAACTGCAGCAGTGGAACGCGCAGCTGCAGGCCAAGGGCGTGGCGGCGGTGAATGCGCGGCGGGTGACCAACCTGGGCACGTTCCGCGCGTATGTGGAGCGCTACCTGCGCCAGCATCCGGGTATCCATACGGACATGACGCTGCTGGTACGGCAGCTGCAGCCGACCACCGAAGGCCTGCCGCTGGAGATCTACTGCTTCACCCGCACCACCGCGTGGGGCGAGTACGAGGGCATCCAGTCGGACGTGTTCGACCACCTGCTGGCCACGCTGCCGGCCTTCGGGCTGCGCGTGTTCCAGGCCTCCAGTGATGCGATGTTGATGGCCGGCCAGCAGCGCCTGGCCGCCGCGGAGTAAGCTCCTGTGCCCCCGCCACCGCGCTCACGGTGGCGGGGTTCTTCCCCCGGGGAAGAAAAATGAACGTCAAAATCATTCACAACGGGCCCGGGAACGCTAGAATCCTGGCCTTGTAAACGTTTTCATAAGGACAGCCGGTGGCCGCCGATCGTATCGAAACCCTCATTGCCAAGATGACCGTCGAAGAAAAAGTCGGCCAGCTCGGTGTGTTCGCCGACATGGTTCGGCCGTTCGCCCCGGACGTGAACCCGGAAGCCAACGTGCTCAACGCCGACCAGGTGCTGCAGCAGGTGCGCGAGGGCAAGGTGGGGTCGCTGTTCAATGGCGTGGGCGTGGAAGCCGGCCGCCGCATCCAGCAGGTGGCGCTGGAAGAAAGCCGCCTGGGCATCCCGGTGATCCTGGCCGCCGATGTCATCCACGGCATGCGCACCGTGTTCCCGATCCCGCTGGGCGAAGCCGCCAGCTTCGAGCCGGACCTGGCCGAGCGCACCGCGCGCGCCACTGCGGTGGAAGCCACGGCGGCCGGCCTGCACTGGACCTACGCACCGGCGGTGGACATCGCCCGCGACCAGCGCTGGGGCCGCGGTGCCGAAGGTGCCGGTGAAGACGTGGTGCTGGGCTGTGCCTTCGCCGCCGCCCGCGTGCGCGGCTTCCAGGGCCCGGACCTGCGCGCCGCCGATGCGCTGCTGGCCACGCCGAAGCATTTCGCCGCCTACGGCGCGGTGATGGCCGGCATGGAATACAACATGGTCGACATCTCGCCGCAGACCCTGCGCGACGTGCACCTGCCGCCGTTCCAGGCCGCCTTCGAGGCCGGCGCGCTCACCGTGATGTCCTCCTTCAACGACATCAACGGCGTGCCGGCCAGCGCCAACGCCGAACTGCTCACCGACATCCTGCGCGGCGAATGGAAGTTCCCGGGCGTGGTGATCTCCGATTACACCGCCGACATGGAGCTGGTGGCGCACGGCTATGCCGCCGATGACCGCGACGCCACCGCCAAGGCCTTCACCGCCGGCCTGGACCTGAGCATGCAGAGCGGCTTCTATGCCGAACACCTGCCGGGCCTGATCGAGAGTGGCGAGGTGCCGATGGCCACGCTGGACGAGTCGGTGCGCCGCATTCTGCGCCTGAAGGATGCGATCGGCCTGTTCGACGATCCCTACCGTTCGCTGGATCTGGACCGCGAAGCCTCCACCGCGCATATCGCCGAGCACGATGAACTGTCGCGCGACGCCGCGCGCCGTTCGATCGTACTGCTCAAGAACACCGACGCGGTGCTGCCGCTGAAGAAGACCGGGCAGAAGATCGCGCTGATCGGCCCGTTCGTGCAGGACCGCGAGAACATTGAAGGGTGCTGGACCCTGTTCGGCGACAAGACCCGCTATGTGAGCCTGGAAACCGGCGTGCGCGCGGCGATCAGCGATGAAGCCCTGCTTGAAATCGTGCCGGGTTGCGACCTGGAAGCGGCCGTGCAGGACGGCATCGAGCAGGCCGTGGCCGCTGCACTGCGCGCCGACGTGGTGGTGCTGGCGCTGGGCGAACCGCAGCGTTACAGCGGTGAAGCGCAGTCGCGCGTGGAAATCACGCTGCCGCCGGCGCAGCAGGCGCTGGCCGAAGCGGTGGCCATGACCGGCAAGCCGCTGGTGGTGCTGCTGCGCAATGGTCGCGCGCTGGCGCTGCAGGGCGCGGTGCGCAATGCGCAGGCCGTGGCGATTACCTGGTACCTGGGCACCCAGACCGGTCATGCCGTGGCCGATGTGCTGTTCGGCGACTACAACCCGTCCGGCCGCCTGCCGGTAAGCTTCCCGCAGGTGTCGGGCCAGCAGCCGTTCTTCTACAACCACCCGCGCACCGGTCGCCCGGAACTGCCGACCATGTCCGAGTTCAAGGCGCGCTGGCGCGAGATCCCGAACGAGGCGCTGTATCCGTTCGGGCATGGCGTGGGCTACACGACCTTCGGTTATGGCGTGCCGCAGCTGAGCGCGGAGACGCTGGGCTGGGACGACACCCTGACCATCACCACCACGCTCACCAACACCGGTGCGATGGCGGGCGAGGAAGTGGTGCAGCTGTATATCCACGACCGCGTGGCCAGCCGCGTGCGGCCAGTGCGTGAGTTGAAGGCGTTCCGCAAGGTGGCGCTGCAGCCGGGTCAGAGCACCGAGGTGCAGTTCACCCTGGACCGCCACGCGCTGGGCTTCACGGGTCGCGATGGTGTATTCCGCGCCGAGCCGGGTCAGTTTGAGCTGTGGGTGTGTGCGTCTTCGGCGAGTGGTGAGCCGGTGATCTTCGAGTTGCTGGCGGGTTGACCCTGTTGGGGCATCGCCGCCGCCCCGGCGGTAGAGCCGACCGTTGGTCGGCTGCCCCCAACGCATCGGTCTCCGCTTGACGGCAGCCGACCAACGGTCGGCTCTACGGTGTGGGTCGATCGCCTGTGGCGGTAGCCGACCAACAGTCGGCTCCACCCCGGTTGTTTTGGGTGTGGCCGTCATCCCCTGTGGTGCGGCTGTGGCCGTCATCGGCGGCTGACGTTTGGGCGGTTAGGCTGGCTGCCTTGCACATCGATGGAGCCAGCATGCGCGCGATCCGAATCCTGCTTCCCACCCTGTTGCTGGCGGCATGCTCGCAGCCGGCACCGCCGGCGGCCGATGCGGCCGCCGCTGCACCCACCTCGCCGCCCACCACGACCACCACGCCCAGCGAGGACGCGCCGACGGCCGGCATGTCGCCGGATGCGGTGGCAACACCGGCCGAGGCGGCCGCGCAGACCACGCCTGCCACCGACGCACCGGATGCCACCGCCGACAGCAGCGACGGCGACGTCCGCCAGCGCATCGAACGCCTGCTCGGCGATGCACCCCGTTATGAGGCCGTCTTCACTGCACTGCAGAAGGGCGTGGCCGCGCACGATGCCAAGGCCGTGGCCGCCCTGCCGCTGTACCCGGTGAACGTCAACGTGGGCGGCAAGAAGCGCAAAGTCGCCGATGCCGCGACATTCGAGCGCGAGTACGACCGCATCATCACCGCCGACATCGCCAGGACCATCACCGAACAGAAATTCGACGACGTGTTCGTCAACTGGCAGGGCGTGATGCTGGGCAACGGCCAGATCTGGATCAACGGCATCTGCCCGGCGAACGACTGCACCAAGGCCAGGGTCGGCATCGTCACCGTGCAGGATTGACCGGTGCGTACCGACCGTTGGTCGGCACGCCATGACGGGGCATTGCCCGGAACCGGTGGGTACCGACACGTTGCTCGGCACCCCGTGATGGGGCATTGCCCCCACCCGGTAGGTACCGACCGTTGGTCGGTACGCGTCGATCGCGCCGGTACGCCCTCAGCTCACCCCTTCGGGGTGAGCTTCAACAGCCGCCCGTTCTTCCCGTCTTCCAGCAGCCAGATCGCCCCATCCGGGCCCTGTTCCACTTCGCGGATGCGCTCGCCCATGTCGAAACGCTCGGCTTCGCGCGCGTTGTCGCCATCGAAGGCCACCCGCACCAGTGACTTGGACGACAGCCCGCCGATGAAGCCGCTGCCCTTCCACTGCGGGAACTGCGTGCCGTTGTAGATGATGAAACCGGCCGGCGAAATCACCGGCGTCCAGGTCACCTTGGGCGCGGCGAATTCCGGGCGCGTGCTGTGGTCGGGAATGTCGCGGCCGTCGTAATGGTTGCCGTTGGACACGATCGGGTAGCCGTAGTTGGCGCCTCGCGCGATCAGGTTGAGCTCGTCGCCACCGGCCGGGCCCATTTCGTGCACCCACAGCTTGCCGCGCGCATCGAAGGCGATGCCCAGCGCATTGCGGTGGCCCAGCGACCAGACCTGCGCGGCCACGCCGCCCTGGGAGGCGAACGGGTTGTCGGCCGGCACGCTGCCGTCGTCGTTCAGGCGCACGATCTTGCCGAGGTTGCCGCCCATGTCCTGGGCCGGATCGAACTTCTGGCGTTCGCTGGAGGTGATCCACAACTTGCCGTCCGGGCCGAACGCCAGCCGGTGGCCGTAATGGCCGCCGCCTTCCACCTTGGGGGTCTGGCGCCAGATCACCTTGAAGTCCTGCAGCGCGCCGCTGCCATCGGCGGCCAGCACCAGGCGTGCCCGGCCCACGGCGGCGCCGCGGGTGTCGCCTTCGCCGGCCTCGGCATAGCTCACATACACCAGCTGGTTCTTGGCGAAGCCCGGGTGCGGCAGCACGTCGCCGAAGCCGCCCTGGCCGGCATAGGCCACCTTGGGCACGCCGCTGATGGCGGCGCGTTTGCCGGTTTTCAGGTCCACATGCTGCAGGGTGCCGGCCTTTTCACTGACCAGCAGGCTGCCATCGGGCAGGAAGCTCATCGCCCACGGTTCGTTGAAGGTGCCGGCGTCGGTGGCGGCGAAGGGCCACTCGGCCTTCTTCAGGACCGGGGCGGCCGCCTTGTCAGCCGCCACGCAGGCGGTGGCGAACAGGGGCAGGGTAAGAGTGACGGCGAGCGAGAGCAGCAGCTTGCGGGTCATGGGGTATCTCCGGGTGGGGATGCGATGGCCAGCCATGGTTGTACAGCATGCCCATCAACGCGGCGTGCACCATACGTCATACCCCGTAGGCGCGCGGGCCGTGATCGGCTACCGTTGGCGCGGGCTGCCCGTGGGGCGGCACGTGCGGCTTGCCGCCATCAAATGGAGTTGGATCACATGAAACAACAGGTGCACAAGCCGTCCCCGGCCTTCATTGCCGCCTCGTGGGCAGCGCTGCTGCTGGGCGCGGCGGCCTATCTGGTTGGTCTGTTCAACGCCGAGATGGCGCTCAACGAGAAGGGCTATTACCTCACCCTGCTGTTGTTCGGCCTGTTTGCGGCGGTGTCGCTGCAAAAGAGCGTGCGCGACCGCGTGGAGGACATTCCGGTCAGCGGCCTGTATTACGCGCTGTGCTGGTTCGCCCTGCTGGCCTCGCTGCTGTTGCTGCTGGTGGGCCTGTGGAACGCCACGCTGCTGCTCAGCGAGAAGGGCTTCTACGGCATGGCCTTCGCCCTGAGCCTGTTCGGCGCGGTGGCGGTGCAGAAGAACACCCGCGACCTGATGGCCGCGGGTGGCAATGTGCGCGAGATCCCACCGCTGCCCAGCGGCGACTAAGCGCTGGCGGGTGCCGCGCGCTGCCTCAGGTGCCGCGCGGCACGCCCTTGTCCAGGTGCGACTGGTGCAGGGCGGTGGATTCATCCCAGCCACGGCGCACGGCATTGCGCGCCTGTTCCCACGTCAGCTTGCTCTTGCCGCGCTCCTGCGCCCAGCGCGTTTCCAGTTCGGCTTCCACCTGCTCGTAGGCGCGGATCATCTCGTCGGCGCGCGAGTAGTGCCCCAGCTGGTACGCCGGCTCGTAATCGTCGTAGAACTGGCTGTTGTCGTAGTACGGCTCGCTCGGGAAGCGTTCGCGCCAATAGTCCGATACCGCCTGGCGCGGCACGCCGTCTTCCGGCACCCGGCCGGGAATCTGGTAGTCAGTAGGCATGTGGTGGCTCCGGTTGGGTGAGGGTCCAACTTACCCAGATGCCGGTTAACGCCGTGGGCCGACGAGGTGAATGACACATCAAGCGTCATCCACCGCGTGGCTGCGGTTCAGGCCGGTCGATCCTTGCGCGGCAGTTGGTAGATCACCGCGCCCACCACGAACGCGATGCCGGCTGCCGCGATGTTCTGCCAGCTGGCACTCACGAACAGCGCCACGCACAGCACCAGTGCCAGCACCGGAATCACCGGGCCGCCGGGCAACTTCAACGCACCGGGGCGGTCGCGGAAACGACGCGCCAGCACCAGCACCGCCGCGGCCGTGCCGATATAGGCGAACAGGCGCGTGGTCATCGACAGCAGCGCCAACTGCACGAACGAACCGGAGAGCGCCAGCGCCAGCGCGATCACGCCCTGGGTCACGATGGCCGCCGCCGGCGTGCGGAAGCGCGGGTGCACGTTGGCCAGCACCTTCGGCCCGTAGCCATCGCGGGCCAGGGCGAACAGGAAGCGCGGGCCCATCATCATGGTGTTGCTGTTGGTGCCCAAGATGGAAATGGTGGCGCCCACGGTGAGGATCAGCGCCAGCGCCTCGCCACCGAAGCGGGAGGCCGCGTCGGCTAGCGGCGTGGGCGACGCGGCCAGGTTGGCCAGCGTGCCCTGCGCCACCAGCTGCACCGCGCCGTAGATGACGGTGACGCTGACGATCATGGTGATCAGTGCGAACGGAATATCGCGGCGTGGGTTCTTGTACTCGCCCGCGGCAGCCGGAATGTTCTCGAAGCCGGCATAGGCGTACAGCAGCAGCAACGCGGCCTCGCCCATGCGCTGCAGGTCGTGCGGGTCCGGGCGGACCCCGGAGAAGGCCAGATCCATGTCGACGTAGAACGCGCCGATCGCCACGAACAGCAGCAGCGGCAGCAGCTTGCCGATCACCAGGATCACCCCGGTGCGCGCAGCCGAACGCACCCCGGCCACGTTGACCGCGGTAAGGAAGCCCAGCGACACCACGATGATCAGCACGCGGCCGAGATCATGCCCGGCCCATGGCCAGAACCGCGCCACCGCGTCGGCCAGCGCGTTGCTGAGCGCGGCGGCCGAGCTGATCCGGGTGAGCCAGATCATCCAGCCGATCTCGAACCCGGCAAACCGGCCGAACGCCTCGCGGGCATACAGGTAGCTGCCACCGGGCTCGTCGAAGTAGCTGGCGGCCTGCGCGTAACACAGCACCAGCAGCGCCACCACGATGCCGGCGGCGACCACGCCCCACAGGCTGAAGGGACCGAGCAGGGCGACGGTGGCGGCGGGCAGCAGGTAGATGCCGCTGCCGATCACATCGTTGATCGACAGCCCGACGATCTGCCAGCGGCTGACCGCGCGTTCCAGTTGGGGATCGGCCGGGGCGCTCATGGCGTGTTTTCCAGTGCCGCCGGCAGGTTCCAGTCGTGCTGCATCTGCTGGTACTGCGCGCGCGGCAGCAGCACGAACAGCGGCCGCTTGGCCGGATCCAGCCAGGCCAGCAGGCGCTGCATGTGTTCGGGCTGCATGGCGGTGCAGCCTGCGGTGGCCTCACCGGGGGTGCGCCACAGGTGGGCGAAGATGCAGCTGCCGCGGCGGGCTTCGCCCTTCGGGTTGTGCTCGATCACAAAGCCCTCGCGATAGCGCACATCCCCCTTGTTGTGCAGGTCCAGGCGCATCGGCTCGGTGGAGCCTTCCACCGCATCGCTACCCACCACCTCGGCATCCACGATGCGGTTGTAGTACGGCGAGTCGGGCACGTCCATGCAGTAACTGCTGGCCAGCATCGGCTGGTACGGCAGGGCGGTGGTGATCGTCGGGGCGTAGCCGAAGGCCGGGCCGATGTTGAAGAAGCCGGCCGGGCTGCGGCCATCGCCTTCCTTCTTTACCGGATCGCCGGGCTTCACCGGGTCACCGGGCTGGTGCGGGGCCACGCCTTGCGTCGGCACCACGCCCACGCCCCAGGCGCTGCCGTTGCGGCCCACGGCCACCTCGAATGCGCCGCCCTGTGGCGCCCATCCCTGCGGGGTGCGCGTATAGGCCTGCAGCCGGCCATGGGTGGCATCCCAGCCGTCGGTGACGACCACGATCATCTGGTGGTGGTCCTGCAAGGGTCCCACCGCCGGGGTGAGCGCGGCGGCGGGCAGGGCGCTGGCGACCAGCACGACGGCGAAGACGGATCGGAACAACGGCAGCATCGTGGCGGACTCCAGAAGATCAGGTGTCGATCAGGTGTTCGATCCGTTCCAGGTTCACCCCGAGCTGGCGGTGGCGGTCCGGGTTGGCATGGCACAGCAGCACGAAGACAAAATCCAGCAGGGACTGCAATGAGGCACGGTACAGCAGCTGGGCCAGGTGCGGCGCCGGGTCGTGCGCGCACAGCACCAGGGACGCATCGGCGTGCGCGCGCAGCGGGTTGGCGCTGTGCCGGGTGATCGACACCACCTTGCCGCCCACGTCCTGGAACTGGCGCGACAGCTGGAACAGCTGCGGCAGCTTGCCGAACTCGGAAAACACCAGCATCACGTCGTTGGCGCGCGCCGCCGACAGGTTGGCCATCATCAGGATCGGGTCGGCGTGGTGCACGGTGAGCATGCCCAGCAGCGACAGCCGCATGGCGAACTCGCGCGCATACAGGCCATCGTCGCCCAGACCGTAGACGAACACCTTGGGCGCGGCGTCGATCAGCTGCACGATGGCCTCGACGTCGGCCTGCGGGTTGGCCACCCGGGTCTCTTCCTCGGCGGCGGCCTTGCTCAGGCGCAGGCGCTCGGCGAGGCTGGTGTAGGCGTTGCTGTCTGCCGCGGCAGGCGCCTGGGCCTGGGTGCCGTTGCCGGCGCGGGCCACCGCTTCGCCGATGGAGTACTTCAGGTCCGGGTAGCCCTTGAAGCCCAGCTTCTGGCTGAACTTGACCACGCTGGACTGGCTGATCCCCAGCGCGCTGGCCAGCTGCTGGGACGAGTAGTCGCGCAGCAGGTGGGCATTGTCGAGGATGAAGTCGGCGATGCGGCGTTCGATCGCCGACATGTGGTCACGCTCGGAGCGGATTTTCACCAGAGGGGGCATGGGTGGGGCATCAGGTCCGGAAAGGAGAGAATACGCAAAGCACCGGGTAGAGCCGACCGTTGGTCGGCTACGCACACCGGAATCGCGCGAACAGCAGCCACCCATGGGGTGGCTCTACCCGCAGGTGGTGCAGGCAGCGTCACCACCGCGGCGGCGTGATCATCTCCAACCCCCGCACCTCGGTGATGCCCAGCCCGGGCGCGTCGCTGATGGTGATCTCCGATTCGTTGAAATTCACCCCGCCGCTGACCGGGTTGAACTGCCCCAGCGACGGTCCGTCCAGGTCCACCTTGGTGATCACATCGCTCTTGGCCACCGCCAGGTGCACGGCCGCCGCCACGCTGATGCTCGACTCGATCATGCAGCCGATCATGCACGGTACCCCGTAGATGGCGGCGATGTCGGCGATGCGGATCGCGTTGGACAGCCCGCCGGTCTTCATCAGCTTGATATTGATGATGTCCGCGGCGCGCTGCTGGATCAGGTCGACCACCTGGCCGGGGTTGAACACGCTCTCATCGGCCATCACCGGCGTGTTGACCCGGTCGGTGACGTACTTCATCCCGCTGATGTCGGCGGCCTTCACCGGTTGTTCCAGCAGCTCCAGCACGACCCCGGCTTCTTCCAGCGTGCGCATCGCGTGCACCGCCTGCTTGGCGGTCCAGCCCTGGTTGGCGTCCAGGCGCAGCAGCGCACGCCCCTGCACGGCGGCGTGGATCGCCTTGACCCGTTCGATGTCCAGGCCGATGTCCTTGCCCACCTTGATCTTCAGCGACTCGAAGCCGCGTTCGATCGCCGACAGCGAATCGGCCACCATCTTGTCGATGTAGTCCACGCTGATGGTGATGTCGGTGGTGATCACCGGGTCGCCACCGCCCAGCATCTGGTACAGCGGCGCCTTGTGCAGCTGCGCCCACAGGTCGTACACCGCGATCTCCACCGCCGCCTTGGCGCTGGTATTGCGCTCCATCGCGCCCTGGATCAGCGCGCACACATGGTTGAGGTTGGCCACGTCCTGGCCGATCAGGCGCGGCTTGATGAAGCTGTTGATGGCCTCGACGATCGAGCCGTGGGTATCACCGGTGATGACCGCGGTGGCCGGCGCTTCACCGTAGCCGGTATGGCCGGTGTCGGTGCGCACCAGCACCACCACGTCTTCCACCGTATCCACGGTGCGCAGCGCGGTCTTGAACGGGGTCTTCAGCGGCACGCGCAGCATGCCAAGTTCGATATCGGTGATCTTCATTCAGGAGTCTGGGCTCGAAGGCGCTGGATGTTGGTGATGCGGTCGATGTAGCGCACGGTGTCGCTGGCCATCATCGGCTCCAGCGGGGTCACCGACACACCGTTGAGGTGCGCCTGCACGCGGGTGCCGTCGGCGCCGAACCAGCTGCCGCCGGCGGTGTCGTGGATCACCCAGGTGCGGCCGTCCACATGGCCGATGGCGACCATGACGTGGCCGGGGATGTAGACCAGGTCGCCCACCTGCAGCTGGTTCACCGCCGCGGTGCGCCGGGCGTTGCCGTCCTTGCCGGTGAAGGCGATGCGGTCCAGCGCCGGGCTCACCGCCTGCGCGCTGGTGTTGCGCGGCATCAGCACGCCCACGCTGCGGTAGATTTCCGACACGAAGCCGCTGCAGTCGCGGGTGTCGTAGTCGTGGCCCCAGCCGTAGCGCTCGCCGAGGAACTTGAAGGCCTGGGTGAGCAGGGTGCGCGGGGTCAGCGGCAGGTAGTCGGCCGCACTGTCCTGCGAGCGCGGCAGCAGCGCCGGTACCAGCGCCAGGCGACCATCGTCATTGCGCACCGGCAGCTGCAGCACGTAACCAGCATGCGCCTGCTGGCCGTTCACCGGCGTGCCCGGCGGCCAGTCGGCCAGCACCGGCAGGCGCACGCCCATGTCCAGCTGCAGGCGCGACACGCGCGGTTCTTCCGGCGTGTAGGCGGTGAAGGCGGTCGCGCCGGTGATCACCCGGTACGGCCCGCGCTGGCCGTAGCCGAGTACCGTGGCCGCATCGCCGATGCCGACGAAGCGTTTCTCGATCCACGCCGCATAGCGCTCGCTGGTGACGAACAGCCATTGGCCATCGGCGCTTTCATGCATCACCGCTACCGCGTCGCCGGGGAACAGCGCCGATTCCTGGAAGCGGTCGATATCGGTGTCGCCCTGGGTGGTGAACACCCGCAGCGCGGTGGGGAAGGCGCGCAGTGCGGCGCGATGGGTGACCAGGCCGTACTGCAGCGCGCGTTGTGCGGGAATGGCCGACAGCGCCAGGTTGTCCAGGCTGGCGCTGCGCTGCGCAGCACCGAGCGGCTTGCCATCCACACCGTACAGGGTTTTCTCCGGCCACTTCGACAGTGCCTGCACCGCGGCCAGTACCTGTGCACGCGGCAGCTGTGCGGGCAGTGCGCGCAGGTCGTGGATGGAGGCATCTTCGGCGCGCATGCGCGCGTTCTGCGCGTCGATCTGGGCGCGGTCCAGGATCACCGCATCGGCAGTGGGCAGGCGTGCGGCCCAGTACTGCGGGGTGAGGTAGGCCTCATGCAGGTCCACCACATACGGCAGCGGCGCGCCCGGGTCGGGGGTGCCGGGCGCGCTGCCGTCGGCAGCCCACGCCGGCGCGCCGGCCACCGCCAGCAACAGTGCCAGCACGCGTTTGGCGGCGGGCCAGGGGGCAGGGCGGAAACGGGTCATGGCGGCACTGTCCTCGGTGGGCGCGCAGGTGGCGGCGGCGCGGGTCATGCCGCCCACTCCGTGGCCACATCGGCCGCATAGCGCGCCGGTAGCGAAGGCGCCGCGCGGTAGTGGGTGCCCATGCGAACGTAGGCGTGCGCGCGCCAGGGGAACTGCGCGATGGCGGTCGCAATGCTGGCTTCCAGCGCCGCCAGCTCGGCCCAGGTGGTGCCGCAGCTGCCGCAGCCCCATACCGGCGGGTGCAGCGTATCGACCCAGCAGGCATCGCCGGTGCAGGCGCGTTCCGGGCAGGGCAGGGAGGGCGTGGGGTCGGCCGGGCGCGCGGCGCCGGGCTGGGTAGGGTCCACGGCGGTGCCGTGATAGCAGTGCGGGCAGTCCAGCATCACCAGGCGCATGCCCTTGGCGCGGGAGGTATCGAACAGCACGGCCTGCGCCCCGGTCGGCACGAAACCGGCCTGGCAATGGTCGCAGCGCAGCTCTGGATGATTCATGGGGCACGTCCTCCAGCGGCGGCGGGTGTCATGGAATACTTATTCCTTTCGCTGTGGAATGCAAGAATAAATTATTGACCGGCGTCACGGCCCGTGTTACACAGCCCTTACCACCCGCGCTGGGGAAGTGTCGCTGTGGATCGTGCCGTTCGCAAACCGCTTGTGCCTGTTGCCGCCAGCCTGCTGGTGGCGGCGCTGCTGTCGGTGCCGTCGGCCCAGGCGGGGCGCGCCGACACCGGCACGGCAGACGACGCGGCAGAGCGCGCGCGTGTCGCCGATCTCATCGATGCCGGGTACTTCGCCCGCGCCGAGCAGCGCATCGCCGCGCACGGCAGCACGCCGCCAGCGGCGTACGACGAACACACGCTCGCCTTCCAGCGCGAGCGCATGCGGCGGATCCGGCTGGATTTCAGCCTGGACACCGCCGCGGCCAAAGACGCCGTGCGGCGTTCGATTCCGGACCTGCGCGACGACGAGTTCGAGCGCTGGGATCGGCAGGGGCTGCTGGAGCATCTGGACATCGACGGCACCCGCTTCTACTTCAAGCGCGCGCCGTCCAATCTGTTCCGACTGAGCGATGAAGCACGTGCGCGCCGCCGTGCCGACGCGCCACTGCCCAGCGACGGTCCGTTCGAACACCTCACCCCGTACCACGCCAACGTGGTGGAGGCGGCCACGGCATCGGGGAAATCGTCGGTGCTGCCGCAGCGGGTGGAGGTGACCCAGTCGCTGACGGTGAAGGCCGATGCGGTGCCCGCCGGCACCACGCTGCGCGCGTGGATTCCGTATCCGCGGGCCATCGTCGGCCAGCAGGAACAGATCCAGTGGCGCGGCAGCACGCCCGGCCAGGCGCGCATTGCCCCGGCCAGCGCGCTGCAACGCACCGCCTACCTGGAAGGCACCGCCGTGGCCGGGCAGCCCACCCGTTTCGAAATCCGCTACGCGCTCACCGTGCAGGCCCGGCACACCCGCATCGACCCGGCCGTGGTGCGGGCCACGCCCACCGACCCGGCGCTGGCCCCGTACCTGGCCGAACAGCCGCCGCACGTGCGCTTCACCCCGGCCCTGCGGTTGTTCTCCGACCAGGTGCTGCAGGGCGAAACCCGCCCCTACGAGGTGGCCCGCCGGCTGTTCGATGCGGTCGACCGCATTCCGTGGGCCGGCGCGCGCGAGTATTCCACCCTGACCAACATCAGCGACTACGCGCTGCACGCCGGCCACGCCGACTGCGGCCAGCAAACCCTGCTGCTGATCACCCTGCTGCGCATGAACGGCATTCCCGCGCGCTGGCAGTCGGGCATGGTCTACGCCGACGACGCGGTGGGCTACACCAACCTGCACGACTGGGGCGCGCTGTACCTGGCCCCGTATGGGTGGGTGCCGATGGATGTCACCACCGGCCGCCTGGACAGCCCGCAGCCGGCGCTGCGCGACTTCTACTTCGGCGGGCTTGATGCCTACCGCATCGCCTTCAACGACGCCGTCAGCCAGCCGCTGGTCCCGGCCAAGCGCTTCCCGCGCTCGGACACCGTGGATTCGCAGCGCGGCGAGGTCGAGTGGGACGGCGGCAACCTGTACTTCGATCAATGGAACTACGACTTCCAGTCGCACATCGTGCCACTGGCGGTGAAGCGGTAAACGGCACCATCCACGATTCCATATCTGCAGGAGAGAGCAGGGAATGAACACGAACAGGTTGAAGCGGGCGGCGCTGTGCGTCGCGTTGGGGGCGTGCCTGGGCACGTTGGCGCCGGTGGCGATGGCGCAGGACGGCGCGGTGGTGGGCAAGCTGCTCACCGACCCGGGCCAACGCCTGGACAACGCTACGGTGACGGTGCGCAACCCGTCCACCGGCTTTGTGCGCTCGGTACGCGCCGAGGCCAATGGCAGCTACCGCATTCCGCTGCTGCCGGTGGGCACGTACGAGCTGGAGGTAGCCGTTGCCGGTGGCGCGCCCACCCGCGTGGGCCAGATCAACGTGGGCCTGGGCAGCGCCACCACGGTCAACGTGCCGGTGAGCGGTGTGAGCACGCTGGGGGCGGTGGAAGTGCGCGCGCCGCAGGTGGTGTCGATGGTGGATGTGAAGTCCACCGAGTCGGCCACCAACATCACCCGCGAAGAACTGTCGCGGCTGCCGGTGGACCGTGATATCACCGCCGTCGCGCTGCTTGCGCCCGGCGCGGTCAAGGGCAAGGGTTCGCTGGGCGGGCAGGGCATTTCCTTCGGCGGCTCGTCGGTCGCCGAGAACACCGTCTACATCAACGGCCTGAACGTCACCGACTTCTACAACCGGGTGGGCTTCTCCTCGGTGCCGTTCGGCTTCTACCAGGAATTCCAGGTCAAGACCGGCGGCTACTCGGTGGAGTTCGGGCGCAGCACCGGTGGTGTGATCAACGCGGTGACCCGTTCGGGCAGCAACGACTTCCAGGCCGGCGCGCAGCTGGTGTTCGAACCGCGCGCCTGGCAGTCGCAGGCACGCGACCGCTACACCGCCGATGGCAGCCGCTATATCACCGCCAGCCGCGACGACTACAGCCGCAGCGCACTCAACGTGTTCGCTTCCGGCGCGCTGGTGCAGGACAAGCTGTTCTTCTTCGGCATGTACGAAGCGCGCGACTACACGCCCCATTCCACCAACGACGCCGGCACCGTGTTCAACGCCGGCAAGGCCGACGACCCCTTCTGGGGCGGCAAGCTGGACTGGCAGATCACCGACAACCAGATGCTGTCGCTGTTCGGCTTCTCCGACAAGAGCGACACCATCACCGACGTGTACCGCTACGACTACGCCAGTGGTCGTGCGGTGGGTGACAGCACCAACCAGATCTACAACACCGTGGGTGGCAAGAACTGGTCGGGCACCTACAGCTGGCAGGTCAACAACGACCTGACCATGAAGCTGATGTACGGCGAGAACAAGCGCAACCGCTCGCAAAGCAGCCTCATGGACCAGAACTGCAACCGCGTGTTCGACAACCGCACCGCCAGCCAGGGTGTACCCACCGCGCTGCAGGGCGACCGCAGCTGCACCAGCAGCTCGCAGCTGGAATCGGCGCTGGATACCCGCAAGGCCGCGCGTGCGGATTTTGAATGGTCCATCGGCGACCACCTGCTGCGCTTCGGCCTGGACCGCGAAGAGAACACCTCCGACTACGAACGCGCCTACCCCGGTCCGGGTGGGCTGCGCTACGACGTGTACTACCGCACCCCGGGCAGCTCGCTCAACGGCGGCATCGTGCCGGCCAGCGGGCTCGTGGCGCGCACCCGCCGCTATGAAGTGGCCGGTTCGTTCGAGACCATCAACTCGGCCTACTACCTGGAAGACAACTGGCAGGTCACCCCGAACTTCCTGCTGAACATCGGCGCGCGCGTGGAAGGCTTCGACAACAAGGGCGGCGACGGCAACAGCTACATCAAGATCGACAACATGATCGCCCCGCGCCTGGGCTTCTCCTGGGACATGCGCGGCGACGGCACCACCAAGCTGTTCGGCAACCTGGGGCGCTACTTCCTGCCCGTGGCCAACGTGATCAACATCAAGCAGGCCGGCGGCTTCCTGGACGAGCGCACCTGGTATGAATTCCTGGGCTACTCCGGCGCGGCCAACAACGTGCCCGGGCTTGGCGGACAGATCGGTCCGGTGGACAACTCGCAGGGCGACGGCAGCGTGCCGGACCTGCGCGCCGAGGTGAACCGCGAGATGGACCCGGTGTACCAGGATGAAGCGATCCTGGGCTTCCAGCACATGCTGAGCGAATCGTGGTCGCTGGCCGCCAGCGTCACCTACCGCCGCCTGCACAACGCCATCGACGACATGAACATCACCGCCACCGGCCAGTGCGGTGCCATTGACGGTGTGTGGATCATGGGCAACCCCGGCCGCACCAACACCGTGTGGGGCGACAGCAACTGCGACGGCAGCAATGATGCCTGGATCGATATCGACACCTCGCGCGAAGGCTGGGCGCTGTACGACGATGACGGCAACTACGTGGGCCAGCGCGGCTGGGTCAAGCCCAAGCGCGACTACAAGGCGCTGGAACTGCAGGTGGACCGCGCCTGGGACGGCACCTGGGGCTTCAATGCGTCCTATACGCTGGCTTATGGGCGCGGCAACGCCGAAGGCCCGGTCAACTCCGACACCGACTTCGCTGATTCCGGGCGTACCGAAAACTTCGACAACCCGTGGGTGAACTACCGCGGCTACGGCTACCTGGCCAACGACCGCCGCCACCAGTTCAAGTTCCGCGGCAGCTACGCGCTGACCGAGAACCTCACCGTGGCCGCCACCCTGGGCATCCAGTCGGGCAGCCCGATCACCCGCTTCGGCGCCGGCAACCCGTTCGACGACACCGACTTCCACAGCTATTACGTGTGCGTGTCCAACTGCCAGGCCACCGTGCCGTCCGAACGGGTGTTCGTGCATTCCCCGCGCGGCGGCGATGGGCGCACGCCATGGACCTACGACCTGGACATGAGCATTGCCTACAAGGTGCCGGTGCCGCAGGACATCAACCTGAAGCTGGCCGTGTACAACGTGCTCAACCAGCAGCGCATCGTGTCGGTGGACCAGGACTACGAACCGCAGGACAGCATCGGTACGCTGAACCCGATGTACGGCTACGGCACCGGGTTCCAGTCGCCGCGCTATGCGCAGCTCACGGTGACCTGGAACTACTGATGGGATGACCGCGATGACGCTGCACCGGTGGCGTGCCCTGGTGGTGGCGCTGGCTGTTTCAGCCAGCGCCACTGCGGCGCCCGCACCGCCCTTCCAGCCGATGTTCGACCAGGCCCGGCAGCACTACGCGCTGCCGGGCCTGGCCATGGCCGTGGTGGAAGACGGGCAGGTGGTCTACCAGCACACCGCCGGCGAGCGCCGCATCGGCACGGGTGAGGCCATCGATGAGAACACGTTGTTCAAGATCGCCTCCAACAGCAAGGCGATGACCGCCGCGCTGCTGGCACGGCTGGTCGACCGCGGTGCGTTGCGCTGGGACGACCCGGTGATTCGATACCTGCCGCAGTTCCGCATGCACGACCCGTGGGTGACCGAGCACATGCAGGTCCGCGACCTGCTCATCCACAACAGCGGGCTGGGCCTGGGCGCCGGTGACCTGATGCTGTGGCCCGAACCCAATGCCTTCACCCGGCAGGACATCATCGCCGGGCTGGCGCATCTGAAACCGGTCACCAGCTTCCGCAGTGGCTACGCCTACGACAACCTGATGTACGTGGTGGCCGGGGAGGTTGCCGCGCGCGCGGGCGGCAAGCCGTACGACCAGTTGCTGCGCGAGGAAGTATTCGTGCCGTTGGGCATGCAGCGCTGCCAGGTGGGGGCGTGGTCGGTGGCGGCGGTGGGCAACGTGGCCCAGCCGCACGCACGCCGCGATGGCCGCAACGTGGTCACCCAGCCCGATGCCGACACCAGCCCGGACCTGGCGTCCATGGCCGCCGGCGGCATCCGCTGCAGCCTCAAGGACATGACCCGCTGGATGCAGGTGCTGCTGGACCCGGCGCAGGTGCCGGGCTGGCTCAGCGATGCCCAGCGCCGCGCGCTGTGGACGGCGCACATGCCGATGCCGATCGGTGCGCGCCAGCGCCAGTGGGACAACGCGCACTTCGCTGCGTATGGTTACGGCTGGCGCCTGTCGGACCTGGACGGCCAGTGGAGGGTGGCCCACACCGGCACGCTGTCGGGCATGTACTCCTCGCTGGCGTTGCTGCCGGACCGGCGCGTGGGCGTGGTGCTGTTGATCAACGGCGATGCCGAAGACGCCCGCACCGCCTTGATGCAGGCCGCGCTGCGGCACTACACCGCGCCCGATGACACCCGGGGCGTGCTGGACTACGCACGCCTGCTACGCGACGAACAGCAGCAACGCCGGAACAGCGGCCACGTGCGCCCGGACACGCGTGCGCGCGCACCGGCCAGTCTGCAGACCACGGCCGCCTGGCAGGGCCGCTACCGCGACCCGTGGCTGGGGCCGGCGCGTGTGTGCCCGCACAATGGCCGGCTGCGTTTCCAGGCGGAGAAGTCGCCGCAGCTGCAGGGCACGGTGATGCAGCTGGGTGCGCGCTGGCTGGTGCAGTGGGATACGCTCGGGGCCGATGCCGAGCCCTGGCTGCAACTGCAGCCGGGCACGCCGCCCACGCTTGCACTGCGCGCCATCGACCCGGATATCGACTTCAGCTATGACTACCAGGACCTGCAGTTCACCCGCATCGGCGATTGCCCGTAGCGCCTTGCTGATGCTGGCCGTCGTCGGCGGTGCGCAGGCGCAGCCGGTACAGGTATCCCCCGCGCGCACCGTCGAGCAGGCCGGGCTGGTCGACCTTGCCCGCCTGGTGCCCGGCATCGCACTGGACATCCGCTACGCCGGCAGCAACAACTTCACCGCCCGCCCCGTGCCCGGCTACGACGCGCCCAAGTGCCTGCTGCTGGCGCCGGCAGCCACCGCACTGGCTTCGGTGGAAGCGGACCTGCGGGCCGAAGGCTACCGGCTGCGCGTGTTCGACTGCTACCGGCCCGCGCAGTCGGTCACTGCATTCGTGGCCTGGGCCCACGACCCGGCCGAACAGTCGCGCAAGGCGCTGCAGTACCCCGACCTGGACAAGCCGGCGCTGCTGGGCGGCTACATCGCCGAGACCTCCGGCCACAGCCGCGCCGCCACCGTCGACCTGACCCTGCTCGATTGCCGCGCAGGCCCCTGCACCGCGCTGGACATGGGCACCGACTTCGACTTCTTCGGCCCGCGTGCGCATACCGATGCGGCGGACATCAGCGCCCTCCAGCGCGCCAACCGGCAGCGGCTGGTGCAGGCGATGGCCCGGCACGGCTTTGCCAACTATCCGTTGGAGTGGTGGCACTACACCCTCAGTCCCGAGCCGGACCCGCACACCGCCTACGACGTGCCGGTGCGCTGAACGCCGGGGGCGCGGGCCGCGCCGCTACACTGTGGCCTGACCTGCCGCCCGGACCACGATGAACCTGCCGCTGCACTTTGGATTGCTCGGAACCCTGGAAGCAGGGCTGATCGCGCTGCTGGTCGGCCTGCTGGTGTATGCGCTGTGGCACCGCCTGTGCCGCGCGCTGGGCTGGACCGCCGGACACGCCATCGGCTGGGCCTGCGTGATGGCGGTGGTGGTATCGGCCGGCATCGATGCGTGGAAGCTGTTCTACATGGGCATGATGCGGTTGGAGTCGCCGCTGTACGCGCGGTTGTTCCTGGCCGGCATCCACGATCCCAACGAACTGGGCTCACGGGTGGTACTGGAAGTGGCCGGCGCCCTCGGCGGCGTTGCACTGGGCTGGATGATATTCAGTTCGCGCTCAGGCGAAAAAAGCGCCAGCGAAGGCTGACATTCCGTTTGCATCCGGTTAAATCCGCGCCGGTTGAATGCTCTGCTTACTACCTGCTCACCTGCACATAACCTGTGCGGTAAACGACGCGCGTGGGCACGTGGTTAAGACCGCGTGCGCAGGCCGGTTGCGACGCAAAGTTGATTCACAAACGGGGTGGCAGTGTGGGGCCGTGCGGAAACAACGAACCGTGCAACACCCCAATAGCAGGAGACCACCCAATGACTATTCGCAACCGCAAGCCCCTGATCGCCCTGATCGTCGCCGCAGGCAGTGTGCTGGCCATTCCGGCGATGGCCCAGTCCGCGCAGCAGAGCGCCGCGCAGGCACAGAACCAGGCCGCGCAGGCCCAGCAGGCAGCGGCGCAGGCCGGCCAGGCGGCAGATTCGGCCGCCGGTGCCGCCGCGCAGGCGTCGCAGCAGGCCAGTGGTGGTGGCCAGACGTGGGCCAGTGTGGATACCGACGGCAACGGCACCATCAGCAAGACCGAAGCACAGGTCAATGCGGGTCTGGCCCAGGTGTTCGACCAGGCCGACAGCAGCAAGGACGGCGAGCTTTCGCCGGACGAGTACAAGGCGTACGTGGCGGCCCAGCAGGGCAAGGCCGCCAGTGGCAGCGGCGCACAGCCGGGCAACTGATCCACGTGCAGCATGCAGTGCACTGAGCGCAAGGGCTGAACACCGCTGGACACCGGTGAACGGCAGTGAGGGGTTGGGCGGCTTCGGCCGCCCTTTTTTTATGATGGACAGCATGGATCATCCCGGCCGCCGGCCTCCCTTCGACGTCTACCTGCCCGTTCCGGGCGAACCGCCGCCGCAGCGGGTGTCGCACCTGGCACCCGGCGAAGTGGTGGTGGTGACCGGTGCCTCCCCGGGCGGCTGCGCCGAATCGATCGTCTTCGACGACCACGGCCCGCGCTGGGCCAACGCGGCCCTGCAACAGGTGCTGGGCGAGCTCAACACCCGCGGCCTGCCATTCCAGCACCAGCCGCATGATCCCGAAGGCCCGGCCGCGCTCATGGCGTGGTGGCAGGAGACCGGGCAGCTGGCCAGCAGCTACCGCCAATTCAGCTGGCAGGGTCCGGGCCAGTGGCTGCTCACCCGCATCGAGCTGCCGCAGCTTGGCGTGCTGGGCTGGGACGGCCCGCGGCCGTTCGGCCAGTGAGCCGATGATGTCATTGGGCTGGCGCG
Organism: Stenotrophomonas sp. GQ19; assembly: GCF_059758695.1. Taxonomy (NCBI): domain Bacteria; kingdom Pseudomonadati; phylum Pseudomonadota; class Gammaproteobacteria; order Lysobacterales; family Lysobacteraceae; genus Stenotrophomonas; species Stenotrophomonas sp. GQ19. The sequence goes on along the minus strand of NZ_JCAXES010000007.1, from coordinate 203,604 downwards.
GCGCTGTTGCTATCCTTGCCCGATGATGACCTCCTCGCCCGCGCCCACCGGCGCCATCGGCCTGGTCGGTTTTGACGGTGACGACACGCTGTGGAAGAGCGAAGACTATTACCGCAAGGCCGAGCAGGATTACCTCGACATCCTGTCGCGCTACATCGACGTGCACGACACCCAGACCGCACGCCACCTGCTGGAAGTGCAGCAGCGCAATCTCGGCGTGTTCGGCTACGGGGTGAAGGGCATGACCCTGTCGATGGTCGAAGCGGCCATCGAGATCACCCAGCAGATGATCACCGCACGCGACCTGCAGCAGATCCTGGATATCGGCCATGACACCCTGCGCCACCCGGTCGAGCTGATCGACGGCGTGCGCGAGTCGGTGACCGAGATCGCGCGTGACTACCCGGTAGTGCTGATCACCAAGGGCGACCTGTTCCACCAGGAGGCCAAGATCAAGCTGGCCAACCTGCGCGACCTGTTCCCGCGCATCGAGATCGTGTCCGAGAAAGACCCGGAAACCTACGCGCGCGTGCTGGAAGAATTCGATCTGCCGATCGAGCGCTTCTGCATGGTCGGCAACTCGCTGCGCTCGGACATCGAACCGGTGATCACCCTGGGCGGCTGGGGCATCCACACCCCGTACGCGGTGACCTGGGCGCATGAAACCCAGCACGGCGTGGCCGACGACGAGCCGCGCATGGTCGACGCCCCGACCGCCTTCGACTGGCCGCAGGCCCTGCGCGCCATCGAAGCCAAGGCAACGCAGGCCTGACCGGCATGCAGCGCTGCGGCGGTGTCGTCCCATGACCCTGCGCACGGTGCTGGTGCTGCTGGTGCTGATGCTGCCGTGGGCGGCATCGGCGCAGCAGACCGCGGAGAAGTCCGAAGCCTATGTCGTCGATACCGGCGATGCCTGGGTGGACGCCCAGCTGCAGGACATCAACCACTACGCCGAACGCTACCCGGACAGTTTCCTGGACGAGGTGGCGCGTTATGCGGGCGTATCGCGCGGCTACATCGCCGCGCTGATGTACACCCACGGCTGGCAGGCCGGTGACATCTACTTCGCCTGTTTCTGGGCACACGCCATCGAGCGCGGGTGCCGCGACAGCGTGCAGGCCTGGAGCCGTGCGGTGCCGGAAGAGGGCCAGCCCAAGCGCTGGGAGGACGTGGTGGCCGCGCTGCCGGTCACGCCGACCCACCTGCACTGGCGCGCGCTGCGCCACGCCATCGTGGCCAGCCACGACCATTGGGACCGCCCGATCAAGCTTGACGCCACCCTGCAGCGCCAGCTCGGCGACCGCGCCCAGCGACAGCGTGCGGCGAGCAATCCCACGCCTTCCGGGCGCTAGATCTCTGCGCACGCCCGCACGGGGTAGAGCCACCCCATGGGTGGCTGCACGGATCCGCGCCCGCCCGCACCGGTGGCTGCACGGATCTGCGCACGCCCGCACGGGGTAGAGCCACCCCATGGGTGGCTGCACGGAATGCCATGGTCGCGAAGGGCAGCCACCCATGGGGTGGCTCTACCCGCAACGCCCCTTTGCTGCTGTGCAGATCGCGGTAACCCCCGCGCTCGGCGACAATGCGCGATTGCTGCACCTTCCCCCGTGATCCGTTGCCGAGTACGTAATGAGCGCCGACCGTTTCGTTTCACCCGACGATATCCGCAGCCTGTTCGCCCAGGCCATGTCCACCATGTACCGCACCGAGGTGCCGTTGTACGGCACGCTGGTGGACCTGGTGGCCGAGATCAACGATGCCGTGCTCACCGCCAACCCGGCACTGGCCGAGCAGCTGGACCGCACCGACGAACGCACCCGCCTGGACCAGGAGCGCCACGGCGCCATCCGCGTGGGCACCGCCGAGGAACTGGCCACGCTGGGCCGCCTGTTCGCGGTGATGGGCATGCACCCGGTGGGTTATTACGACCTGTCGGTGGCCGGCGTGCCGGTGCACTCCACTGCGTTCCGCCCGCGCACCGCCAAGGCGCTGGCGCACAATCCGTTCCGGGTGTTCACCTCGCTGCTGCGGCTGGAGTTGATCGAAGACGCCGCGCTGCGTGACGAATCGGCGCGCATCCTGGCCCGGCGCCGCATCTTCACCGACACCGCGCTGGCCCTGATCGACCAGGCCGAGCGCGACGGTGGCCTCCGCCAGGAAGACGCCCGCCGCTTCGTCATCGAATCGCTGGAGACGTTCCGCTGGCACGGCGATGCCACCGTGTCGCTGGCCACCTACCACGCGCTGCACGATGCGCACCGCCTGATTGCCGACGTGGTCAGCTTCCGTGGCCCGCACATCAACCATCTCACCCCGCGCACGCTGGACATCGACGCCGCCCAGGCCGCCATGCTCGCGCGCGGCATCGACGCCAAGGCCGTGGTTGAAGGCCCGCCGCCGCGTCGCTGCCCGATCCTGCTGCGCCAGACCAGCTTCAAGGCGCTGCAGGAAACGGTGCACTTTCCGTCTGGCGAGGCGGCCGATGCCGGCACCCACACCGCGCGTTTCGGCGAGATCGAACAGCGTGGCCTGGCACTGACGCCCAAGGGCCGCGCGCTGTACGACCAGCTGCTGGCCCAGGCACGCGACAGTGGCGGTGCCGGCAGCACCGGGCAGGACTACCCGACCCGCTTGGCCGCCGCGTTCACCGCGTTCCCGGACGACCACGCCACCCTGCGCCGCGAGGGCCTGGGCTATTACCGCTACGCCCTCACCGACGCCGGCCGCGCCGATCCGGCTGCCATCGGCGACCTGCCGGCCGAGGCCCTGATCGCCGCCGGTCTGGCCAGCGCCGACCCGATCGTCTACGAGGATTTCCTGCCGGTCAGTGCCGCGGGCATCTTCCAGTCCAACCTGGGCGGTGAAGAGCAGCGCGCGTATGCCGCCCACGCCAACCGTGAGGCATTCGAGCAGGCGCTGGGCATGCAGGTGGAAGACGAATTTGCAATTTACGAACGCCTGCAGGCCGAATCGCTGGCGACGCTGCGTTAGGGTCGCATCCCGATCGACCGCCGTGGCATCTGCCGCGTTCGGTGATGGCATGACGCTGGCCGGGGAAGGCGTTTGCTGCGTTCCGGGGTCATGCGTTACCGGATGCTGATCGGTTCACGGCGGTCGTTTGGGAACCGACCCTACCGCTGTGACCCGCGCCTTTCGCGGGAGGGGCAGCACGCGTGGTGTGCGCGACGCCAAGGTAGGGTCGCATCCCGATCGACCGCCGTGGCATCTGCCGCGTTCGGTGATGGCATGACCTTGGCCGGGGAGGGCATTTGCTGCGCTCCGGGGTCATGCGTTACCGGATGCTGATCGGTTCACGGCGGTCGTTTGGGAACCGACCCTACCGCTGTGACCCGCGCCTTCCGCGGGAGGGGCAGCACGGGTGGTATGCGCGACGCCAAGGTAGGGTCGCATCCCGATCGACCGCCGTGGCATCTGCCGCGTTCGGTGATGGCATGACGCTGGCCGGGGAAGGCGTTTGCTGCGTTCCGGGGTCATGCGTTACCGGATGCTGATCGGTTCACGGCGGTCGTTTGGGAACCGACCCTACCGCTGTGACCCGCGCCTTCCGCGGGAGGGGCAGCACGCGTGGTATGCGCGACGCCAAGGTAGGGTCGCATCCCGATCGACCGCCGTGGCAGCTGCCGCGTTCGGTGATGGCATGACGCTGGCCGGGGAAGGCGTTTGCTGCGTTCCGGGGTCATGCGTTACCGGATGCTGATCGGTTCACGGCGGTCGTTTGGGAACCGACTCTACCGCTGTGACCCGCGCCTTTCGCGGGAGGGGCAGCACGGGTGGTATGCGCGACGCCAAGGTAGGGTCGCATCCCGATCGACCGCCGTGGCATCTGCCGCGTTCGGTGATGGCATGACCTTGGCCGGGGAGGGCATTTGCTGCGCTCCGGGGTCATGCGTTACCGGACGCTGATCGTTTCACGGCGGTCGTTTGGGAACCGACCCTACCGCTGTGACCCGCGCCTTCCGCGGGAGGGGCAGCACGCGTGGTATGCGCGACGCCAAGGTAGGGTCGCATCCCGATCGACCGCCGTGGCATCTGCCGCGTTCGGTGATGGCATGACCTTGGCCGGGGAGGGCATTTGCTGCGCTCCGGGGTCATGCGTTACCGGACGCTGATCGTTTCACGGCGGTCGTTTGGGAACCGACCCTACCGCTGTGACCCGCGCCTTCCGCGGGAGGGGCAGCACGCGTGGTATGCGCGACGCCAAGGTAGGGTCGCATCCCGATCGACCGCCGTGGCATCTGCCGCGTTCGGTGATGGCATGACCTTGTCCGGGGAGGGCATTTGCTGCGCTCCGGGGTCATGCGTTACCGGACGCTGATCGTTTCACGGCAGTCGTTTGGGAACCGACCCTACCGGCAGTATCGCGCCAAGGAGGGGGCGCTTCGTTCCGACATGCGGATGCAACCGATGCAGTGCATAAAGAAAAAGCCGGGCATTTGCCCGGCCTTTCTGGATCACGCCTTCATCGTGCCCGTATCCAACCACCGCTGGTGCCACGACAACGCTTCGGGCAGCAGATGCGGGGTGTGCTTGCCGTAACTGTCGCGGCTGGCGCGGTCGAAGTAATCGTTCAACTGATCGCGGAAATCAGGATGCGCGCAGGTGTCGATCACCACCCGCGCGCGCTTGCGCGGGGTCAGCCCGCGCAGGTCGGCCAGGCCCTGTTCGGTCACGATCACCGACACGTCGTGCTCGGTGTGGTCCACGTGGCTCACCATCGGCACGATCGCCGAGATGCTGCCGTTCTTCGCCGTCGAAGGACTCAGGAACGCGGACAGGAAACCGTTGCGCGCGAAATCGCCCGAGCCGCCAATGCCGTTCATGATCCGCGTGCCCATCACATGGGTGGAATTGACGTTGCCGTACAGGTCCGCTTCGATCATCCCGTTCATGCCGATGCAGCCCAGGCGGCGCACCAGTTCCGGATGGTTCGAGATTTCCTGCGTGCGCATGATGATGCGCTCGCGGTAGAAATCGATGTTCGCCTTGAAGGTCTCATTGGCCTGCGGGCTCAGCGCGAACCCGGTGCACGAGGCGTAGCTCAGCACTCCGTCGCGCAGCAGGTCCAGCATGCCGTCCTGGATGACCTCGGTGAACGCGGCCAGATCGCGGAAGCCGCTCTTGGCCAGCCCGGCCAGCACCGCGTTGGGAATGTTGCCCACGCCGCTCTGCAGCGGCAGCAGGTTGGCCGGCAGCCGGCCCTTGGCCACTTCGTGCTTCAGGAAGTCGATCAGGTGCGCGGCGATCTGCTCGCTGGTGGCGTCGATCGGGCTGAACGGGCTGTTGCGGTCCGGGCCGTTGGTGCGCACCACCGCCACGATCTTGTCCGGGTCGCAGCGCAGCGAGGTCTCGCCGATGCGGTCGTTGGCGTGCACCAGCGGAATCGGCTTGCGGTGCGGCGGCAGCGCCGTGCCGTAGTAGATGTCGTGCATGCCGTCCACGCCGGCCGGCTGCCACTCGTTGACCTCGATGATCACCTTCTTGGCCAGATCCAGCCAGGTCTTGTTGTTGCCCACCGACGTGGACGGGACCAGCGAGCCGTCCTCGCGGATCGCCGACACTTCCACCACGGCCGTGTCGATGTCGCCATAGAACCCGAACCACACATGCTGGGCCACGTGGCTGAGGTGGATGTCGATGTAATCCAGCTTGCCCGCGTTGATGCGGTTGCGCGCATCCGGGTCGCTCTGGAACGGCATGCGCATGGCGATGCCGTCGGCCTTGGCCAGCGCACCGTCCAGCTCCGGGGCAGTGGACGCGCCGGTCATCAGACTGATCTGGAAGGGCAGCCCCTGGCCATGCACCGCCTCGATGCGCTGGGCCAGCGCCACCGGCACCGCCTTGGGATAACCTGAACCGGTAAAGCCGCTCATGGCGACGGTTTCACCCGGCTGGATCAGGGCGGCGGCAGCTTCAGCGGATACAACGCGGTCACGCAGACGCGCGTTGGCAATGCGATCGACAGACATGACGACAACGTTTCTGGGGGGATCTGCATTATCGGCGATCCACGTCGAACGGGGTGTGCGACCAAGGTGGGATGGCGCTCCGGGCTATCGGCACCCCCTGTTCAGTTTTGCAAGGACTTCTGTACCCGCAAGTATTGTTTTGCAGTGCAGCGTGCAACTTTTCCGAGGACCCTAGAAGATCGACCTGCATCCCGACGTGGGGGAGGGAGCAGAGCCCGCTGGCAGTTCGCTGCAAGCGGGCTTTTTATTGCCTGAAATTCGGGAATGGCGCCCCGTAGAGCCGGGCTCTGCCCGGCTGCTCTACGCTCTAACGTCATGAACGCCCGACCCAAGCCGGGCAGAGCCCGGCGCTACGGACGCTCCACGGCCGCAGACACGTCAGGGGCCGACACACCCACCCGGTAGGGTCGGATCCCCATCGACCGCCGACCCAGCCCATCACCGCGGCGAACGCATGACCTCGGCCGAAGAATGCCGGACGCAGGTATCGCCACCGTCCCGTTTCGCGCACCCGGCAATACGTAGGCGCCCCCAGCGCCCTGCATAATCCCTGCATGCCGATTCCCGCCGACGCTGTCCCCGCCGCCCTCGTTCCCCTCGTCGACCGCGCCCTGGCGCGCCTGTCCCTGTCGCTGGCCGACAGCGGCAGCTGGCCACCGCCGCCCGAGGTTCTGGACCAGGTACGCCTGCTGGCCATCACCAGCGATTTCGCCATCGACACCCTGTGCCGCCAACCGGCGCTGCTGGCCCACCTCATCCAGCCCGGCTGTCCCCCGCTGGCGCGCCCCGAGCTGGACCCCCAGCACCCCAGCGACTGGCCGCAGCGCCTGCGCCGCTACCGCACTGCCGCCTCCACCCGGCTGATCTGGCGCGACCTGGCCGGGCTCGACGACGTGCCCGCCACCCTGGCCGGCGCCACCGCCTTGGCCGAAGACTGCCTGGGCATCGGCCTGGCCGCGCTCGAGCAGGAATTTGCCACCCGCCACGGCGTGGTCCGCGCCGCCGACGGCAGCGCCCAGCAGCTGGTGGTGTTCGGGCTGGGCAAGCTGGGCGGCGGCGAACTCAATTTCAGCTCCGACGTCGACCTGGTCTACGCCTACCCGCAAGGCGGTGAATCCGACGGCGCGCGCCCGCTGGCCGCCGAGGAATACTTCGCCCGGCTCGGCCAGCGCCTGGCGCGGCTGCTGGACGAAACCACCGTGGACGGCTTCAGCCACCGCGTCGACCTGCGCCTGCGCCCGTTCGGCAGTGCCGGCCGGGTAGCGCTGTCGTTCGCCGGCATGGACCAGTACTTCCAGCGCGAAGGCCGCGACTGGGAACGCTACGCCTGGCTCAAGGCGCGCGCGGTGGCCGGCGACATCGCCGCCGGTGAAGCGTGGCTGCAGACCCTGCGCCCGTTCGTGTACCGCCGCTACCTCGATTTCACCGCGCTCGATGGCCTGCGCGAGATGAAGGCGGCGATCACCGCCGAAGTCTCGCGCCGGGAAATGTTCGACGACATCAAACGCGGCCCCGGCGGCATCCGCGAAATTGAATTCCTGTGCCAGGCCCTGCAGCTGATCCGCGGCGGCCGCGAGGCCAGCCTGCGCGAACGCCGCCTGCTGCATGCGCTGCCCGCGCTGGTGGCCTGTGGGCAGATGGCCGCGCAGGACGGTGAGGACCTGCTGCACGCGTACGGCTTCCTGCGCCGGCTGGAAAACCGCCTGCAGATGCTGCGCGATGCGCAGACCCACGCGCTGCCTACCGACCCCACCGACCGCCTGCGCATCGCCACCGGCCTGGGCTACCCCGACTGGGACGCGCTGATCGCCGCGCTCGACGCGCAACGCACCCGGGTCAGCACCGAATTCGGCGCACTGCTGGCCCCACGCAAGGGCCAGGCCGCGCCCGATGCGCTGTCCAACTACTGGCGCGGCCTGCCCGACAACGGCAGCGCCGAGATCCTCGCCGACGCCGGCTTCCACGACCCGCACAGCGCCGACCAGTCGCTGCGCGATTTCGCCCAGTCGCTGGGCGTGAAGTCGCTGTCCGACAGCGCCCGCGCGCGCCTGGACCGCGTGTTGCCGGCGCTGCTGCACGCCGCCACCCGTTCGCCCCAGCCCGACGCCGCGCTCAAGCGCGTGCTCGGCCTGCTGCAGGCCATCCTGCGCCGCACCAGCTACCTGGCGCTGCTGGACGAACAGCCCAGCGCGCTGGCGCGGCTGGTGGACGTACTGGCGCGCAGCGCGTTGCTGGCCGAACGGCTGGCCGCCTACCCGCTGCTGCTGGACGAGCTGTTGGACGTACGCGTGTCCGGGCCGATGCCCGACGCCGACGCGATGCAGGCCGAGTGCGATGCCGCGCTGGCCGTGGACGACCCCGAAGCGGCGCTGCGCCTGCTCAACGAAACCCGCCTTGCCCTGAGTTTCCGCATGGCGCTGGCCACCCTCGACGGCCGCCAGCGCGCCGTGGACAGCACCCGCCAGCTGGCCGAGCTGGCTCAGGCAGTGGTGGTGACCGTGCATGCCATGGCCGCTGCCGACATGCACGCCGCCCACGGCGGCATTCCCGGCGGGCGGTTTGCGATCATCGGCTACGGCAGCCTGGGGGGGCTGGAACTGGGCTTTGGATCGGACCTGGACCTGGTGTTCCTGCACGACCACCCGGCTGACCAGGACAGCAGCGACGGCAAGCGCCCGCTCGATCCGGGCCGCTGGTATGCACGCCTGGCACAGAAGGTGATGGCCCTGCTGGGCGCGGTCACCGCCGCGGGTCGGCTCTACGACATCGACGTGCGCCTGCGCCCGGACGGCGGCAAGGGCGCGCTGGTGTCCTCGCTGGCCAGCTACACCGAGTACCAGCGTGAGCGCGCCTGGACTTGGGAACACCAGGCATTGGTACGCGCACGCGGCATCGCCGGCGACGCCACTCTGCTGGCCGATTTCGAACGCGTGCGCGCGCAGACACTCGCCCGCCCCCGCGATGCCGACGTGCTCTACGCCGACGTCATAAAAATGCGCGCACGCATGCGCACCGAACTGGACCGCAGCGACGCCGCGCGGCTGGACCTGAAGCAGGGCGCCGGTGGCATTGTCGACCTCGAATTCCTGCTGCAGACCGGCGTCCTCGACAGCGCCGGCGCGCACCCGCAGGTACTGGAACCGCGCGACACCCCGCGCCTGATCGACGCCCTGGCCAGCATCGCCTGGCTACCCGGCGGCACCCGCCAGGGCCTGCATGACGCGCACGCCGCGCTGCTGGACGTCGGCCTGGCCTGCACCCTCGACCGCCGCCCGCGCCTGGCCGCGCCCACACCCGCACTCGAAGAAGCCCGCGCGGTCATCAGCGCCGCCTGCGACGCAGCCGGCCTCCCGTTCCAGACCCCGCACCCCGCGTAGCGCCGGGCGCTGCCCGGCCGGCATCAGGTCCCCGCGTAGAGCCGGGCTCTGCCCGGCTGCTCTTCGCCCGGCACCGCGCAGCCACCCATGGGGTGGCTCTACCTCGGCACTGCGCAGCCACCCATGGGGTGGCGCTACCCCGGCAACACGCGCTGCACCAGGGCCCGGTCGCGTTCGCCACGGCGCAGGATCGCGCGGCGTTGCAGCGCGTCGTGCAGCCGGGGGTCGTCGGCCGCCAGGCCATTGCGGTGGGCGATGTACAGCACCGTCTGCAGCGGCCACGCGTAGAACGCGCTGTGCGCCACCACGTCGTCGATCAGCGCCACCGGCACCGTGCGCCAGGCCAACGCGCGCGTCAGCGCGGCATCGGCCAGGCGGTCGACCAGCTGCTGGGCCAACGCATCCGCATCGTGGGTACCGGCCCGCACGATCACGCCGCTGTGGCCGGCGAAGTCGGGCATGCCGCCGGCCGTGGACATCACCGCCATCAGCATGTCCGGGTTGGGCAACGCCGAAGCGGTGCCATCGGCCCACGTCCTGCAGAACGCCAATGCCGTGGGGCAGTGCACGGTCAACGTTGCCGCCCAGCCCCCTGCCGCACGCAGCGGGTACAGCCCGGCGCTGGCCAGTTCGGTCTTCCCCTCACGCACCACCCAGTCCAGCCCGCGCGTACGCACGCCGGTGCAGGTGGCAGCACGCTCGGCCATGCGTACGCGCACCTGGCGCTCCACGGCACTCTTGTAGGTGGCATCGGTTTCCATGGCCACAGCCTGCTGCACCCACGTGTGCACTGTCCAGCCAGTGCACGGCCGCCGCGGGGTTACGCCGCGCGCGGCGCCATCTTCCACAGCAACGCGCGGAACGGCGCCAGCAGAAACACGCCGATGGTCAGCTTCACCGCCAGGTCGCCCGCGGCCCAGCTCACCCACGGCAAGCTGGAGCCGGCAAACGCGATGCTCCAGAAGATCGTCGTGTCCAGCGTGGCGCTACAGGTGGTGGCCACCATCGGCGCGCGCCACCAGTGCCCGCGGCGCAGCCGGTCGAACACGGTGATGTCCAGCAGCTGCGCGGCAATGAAGGCCAGGCACGAGGCCACCGCGATGCGCGGCGTGGCGATCCAGATCGACAACACCACCGCCAGCGCGAACCCGGCCCAGGCCACCTTGCGCGCGGCCTGCGGCCCGAAGCGCCGGTTGATCAGGTTGCTCACCAGGAACGCCACCGGGTAGCTGAAGGCGCCCCAGGTCAGCCAGTCGTTGATCGGGTACTGCACCAGCACGTTGCTGCCCAGCACCACCGCGCCCATGGCCAGCACCGCCAGCAACAGCGCGCGCGGGGTCAACGGGGCAAAGGTGATCGAAGGACGCACAGACATGGCGCACCGGGGGAAGTCAGGGAAGCGGCGGATTATCCGGGCTTGGGCGGCGCGGGGCCACCCCGGGCCGGTTCATCTAGAAGCGTTCGCTCATGCTGGTGGCCGCCGCGGTGGTCGTCGGCAGGAACGCCAGCGCCGCGCCGTTGGCGTTGGCGACGGTCCAGCCGGCACCGGCCGGGGTCGGTTTGAAGTCCAGCACGTCGCCCACCTTCACGCCGGCGGCGGGGTTGTCGGCACGGGCCGGCCATTCCACCACCGCCAGATCCTGCGGCGCCTCCGGGTTGCGCAGGTCCACCCGGTAGCCGCCATCGGGCTGCTGGACCACGCGTTCCACGGTGAGCGGCGGCAGCGGGCCGGCTTTCTTCGCGGCGGCCCGGGCGGCCCGGTTGTGCGGCATCGAGGCGTCGTGCAGCTCACTGACCCCCAGCGCGCTCAACCACACCGGCGCGGTGATCACCGCCAGGCTCACCACCGAGGTGGCCAGCACGCTGCTGGTCACCGGCGAGGCGCGGCTCAGGTCCTGCGCCGACGCGGGCAGGCCGGTGGCCAGCAGTGCCACCGCCAGCAAAGAGAGTGCAACCGTTCGTTTCATGCCGCCATTCCTCAGGTGAACAACCCGCGCACTGCGCTTACCAGCGCGCACTCGGCTGCGCCGCGTCGGGGTCGGTAGGCAGGAACGCCAGCGTGGTGCCCTGCGCGTTGGCCACGTTCCAGCCGGCGCCGCCCTCGGTGGGGGTGAAGGCCAGCACGTCGCCCACGGCCACGGCGGTTACCGGGCTGTCGGCCTGGTTCGGCCACTGCAGCACGGCCAGGTCGTCGGGCGCCTGCGGGTTCTGCAGGGCCAGCTGGATGCCGCCATCGGCGGTGTGCTCCACTTTTTCCACGGTCAGCGGCGGCAACGGCTGGGCCTTGCGGGCTTTGGCAGCGCGGCTGCGCCGGGCCGACCCGTCGCTGGCCTTGCTCACCCCGGCCGAGACCATCCAGATCGGCGCGGTGATCACGACCACGCTCACGATCGAGGTCACGATGACGCTGCTGGCCACCGGGTGCTTGTTCCCCGTCAACATCTGCGCCGAGGCGGGCAGGCTGGTGGCGCACAGCGCAACGGCCAGCAGTGGCGAAACGGCAAGGCGGGCAATCCGTGTCATCGGCGTTTCCTTGGGGGCATCCCTGTAAGGCCGGCAGTATGCCTGCAATCGTGCTGCCCGCAGCTGACTCACGGCTTGGGCGCGGTAATGCCGTCCACCGCCACGTGCGCGATCGGCAGTTCCATCTGCAGCGCCTTCTGCTGCTGCACGAAGTCGAACACCGACTCCACCGTCACCACCGAGTAGTTGCCCGAGATGCGCTCGCTGGCCGGGTGGTCGGTGACCGCCGCATTGGGCACGAAGAAGCGTGCGCCCAAGCGCTTGGCCACGCCGATGTGCAGCGTGCTGGGCCGGTAGTGGTGCTGCTTCAGCCAGTCCTGCACCTGGGTGCGGTTGACGATGAGCGTGCCGTCTTCGTTCTGCGCCAATGCAGCCGCCAGCACTTCCAGTATCCATTGGTTGGAGTTCTGGTATTCGGTACTGAACGGGTAGGCCACCACGCTGTAGCGTGCCTCGTGCAGTGCGCGCGCCTGGATGGCGGGCTGGGTCAGCATCGTCTTCAACGTCGCGCGCAGCGCCGGCGTGGGCACGCCGATGCGCAGGTCGGTATGCGCGGACGTTTCGCCAATGAAGGTGGCCACACCTTCGCGGAACAGGTGCGACTGCGCCGTCTTGCACGGATTGAGCAGGTGCACCGCGCGCCACTGGCCGTCGTCTTCGCGCAGCAGGAACGCCACGTGGCTGTGGCGCAACCCGTACTTGCTCAGGTCCTGGCCGCCGCGTGCCACCAGCACCACGTCCACGCCCTCCAGCGCATCCAACGCGTCGGTGGTGGCCAGCGCCACATCGAACATCGATGCCAGCGCAGCCGGCGTGGGATAGCGTTCCACGCACTGCGGTTCGGCCTGGGCGATGGCGGCGGTGCCCAGCAGCAGCCCGCACAGCACCGCCTGGCGCAGGCGCGTGATCATCGCAGGACGGCGGTCTTCCATGAGGCGTGTTCTCCCACGGCACGGTGCCGCCGGCGCATCATACCGGCAGCAGGCGCGCCTGTACTTCGGCGGCAATGCGCGTGGTTTCGCGCAGCGGCGTGATGCGCCCGTCGGTGTGCCAGTCGAGCCAGCGCGGTTGCAACCGACCGCGTTCGCGCAGCGCCTCTTGGAACTGCGCCAGCCGTGCCTGCGCCTGGTCGGCCAGCGCCACCGCCACCGGCATGCGCGTGGCGCACGCCTCGGACAGCAGGTTCACCGAATCCGGCGACACCACCACGCGGTTGGCCCAGCCCAGCAGCCCCGCATACGGATTGACGCCGTCGCCGCCGTCGCCCCAGATCACATGCGGAACATCGGCGAAGGCACTGCGCAGCGCGCCCACCAGCGCCGGCGGCGTGCGCCGCGACGTGGTGGCCAGCAGGCTGCCGCCTTCGGCACGCAGCTGCGCGGCCAACTGCTGGAACACCTGCACCATGTGCGGCTCGTGCCACGGCGCGTGCGGGGTAGGGCCACCCACCAGCAATGCGGTGCGTGGGCCGGGCAACGCGCCGAAGGCAGCGAACGCGGCGCGCCCCCAGGCCAGCCAGTCATCGTTGACCGGGTTCAGGCTGCCCAGCAGGGTCAGGACGTTGCTGCCGCGCAGGCGATCGTGTTCGGGTACCACCAGCAGGTCCCAGTGCCGCGCGCTGATCCGTGGGTCCAGGATCTGCACCACCTTGGTGCCACCCCGGCGCAGTTCGCGCAGCGCCCCGGCCGCCTGGCGGCCACAGCCAATGGCCAGCTGCGGGTGCGCGGCAGCCAGCTGCTGGAAGGCCGGGCCGAAGCCGCGTGCCGCGCCCGGCAGCCAGCGTGGCGCCAGCCAGCGCCATGGCGCGCGCGGGCTCAGCACCAGCGGTTGATGCGCCCCCAGTTTCAGTGCCGACGCCAGCGCCACCGCCTGCCGCACATTGCCGGCACGGCCGTCAGTGATCGTCCAGGGCGGACTCCATCGTTTCACGTATGGCATTAATTCGTTTCAGTCAGGCTGGGTGTTGCAACTGTCACGACACTCTACACTGCCAGCCTTCGCCCCTCCCACGGTCACCCCGACCGGCCGGCAGGCGACGCCAAGGTTTTCCCCCTTTTCTGGAGGCTCCATGTCCCACGTGCTCAACGATGCTGCGCTTGACCAGCTGTTCCGTACCGCCCGCACCCAGAACGCCTTCCTCGACACGCCCGTCGACGACAGCCAGCTGCAGGCCCTGTACGAACTGCTGAAGTGGGGCCCCACCGCAGCCAACGGCAGCCCGGCGCGCTTTGTGTTCGTGAAGAGCCCGGAAGCCAAGGCCAAGCTCGCCCCGGCGCTGTCTGAAGGCAACCACGACAAGACCCTGGCCGCGCCGGTCACGGTGATCGTCGCCTTCGACGAAGACTTCCACGAAAAGCTGCCCTACCTGTTCCCGCACACCGACGCCAAGGCGTGGTTCGACGGCCCGCGTGAAGCCCGTACCGAAGGCGCATTCCGCAACGGCAGCCTGCAGGGCGCCTACCTGATCCTGGCCGCCCGCGCGCTGGGTCTGGATGCCGGCCCGATGTCCGGCTTCGACAATGCCAAGGTCGACGAAGCCTTCTTCAAGGGCACCGCGATCAAGTCGAATTTCCTGGTCAACTTGGGGTACGGTGATTCTTCGGGCCTGTTCCCGCGGCTGCCCCGCCTGAGCTTCGACGAAGCAGCGCGCATCGCATAAGCGTTTCCGCCAGACCCCGGCCCGTCTGAGCGGACGGGCTGTTTGTCTCACCTTTGTACTTTTCCCTTCGCATTCGAGAGAGACCTGACATGACCATGACCCGCAAACTGCTGTTGCCGCTGGCCCTCACCCTGGCCATCGCCGCCTGCTCCAAGCCGGCCGACGAAGCCGCTGCCCCGGCCGCCGACGCTGCGCCGGCCGCTGCCGCCACCACCCCGGCTGCCGACACCGCTGCTGCCCCGGCCGCCCCGGCTGCTGAAGCCATCCAGATCGCCTCGGGCACCTACAAGCTCGACCCGACCCACACCGACGTGCTGGTCCAGTGGAGCCACTTCGGCTTCTCGCACCCGACCGCCCACTTCGGCGCAGCCGAAGGCACCCTGGTGTATGACGCGGCCGACGTGACCAAGTCCACCGTGGAAGTGAAGCTGCCGCTGACCGGCCTCAACAGCTTCACCGCCAAGTTCGACGAGCACCTGAAGAGCGCCGACTTCTTCGACGCTGCCAAGTTCCCGGCGGCTTCGTTCAAGAGCACCAAGGTGGAAGCCAACGGCACCAACAAGCTCACCGTCACCGGCGACCTGACCATCAAGGACATCACCAAGCCAGTGACCCTGGATGTGACGATCAACGGCGGTGGCGAGCACCCGATGGCCAAGGTGCCGGCCGCCGGCTTCGACGCCACCACCACCATCAAGCGCAGCGATTTCGGCGTGGGCGCGTATGCCCCGAACGTCAGCGATGAAGTGAACATCCGCATCACCACCGAAGCCACCGGCGAAAAGCCGGCTGCTTGATCGGTTGCTGATGTAGAACTGCAGAAAGCCCGCCGAAAGGCGGGCTTTTTGTTTGGGTGGGTGGGGGGCGTGGTCCCGCAGTTGTTTGCGCGGCCCAACCCGGGTAGAGCCGACCGTTGGTCGGCTGCCGTTGCATGACATCGATGCGCCCATTGCCGCGACAGCCGACCAACGGTCGGCTCTACCCCGGTCGTGTCGCAATGCCCCCGGCGGGGCTGATCCGCATCGCCTACACTCCCCCGCTTCACGCACAACAGGAGCACACCCGTGCAAGACGCACAATTCTGGATGATGGAATTCTGGACCGGCCTGAGCCTGCTCGACCTGATGGGCGGCAGCCTCATCGGCACGCTGGTCGGCCTGGGCTTGGGCATCGCCACCTGGCTGGCCATGCACCGCCGCCGCTGGTTCGCCCGCCGCAACCGCTGGCACCATTACACCCTGGCCACCTACGTGGTGCTGCTGCCGCTGCTGTTCGCCTTCACCGGCCTGCAGCTGGGCTTTGCCGCCGGCGCGCAGCGCGCGCTGTACAAGCAGATCGACCATTTCCAGCCGCACCTGCAGACCCTGGTGGCCAGCTGGATGGTGGACTTCGAACAGTCCCTCGACGATCCCGCCCTCGCCACGTTGATGCGCAGCGACGCCACCGTGCACGACGCCACCCGCCAGGTGGTGGACGCCTACCTGGCCGAGCACCCGTTGCCCGGGGCCAGCTACCTGCAGGGCGAAGGCACGCTCACGCGCTGGACCCGCAGCGGGGTCGAACACGTGCGCAGCGCGCTGATGTCGCAATGGGTGGAAGACAGCGTGTCCAAGGAAGTGGCCGGCTACAGCGGCGTGGACAAGAAGGTCTTCCGCGAAGCGCTGGGCATGCGCATGAACGAGCTGCTGCACACCAAAGGCGTCATCCGCCTGCTCAAGGCGCAGCTCACCAGCATGATGCCCGGCATCTATTTCGGCCTGCTGCTGCCGCTGTTGATCATCATGGCGCTGGTGCTGATCGAGGCCGGCCTGGCCAAGCGCTATGGCTGGCGCCGCGTGGCCGCGTCACCACCCTCGGCAACTACGTAAGCAGACTGGCGCCAACCACGGAATCGGACTGCCACCCACCACGTAACCGGACTGTCGCCAACCACGTAACCGGTAGTGCCGGCCGCTGGCCGGCTCCCCAGCCAACCGGCATCACCAGGAGCCGGCCAGCGGCCGGCACTACCGCGGCGCCCTTCAGCCCGCCGCAACCGCCGCGGCCACCTTGCCCAGCCAGGCCGTGGCAAAGTCGGTGGGCAGCCGGCGGGCCGGAGCGGTCAAACCGCCGTCGCGCAGGAAGGCGTGCGTGGCCTGGGCGAAATTCTGCCGGGCAATCAGCGCAGCCTGCTTCACCGTGGCCTGCTGCTTGCGCAGCTGCACGATCTGCAGGCTCGGCTTACCGGGCGCGGCAAACTTCTGATACCGGCGCAGCTCGTCGGCCACCAGGCCGATATCCGCGTTGGCCTGTACCAGCGCCGCCTGCGCCTGGGCCAACGGCACCAGTGCCGCCCGCAGCGGGGCCACGTTGCCGCCCACCGACGGCGCCAGCGCGGTCAGCGCGGCATCCAGGGCGGGGTCGGCGCGCTCGGCGCGGGCGATCAGGTCGGCCAGCGCCGAAGAAGAAACTGCTTGCATGGAAAAGCACCGGCCCAAAACGCGATTGTCGCATTCGCAGCCGGTGCCCGTCGCGGGCGCATTCCAGTCGAGGACCCTCCGGTGCCCTCCGCCGGGTTGCCATCGCCGTGCAGGCGCAGCGCCGCCTCTCGAACGGCCCCCGGCCGCTGGCTGGACAGGCGGTTGTGTATTGCCGGCCGCTGGGCCACTCTCGCCCGGTGCCTGGTCCTGGCCAACAGGGGTATTGCCACGATGAACAACACGGACGTGACGGTCAGCGCCGCGGTGCGCTGGCGCAAGGGGCGCGGGGCCGTCATGGCACTGCTCCTTGCCGGCCTGACAGGCTGCAATTACATCGAATGCGGTGCGTACTACCCGTTCGTGGATGACAAGGAAAAAGCCGCCGAGGTAGTTGCGTGGGCGGACAGCCAGATACTCGGTCGCAACTCGGCCACATTCAAAGTGACCAGCGGGCTATTGGTGGGGCCTGGCGAAAAGCGCGTAGTGGGGCTGCAACAGCCTCCAGGCGGGCTGGCGGGTAGCGAGGTGCGCATTCTGCACGAGCGCCAAGACGGTGTGTCGGCCATCTTCGTCGGCAGGCGCACCCTCAAGGGGCTGCTTGTTACCCGCGGCGCGATGCCCGGCGCCCTACAGGGTATCCCGCTGTCAGGCGCTTCCATTTACGAACGTGGCGGGCGAACGGCCGTCATGTGCTTCCACCAGCGATAGTATCCGGGGCAACGGCCACCAGGCGCTGCCCAAGCGTTCTCCGCTGACCTTGCCTGCGTCAGAAGCCGCCCCGGCCTGGCTCAATCCCCGTCGTGCTCGTCGGCGTGGGCTTTCCAGTAGCCGGTCGACCGGATCCAGTCCTTGGGCACGCCCAGGTGGCCTTCGATGTACTTGCGCATCATCCGCGCCCGGCGCGACTCGGTGGCGATCCAGTAGAACGTATCGCCGTCGGGCTCCTCGAAATCGGTCAGCACGTCTTCCAGCAGCGTGCTGCTGGCCGCATCGAAGCCGTTGCGCTCCAGCCACGACACCCGGATGCGGTCATCGTCCGGCAGTTCCTGGCGGTCACCCGACTCGGGAATTTCGATATACACATCGGCCTGCGCGCCTTCCGGCAGCGTCTCCAGCCAGCGGCCAATCGCCGGCAGCGCGGTTTCATCGCCAATCAGCACGTAGGTGTCGTAGTCCGGTGCGGTCATGTGCGACCCGCGCGGGCCGCCCACCGCGATCGCGTCGCCCGGCTGCGCGTTGGCGGCCCAGCTCGACGCCACGCCATGCCCATGCATGACGAAATCCAGCGCCAGCTCACCGGCCTCCAGGTCCCACCAGCGCGGCGTGTAGTCACGGGCGGGCGAGGGCTGCTGGCCTTCCGGGTAGCGCGGGCCTTCCGGGGTCATCGTGGGCACCACGAACTGCCCCTCGGCATTGGGGAAGAACAGCTTCACGTGGTCGTCGGGCGAGGGCGAATCGAAGCCTTCCAGCGCCGGCCCGCCCACTATCACCCGGCGCATGCACGGGCTGATCTCTTCGGTGCGCAACACCTGCAGCGGGCGGAACTTCACGGTATGACGCAGCAGTTTGTTTTCATGCACAGCCATGGGGAACACCTGTAATCAAATGCGCCGCAGCGCGGCGTAGGGGGAAGACCTGGCTGGCCGGGGCTGGCTGGGTCGAATACGTGGAAGGGGGCAACGGCATGCTCAGCGTCCTTGCCCGCGGATATGGGCGGCGGCGTCACGCAGGGCCTGCGCCACGCTGCTGGCGTTGGTCTCGTTCCAGCGGCCGTGGCACAGGCCCAACGCGGTTTTGAGCTCGCGCAGGGCATCGCGCACGCTCGGCGGCAGATTGGCCTTGGTGATCGTGCGTGCGCTGTCGCGCACCCGGCGCAGCGCCGCGTCCACCTCTTCGCGCTGCGCGGCCAGCTCGGCCGCCCCCAGCGCGCTCAGCTGGTAGCGCTTGCGCCCGCCGTCCTCGATGGCGCCCACCCAGCCGGCCGCCTCGAACTGCGCCAGCACCGGGTAGATCGAGCCCGCGCTGGGCGTGTACACCCGCACGAACATATCGCTGATCAGCTGGATCAACTCGTAGCCATGGCGCGGCTGCTCGCCCAGCAGCGCCAGCATCAGCAGGCGCAGGTCGCCACGGCTGAGCGGGCGTGCGGTCAGCGGGCGGGCAGGGCGGTCGAGGTCACGCGGAGCGGTCATTTCGATATATCGAATGCGATGGCGGAACGATATATCGAAATCTCGCCCGCCGCCAGCAACGGCGCGCGCACGGCAGGCATGCGTTCAGGTGCATCCCGGCTGCGACGGTGCGTGCCTGTGGTGGAACAATTCGCCTCCTCGCCGACACCGCACAGCCCTGCCCGAAGCGCGCACCAGCGCCGCACGTGGCAGCGCCAACCGCCCGCAGCGCCCGCGCCAGCTACATCGGCTTGTCCAGCGCTGTCCTTCTGACCTGCCGGCGTCATCGCGCCCGCCCATGCTTAACGCGCGCGTGGAACCGTGGCGGCGGGCCAAAACCGTGGCCCAAGCTGTCCCCAAGGACACCGCCCCATCGTCCATACGCACCCGTAGCGAAGTAAGCAAACCCTAGGGTGCGCTACACTTTGCGGCTAGAAATCTAAAACAGTCGCGCGCGTGCGTGCGGTCATGGGAGCGCAAATGAACTGGTTGAACGAGGTGCTGAACAACGACCCGAATCCTGTGGAAACCCAGGAATGGATCGAGTCGCTGAAGGCCGTAATTGATGTCGAGGGCCCCGAGCGCGCGCATCAACTGTTGGAAGGCATGGTTGAACTCACCCGTCGTTCGGGCGCGTACCTGCCGTTCTCTCCCACCACCGAATACGTGAACACCATCGCGCCGACCCTGGAGGCCAAGAGCCCGGGCAACGCCGAACTGGAATGGCGCATTCGTTCCATCATCCGCTGGAACGCGATGGCCACCGTGGTGCGCGCCAACCGCAAGCCGGGCGACCTGGGCGGCCACATCGCCAGCTTCGCCTCCGGCGCCACGCTGTATGACGTGGGCTTCAACCACTTCTGGCGCGCCCCCAGCGACAACCACCCCGGCGACTTGCTCTTCATCCAGGGCCACAGCGCCCCGGGCATCTATGCGCGTTCCTTCCTGGAAGGCCGCATCGACGAAGCCCAGCTGGACAAGTTCCGCATGGAAGTGGACGGCGGTGGCCTCTCCAGCTACCCGCACCCGTGGCTGATGCCCGATTACTGGCAGACCCCCACCGTGTCGATGGGCCTGGGCCCGCTGGCCGCCATCTACCAGGCGCAGTTCCTGCGTTACCTGGAAAACCGTGGCCTGATCGAGAAGTCCGACCGCAAGGTGTGGTGCTTCATCGGCGACGGCGAGAGCGATGAGCCGGAAACCCTCGGCGCGATCGCGCTGGCCGGCCGCGAAGGCCTGGACAACCTGATCTTCGTGGTCAACTGCAACCTGCAGCGCCTCGACGGCCCGGTGCGTGGCAACGGCAAGATCATCCAGGAACTGGAAGGTGTCTTCCGTGGCGGCGGCTGGAACGTCATCAAGCTGCTGTGGGGCGGTTACTGGGATGCCCTGCTGGCCAAGGACACCAATGGCGTCCTGCGCAAGCTGATGATGGAAACCGTCGACGGCGAATACCAGAACTGCAAGGCCTTCGGCGGCGCGTATACCCGCGAGCATTTCTTCGGCAAGTACCCGGAGACCGCCGCGATGGTGGCCGGCCTGAGCGACGATGACATCTGGCGCCTCAACCGTGGCGGCCACGACCCGCACAAGGTGTATGCCGCGTACCACGAAGCCGTGAACACCAAGGGCATGCCGACCGTGATCCTGGCCAAGACGGTCAAGGGCTACGGCATGGGCAGCGCAGGCGAAGCACTCAACCCGACCCACCAGACCAAGAAGCTGGACGACGACGCCGTTCGCCACTTCCGCGACCGCTTCAACATCCCGGTGACCGACGCCCAGCTGGCCGACGGCCAGGTGCCGTTCTACCACCCGGGCCCGGATTCGCCGGAAGTGAAGTACCTGCAGGAACGCCGCGCCGCCCTGGGGGGTTACCTGCCGCAGCGCCGTCGCAAGGCCGAAAAGAGCTTCGTGGCGCCCAAACTGGAAAGCTACGAGCGCCTGCTCAAGAGCAGCGGCGAGCGCAGCTACTCCACCACCATGGCCTTCGTGCAGAGCCTGAACATCACCCTGCGCGACAAGGAACTGGGCCCGCACATCGTGCCGATCGTGGCCGACGAAGCCCGTACCTTCGGCATGGAAGGCCTGTTCCGCCAGATCGGCATCTACGCGCCGTTCGGCCAGAAGTACAAGCCGGTCGACGCCGACCAGCTCATGTTCTACCGCGAAGACCAGAGCGGCCAGGTGCTGCAGCAGGGCATCAGCGAGCCGGGCGCCATCGCCTCGTGGATGGCCGCCGGTACCAGCTACTCGGTCAGCAACGTGCCGATGCTGCCGTTCTACATCTACTACAGCATGTTCGGCTTCCAGCGCGTGGGCGACCTTGCCTGGCAGGCCGCCGACATGCGCACCCGTGGCTTCCTGCTGGGCGGCACCGCCGGCCGCACCACGCTGAACGGTGAAGGCCTACAGCACGAAGATGGCTTCAGCCACATCGTGGCCGGTGGCATCCCGAACGTGCGCAGCTATGACCCGACCTTCGGCTTCGAAGTGACGGTGATCCTGCAGCACGGCACCAAGGCCATGATGGAAGATCAGATTGATGAGTACTACTACATCACCCTGATGAACGAAAACTACACCCACCCGGAAATGCCGGAAGGCGCGGCCGACGGCATCGTCAAGGGCATGTACCTGCTCACCGACGCCGGCAAGCCGAAGAAGGGCGAGCTGCGCGTGCAGCTGCTGGGTTCGGGCACCATCCTGCGCGAAGCCATTGCCGCGGCCGAGCTGCTGGACAAGGACTTCGGCGTGACCGCCGACATCTGGAGCTGCCCGAGCTTCAACGAACTGCGCCGCGACGGCTTCGACGTGGAGCGCTACAACCGCTTCCACCCGGAAGGCGAGCAGCGCAAGGCGTTCGTGACCGAGCTGCTGGAAGGTCGCCAGGGTCCGGCCATTGCCGCCACCGACTACGTGCGTGCGTACGCGGACCAGATCCGCTCGTTCGTGCCGATGTCGTACACGGTGCTGGGTACCGATGGCTTCGGCCGTTCGGACACGCGTGCCAACCTGCGTCGCTTCTTCGAGGTTGACCGGTACTACATCGCGCATGCCGCGATTGCGGCGCTGGCTAAGGAAGGGAAGATGACGGCCAAGGATGTGGCTCGGGCTATCAAGCAGTACAAGATTGATCCTGAGAAGGCTAATCCTGTCGGGGTTTGATCGTTGTATATTCAATCTTCGATGTGAGGAGAGGGGGCGGCCAGTTGGCCGTCCCCTTTCTTGTATGGATGTGTTCAAGCAATTGTTTCGGCGACAGGAGTGCCGCGTGGTTGATCTGAACTTGAAGGCTTTAAAAAGAAGATCACGAGAGCTGCATGAGTCATACGGTCGGGAAGAGTCGTCCAACCTAGATTCGGCAGCGCTGCTTCTATTTTACTCGGCGGAATGTGGCCTGAAGAGTATTTATATGGAAAGAAACAATTTGCGAGATACTAGCTCAGCTACAATCGCTGCGGGCAGTGCACGCAGCTTCGGCCATAACTTGATGGCGCTAGTGAAGATACTGAATGTTCCTGCATCCAAGGTTGGGCCGCCGCCGACTGCCAAGACTGTGAGGGTCAGCGCTCCCGTTGCAGTGGTCGCGTTGCATGAGGCGTGGAGATACGGAGAGAAGTTGACTCCGACCGAGGATCTCTGCAAATGGCTGGTCTCAATTGTCAATTGGTGCAAGGAGCAGTGATGAATATAACAACGCAGTCCCCTTTGACTTGGATGGATGTCTCTCGCAGGTTTGCGGAGGCATCATATGCTCCTTCCTTCGTGCCACCGTCAGTTATTCGTGTTCGTATTGGATGGTATGGTGTAACCATCGAGTCCGCTTCTGGATTTTCCAGGGGTGATATTGTCTCTTGGCTAAACAGTATGTTTCCTTCGAGAATATTGGAGGAGCCACTAAGGCTTTCGCTTGAAGGGCCGCCTCAGAGCCAAGAGCTTGTAATTGAGCTGGAAGTTATCGAAGAGCCTTTTCATTATCGTCAATCTCTCGGAGTCATTGACGGGGTGATTGACTTCCGCGCACCTGTTAGTAATTACGACGGTATTATTAGAAGATGTCCGGTCGTTGCCGCGCTGAGTGTCAAGGGGGGGACGGGCCGAACTGCCTCGGCGATCTCATTTGCATCAAGCTGGGCTGAGCTAACGGAAAAGCCAGTCCTAATTGTCGATGCTGACATAGAAGCGCCTGGCGTTAGCTTCCTCTTTGAAAAGTCGATGGGCACTCCGAAGGTATCTCTCGAGGACTTAGTCGTTCTCGCACACGCAGAGGACACGCTTGGATCGCCAGAAACCATCGCCTTTGTCGCAGAGCGACTGCGAGATCACAGAGTATCGGGAAACATCTTTGTGTTACCCATTAGGCGTAATCTTGAGGATCTTACCAGTCCGTCGCTTAGGCCCGAGCACCTGTCGAGCACTGAAAGTCCATTTGCATTGGGAGAGATGCTTTCAAGTATTGGCCAGAAGCTAGGATGTGCAGGTGTGGTCATTGACGTGAGGGCCGGCATGGTTCCGCTGGGCGTCCACTTGGCTATGGATCCCAGTGTTTCTCCAATCGTGGTTACTACGCTGTCTGATCAGTCGTTGCGCGCAACGTCCTCGCTTATAAAGTTTGTATCGAGGGAGATCAGGCGCGCAGGAGGGCATCTCCGGAAGCCGTTGCTTATTGTGAATCGCGTGCCATCGATATTTATCGCCAGTGGGCTCGATTCAAAGCTCATCGAACCTCTCGCGGCCGATCTTGTCGCAAGCCTAATCCAGGACCAAGTCGAGGACGTGTCGTCGAAAGATGATGTCTACGATGGCGTCAAGGATCTTGAGCCATTCACTCAAATCGTAGTTCCGGAACTAATAGATCTCCAGGTGTCATCATCTGAGTGGGGGGCGTATAGGCAGCAGATGGCTGGTAGTGGATTTGACCGCCATCTGAGTCAAACTTTTGAGAGTTGGATCAGAGCTGAACTTCAAGCGGAGAACGACATTGGGCAAGGTTCCGATGGCGCACTCTCCAGCGCTCCCCTTGCGCCAGATCAGGCTAGAAAACTCTTGGAGGTCTATGCTGAGCAGCTAATTGCAGCAGAGAACGCCGAAGGTCAAGTTCCCAAGCCTCTCGTCACCCAGCCCCTCGCCGCACTGACAGGTCGCTTTAAATCGGAAGTCCCGATCGCTGTGAGTGAGGGTGGGAAGGGTACGGGGAAAACGTTGGCGGCTCGATACCTGGTGTCTCAGGGGAGGTGGGAAACGGCCGTTTCCCAGTTGCTCGGTGGAGAGGGCGCCGTATCCTCAGCAATAGTGCCAGTCTGCGCGTCCATTCAATCGTCATCGAAGTTTCAGGCTGAGGTAGACGAGGCCCGAGCTCTTTGCGCGGAGTCGTTGTCGCTCCCTCAGCCCATGAAAGTGCATTCGTCAACGGCCTGGCTCAAGGAACAGCTGGCAGTTCCCTGCACCGAACGAGAATGGACCGAGCGATGGTTAGATGTCATCGCCTGGTGTAGCGGCTTTGAAGCCGAAGTCATTGGTGCTGGAGAGCGGTTCCTCCATCATCTTCGAGATAAAAAGCAGTCAATAGTCGCGCTGATTGAAGGGCTGGAAGAGCTTTACGCCACCACTGACGACCCGGGTATTGAAGTGGCTATGCGCGCGGTGCTTGTCTCGCTTCCGCAGAGGCTGCGGTCTGAATCAAAACGCCCAATGGGAATCATAGTTTTTGCGCGGCGCGACACAGTAGAGTCAGCGGTGAAACAGAATCTTGACCAGTACAGGCGCGAGTACGCTCAGTTCGCCTTGTCTTGGGGCGAGTCAGATGTACTTGAGCTGGCTGCATGGCTGGCGACGCAATCTGGGGCGATCCCAGGACTATGGACTTCCGGGTTTAATACAGAATCTTACGAATCTATGGTTGCGAAACTGGACGTGCTTTGGGGGAGAAAGCTCGGGCCGGATGATCTGCCCGGGCGCCGAACCCGAGAGGCATACACTGCAGCCTGGATTGTTGCCGTTCTTTCTGACCTTCGTGGTCGCTTAGTCCCACGTGACCTTGTGAGATTCCTTGCCGGTGCAGCGAAACAGCCGGTTGATCAGGAGGATGTCAGTAATTTTGCGACTCGCCTGCTGTCACCCAGGTCGCTTAAAGGCGCTGTGGAATCTACGAGCACAGAGAAGGTCAAAGAGACGGAAGAGGAAATCAGAGAGCTTGGTCCTATCTTCAAGAAATTCGCAGCAAGCCGGGACCAGGTCGCAGCACCGCTAGGTGCGGATGCTATTCAAAAGATAGGACTTAATCCAGAAGAGATTGGCATTCTTGTGCGTCACGGCATCGTCTATGGAGACGCGCCTCCTTATGAGGTTCCGGAACTCTACCGCCGTGGCCTCGGTTTGCGTCACGCCGGGGCACGTCAAAGCGTAGTGAATCTCTATAGAAAAGCACGCCAGAAATGACCAGGCATTCTTGGGGGTATTTTCAAAAAATGAAATTACTAATGATTGCATCCGCAGGGTGATGTGAGCCGCCCTGTCGCACTCCAATATTAATGGCGCGATCGGGGAAGCCGCGCGTGCGGGGTTATTTTGGATAATTTGGGATGAGCGTCATTTAATTTCCTTTGATTCCTCTCTCAGTCGACGTAGAGGGAGGTCCCTATTCATGACGCCGGGGGCTTTGGGTCATGGACATTCTTTGACCATGCCGATTTGCCCCCGTCTTAAGTGGCGAGCGGGTGTAGAGTTCGCTGCTAATCTTGTCTACCTTGGACGCCAACTGCGCGGTCTGGTGGGCGGGCTTCAGCTCACCAAGCGTTCGTTTAGGTTTTTCCTCGTTGTAGTTGCGTCGCCAACTTTCGATACTTGTTCTAGCATGGAGCAACGTGTGTGTGTGGGGGGGGGGCAATGCTCGGGGCAGTGTTCCCTGATTCGCATACTCGCCTCGGTGTCGCACAGGAAGCCGATGATCCATGATTTATGAATAGTGCCTATTCGTGTCCAATTTACTCGTAGTTGAGGATTTGGCTATAAATAGTGGCACTAATCGATCTAGGGAGGTGGCGTCGCCCATTTAAAGCAACTGCTGCCAACTGGCAGTCTTAATTATTTCGTCGAGTGCGTCGCCTACGCCAAATTTCTTCTCCTTAACTACTTTAAGTAACTCGGTGAATGTTTCCGTGGCCTCTTTAGTGCCAATATCTTTGGCGGAATACCGTACGAAAGTGATGGACTCCCATCGATCATACCCGGAGTCGCTGTCGATGCTGGCGAGTTCTTCTATGGCTTCAGGGCCTGTATAGATAAAAACAGCAATGCCCTCGGCGTTGTCTAGTATTGACCACTTGAACTTATCGTTGTAAACAAAGAAGATCTCATTCGATGAAGACCCTTGGATGGAGTTTGTAATCAATTCCGGCCTTGAGATCATCGCATTAACTGCGGCTACAATTTTCATTGTTTACTTCCCTTCGTGTTATTCGTAAGTTCTTCGAAGTTTGCGTAGTCTAAATGTCTGACAATTTCTCGGAGTTCACTCAATATTGCTCGCTTCTGCGGCTCTGATATTGATCTTCTAGAGGAGGCTGCGTTCTTAATTCGACTGGAAATTTCGGATAGGTCGTGTCTGAGGAATGGACTTCCATCAATCTGACCGCAAATCTCCAGAAATAGGCTTGCAATCTCGGTTGAGTTTGATTGATCCGAAGCATGCAGGCTAGACACTAGCTCAATTTTAATTCTAAGCTCTGACATGCTGTCTCGATGCGCAAAGTTATTGAGCGTCCTAATGAGCGACTTCAACTCTGGGCCGTTTCTGAAGAAAACTAGAATGGCGACGCATGCTGCACCAATGGTTCCAATATCTGCGATTACTTCAATAATTCTGAGTAGCACTTCAAACGCTGATCCAAGCCATTCCATTGACGACCTCGCTATTTTTTTGGAAGTGGCCGAAATGACGGAGCCTTCCTGAAGGTAAGTGCCTTTACTTCCAACTCTATCCCTGTGCGGGGCCACTTTGCTCAGATCCCTATTTCCGCAACACTAATCATAAAACCAAGTTGGCATTGCTTATAACAAAATTTGGAGAGACGCGTTCGATTTGTTTGGCGCGTATCTCGAGTCGCATCGTGACCTCTACTATAACAGCTGCTTAGAACTCACCGAAAGATGACGCGGAAGAGGGGTGATAGGTCCGACTCCTTCCAGCTTGCCGTACTCGAGCTCCGTCAATTCAGGTGGGGCTCCCATAAGTCTTTCTTTTAGCCATCTACGCTGATGGAGTAAAGACCGCAGTAGTTCCGCTGTAAGGATAAACGTGCGCTGCTTCCAACGCATCCACAGCTTTTTATCCTGTGCTCGCGTGTTTTCCGCTGTAGGCTTCGAGCTGTAGGCTGCGGAACTGGCATTGATCTTGACGGCGAACAATGGGGAGATGCCTCCCTCCGCTCTGCCTGAACCTGAACTCACGTTCTTACCGCTGTAGCGGTTGCACTTCCAAATCGTGGCGAGGAGCCCAGCAGCTCAAGCAGCTCGCTGGCGACTTCGGAGCATACGTCGGTGGCAGGGCGAAGGCCTGAAAAGCATAGCTCTTTACGCTGGTCCAGTACCTGGGAGGTTTCCGGCATTATCTAGTCCCGGCCTTGGGGTTACGGAAGTGCATTTGGGGGAGTGCCCGTTAGACACGTACGTTGTTAACTGGATGGTATGCCGCGCACTGCTTCAACTGGCGAGGTTCAGATGCTTCAAGTCCGCCGTATCTGCTCTCCGACTGGCAGTGCTTCGTCGAACTGATAGCGGCCTGGCGACGTGGATTCTTCCGCGCGCGCCAAGTATTACCCTGTTTGAGAGTCGTGATTATCTGTGGCTTGGTGAGCTCTAATGCGACGACGAAAATTCGTGGCTGGAAAATACCGGAAAGCTCCATTTATCGGTCTCTGGCTACTGCGGGAGATTGCCGCCTCACCATTGCAGATGTGTTCCCAGTAACTCGAAAATTGACTATGGGCCATCGCTTACTGCGAAGATATCTGCCAATTGAAGCGCTCGGCTGCGATCAAGCACCCGAACCGCGTCAGTACAAGTCATGGCCTGCCATGCCATAGGCGGGTACTATCCCTGTGGCGCCTGGCATAGGCGCTTCAGATGAAGTGCCTAAGGGGGCCGAATGAAGTACTGGTGGGTAAACCAAAACTTGACGTATAGGCATGAGGTGCATGGAAGCTATCTTTGGTCTCCAAAGCGCACCACAGACAATAGAAAAAACGTTTTCTACGACAACATGCAACTGGTTGCACCAGGCGATGTGGTGCTGTCCTTCGTTGATACGTACATTAAGGCCATCGGCATAGTCGAAGGGCATCACGTCTCTGCGCCCAAGCCTGCCGAGTTTGGCAGTGTCGGCCAGGGGTGGGGAGTGGAGGGCTGGTTTGTGCCAACCGTATTCCACCAACTGCGTCATCCGATCCGTCCGAAGGATTTCATGCCAGAGCTTGTCCCGCATCTGCCAGTGAAGTACTCCCCGCTGCAGTCAAATGGCAATGGGAACCAGGGTGTCTACCTTGCCGCTCTTCCAGAGTCACTAGCGAACGCGTTAATCGCTCGGCTTGGTCACGATGCCTCTGAGATATTGGCTCAAGCCGAAAAGTCAGGGAGGCACAGCGATAGCGCCGCTATCGCTCAGGTGCTCGCAGACGCCCAGCTGACCGCTACGCAACGCAGTCAGGTGATACAGGCTCGAATTGGCCAGGGGCTCTTCAGGTCTCGGGTTGCCGAAATCGAGCTTCGCTGTCGCGTCACCGGTATTAGTGACGAGCGCTTCCTGGTCGCCAGTCATATCAAGCCATGGTCGAAGAGCAGTAATGACGAACGCCTCGACGGGAATAACGGACTTCTGCTTACGCCCCATATCGATCGCTTGTTCGATAAGGGGTATCTGACCTTCGAAGATGACGGAGTAATGCGGATTAGCCCACACCTTCCGGAGCAGGTGCAACTTGCGTGGCTTGAGAAAGTAGATGGCCTTCTGACAGCACTGACACGCGGTCAGCGACGCTACATGGAGTACCACCGCGATGTGGTTTTCAAGTAAAGCACAAAGGCTGGCTTCCTGCAGCCACGTGGCAGGTGGAGGCAAAGTGTAGATTAGTGTGAGTCGTAGCTGTGACGCATCAATCCAGGAGGCTGCCAAGACGTATCTACCCGGCACAGGTCATAGTGCTTCCCCCATATGCCAGTGCCGCCTTGCGGGCCTCCAGATCTTGGTGGCACTCCAGCAGAAAATCATCAATCCCAGCATCCGCATGGTCGATGGCAAAGAACGTCAGCATTGCCTCATCAAAGGCCTCTAACCAGTCCGGATCGATCCGGATCATCTGCTTCCCTCTAGATGAGTCAGAGAGCATGCCGCCACGCCGTCCCAATGCCTGCGACTGAACCGGGCCAGTTGCGTCGCACCGTAGACGCCGCCAACCAACCCCCTCCAGATCAACAGGAACAAGCGATTTCCCATCCTCCGCACCAACGCGCATGGTGTTCATCGGAGCGTAGAAACTCCTCTAGCAGGAAAATGTTGGACGTCTCTTTGTCGGGAGGGTGGCTAATACAACACCCTCGTGGAAATACGCCCGCCGGTTCCTGCTAGACGGTTTCTAACCTCCCGACGCCCTTGCCATCCCGGCAAGGGCAAGCCCTGCAGGAGGTCCAACATGTTGACGCCGTGGGAAGACGAACCCGATGACGCGCGCCCCAAGCGCAAACCCTACGCCCGCCCCGCACGCAGCTATCGCGTAGGCGCGCTGACGTACCCAGACCGCGAAGAGTGCGGTCCCACCGAGATTGTTCCCTACCTCAAGCTGCGCGGCCGCTGGCTGGACAAGCTCGGCTTCGACGTAGGCGCCCGCCTGAAGGTGGAGGCCACGCACGGCATCATCACCCTTACGGTGGTGGAGCGGCCCGTGCCGGTGGTCAAGAAGATCCCCCGCAAGTTGCAGCGCCGCACCGGTTGAGCGCCCGCGCCCACCTGCCGGGTGGGCCGCTGCACGGTCAGTGCCCGCCAGCCCTTGCGGGCGGCCTGGCCGCACAGCCGCAGTGCCTGCCCCGTTTCGGCAGCGCTGCGCTGTGGCAGGCGCAAACGCCAGCACGTCACTGCACGCCCGGTGCAGTGTGGATGCACAACCTGTTTCATAACCCAGCAGTGGGAGGAACGCATGAGCAAGAGTGTCTTCATGCAGTTGGAAATGGCCGCTGGCCTGCGCGCCAGCTTTCAGCACGCGGCGGCGCGCGAACACCGCCCCGCCGCACAGGTGCTCCAGCGGTTGATGCGGGAGTATGTGGTGCGGCAATCGTGTGTGGATGCCGACGCAGAGGCCGGCGCCTTCGACCCGGCCGAGCGGGCGGCAGGCGCGGTGGCTTTGGAGGGGGTGACGGTGGCCGCGTGTGAGCCGGAGGCGGCGCCGTGCTTTGAAAGCGGTGACCGGGATCTGGAGGCGATGGCGGCCCGGCAGCTTGGGTGGCGGTGTTCGCCATTTGGGATGGGTTGAGGGGCCGCGCTGTGGGGGAAGAGCTAGGCTTTCATCAAAAGGTGAGCGCTGATGATGGAAGCCCAGCTCCGCCCCTTCAGTGGGACCAGAGCGGGCGTAAGGCTGGACGGAGCACGCCTGGCCCCTGCATGCTCCGCCGGAGATGGCGCCGTTAAGGCTCTGGCCCCCTGCGAGCCCTGAGCGAAAACTGCGGCCTACGCCCGGTACCGAACAAGGAAGACAAGCTATGGACCAGCTGTTCCGTCGATCATCCTTGCTGTTGCAGAGCGCTCTTGATCTGATCAACCATCCTCTCTACAACGACTCGCAGCGCACCGTAGCCAGTGCGGACGCCTGCCAGTTGGCGATTGACCATGGCGGTGCGTTGCGCTCGCTCCTGGAAGGTCGCTTTGGCACGTCAGCTCCCGCGATGCTGCGTTGCCAGTTCGAAGCGCTAACGCGCTCACTTTGGTTGCTCCACTGCGCGACTGACGAGCAGGTGGAATTCATCATGACCACGGCGATGGAGGGGATGACGTCGGAGGCGCGCCTTCCCATGGCGACCGACATGATGCGCCAGCTGCGTCAGGTGCCCGTTGTAGCCCACCCGCTGGAGCTGCTTGACGAATTGAAAGCCAGCGGATGGAAGGCCATGAACTCCTACGTGCACGGTGGGGTCCATGCCATGCACAGGACACGAGAAGGGTTTCCTCCTGAGCTTGCCATATCCATTCTCAAGCTGAGCAATGGCCTGTCCATGCTGGCGGTGATGCAGCTTGCGGCGCTCACTGGCGTGCCAAAGCTGCAGCGGCTGCTACTTCCTCTGAATGATGCCTACGGTGATTGCCTTCCCATCAAGACCGGGGAGAGTTCTTTGTCCCAAGCCCAGGGTTAGTTGTGCAGCGTTAGACCGTTATGTGGCGGGCGCAGGTTTGCCCACCTGCCGACGGCCTGATTTCCGCAAGATCGACACCCAACTTTCCACCTTCCGAGACTCCCTCTTCGAAGGTAGGAATTCTCCGATAGTACGAAAAGCGTGAGCGCCAACACGCCCGTTACGTGACCGCCGTCACCAGTCCCCCAACAACCCATTGCTAGCCTGCTCCCCACATCAAAAGCCAAGGACCCGGCGTGGGGCGCATTGCAATTGTCGTAGGCGATAGCACCAGCAGTGGCGGCACAGTCCTCACGGGCTCGCCCTTCACCGACATCAACGGTATGGCCGTCGCTCGTGTAGGCGACAAGGCTTTCTGCCCGAAGCACAAAGGTGCGTTCCCCATCGTTACCGGCGATCCCACGTTCATCGTGGATGGCCAGGCGCTGGCCAGACATGGCGACGCGCTGGCCTGCGGGTGCAAGGTGCTGGCGGTGAAGCAGAGCACGGTGTCGGTGGAGTCGGGTGGCGGTGGCGCGGCCAAGGGTGGTGGCGCAGCCGCGGCAAGCCCGGTGGCGCCCGCCGCCGGTTTCGTCGCCCTAGGCACCACCGCCAAGGCGCCTGCAAGTCCGCCGGTCAAGCAGGACATCCTGCTGCATTACCACTACGGTGACCTCGACCGCACCCCGGTGCGCGGTGTGGCCTACCAGGTGATGCTGCCCGACGACAGCATCCGCACCGGCCACCTGGACGACGAGGGCCACGCGCGTATACCCGAGGTCACCGTTGGCCCGGTACAGATGGTGCAGGTGCTGTTCCAGCCTGATGAGCCCGACGAAGACAACGCCCCCATTCTGGCCGCACGCGCGCGACTGAAGGCGGCCCTGGACGCCATCGTCGTGCAGACCCGCACCGACATGGCGCCGGAATGGCAGCAGTGGGACAAGGCCGGCAACGCCTTCCGCTGGGGCCTGCAGCGCGGCAACCAGGCGCTGGGCATGGGGCAGGGCACGTGGGACTACGTGGCCGGCACCGTGGAAACAGCGGTGGACATGGCCGTGCTCATGTACAAGGCCGACCGCGAGCTTAAAGAGTGGACCCGCCTGCTGCTCACCGGCGACCGCGACGGCCTGGACCGCAAGATCGCCGCGCTGCGCGCCACCGGCGGCAAGGTCATGGACGCCGCCAGCGAGGCCAAGGAGCTGTTCAACCTGCTGATCGAGGACCCCGGCATCACCGAGATGCTGCCATCCTTCGGCGTAGCCTGGTGGGAGGCCGTACCGCCCGACGAACAGGAGCGCATCGAGGCCCGCTTCAGCTCACAGATCATGGTGGACGTGGTGGTGTCCATCCTGCTGGCCGCCGTCACCGTGGAATTGGGCGGCGCCGGCGGCTTTGGCTATGCTGCGGCCAAGGCGGGCAACACGGCCGCCCGCGTGGGCAAGAAGCTGCTGCACCTGATGGAAGAGGTGGAGGACGCGTTCAAGGGCCTGGCCAAGGTGCTGAAGACGCGCAAGCGGCGGCAGGCCGATGGCAACCGCACGCCGGATGGTGGCAGGAAGATCGAGACCACGCGGTTGCCGAAGCGGATGCCGCGGAAGAAGCTGCCTTGTTTCAATACGCACAGTCTGCCTGAGTCAAAGTTCCCTGAGATGGACAGGCAGCTGAAGGGCCAGGAGGCTGGACTCAATGATATGAGTGTTGAGGACTACCTGAAGGCTCGCGAAGCATTCGATCCCGATAACCGCGATCGAAATGCCGCGAGAAGGGCGTGGACGGAGTACAAAAATGAGCTTATTGAGAGGAAGACTCAAGAGTATGAGCGTGCCGGAACAAGCACGGCCGAAGCAAAACGTATGGCAAAGCAGGATGCTGAGAACGCACGCAAGGTAATGAATGGCCTTCATACTCCCGACTTGGTAGCCGGTGGGCCAGACAAGATCACTGATTTTGGTGATGCAGAGGTGAATCAGACAATCGGTCGGCAGTGGAACAACCCCAAGAAGGGGCAGTCCTCTCGTGTAGACGAACTCGACGCCGCCGCAGCGAGGATTCCAGTGGGCGAGCGCGGCAAGACAAAAATGAATGGCGGCTTGGAGCGTTGCAAGTGATAAAAATGGTCGATAAGAATTACGAGTACTTCTATCGGGATGAGGGCTTTGGTCCATCCATGGACCAGAGAGCTGTCGATGATTCAAAGCTCCGTCGCTACGAGAGCAAGCTGCCTTCGCGTCTGTTGGAGTATTGGCGGGAGTATGGTTTCGCCGGTTACGGCGAGGGGCTGTTCTGGATGACCGATCCCGATGAGTACGCCCTTGTCCTTGAGCAATGGATCAAAGGCACGCCGTTTGACGGCACTGACAAGTACCACGTCATTGGCAGAACCGCGTTTGGCAAGCTATTCATCTGGGGGGAAAAGACCGGGCCATGCATGAAGATACTGCCCGCTTGGGCAATGATCTTCCCCCGCAGCACGCCAACGCCGATAGCGCCGGAGGAAGCTGACTTCCTCATCGCGACTTGGCTGTCCGGAATGGACAAGGAGAATTTGGATGAAATGGATGAGAATGAAGATCCCCTATTCAAAAGGGCCCTGCGGACGCTTGGGAAACTTGAAGTAGATGAGATCTACGGTTTCGTGCCTGCTTTGAGCATCGGGGGCGCGGCCAGACTCAACCACCTTCAGCGAGTGAAAGCGATCGAGCATCTGACATTGCTAGCTCACTTGGGTCCACCGCAAGTCATGCGCGACGTCGTGAAGGAGGCCAAGGATGCGGGGCTTTGGTAGTCAGTGGACGCTGGAAGAAACAGCGCAACGTTCCCGGCATGCCGCCACGAGCGTCGCCCGGAACCATGAAAGTCAACAGTGGCCTTGAGTGTTGCAAATGAAACCCGTGCTAGATGAGAGCTTTGCGTACTTCTACGACAAGAAGGCATTTGGACCTGCAGTACCAGGAGGCGCGGTAACTCCCGAGCACCTTGCCCGGTACCGTAGCAAGCTGCCTGCCCGGCTCTTGGCGTACTGGCAGCTCTTCGGTCTTGCTGGGTTTGGAGACGGAAGGTTCTGGCTTGTCGATCCTGCAGAGTATGAGGTCGCCCTTTCCACCTGGATCCAGGGCACGCCTTTTGAAGGTAACGACGATTACTTTGTCATCGGCCGCAGCTGCTTCGGGCGCCTTGATGTGTGGGGCACGAGAACCGGTCCGAGCCTGAGAATCCTGCCAACGTGGGGGATGCTCTTCCCCAGCGACCAGTCCAAATGGATGAAAGAAGGCGAAGCTGACTTTCTCGTATCCATGTGGATCGAGCAGATGGACAAGGTTTATCTTGACGAAACGGACGAGAATGACCAGCCACTCTTCGAACGGGCGATGAAACTGCTTGGGCCGCTTCACGACGATGAGATGTATGGCTTCATTCCTGCATTGGCATTGGGCGGGCCCTGCCGCTTGGAC
Organism: Stenotrophomonas sp. GQ19; assembly: GCF_059758695.1. Classification (NCBI taxonomy): domain Bacteria; kingdom Pseudomonadati; phylum Pseudomonadota; class Gammaproteobacteria; order Lysobacterales; family Lysobacteraceae; genus Stenotrophomonas; species Stenotrophomonas sp. GQ19. The sequence continues at coordinate 168,595 of NZ_JCAXES010000007.1, read as the reverse complement.
CACATGCAAAAGGTCAAAGCCGCAGAGCACCTTACGTTGCTTGCACATCTTGGAGAGCGGGAGATCATGATGGATATCGTGAAGGAAGCAAAAGATCGAGGTGTTTGGAAGTAGCTTTCGGGCCCAGTGCGAGTTTTCTTGGTCCTGGCGCCGGAACAATCACCATCGCCACCTTGCGCTCGCTGCCCGACGACAGTATCCGCACCGGCCACCTAGACGACGAGGGCCGCGCGCGTATACCCGAGGTCACCGTGGGCCCGATACAGATGGTGCAGGTGCCGTTCCAGCCTGAGGAGTCCCGCGAAGACAACGCCCCCATCCTGGCCGCACGTGCGCGGCTGAAGGCGGCCCTGGACGCCATCGTCGTGCAGACCCGCACTGACATTGCGCCGGAATGGCAGCAGTGGGACAAGGCGGGCAACGCCTTTCGCTGGGGCCTGCAGCGCGGCAACCAGGCGCTTGGCATGGGGCAGGGCACGTGGGACTACGTGGCCGGCACCGTGGAAACAGCGGTGGACATGGCTGTGCTCATGTACAAGGCCGACCGCGAGCTCAAAGAGTGGACCCGCCTGCTGCTCACCGGCGACCGCGACGGCCTGGACCGCAAGATCGCCCAAGAAGGGTGAGACCTCGCGCATAGCTGGGTTGGACGCGGCAGCAGCGAGGGTTCCTACCGCCGAACGGGCGAATACCAAGATGAATGGTGGGTTGGAGCGATGCAAATGATTGATTTTGTCGATGACAGTTTTGAGTGTTTTTACAAAGACCAAGGCTTTGGGCCTGTGGTCCATTCGAAGCCCGTTCCGCCATCGAAGCTTGCCTACTACAGAGGCAAGGTGCCCGATCGGTTGCTCCAGTACTGGGCGGCCTACGGCTTCGCTGGCTATGGCGATGGTTTGTTCTGGCTGACAGATCCGGAGGAATATTCGGCCGTCCTGGACGCATGGTTGGAGGGAACCAGTTTCCACGGCCAAGACCAGTACTACGTCATTGGCCGTAGCGCTTTCGGTGAATTGATAGTGTGGGGCACGCGGACCGGCCCTTGTATGAAGATCGTCTGTGCCTGGGCAATGATTTTCCCGCGTGCCGCGCCGCCACAACTCCCGCCCAGCGAAGCGGACTTCCTCATTGGTTCATGGATATCAGGAATCGAAAAAGAGGATCTGGACGAAACGGATGAAGATGACGAGCCACTCTTTGATCGTGCAGTCAGGCTGCTGGCTCCTTTGGCCAGCAACGAGATGTACGGATTCGTCCCTGCATTGAGAATGGGCGGGCCGTGCAGGATTGATCACTTGCAGAAGGTGGCAACTGTGGAGCACCTCGTCCTTCTAGCGAAGCTCGGCAAGCCAGAAGTCATGCGGGACATCGCTAAAGAGGCCGATGACCAAGGGCTGCTGGATTAGTCGGGTGTATTTCGGAAATCACACTATAAATGTGCATGTCGTGCTTGCCCCCCATCGGCGAATTTTCCGGTCGTGTATGCAAGGTGTACAGTTAATGATGGGCTGCATTGGTGTAAGTAATGTATATGGTCGATGAAGGATTTGAGTCCTTTTACAATGATGAAGGCTTCGGGCCAATAGTTGATACGCGTCCAGTGCCATCTCACAAGCTCGACCACTATAGAGGGAAGCTGCCCGATAGGTTGCTCCAGTATTGGAGGGCATATGGGTTTGCGGGCTATGGCAATGGTCTGTTCTGGATGACTGATCCTGATGACTATTCAGAAGTGCTCAATGCTTGGCTTTATGGGACGAACTTCCACCGAAAAGATAAATACTATGTCATCGGTCGAACTGCGTTTGGGAAACTTGTTGTATGGGGCACGAAGAGCGGGCCAAGTCTGACTATTGTCACCAACATGGCGATGATATTTCCCTCTGACAAGTCCGATCGCATAAGGGATGGATGCGCTGACGGTATGATTTCAAACTGGTTGGCTGCTACCAGGCGCAGCAGCTTGGACGAGGATGATGACGACGACCGCCCGTTGTTTGAGCGTGCGCTCAAAGCGCTCGGACCGTTGGCGGAGGATGAAATATACGGATTCGTGCCGGCACTTGGTATGGGTGGGCCTGCCCGTCTGGATCACTTGGAGAAAGTGAAGGCTGTCGAGCACCTGATCTTCTTGGCACAGTTGGGTGATCCAAAGATCATGTTGGATATCGTGAAGGAGGCGAAGGATAGAGGGCTCTGGAAGTAATGAGTCGTCCGCACAAGCCAAACAGGCCGATAATCGACGAAGACTCTGAGTGCTCCCTGTCAAGAATCCGTTCGGGTCGCGATCGTACGGCATTGCCGACAACGCAGACGGACTCTTCTGGATGACAGATCCTGGCGAGTGCGCCAATGTGCTCAATGTTTGGCGCAAAGGCACTGAGTTCTAGGGCAGGGGCGCGCACTCCGCCACCCGTTGGCTATGGACTTACAACCACGAGCGCCCAAACATGGCGCTAGGCGGCATCACCCCAATGCAGAAACCTGCACTGGCGGCATAGTTCCACTTTTGGCGACTGCTAAAGCCCGGGGGATTGCCATGCAAGACGAAGACGAAGATTTCGAAGGCAAGTACTGGTATGGCGAAGTCGGCTACACCCTGCGTCGTAGCCGCTGGGAACGGGAGCGCGGCACACCCGAGGAAGAAGGCTTGGTCGCTTTCGTCGCGTCGGGTTGCTCGATCGAGGACATTACCGAACGACTCTACTATGAGTTGCTGGCGAGGCATCTGGACATGGCTCCCGACGGCGAATACCAACTGGGCACGCCCACCGAAGCCGCCGCTGTCATAGACCCGGAGCTGGCAGCACGCATGTTGCGATTGCGCGAAGCCGAACCCATTGCCTTTGGCCCATTCCCCTTCGACTAATTGCCGCCGCCAAGCACCCACCCCCACACCCTGCTACCATTCCCCGGCATTCCAGCCAGCCAGCCCACGCACACATGCGGGACCGGCCGTCACGCGTACGGCCCAGCGAGCCAGGACACCCTTCCGTGCCCATTCAAGGACGCTCGCATGTACCCTCGTTCCCTTCTCCGTTCGGCCGCGCTGGCCCTCGCCGTCACCCTGTCCCTTGGCACCCCGTCGGCGTTCGCCGTGGGCAAGGCCACCCCGGCTGCAGAAACCGCCGCCGCCGTGCTGCGCAAGCCCGTTGCCCAGGGCCTGTATGAGCTGGCCTACAGCCCCACGGTAGACGTGGTGTACGTGGCCTCGTCCGGTGGCTTCGGCGATGCCGCCGGCCCGGCGCAGCTGTTGCTGCTGGACCCCAACACCCTCGACGTTGAAGCGCAGATCCCGCTGGAGCGCAAAGCCTTCGGCCTGGTGCTGGACGACGCCAACCACCGCCTGTACATCGGCAACACCGTGGACACCTCGGTCACCGTGGTGGATACCAACACCCACAAGGTGGTGGGCATCGTGCAGCTGATGGAAAAGAAGGTGGGCAAGGATGGCAAGGCTGCCTACACCCACGACCTGCGCGAGCTGGTGGTGGATGGCCCGGCCAACCGCCTGTATGTCACCGGGCACTCTGGCGACGGCAGCGTGCTGTTCGTGGTGGATACCCAGTCACTGAAGGTGGTCAACACCATTCCGGGCCTGGGCAACGCCAAGGCACCGGGCCTGGCGCTGGATGCCAAGGGCAAGCGCGTGTACACCTCCAACCTGCTGGCCGAAGTGGTCACCGTGGGCACCGGCAGCGGCAAGGTGGAGCAGCGCTTCAAGGTGAGCGCCGAGCAGCCGATGAACATCGCGCTGGAGCCGTCGGGCAAGCGCCTGTACGTCACCGACCAGGGCTCGGAGATGATCCGCAAGTACCAGGCCAGCAGCTCGGGCTTCACCTCCACCCACCCGGGCCAGCGCGTGCTGGTGCTGGACCGCACCACCGGCAAGGAACTGGCCAGCATCCCCACCGACGCGGGCCCGCTGGGCATCCTGCTGGACGCCAAGCGCAAGCGCCTGTACGTAACCAACCGCGAAGCGGGCACGGTGACGTCCTACAACAGCGATACGTACAAGCCGCTGAAGACCTACTCGGTGCCCACGCACCCGAACAGCCTGGCACTGGATGCGAAGAAGAACGTGCTGTACGTGACCGTCAAGAACGGCGACAACGAGGCCAAGGGCAGCCCGGAGTCAGTGGCGCGGATTCAGCTGGACTGATGCGTTGACCAAGGGCCCAACCGCGTCGGCGGCTGGGCCCCTTGGTGTGGTCGGATGCTGCCGAAGCCGCACTGGGATCCGTACTATTTCTTACAAGGCGCCATGTTCACGACCTTGTCGGTAGGGATCCGGTATACGGTTGTATCCTTGCCGCCGTCTATGCGTGCCAGATAGAGCCCGCCTAGATTGGAAAGGAGGTTGAGCCCAACGGTCCTTCCCTTCGCAGTGGGCTTGCTGTTGATCAGCATGCCGAAATCAGCAGCGTCAGCAGCAAGCTGCAACGTCACGCACCGGTGACCCCCTGATGCACTGTCGCGGAGCGCAATGCCGGTAAGTGCCGCGCCGCTGTGTGGATATGTAAAGGCGACTGCAACCAGCAACAGGGCAGCTATGAAGCCCTGCCGCACGAATCCGGCATGTTGGCTGGTCTCTTCAATCACCACGACGATGGTTACCTGTAGTGCGGCGACAGCGATCACAGCTCCGGCCAGAAGTGCCGCTACCCACCCTGCGTTCGTCGAATCGTCGACGTACCGAAGGCAAAATTGCATGGCAAGCAATGCGGCCATCATCTGGACTACGCATGCCGCCAGTGCAAATCCCATGAATTCGGAGAATATCGTTGCCTTGTGCGCACCCCGCCGGATGCGTCTCGTGAACACGGTGAACACCATCATTGAAACGACGATAGCGATTACCACCAACCAATTGCCATGGATTTCGAAAGCAGTATCAGCCATCACCGCCGCTACGATCACGAGGCCGGGTAACGCCAGTGTGACGTACCATTGCAGCAGCTTTTTGCGCCTGACAGGGAGCTTTCTCGGCAGCACCCGAAGACGTCCGTCTGGCTCACGGATCGCCCCTTCAAACATCATCAAAGCGGGCAGTACGAATAGTGCGCACAGCATGATGACCAGGAACGAGACGCGTGTAAGCAGCATGGGCAATGCTGCTATGGCATCGGACGAGGCGATTTCCAGTGGTATGTTGCCGTCCGCGACGAAATGATAGAGCCCGGAACTAGGCAAAAAGAACGCAAGTGCTGTCAGGAGAACCGGGTGATCTTCTATCCATTTGCGGATGATGCGAGATTCTTCCGGCCAGGTTCGTTCGTTGGAGCTTGGCTCAACCTTTTCGTTGTTCATTCTTTCGTCCTTGATTCATACACGGTGGCTCGCTGCGGAAACGGTGGATCTGTTGATTGAGGTGCCATTCGGGAAGATGGAACGCGTTGGCGTTGAATCTTCGCAAAGCTGCTGGACCGGTTCACGTGCTCCTGTCGCACCAGCCACTTTGCTGGAACCGTTTAATCCAGCTACGGGCAAACGATCATCTCACCGCAGACCTCATAGCTGCCCTTGGCCAAAGAGGTCAGCATCACGGGACGTAGCGGCACGTCTGACAAAGTCTTTAGAGGCCGTCGTGGTCCGCGCGGCGCGCTGAATGCATGCGCCATAATTAGCGGTCTGCGCGGACCCACGCGCACCGCTACCGAGATCACGGATGTCCCCACCTTCCCCGCGCACCCTCACCGCGATGCCCGCCGAACTCCGCTCCCGTTTGCAGGCCGACCTCACCCGCCAGCGCGCCACCGGCAATCTGTGGCTGTTGATTGCCGTCTGCCTGGCTGTTGCGATCACCGCCTACTTCGGTTGGCTGGGCCTGCACCGCGCGCATGCCGCGCCCACTTGGGTGCCGATGATTCTGGCAGCGGTGGTGGGGTTGGCTGGCATCGTCGCTGCGGCGCTGGTGCGGCAGCGTCGCCCGGTCTGGTTGCGCGAGGCACTGGCATCTTCCGAGGTGGCGGTGATGGAGGGTGCGCTGCAGTCTGCCGAGATCCTGCCGCAGCAGGCACGCTTCGCGCGGGCGCCACGCAGCTACGTGCTGGGCGACTACCGCCACCTGGTGCTGGAGGAATCGCCCGGGACCGACGCGCTGTCCGGCTTCGTGCCGCAGCACGTGTTGGGCCCCGCACCGGGCACGCCGCTGCGCCTGATATGGAGTGCGGCGCATCCCGGTCACCTGCTGCAGGTGGACTACCCCGGCATGGCGGTGGTGGCCGATGCGCCCGTACCGATGGACGCACAGGATTGGCGCGACCTCTGCACCCGTCCGGTGGCGGCGCTGCGTGCAGCGGCTTGGCTGTGTGGTGCGGCGTTGCTGTGCATCGCCGTGCTGGCCGCAGTGCCGGCCGTCGGCGCGGGTGTCCGCGTGTGGCTGTGGGCGGGCGTGGGCGTTGCGCTGCTGTGGCTGCTGGGTGTGTGGGCCCCGGTGGCGCGGCTGTGGCTACAGCGCGGGCAGTTGCGCCGCCATACTTTCAGCGGACCCGTGCAGGAGCTGATGTGGGCGCGCCGCAACGATGGTCGCCAAGGGGTTGAGCATGCGCTGTTCGCGCGGCTGGGCGGGCAGTGGCATCTGCTGGACACGGCCGGCAAGGCCAGTGCGCTGCAGACCGCGCTTGTTCCCGGCGCACCGCTCACGGTGCGGTATGCGGTACTGGGCGACCACCGTGTGCGGCTGCGGCATTCGGCGGCGCTGGCCTGAGCGGCCACGGCCTGCGCGCTGCAACGTCTGGCGTTGCAGCGCGTGCCCCTGTCACTTGCGCACGTAGTACGCGCGCGCCTCGCCATGCACCACGCTCAACGCGTTGACCTTGCCCCACGCATCGCGGTGGAACTCGATCTGCAGTCCGTCGATATCCGGTGACACGAAGCGGTTGGGGGCAAGCGGCAGTACTTGCCCGTCCTGCGTCCGCCCGGCAACGCCCACGCGCACCTGTCCGTCGGCCACCTTCACCTGCAAAGCCGGGATGTCGAAGATGTCGGCCAGGGCGCGGCGATGCGCCATGGGTACCGAAAGGTCCTGCGCGAACACGCCGGCGTAGTCGGCATAGGCCGGTGCGTGTAGGTCCAGCGAGATGGGACGTACCGCCGGGTTGACGCCACGGCCCAATGCGTCGGACAGCGCATTACGGATCTCGGTGGTCAGCTCGGCGCCGTTCTCGCCATTGGTGAGGATGACCAGGCCGTCGCCGGTTTCCAGATAGCCTTCGATCCAGGCGCGGTAGCTGTCGTTGGAGCCGCCGTGGTGGAAGATGCGGGTGGCGCCGCTGCCGTCCAGGCGCGGGCCCAGGCCATGCCAGCTTGGGGACACCTCGGTCATCATGTCGATGGCGATCGGTTGCGGCAGGAAGCCGCCTGGCGCGCGATAGCTGTTGGTCAGCGCCGCCACGAACGCGGCCAGATCATTGGCGCTGGTCCACAGGCCTGACGCACCGGCTTCAGGGAACGTCTGCCAGCCGCGCGGCAGGGCGGTGGGCGCGCCGTCGCCGTCGTGGGCCTTGGCGATGTTGTCGAGGGTGTCCGGCGGGGTGGTGAAGCGGCTGCGCTGCATGTGCAGGGGGGCGAATACCTGCGCGCGAGCCAGTGCGTCCAGCGGCTGGCCGCTGGCATCTTCAAGCACCTGCTGTTCCACCATCACCCCGCCGCCGGAATAGTCGCCGCGCTCGCCGGGTGCGTGGATCAGGCGCACCGGTTTGTTCTTGGCCGGGGCGATGCCGTCCAGCGTTTGCAGCAGCGTGGGCAGCGGTTCGCCCGGCAGGTAGTCGGCAAAGCCGTGCACGCCCAGCCCGGCGGTGTGCGACATCAGCATGCGCAGGCTCACCTGCGGGGTCGGGGTAGTGGACGTCGCCGGTACCTTCCAGCTGCGCAGGTAGGTGCTGATGTCCTGGTCCAGTGCAAGGCTGCCATTGGCCACCAGCCGCAGCGTGGTGGCCGCGGTGATGACCTTGCTGACCGAGCCCACCGAGAACAACGTGTCCGCGTTCACGGCATCGCGGCTGCCGGCCTGGCGCAGGCCGTAGCCGGCGCTGTGCACCAGCTTGCCGTCACGCAGCACCGCAATGGCTACACCGGGCACGTGGTAATGCGCCATGCGCGCCTGCAGCGACCAGCGTGGCAGCGGGTCACTGGCGGGCACCACGCTGGGGCGCAGGCCGGCGGTCAGTGCGCTGTCGATGGCAGTGTCGTGGCGGTCGGCGGCGAAGGCGGGCAGGGCCAGCAGCAGTGAGAGCGTGGTGGCCAGTGCGCCACGCAGCAGGAGGTGGCGGGGCGGCAGCACGGTGGCGGCAGGGGAAGCGCGACGGATCGAAACCATGCGGAACCTCGAGGTGGGGTGTGCGGACGGGAAGCCAGACGTGCGGCGCGGCCAAACGCAGGCCGCAGTCGGCCGGTGATGGCCGGGTGGCCACCACGTGGGGGGGGCTGGTGCAGGGACGGGTCACGCGCGGTGTGCGCGTGGGCTCAGCGGCGGCCGGTGACGGCGCCGCGATGGATCAGGTAGTCGCGCACGCGGCTGTTGCGCGCCTGGTTCAACGGCGAGCGCCACTGCCCGGCATCGGCCACCACGCCCAGGTTGACGTCGGCACCGTGGTTGACCAGGTAGGCCACGGTGTCCACGTCGCCGGAGCGGGCGGCGTTGATCAGCGGGGTTTCGTCGTAGGCGACGATCCGGTTGACGTCGGCGCCGGCGCCAACCAGCCGCTCCACCACGGGCAGGTGGCCGCGGCGGGCGGCGGCGATCAGCGGGTTGCCGTCGCCACGGGAGGCCAGGTCCGGCGCGGCACCCAAGGCGAGCAGGGCGTCTACCGTGGCCAGGTGTCCGTGGCGCGCGGCGGCGATGAGCGCGGTGCCGTCACCGGGAAGCTGGGTATCCACGGCGACGCCGCCTTGCACCAGGTGCCGCACCTGCGCGAGGTCGCCTTCTGCAGCGGCGTCGAGCAGGCGTTCGGCCTGTGCCGATGCGGTGCGTGTGGCGGTGTCGCTGTTGGGCGCCACCACGGTCGGCGTGCCCAGGCGCGGGGTGGCCGCCACGGTGACACCCACGTGGGTGGCCAGCGCGGCGAGGCACAGTACGCTCCACCGCACCCGGGTACGCCAGCTTACCTGCCCCCGCTGCAACTGCAGCAGCCCGTCCACGCGCTGCGTCAGCCCACTGCGGCTGCCCGACATGCCCACCGCCAATGCGGCGCGCTGTGGGCGTTGCTGCACCATGCCGGCGATACCGCGCAGCAGCGAGTCGGCGTAGTCGCGGCCACTGCTGGAGCGGTGTGCGGCGCGGGCATCGCAGGCCATTTCGCGGGCCAGTTCCAGCCGGTTGCCCAGCATGCGCAGGCACGGGCTCCACCAATACACCGCAAGCAGGGTGCGCTGCAGGGCGGTTACCCAGAGATCACGGCGCTGCACGTGCGCGGCTTCATGCAGCAACAGGTCGCGCAGCGCCGGGGGCGAAAATGTGCTGGCCAGATGCGGTGGGACCAGGATGCGCGGTGCGAACAGGCCCACCACCATCGGGCCGGCCACCGCATCGGACAGGGCAACGCAGCTGCCGCGCGGCAGTGCCGGGCCCAGCAGGGCATCCAGTGCGGGGGCAGGACGCGCGGCACGGTGCAGCCGCCGTGCCTGCCAGATGCCCTGCGCCAGGCGCAGCAGTCCCCACAGCGTGCCGAGTAGCCAGATCATCGCCAATGCCTGCAGCGCGGTGGGTATGAAAGCGTCCAGTGTTGCAATGGGTGACGCTGGCGCGGCCGGCACATCGGATACAGGCAGTAGGGTCGACTGTGCTGCAGTGGGCAGGGCCACCGCGGCCTCGGCTACGGCGACCGCTTCGCGGGGCAGCAGCACCAGCAGCGGCGACACCGCGGCCAGTGCGAAGGCCCCGCACAGCAGCCACGAACGTGCTTCGGCGCTGAGCCGCGCGCGCTGCACTACCAGCAGCACCAGGGCCAGCAACAGCGCTGCATGCCACAGGTGCTGCACGGCAACGGTCAACAGGGTGTGGGCGGTGTGCGCGCTCATGCTGACTTCCCCGGGGTGCCCGCGTCGTCAACACGCTTCTGTAGGGCGGCCAGTTCGTCGGCCTCCATGTCGTGTTCGTCGATGAGGTGCTGGGCCAGCACGCTGGGCGAGTCGTTGAAGAACGACTTGAGCAGGTTTTCCAGCGCCTGGCGGCGGGCCTCGCTGCGGCTGATGGCGGCGCTGTAGATGAACGCGCGGCCTTCGCTGCGGTAGGTCACCAGGCCCTTCTTTTCCAGCACTTTGAACATGGTCAGCACGGTGGTGTAGGCCACCGGCTTCTTCTTCGACAGCGCGTCGGCCACCTCGCGTACGGAGGCTTCCTTGGTCTTCCACAGCACTTCGAGGATGCGGCGCTCGGAGTCGGTCAGGGTGGGCGAGCTGGGGCGGGCCATGGGCTGTCTACTGGTTTGTTAGTTGATGATCGGATCGTGCGCCCGCCGCGCTCGGCATGTCAACTATGTAATTAGTAATGGGGCAGGCCGCGTGCCAGGCGCGAGGACCCGGGGCGCTTGGATGTGGGGGTACTGGGCGGGTGCGAAACCGGTGCGCTCAGGCGTTGGCTACGCAGGCCGCCATGCCTGCGCACGCCGCGCTGCGGGCGGCCGGAGAAGCGGCACACCCCTGCGAACGCGGTGCGGCGGGGCAACATTGGCATGCTCCGGCCTGCGAGGTACTGCGCAGTGCCCTGCGCAACGCGGCACGCGAGGCGGGGTGTGCGCCCACGCCGTGCAGCAGCAACGTGCGCGCCAGGCCGCCGCAGGCAACGCGTGGCAGGGCCAGCACGGCTGGGGCGGTGGCGCGGGGATAAAGCGGGCGAAGGTCCATCTGTCCCGGTCTCTGTGGAGTGGCACGTGATGCAGCATGCGGCGCAGCTGTCTCACAGGTTGAGACAGCTGCGCCGATGGACCGCGCCGCTACGATGGAGGAGACACGCATGTGTGCGGCGTGGTTGACCCGGAGTGGATGACGCGCCCTACGGTTGATGTGCGATTCATTCCCGTACTCCGTGCGCTGGCGATGCGCGCACTGCTGTGCAGGCGGCGTAGACGTTGCGGTGGATTTTTTCACAGGCCGCGCGGTGCCGTTTGCCTAGCATCGGCCACTCTCTTTCCGCCCACACACGGAGTTTCCATGACTGCTTCCCGCGTTCGCCTGCACGTTGAAGATACCGGCGGTACCGGCCGCCCGGTGGTGTTGATCCACGGCTGGCCGCTGTCGGCCGACTCCTGGAAGGCACAGGTGCCGGTGCTGAAGGACGCCGGCTACCGCGTGGTGGCCTACGACCGCCGTGGCTTCGGGCGTTCGGACAAGCCGGCCGACGGCTACGAGTACGACACGCTGGCCGACGATCTGGCCGGGGTGATCAACGACCTCGACCTGCGCGATGTCACGCTGGTGGGCTTCTCAATGGGCGGCGGCGAAGTGGCGCGCTACATCGCCCGCCATGGCGAGCAGCGCCTGCACAGCGTGGTGTTCGCCTCGGCCGTACCGCCGTACATGCTCAAGACCGATGACAATCCCGAAGGCCCGTTGACCCAGGCCAAGGCCGATGAGATGAAGCAGGGCCTGGAGCGTGATCGCGATACGTTTTTCGACGGCTTCACCAAAGACTTCTTCAGTGCCAACGGTGAGCTCAAGGTCAGCGAGAAAGAGCGCCAGGAGGCCATCGCATTGTGCAAGCAGTCCGACCAGACTGCCGCGCTGGGCTGCATGAGGGCCTTCGGCACCACCGACTTCCGCGAGGACCTGAAGAAGGTCACCGTGCCCACCCTGGTGCTGCACGGCGACAGCGATGGCACGGTGCCGTACGAGGGCTCGGGCAAGCGCACCCACGCGGCCATTGCTGGCAGTGAGGCGGTGGTGCTGAAGGACGCGCCGCACGGCTGCAATGCCAGCCACGCCGAGCAGTTCAACGCGGCGTTGGTTGCGTTCCTGGCCAAGTGACGGTGCGGTAGCATCTGCCCATGCGCCAGACCCGCACCCCGCCGTGGAAGAAACCCAACCCCAAGGGCGGGGTCTCGCGCCCGTTGTCGCCGGCACAGAAAGAAGCTGCACGGCAACGGGCCGAAGAAAACGGCCGGGCGTATCCAAACCTGGTGGACAACATGTGGGCGGCAAAGCTGCCGCGCGGGGAGTAGCGCACCCCGCTCACGCGTCGTCGCCCGGAAACGGGCGGCGACGTCAGCGACGAACCGCGAGTACGCCGTCCATGGCCAGGTCGGCCTTGAAGCCAGCCTTTTCCAGACGCTTGGCCACTTCGCGCGGCACATCGCGGCCGCTGGTGAGTTTGTTCGGCGCGCCGGTGTAGTGGAACATGCGCCCGCCCTTGCGTATCACCCGCGCCAACTGGTCGTAGAACACCTGCGAATACAACTCGCCGGCAATGCCGAAGCGCGGCGGGTCGTGCAGGATGGCGTCTACCGAGCTGGATGCGATCCCTTCAATGGCCTGTGACACGTCGGCATGGGTCAGCGACAGGCGTCCGCCGCTGCTGGCCGCCTCCGGGTCGGGCGACCACGGGTTAAGCGTGCGCAGCCACAGGACGTCGGGGTTCTTCTCGAACGACTGGATACGGGTGACACCGCCTTCGAGGCAGCACGCCGCGAAGTAGCCGAGCCCGCCGCACGTATCCAGCACGGTCTTGCCGGCCGGGGCGATCAACGCCACCTTGCGCCGCGCGTCTTCAAACGGCGACACCTGCGCGCTGGGCAGCATCTTGATGCCGTCGATTTCGAAGGTGGGGGCATCCCACTCGGTGGGCACCAGCTTGATCAGCGCCGAGCCGAAGCGCGACACCGCCAGGAACTCTTCGCCGTCCCAGTAATACAGGGTGCGGTCCTTCGTCTTGCCCGGGTAGTCGTAGCGCTCGCCCTTCCACAGCCAGTGGTCGACAGCCAGCGTGGCGGTGCCGGTGGACAGGCCGAGGTCGAGCGAGCCGGTCCATTCGCTTGCGCCGCTGTCGCGGGCGCGGGTGAGGGCTTCGGCAAGCGGGCGGGTCAGCAGGGGGCCGGTGTAATGGGGCACGGGAGTGGGGGCGCCGGGGCTGCGGGGCAGCGTGGCGTCAGGTCAGCCAGGGGAGGGCATCGTACCTGAGACGGCGACCGGGGGCAGACTGCGGCCCACCCAGAACCAGCCTCTACGGTCCTTCTGGTGTGGGGACAGGGTGCTCCTGCACGGACGAACAAACCCAGCCGCCATAGGTTCCGCTGCCGCTGAGGACACTCTCACCGGTGCCGGCCTCCATGCCGTCCCGCGCACACAGGGTCTGGTGGTATACGCGGGTTGCCAGCGACTGGTGCGCGTACCGGTAGGTGAATGAGCCGTCCGGGTTGGGCACCAGCACCTGTTCCACGTCTACCTGGCGCTGGTCGTCGGCCAGATCCGGCCAGCGCCCCGTGCGCACGATCAACACGGTGCCGTCAGTACCGACGGCGGGGCGATCGTGGAACCCCGGTGGCGGGGGTTCGGGCACAACGCTGGTGAACAGCAGCAACGCGAGCAGGGGTTGCACCGGCAAGGCTCCGGAAGCGGTGCCACAGTGTGACGTGCGCAGCGGCAGGCAGTTGTGCGGTGGATCGCAGTGCGGTCGCTGGGGTCGCCGGACGATGGCCGAGTTTGTGATCGCTTCGCATGCGCCGAAGCGCCACGGCTATAGTACGGGTGCACTACCCAAGCCGACGTTTGTCTACGGGGTAAGCCCACACCACAGCACGATGTCAGGACGTGACATGAGCACAAGGCTGCAGAACCAGTGCCGTTCCCACCGTCGGGTACCGGTCCGGACCCGGCTGAGCGTCAGTGAGCGGCTGCAATGAATGCAGGGTCTGTTTCCTCTTATGCCCGACTGGGGCGCTGGCCGACCCTCGTACTGCTGGGTGCGGTGCTGCTGCTGGGCGGCTGTGGCGATGCGCCGCACGCGCCTCCTGCAGGCGGGCTGCAGGATGTGCGCTCCATCGACATCCACTACCAGTACAACGGCCGCGACCACGCCGATGAAGTGCACCGGCTGCAACCCGCCGCAGGCCGCCGCACCTTCGTGCGTCGTTCGCAGCTGGACGCACGCACCCCGGGAGCGGTGCTGACCGACGATGTTCCTGCCCAGCGCGTGGCCGAACTGCTGTGGGCGCTGTCCGCGCCGGCGTGGCCGCGCGCACGAGGTGTGGAGGAGGTGGCCCGCCGGGTGCGACCGGCGCAGGTGCTGGCACGCGCGTCGACTGACGGGCCGCTGCCGGCCTGCACACCGGACCAACTACAGCGTCAAATGGGCACGCTGCTGCACGGTGCGGCGCTGCGCGATCAGGTCGACAGTTACTACGCCGGCCCCAGGTGGAGTGACGACGCACCTTCAATACGTGTGGTGGTCGATTATGAAAGCACGCCGCCGCAGGTGCTGCAGTCGCATGCGCAGACGCTGTTGATGCTGCCGTGGATACTGGGGCAGGCACAGGGCGACGCCAACGCCACCCCAAATGAGGTTACCTCCACGTGGTCAGTGCCCATCAGCCAGGCGTTGCGCCGCGTATTGCCGGACACGTCCAAGGCCTACGAGCGGCTGGGTCAGCGCGAGGATGCCGTGCTCGAATCGCGGCTCCGTGCCACCGCGCGGGTCGCCTGCGAGGCGCAGCATCGCTGATGACGGTGCGCGTCAGGTGTCGTAGCGCAACAGCGTTCCGCGGCTGAACAACCACTGGCAGCGTTGCTTGCGCATCGCACGCACCTGGTGGCCTTCGACCACCACATGCGCATCGTCCAGCGCTTCGCCGTGGACGCGTGCACCGGCCTTGAAACGGAACACGCCACTCTGGCCGTCCGGGGTCAGCAGGGCCTCTTCGATCTGGGCAAGCTCGGCCGCATTGAACAGGGTCGCGCGCTGTTCGTCGTCGGGGGTGATCAGCGGTGTGTCCACCTGGCGCCAGGGCGAGGCGAGCCGGTAGGCGATGAAGTAACGGCCATCCACGCGCGTCAGTTTGACGCTTTCCCTGCTGTGTGGCCCCGGTGCGGCATAGCAGCCGATCAACCGCCCCTGGCCGATCGAATCGCCGTTGCCGCAGCCGGCAAGCAGCACAAGCGCAGGCAACAACAGGGCGGACAATCGCATCAGGCAGCCACGGGTGCGGGTGACCGCGCAGTGTAGCGTCGCCACCCCGATGAGGGGATGCCTGACCCGCCCCGGCTCATGCGATGACAGCACCGTGCGTGGCTTTCCCAGCCAGCGGCGCTGCGTGTCCTGATCGTTGCTTCGCAGGCGGACACGGACACTGCGTGCATGTCCTCCGATCACCGCCCCTGGCAGCCCGGCAACGCGTACTTCTTCAGCGCGCACCTGCACCGTGCCCACACCGGGTTGCTGGTGGAGCACGCGCAGGCATTGCGGCTGGCGTTCCGGGTAGCGCAGCAGGCACGGCCATTCCGCATCGATGCCATCGTGGTGCTGCCCGACCATCTGCATGGCGTGTGGACGCTGCCGGCGGGGGATGATGACGGGCACCGGCGCTGGACACAGATCCAGGCCATCTTCGACCGCCATCTACCGGGCAAGCCGCCGCGCGCGGTGCTGCGTCGCGATCGTTGCGCGCGGCCGCTGTGGCACAGCAGTTTCCGCGAACACCGCATCCTGGACGAGGACGATTTCCATCGGCACGTGGCCTATGTGCACCAGAACCCGGTGAAGCACGGCCACGTGCGCGATGCGATGGAGTGGCCGTACAGCTCCATCCATCGCACCGGGCGGCAGGAGGAGGTGCCATGCTGAGGTAATGCCCGTTGTCGCCAGGATCAGCCGCAGCGCACCTTGAACACCGGCCCGGCCCCGATCAGTACCAGGGCCATGTAGTCGCTGTTCTTGTCCTTGCCCTTGAGCGTGGCGCCCGGGTTGAAGTGGAAGATACCGAACCCGCCAGTGGGCCGGACCAGCGCCTTGTCGATCTGGTCGGCATCGTCCTTGAAGTAGCGGGTGATGTCCGCGCGCGAGGAAACCTGCAACGCCGTGGGATCGCGCTGCCATTGCTCGTCGCGGTTGAAGCTGACGAAGTACTGGCCCTGCTGCTGCTCGATGCGGAACTCGGCGGGTTTGCGTGCGTGGGTGGCGTAGCAGCCCAGCAGGGGATCGGCGGAGAACACGCCCGCGCCGTTGTCGTGGTTGCCGCAGGCGCCAAGCAGCAGTACCGGGGCAAGCAGAAGCGGTGAAGCGGCAAGGCGCATGGCGGTGACCTCCTACGGCGGTAGTCGCAGTCTAGGCAACCTCGTCCAACGACGCCGTGTAGAGCGGCTACCGTGTACGCCGCCGCCATGCGCCCGGGTGTACGGTGGAGGCATTCCAGACGAGTAGCGCCTGTGCCCCAGGACACCCTTTCGCCCACACCAGCATCCGTTCCCGCATCACCGCGTGCCACGCGCGCCCCGCTGCTGGGACTGTGCAGCTTCCTTGGCCTGCCCATGGGCGGTGCGGCCGGCTGGCTGGCCGGCGTGGCCAATCACGGCGTCATTGCCGGGGCCGGGACCACCGGCGTCGCCATCGGCGTGCTCGCGGCGGCGGCCGTGGGGCTGGTGGCCAGCGTGGCTTCGCGGGTGCGCCAGGAACGCTGGCCATGGCTGGGGATCGTCGGTGCGGTGGTCAGCACGGCACCGTTGGCGCTGTTCCTCGTGTCGATGCTGCTGCACCGCTGAGTGCGGTGACGGCGGGCGGCCGCGCTGACGCGGTGCCGCATCACGCCCGCCGCTACGGCTGACGCCCACTCAATGCCGGTGCCGCCGCCATGCGTTCCACACATGCGTGGCCGCCAGCAGCAGGCTGCCGGCGACGGTCATCGGGGTTTCGCTCTCGTGGCTGGGCCACTCGGCGGCGCCGGCCAGCAACAGCAGCAGGCCCAGCGCAGCGCTGGTGACGGCCGCTGCAGGCAGGCGTTGCTGGCGGTGCGCGCGCCACAGGGCGAAGCCGGTCAGTGGGGCGGCGATGGCCACGAACAGCACGTGCACCCATTCGGCCTGCGCCCACACCCCGAACAACGGCAGGGTGGCGGCCAGGATCGGCAGGGCCAGGCAGTGCAGCAGGCACAGGCTGGACAGGGCGATGGCGCCGGCATCGAGCAGGGTTGAGGAACGCTTCATGGGGGTGGGGCCCGGATCGGTGAATGTTATATCGTAACATTTCATTCCGCTGCGGACCCTGTCCTTCCATGAACGCCACTGCTGCCCCCACCGATGCCCGCCTGCCGGTAACCGTGTTGTCCGGTTTCCTTGGCGCCGGCAAGACCACGCTGCTCAACCAGCTGCTGCGCAACCGCGAGGGACGGCGGGTGGCGGTGATCGTCAACGACATGAGCGAGATCAACATCGACGCGCAGCTGGTGCGCGATGGCGGCGCGGCGCTGCGGCGTACTGAAGAGACCCTGGTGGAATTCAGCAATGGCTGCATCTGCTGCACCCTGCGCGACGACCTGCTGCAGGAGGTCAAGCGGCTGGCCGCCGAGGGCCGCTATGACTACCTGCTGATCGAATCGACCGGTATCGCCGAACCGATGCCGGTGGCGGCCACGTTCTCGGTACGCGATGAGGACGGCTTCTGCCTCAACGACATCGCACGGTTGGACACGATGGTGACGGTGGTGGACGGGCAGCAGTTCCTGCACGACTTCGGCTCGACCGACCGGCTTGCCGACCGCGGGCAGCAGGCCGGCGCCGATGACGCGCGCGGGGTGGTCAACCTGCTGGCCGAGCAGATCGAGTTTGCCGATGTGATCGTGGTGAGCAAGTGCGACCTGATCACCGACGACACGCTGCAGTCGACCCTGGCCGTGCTGCGCGCGATGAACCGCGACGCGCGGCTGGTGTTGTCCGAGCACGGCAACGTACCGCTGCACGAGGTGCTGGACACGCATCGCTTCGACTACATCAAGGCGCAGTTGGCACCGGGCTGGATGCAGGCGCTGCGTGGCGTGCATACGCCGGAGACCGAGGAGTACGGCATCAGCAGCTTCGTGTACCGGGCGCGCCGCCCGTTCCACCCGCAGCGCTTCGCGCAGCTGCTGCAGCAGGGGCTGGGGCCGGTGATCCGCAGCAAGGGGTTCTTCTGGCTGGCCAACCGCATGGACTGGGTGGGCGAGCTGTCCAGCGTGGGCGCGGCTACCCGCACCGAGGCTGCCGGTTTCTGGTACGCGGCGCGCCAGCGGGTGGAGGCCGGGTTGGAAGACACTCCGCCGCTGCTGCCGCCGCCGCAGGTGCCGTACACCGACGTGGGCTGGGTGCGCCAACAGGCCGCCTGCTGGACCGCGCCGATGCCGGGCATGGACGAGGTGGGCGATGCCGGCGAGTACCAGGCCATGCGCCGGATGTGGCACCCGTGGTGGGGCGATCGCCGCCAGGAGCTGGCGGTGATCGGGGTGGAGATGGACGAGCGCGCGGTGCGTGCCGAGTTCGACGCCTGCCTGCTTACCGATACCGAGATGCGCGCCGGGCCGATGCTGTGGCAGCTGCTGCCCGACGCGTTCCCGGCGTGGTCGCGGCACTGACGCGTCCGTTTACACCGCCGTCAACGACCAGCCTTCGGCGGCTGCGTCCAGGTAGTGGGTCAGCCCCACGGCGTCGAGCAGCGCCGGGTCGTGCGAGACGAGCATCAGCGTGCCCGGGAACTGGCTGAGCATCTGCTCCAGCGCGGCCAGCGAGGGCAGGTCGAGGTGGTTGCCGGGTTCGTCGAGCAGCAGCAACTGCGGCGGCGTGCGCGCGTACAGCACGGCGGCCAGCGCGGCTTTCAGGCGCTCGCCGCCGCTCAGCGTGGACAGCGGGCGCAGGCTGCGTTCGGCGTCCAGCCCGAGCAGCGCAAGCCGGGTGCGCGCATCGGCGTCGCCGGCGTCGGGGTGGGCATCGCGCAGGAGCGAAAGCGCCGTTGCCTGCGCGGGCAGCGACGACAGGGATTGGTCGAGCAGCGCGGTGCGTGCGGCCACCGTGCAGGTGCCGGCGAGGGCCTCACACTGGCCGGCCAGCAGCCGCAGCAACGTGGATTTACCACTGCCGTTCGGGCCGCGCACGCCGATGCGTTGACCGCGCTGCACCTGCAGGGTGAGGTGCTGCCACGGTGGCGACACCCACGGCAGCTGGACGTCGGTGAGCTCGGCCACGCGCTGCGGCCCATGTTCTGCCTGGTGGGGGGCCAGCAGGGCAATTCCGGTGGCATCGTCCAGCTGCGCAGCGGCGTCGCGAACGCGGGCGTCCACCACCGCGCTGCGCTCCAGCTGCTGGGCCTGCCAGCGCCCGGCACTGTGCTCGCTGCGGTTCTTCATGCCGCCCAGCAGGATCGGCGCCTGGTTGGCCGTGCGCGCGGTGCGCTGCGCGCGCGACTGGCGGTGCTCAAGCCGTTCGCGTTGTTCGCGCGCGGCATCCTGCTGGTGGCGCCGTTCGCGCTTGCGCAGCGCCAGCAGTTCGGTGGCGGCGCTGTGCTCGTCGTGCTTCTGCGCCGCGTACAGGTCGTAGTTGCCGCCGTAGCTGCGCAGCCCGCCCGGCGACAGTTCGACGATGCGCTGCATCGCGCCCAGCACGCGACGGTCGTGGCTGATCACCACCAGGCCGCCGCGCCATTGCGCCAGCGCATCCAGCAGCCGCGTGCGGTGGCTGGCGTCGAGGTGGTTGCTGGGCTCATCGAGGATCAGACCGTCGGCCTGCGACAACAGCGCACCGCCGAGGGCCACCTGCATCGCTTGGCCACCGCTGAGCGACGCGGCCGGCCGCGCCGGATCCAGCGTCGGCAATCCCAACTGCTGCCATTGCGCCTGCAGCTGCTCGCGGATGTTCCAGCGCTCGCCCACCGCGGTGAAATCGGCGGGGTCGACACTGCCGGCCTCGATGCGCGCCAACGCATCCAGCAGCGGGGCCACGCCGGCCAGGGCGGCGATGCTGCCCGGTGGGGCGCCGCTGTGCTGGGCCAACAGGTGCACGCGGCCGGTGCGTTGCACTTGGCCGGCGCTGGGCGCGTGCTGGCCGGCCAACACGCGGGCCAGCACGCTCTTGCCCACGCCATTGCGCCCGACCAGACCGGTCGGGGTGGTGTCGATGTGGGTGCTGATATCGGAAAACAGGACCCGCCCATCGGGCAGGGTGCAGGTCACGCGGTCGAGCGTGAGAGAAAATGCGGTCATGCGACCTCCAGGGATGCCGTGGGTTCCCTTCACGCACGGGGCGGGAAGGACACAGGCCGTCAAACAGACGGCGGGGCATCACTGGCGCATGCGGGCATACCTCATTACACAGGCGACTGGCTGTCGCGCAGCCAGTATAGGTTTGCACCGGGCCAAGGGAGTGAATGCACGCTGTTCAACAGCTAACCCCGGTGAGCCGCGCGCTGACGAAATCGATGAATACCCGCAGCTTGGGCAGCACGTGGCGGCCCGACGGCCACAGCAGGTGGAAGGTGCCGCAGGCGTGGATCTGGTCGGGCAGCACGCGCACCAGGCGGCCATCGGCCAGCGCAGCACGCACCGAGTGCTCGGGGATGTAGCCGATACCGCGCCCGGCCAGCGCGAAGGCCAGGCGCGCCTCGATGGTGTTGGCCACCATCGATACCGGCAGCTCCAGCGCCGGTTCTCCGGGCGCGCGTGGCAGCGGCCACGGTTCCAGCTTGCCGCTGCTGGGGTAGCGGTAGTGCAGGCAGTCGTGCTGCAGCAGGTCGTGCGGGGCCTGGGGCGTGCCGCGCCGTGCCAGGTAGTCCGGCGAGGCCACCAGGTAGCGCGGGAACACGCCCAGTCGGCGCGCGCTGAGCCGTGAGTCGGACGGCTCGCCCACGCGCAGCACCGCATCGAAGCCTTCCTCGACCACATCCACCAGGCGGTCGTCGAAATCCAGCTCCAGGCGGATGCCGGGGTAGGTGGCCATGAACGCCGACAGGATCGGCAGCGAAAGGTCACCCACCAGCGGCAGGCCCAGCCGCAGCACGCCACACGGGGCGGCGGCCTGCTGGGCCAGTTCGGTGCGGGCGGTGTCCAGCTCGTCGAGGATGCGCCGGCACCGCAGCAGGAAGCGCTCGCCCTCGGCGGTGAGGGTCACGCTGCGCGTGCTGCGGTGGAACAGGCGCACGCCCAGCGCCTGCTCCAGGCGCGTGATGGTCTTGCCGGTGGCCGAGGCCGACACGCCGAGCAGGCGTCCGGTGTCGACGAAGCTGCGGGTGTCGGCCACGTGCACGAAGGTCTGCAGGTTGCCGATGTTGTCCAATGCCGACATGGCCGCACCCAAGGGGAAAGGCGCCACTCTAGCGGCCCGGCGCAGCGGTGGCGCGCGGCCGGTGGGATGCAGTGGTGCGTGCCGCGGTGGCATCGGCTGCATCCCTTGCTGGTACGGGGTCTGCGCCGATTGCGGAATGCAGTGTCCGGAATGTGTGGACCGCTGCCTGGGTGTTTGGCGCGCCGCCGAACGCCGAGCATGGCGCTCCCCCCGTTGCTGGAATGCCGCCATGTCCTCCTTACCTGATGCGCCCCCCTTTGCCCCGCTGCGGCTGGCCGCGGTGGATGCCTTACTGTCACGCGCCGGTGCCAGTGCCTGTTCCAGCAGGACGTGGGCATGAGCGGCGCAGGCATGAGTGGCGAGGCCGGCGCGTGTGCGCTTGCCGCTGAGCCCGTGGCGGCCGAGCGGCTGCCGCTGTCCGGGTTGCTGGCGCTGGCCTGCGCCGGCTTCATCACCATCCTCACCGAAGCCTTGCCGGCCGGGCTGCTGTCGCCGATGAGCGCCGATCTGGGCGTGAGCCGCGCGCTGGTGGGCCAGCTGGTAACCATCTATGCGTTCGGGTCGCTGGTGACCGCGTTGCCGATGACCGCCCTTACCCAGCGCCTGCCGCGGCGACCGCTGTTGCTGGCCGCGATCGCCGGTTTCGTGGTGGTCAATACGGTGACCGCACTGACCCACCACTACGCGGTGATGCTGGTGGCGCGCTTCGTCGCCGGCATCAGCGCGGGTTTGCTGTGGTCGCTGGTGGCCGGCTATGCCAGCCGCATGGTGGCGCCGCGGTTGCAGGGGCGCGCCATCGCGGTGGCGATGGTCGGTACGCCGTTGGCGTTGTCGCTGGGCATTCCCGCCGGCACCTTGCTCGGGCAGACCATCGGGTGGCGCTGGGCGTTCGCGCTGATGTCGCTGCTCAGCGTGGGCCTGCTGGTGTGGGCACGGCTGGCCTTGCCGGCGCTGGCGGCACCGGGCGCGGGCGCGCGGCAGACGCTGGGCGCGGTGTGGCGGCTGCCGGGCATGCGCGCGGCGCTGTTGACCATGTTCCTGTTCGTGCTGGCGCACAACGTGCTGTACACCTACATCGAACCGTTCGCGGCGTTGTCGGGCGCGGTGGCCTGGCTGGATCGGCTGCTGCTGGTGTTCGGTGTGGCCGCGCTGGCGGGCATCTGGATCACCGGCTTGTGGGTGGACCGCTGGCTGCGCGTGCTGGTGCTGGCCAGCACGGCCGGGTTCGTGCTGGCCGCGCTGGCCTTCGCACTGTGGCCTGCATCGGCCTGGGTGCTGGTGCTGGGCACGGTGGTGTGGGGCATGGCGTTCGGCGGTGTGCCCACCTTGTTCCAGACCGCCGTGGCGCGCCGCGCGGGAGTGGCCGGCGACATCGCACAGTCGTTCGTGGTCACCGGCTGGAACCTGGCCATCGCCATCGCCGGGGTGGTGGGTGGGGTGATGCTGGAAACGTGGGGCGAGCGGTGGTTGCCGGCGGTGGTGCTGGCACTGTTGGCCGCCACGCTGGTGGTGGTGATGCGGCGGCCGGGGGCGTGGGGGCCCAGCGCGGATCGGTAATGGAGGACGCGTAGTGCCGGGCTCTGCCGCGCCACGCGAACCGCAGGGCGCCATTGCGTATAACGCGTCGCCACGCGCCCGGGACCCACCGCGTCGCGATGTAGAGCCGGGCTCTGCCGCGCCACGCGAACCGCAGGGCGCCATTGCGTATAGCGCGTCGCCACGCGCCCGGGACCCACCGTGTCGCGACGTAGAGCCGGGCTCTGCCCGGCTGCTCTTATGCGGCAATGCGGAAATGCCGGGCAGAGCCCGGCACTACGAGCTTCGCCCCGACATTCCCAAGCCCGCCATGACCCATGGTTTAAGGTGGTGCCACGGATCAGGAGGGTTGCGTGCGCCACATCGTATTGCGTTGGATGGGACTGGGACTGTTGGGACTTGCCGCTGCCGTGCAGGCGGCGCCGGACCAGCGCATTGCGCTGACCATCGATGACCTGCCCTGGCAGCGGCTGGATGAGCGCGATGATCCGGAACTGGCGCAACGCCATGCGCAGCTGCTCGCCGCGTTGAAGGCGGCGCAGGTGCCGGTAGTGGGGTTCGTCAACGAGATCAAGTTGGAGCGCGATGGCCAGGTGCAGCCGGCGCGGGTGCAGATGCTGCGCGACTGGCGGGACGCCGGGTTCGAACTGGGCAATCACACCCGTGGCCACGTGGACCTGCATGCGATCGGGCTGGACGCCTACGAGCAGGACATCCTGCGTGGCGAACAGACCTTGCGCCCGTTGCTGGCCGAACGCGGGCAAACGCCGCGCTGGTTCCGCCATCCGTACCTGCGTGCCGGGGAGACACCGCAGCAACGTGCGGCGCTGGCGGCCTTTCTGGACCAGCACGGGTATCGCATCGCGCCGGTCACGGTGGACAACAGTGAGTGGATCTGGGCGTTCGCCTACGACCATGTGCGCGACACCGAGACTGACCCGGTAGTGCGCGAGGCGCGGCTGCGCCAATTGCGGCGTGGCTATGTGCCCTACATGCTCAACAAGCTGGACTACTACGAAGGCCAGTCGCGGCAACTGCTGGGCCGGTTGCCGGCGCAGGTGTGGTTGATGCATGCCAATGCGCTCAACGCGGCCAGCATCGACGAACTGATCGCCGCTACCCGTCGCCTGGGCTACACGTTCATCACCCTGGAGCAGGCGCTGCAGGACCCGGCCTATGCGCATGCCGACGGCTACAACGGCGCCGGCGGCATCAGCTGGATCCACCGCTGGGCAATGGCCGAGGGCAAGCCGCGCAGCTTCTATGCCGGCGAGCCCAAGGTGCCGCGCTGGGTGCTGGAGTTGGCGGGTATTGCGGACGAGTAGTGCCGGTCCCCGGAAAACGTAGTGCCGGGCTCTGCCGCGCCGCGCGACCGGTGGGCGCCAATGCGTACAACGCGTCGCCACGCGCCTATACCCATCCGCGTTCCCCGGAAAACGTAGTGCCGGGCTCTGCCCGGCAGTTCTGTATTCCGGTATGAGAGCAGCTGGGCAGAGCCCGGCTCTACGTCGCGTTGCGGTGGGTCCCGGGCGCGTGGCGACGCGTTTTACCCCCACGGCGCCTCACTGGTCATGCGGCGCGGCAGAGCCCGGCTCTACGCTACGTGTAGCGCGTTGGGTCCTGGGCGCGTGGCGACGCGTTTTACCCCACGGCACCCCACTGGTCATGGGGCGCGGCAGAGCCCGGCTCTACGCTACGTGTAGCGCGGTGGGTCCCGGGCGCGTGGCGACGCGTTTTTCCCCATGGCGCCCACCGGTCACGCGGCGCGGCAAAGCCCGGCGCTACTCCACCGCGCTGTTCGGGTTCTGGAAGTTCTCGCGGGCCTTGCCGTACTGCTGCAGGCGCTGGTGGTGGAAGGCGATGAACTCCTCCGGGGGCAGTGCACGCGAGAACAGCCAGCCTTGCCCGAACTCCACCTGGCGGGCCTGCAGGTAGGCCAGCTGGGCGGGGGTTTCGATGCCTTCGGCCACGGTGAACAGGCCCAGCGTCTTCGCCATGTCGATGATGTGCGAGGTGACCGGGCTGGTGGCGCTGTCGGTGCCAATGGCATCGATGAACGACTTGTCGATCTTCAGGGCATCCAGTGGCAGCTGCTGCAGGTACTGCAGGCTGGAATAGCCCACGCCGAAATCGTCGATGGCCACGCAGTGCCCGGTGCGCCGCGCGATGGCCAGGGTGTTGCGCGCGCGCTGGATGTCGATGAAGCCCCGTTCGGTGGCCTCCAGCCAGATCTGCTGCGGGTGGATGCCGGTGCCGGCCAGCTTGGCCGCCAGTACCTTGAGGGCGCGCCCGCTGCTGACATCGCCGGCCGACAGGTTGATGGCGATATGCGCGCTGCGGTCCTGGACAAGGAGCTCGCGCATGTCATCGATGACCCGCTCGATCACCTGGTCGGTCAGCGCGTCGATCAGGCCATGTTCCTCGGCCAGGGGAATGAACAGGTCCGGGCGTACGTGACTGCCGTCGGGCCGGGTCCAGCGCACCAGCGATTCGGCACCCACGCAGATGCCGGTGTCCAGCTCGATGATGGGCTGGTAGTGCATGTGGAATTCGCGGCGGCGCACGGCGGTGGCCAGTTCGCCACGCAGCGACAACCGCCGCCGCGACAGCCACACCACCGCAGCGATCGCCGCCAGCGCGCCGAGCACGCCCAACGGAATGAACTGCCAGAACTGCTGGCGGAAGCTGGCCAGCAGGTCGGTACGCGGGGCGGTGGCGATGGCCAGCCACTCCTGGTCCTGTGCGGTGGCATACAGGGTGTGGCTGTCCATGCCGCTGTGCGGGTTGCGCAGCAGGCGTTGCAGCAGGGACTGGTCGAGCAGGTCCTGCTGGGCCATCAGGCGGCCGTCGGGGCTGGCCACGGCCAGCCGAACGTTGGGATCGGCGATGACGTCCACGAAGCGGGCCGGGTCCATCAGGATGTCGTAGCGGCCAAAATGCAGGGCGATCAGCGGCGACCCATCGCCGGCAATCGGGCGTACCCCCAGGGTGATACCGGCGCCATCAGCGGTGACGTGGTCCGGCCGGGGCTCGGGCACCTGTCCGTCCATCATGCCCCACGAGGTACACCGCAGGCGGCCGTCCTCGAAGTAGCCCACCTGTTCGGCCGAGTGGGTGCTCAGGGTGAGCGCCCGCATCAGGTGCAGGTGCTCGGCCGAGCAGGGCTCCAGCGGGCTCTGGTTGAGGCGGCGCAGGGCCAGCATGCCGGCTTCGTAAGCCCGGTTGGCGCGCAGCAGGGTGCGTTCGGCGGTGAGCTGCAGGCGGACGCACTCGGCCTCGGTGGCCCGGCTCCAGGTGAAATACACCAGCGCAGTGATCGGCACGAACGCGCCGAGCAGGGCGAACAACACGGTGGCGGCGATGATCCTGGCGCGGTTCAAGCAGACCTCGATGCCGTGGAAGGGAGACGGGGGGCGGCGCTCACGACCTCGATCCCCTGTGGCCCGCCGCGCTATCTCACCACCTGACGGGCGCGATTGGAACCGGGATGTTCCGAGGCGCCTGTCAGGCGGCCGCCCGCCGGACCGTCAGGCGGCACCGGGGAGGGCAAAACCGACATTGGCCCGACGCCAATGCACGCAACAGTGGCGCGGCGGCCAGCGGTCTTCTATGTTCAGAGCCTTCGCCCTGCTGGCCCCGCCCATGACCGATCCCGCCGTGCCGCCGGAACACCTCCGGCGCAGCCTCTCCAACCGCCACCTGCAGCTGATCGCCATCGGCGGCGCCATCGGCACCGGCCTGTTCATGGGCTCGGGCAAGACCATCAGCCTGGCCGGCCCGTCCATCGTGCTGGTCTACCTGATCATCGGCGCGATGCTGTTCTTCGTGATGCGCGCCATGGGCGAGCTGCTGCTGTCCAACCTGGAGTACAAGTCGTTCATCGACTTCTCCACCGACCTGCTCGGGCCCTGGGCCGGGTTCTTCTGCGGATGGACCTACTGGTTCTGCTGGATCATCACCGCCATCGCCGATGTGATCGCCATTGCCGCCTATGCGCAGTTCTGGTTTCCCGAGCTGGCGCCCTGGATACCGGCGCTGCTGTGCGTGATTTTGCTGCTCAGCCTGAACCTGGTTACGGTGAAACTGTTCGGTGAAATGGAGTTCTGGTTTGCGCTCATCAAGATCATCGCCATCTGCGCGCTGATCATCACCGGCTTCGGGCTGGTGGCGTGGGGCTTCACCTCGCCGTCGGGCCACCAGGCCTCGTTCGCCAACCTGTACAACGATGGCGGCCTGTTCCCGATGGGCATGGCCGGGTTCTTCGCCGGCTTCCAGATTGCGGTGTTCGCCTTCGTCGGCATCGAACTGGTCGGCACCACCGCCGCTGAAACCGCCGATCCCGAACGCAACCTGCCCAAGGCGATCAACTCCATCCCGGTACGCATCATCGTGTTCTACGTGCTGGCGCTGATCGCGATCATGGCCGTCACCCCGTGGCGCGAGGTGGTGCCGGGCAAGAGCCCGTTCGTGGAGCTGTTCGTGCTGGCGGGCATTCCGGCCGCGGCCAGCCTGATCAACTTCGTGGTGCTCACCTCGGCCACCTCGTCGGCCAACAGCGGCATCTTCTCCACCAGCCGCATGATGTACGGGCTGGCCGAAGAGCGGCACGCACCGGGCTTCTTTGCGCGGTTGTCGCGGGCGGCGGTGCCGGCGCGCGGGCTGGTGTTCTCGTGCATCTGCCTGCTGCTGGGCACCATGCTGATCTACCTGATCCCCAACCTGGTCACCGCCTTCACCCTGGTCACCACGCTGGCGGCCGTACTGTTCATGTTCGTGTGGTCGCTGATCCTGTGTTCGTACATCGTGTACCGCCGCCGTCGCCCGCAGCTGCATGCGGCGTCCAGATTCAAGATGCCCGGCGGCGTCTTCATGTGCGGGGTCTGCCTGGCGTTCTTTGTGTTCGTGCTGGTGCTGCTGACCCTGCAACCGGACACCCTGTACGCGTTGGCGATCAGCCCGCTGTGGTTCCTGCTGCTGGGCCTGGGCTATGCGGCCAAGCGCCTGATCGGCGGCAGCCGCTGACCCTGGTACCGGGCCTGCCGTGGTGGCCGGCCCGGTATTCACCTTCGGTTCGCGGGCGTGGCCGGATGATCGCGCCGCACCCTTCCGTGCCCCGATCCGAGCCCATGAACCCGACCCTGCCTGCCGCGTTGGCCCTGTTGTCGATGCTGCTGCCGTGGTCGGCGTCGGCGCGCACGGTGTACCGCTGCGTGCGGGACAACACGGTGAGCCTGGCCACCGCCCCCGAGCCGGGGTCGAAGTGCACGCCGCAGCAGATCGATGACAGCGCCGTGCAGACCCCCAACCTGTGGGGCAACATGGGTATCTTCAGCGGCACCCTGTACGAACGCGAGCAGGACGGCGCGCTGGTGTATTCCACGCGCAACCTGCCCGGGTCACGCGTGTTCCTGAAGTTCACCGTGGCCACCCCGCCCGGCGAGCCGGCGCATGAGGGGCTGGGCAAGGTGGGCACGCCGCAGCTCAACCGCCATGCCAAGCAGTTCAAGGCGGCGGCCAAGGCCACCGGGGTGGACGATGCCTGGCTGCGCGCGATCGCCCATGCCGAAAGCGGCTTCGATGCCGGTGCGATATCGCCAAAGGGCGCGCAGGGCGTGATGCAGCTGATGCCCGATACCGCCACCGAATGGGGCGTGGCCGACCCGCTGTCGGCCGAGCAGTCCATCAACGGGGGCGCGCGCTACATGAAGGCGCTGCTGAAGCGCTACAAGGGCGACCGCACCCTGGCGGCGGCCGCGTACAACGCCGGCATCGGCGCGGTGACCCGCTACAAGGGCGTGCCGCCGTACGCCGAAACCCTGGCGTACGTGGAAAAAGTCAGCGCGTTGTACCAACGCTACCGCGAGGCGATGGGCTTCAAGGTGGAAACGCCGGCGCGCTGACCGCGGCGTGCGGCCTCAACGCCACGCACCGCGCCCGTAGATCGGCAAGGTCTCGCGGCGGCCGACCCGTTCCAGCGCGGCGCGCACATCGGGTCGCTTCAGCAGCGCTTCCCAGCGTGCGTCGTTGTCCACGTCGGCGGGCATCGGGGGCAGCGCGCGGAAGTCCTGCATCACCTCCAGCAGGTCCTGGCGGCGCCGGGGCGACTGGAGTTCGGTGATGATCCAGCGTGCCGCCTCGTCGGTGCGCTGCTCCTCCAGCAGCACGTTTACGTACACGCTGCGGCCCTCGTCCTGGTTGGCCTGCAACCACTGGCGGGCCTGCGCCGAGCGCGCGGTATCGCCCAGCGTCCGGTACGCGCTGAAACGGATCCACTGGCGCAGGTACTCGCCGAACATCGGTTCCTCATCCAACCCCTCCAATGTCTGCAGGGCACGCGCCGGCTTGGCGCTGGACAGATACCAGCTGGCCAGATAAAGGCGCTGCAGCGGATTCACCGTGTCGCCCTCGTCGGTGAGCGTACTGGCCAGCTCCAGCGTTGCCTCTGTCTGGTCGTCCTGGCCCAGCCGGTGCTGGGCCACGGCACGGTGCAGCAGCACCCACGCCGCATAGGCACCACCGGGGAAGCTGCGCGGGGCGCCGGCCTCGGTCAGGCGCGCAGTGAACGGGTCCGTAGCGGTCAGCACCTGCGCGTGCTCGCCCAGCAACAGCAGGGTATCGGTGAGCGCGGCGAGGTCGCTGGCCTCTGGCTGCAACAAGGCCGACACGCGCAGGGCATCGGCATGGCGACGCGCCGATTGCAGCGGGTCGAAACGGGGATCGCGGCGGTCGACCACGGCATCGAAACGCTTGTCGCTGCGCAGCGCGACCACTTCGATCGGCGCATCGATACGCATCACGGTGGCGGCCAGGCGCTGCTGCTGCCCGGCATCGGCCTGCAGCGTGGCCAGCGTCAGCCACAAGGCCGTCGGCTCCAGGCCATCGACCTTCCACTGTCGGTCGAACAGCACCTCCAGCAGCGCGCGGTAGTCATCGGGTTGCTCCTGCAGCGCATCGCCCAGCCGGTACACCAGCGGGGCATCGATGTCGGCCAGGAACCGGTCCGATGCACGCAGCGAGCGGGTGATCAGGGCGGCGCCCTGCACCGGTTGGTCCTGCAGCAGCTTCAGGCGACCCAGCACGTACAGCGCACGCGCGTCGTCGGGTGCCTGCTTCAATGCGGCATCCAGATAGCGCTGCGCTTCCTGCGGCTGGCGCGCATTGAAGGCGGTGCGCCCGGCACTGACCAGGCCTTCCAGGCGCTGCGCTGCATCCAGGCTGGCCAGATCGGGGTCGTTGAATACGCGCTCGAAACCGATCAGCGCACCCACGCTGTCGCCCTGCTCGGAGAGCGCGATGGTGTCGGTGAGGCGTTGCGCCAAGGCATCTTCAGACGGTGCGGCCGCCGCCGTCGCGGCGAGTGCTGGCATGCCGGACATCGCCAGCAGCAGGGACAGGGCGAGGCGATGGTGCGGGCGGTGCATGGCGCATCCTTGCGTGGGGTCTGCACCGATTGAACCCGGAACCACGCAGCCACACAAGCGCATGGGGTGTGCAGACGCGCAGGCAACGTTTAAGGTCTACGCCGGACAAGCGCAGGGATGGCAATGAAACGTTGGCAGGTAATGATCGGCGGGGTGGTGGCGATCACCGCTGCGGCACTGGCATGGACGTTTTTCGACACGCCTGCATCGGCGCCGGTTGAACAGGGCCCGGTACCCACGCCGCTGGCGTGGCAGGCGCAGATCGACACGCTGGCCGGCGATGGCGTGGGCGGCCTGCGCGATGGCGCGGGCGCACAGGCGCGCTTCGCCGACCCGTATGCGCTGGCGGTGGATGCGCACGGTGTGGCCTACATCGCCGATGCCGGCGACAACAATCGCATCCGCCGTGTATATCCCGATGGGCGCGTGGATACGTTGGCCGGCACCGGTGAGGGGTGGCGCGATGGGCCCGGCGTGCAGGCACAGTTCCATACCCCGTCCGGCATCGCGCTGGATGCCGCGGGCAACGTGTACGTGGCCGATACCGGCAACCACCGCATCCGCCGGATCGGTCCCGATGGCGTGGTGAGCACCCTCGCCGGCGACGGGGTGGCGGGCTTTGCCGATGGGCCGGCGGCGCAGGCGCGGTTCGATGCGCCCATGGGCGTGGCCGTGGATGCCACCGGCCGCGTGTACGTGGCCGATACCTACAACGACCGCATCCGGGTGATCGAGCCGGACGGCACGGTGCGCACGGCAGCAGGCGGCGAGCACCCGGGCAACGTGGACGGCTTCGGGGCCGAATCGCGGCTGGATACGCCGGTGGCACTGGCGCTGGACAGCCACGGCAACCTGCTGATCGCCGACCTGTACAACAACGCCATCCGGCGACTGTCGCCGGACGGCATGCTGCGCACCCAGGTGGCCGACGGCAGCGTGATGAGCGGGCCGTTGTCGGTGGCCGTCACCCATGATGATGTGCTGTACGTGGGCGATATCAACGGCAAGGTGGTGCAGGTGTCCACCCAGGGCCACCAGGTGGCATTGGCGGGCATTTCACCGCAGCCGCGCTTTGCGCGGCCCAGCGGGTTGGCGCTGGATGCGCAGGGCGGTGTCTATCTGGCCGATGCGGCGGCGTACCGCGTGCACCGGCTGCGTCCGCTGGACATCGGTGCGGTGCCGGCACCGGCGTTGACCGGTCCGGCCGCCGACGCGCCATTGCCGGTGACGGGCGGGCGCTGGCCGCTGGCCCCCCAGGACGGATGGCATGAAGTGGTGGGCACGCTGGGTGAGGTGCGCGGCAACTTCAGCGGCGAGAGCCGCCATCACCTGCACGGTGGCTTCGACATCCGCGGCGATGTCGGCCAGCGCGTGCTGGCGATCGCTGACGGCAAGGTCGACAGCGCCTTTGCCAGCTGGTCGGTGGGCGGGCAGGCCGAAGGCCTGGCACTGGGTCGGCTCAAGTACATCCACATGCAGGTGGGGCGCGATCCGCGCGGCCAGGCGTTCGACCCCCGCTGGCAGCAGGTGCTGGGCCTGGACGGCAAGCTGGAGCGGGTGCGCGTGCGTCGTGGCACGCGGTTCCATGTGGGCGAACCGCTGGGCAGCATCAACCGCATGGCGCACGTGCACCTGAGCGTGGGGGCCAGCGGGTTCGAGCGCAACGCGGTGGCGCTGGGCTTTGTCGGCTACGCCGATGCGTTCGCACCGCGCATCACCTCGGTGGAAGTACTGGATGACCAGGATCTGCCGATCAAGGCCGTGGGCACGGCGCCGGTGGTGGTGCCACGGCAGGGTCCGGGCGTGCAGATCGTGGTGGAGGCCTGGGACCAGGTGGATCGCAACCTGCCGCGGCGTCGCCTGGGCGCCTACCAGGTGGGGTACCAGATCCTGGATGCGCAGGGCCAGCCGCTGGCCGGTTACGAGCAGCCGCGCTTCAACATCGTGTTCAACCGCATGCCGCCCCAGGACAGTGCCACCGTGGTGGCCTACGCACCGGACAGCGGCATCACCGTGCATGGCAGTGCGGTCACGCGCTTCCGCTACCTGGTGACCAACACGGTGCGCGACGGGCTGGTGGAAACCGGGCGCTGGCGGCCCGACGCGCTACCCGCCGGCGACTACGTGATCCGGGCGAGCGTGCGCGACTACAGCGGCAACGAGGGCGTGGGCGCGCGCGACCTGAAGATCACGCTGCTGTAGCGCGGCTCAGGCGCCGACGCGTTCGCGCTCGGCGTCCATGTCGGCCAGCGGCCGCACTTCGATGCTGCCAAAGCGCGACCACGGAAACTGCCGGGCGATGCGCAGTGCGTCGTCGTGGTCGCGTGCGTTGATCAGGTTGAAGCCGGCCAGCAGTTCGTGGGTTTCGGCGAACGGCCCGTCGATGATGCGCTCCTTGCCCTGGCGGGTGCGCAGGGTACGGGCGCTGTGCACCGGTTCCAGTTTCTGCGCCAGCA
The DNA here is from genome assembly GCF_059758695.1 of Stenotrophomonas sp. GQ19. Classification (NCBI taxonomy): domain Bacteria; kingdom Pseudomonadati; phylum Pseudomonadota; class Gammaproteobacteria; order Lysobacterales; family Lysobacteraceae; genus Stenotrophomonas; species Stenotrophomonas sp. GQ19. The sequence continues at coordinate 135,957 of NZ_JCAXES010000007.1, read as the reverse complement.
CCAGGGTGCCGTCGGCCTGCAGTGCATCGGCATGCTGCAGGCAGTCGTGCATGAGGCGGTCGTATTCCTCGCCGGGCAGGGCCTGCAACAGGCCGTCGTCGATGTAGATCAGCAGCAGGAATTGCATGGCCGGCACGCTCCGGGGCAGGGGCGGCCATGATGCCGCAGCTGGCGCTACCGTGCTGTTGCAGCGCGGCACGAGGTGCCTGTTCAGGCGGCACCGGGGGCGGCAGAAAATTATTTTTGCCGGCGTGTCGATTTCCGGTGCCCGGCTGCGTTGTATCCCTTGAAGGGCCCACCAACCGGGCCTGCCCTGAGGGAAACACCGATGAAAGTCATGGTACTGGTCAAGGCGACCCCGGAGACCGAGGCCGGTGAGATGCCGACCGAGCAGGAAATCCGCGCCATGGGCGCCTACAACGAACAGCTGGTGCAGGCCGGCATCATGCTGGCCGGCGAGGGCCTGCACCCCACCTCGCGCGCCCGGCGCGTGGCCTTCGGGGCGCAGGCGCCGCGGGTGATCGACGGCCCCTTCGCCGAGACCCGCGAGCTGGTCTGCGGCTTCTGGCTCTGGCAGGTGCGCTCGCTGGATGAAGCCACCGAGTGGCTCACGCGCGCCCCGTTCGGCCCCGGCAGCGTGGTCGAGCTGCGCCCGATCTTGAGCGCCGAGGATTTCGGCGAGGCCTTCACCCCCGAATTACAGGCGCAGGAACAGCGTCTGCGCGAGCAGATCGGCACCGCCGACTAACCCCCCACGTCCCTGGAGCACACCCATGAAACTGATTCCGTTCCTTGGCTTCAACGGCAAAACCCACGAGGCAATGGCCTTCTACGCGCAGGTGCTCGGCGGCAAGGTCACCTCTGAAATGCGGTACCGCGACATGCCGCCCATGGAGAACACCGATGGCTGCGGCGAGATGCCGCCCGAATCCCTGGACCACGTGGCGCACAGCCAGCTGGAGGTGGGCAGCGCGATCCTGATGGCCGCCGATGGCCCGTCCAGTGGCGGGGAGAACAGCACCACCATCAACATCGACGTGGACACGGTGGAAGAGGCCGAGCGCGTGTTCAAGGCGCTGGCTGACGGCGGTGAGGTCAAGATGCCGATCGGCGAAACGTTCTGGGCACACCGCTGGGGCTTCCTGATCGACCGCTACGGCAAGCCGTGGATGGTCAACTGCATGAAACAACCCTGATTCGCACACTTCTAAGGATGGCACCGTGACCGATTCCCCGCAGATGATCTTCGTCAACCTGCCCGTGCGCGACCTGGAAGCGTCCAAGACCTTCTTCGGCGCACTGGGCTACACCTTCAACCCGACCTTCACCGACGACAACGCGGCCTGCATGATCATCAGCGACAGCATCTTCGTGATGCTGCTGGTGGAGTCTTTCTTCGCCGGCTTCACGACTCGGCCGATCAGCGACGCGCGCCAGCAGACCGAGGTGATCACCTGCCTGTCGGCGACCAGCCGCACGGCGGTCGACGCGCTGGTGGACACGGCCCTGAAAGCCGGTGCCAGCGAGCCGATGCCCGCGCGCGACTACGGCTTCATGTACCAGCGCGGCTTCCAGGACCTGGACGGCCACCTGTGGGAGATCGCGCACATGGACGGCCAACCGTAGAGCGGGGCTCTGCCCCGTTGGCTGCCGTGGTCGCGCTGGCGGCGGGCTTGTACCCGCCTGCCGCCAGTGTTTTGATCGCCCGCATGGAAAACGCCCTGTCGCACCGCTTGGACACCCTCTGGCGCATGGAGTCGCCGGCCCTGATCGCACGCCTGGCGCGGATGCTGCGCGGCGACGTGGGGCGTGCCGAAGAACTGGCCCAGGACACTTGGCTGGCCGCGCTGGAGCGTTGGCCGACGCAGGGGGTTCCGGACAACCCGGGAGCGTGGCTGATGACCACCGCACGCAATCGCGCCATCGACGTGTTGCGTCAGCACCAGCGCGTGGCCGGCCAGCATGCGCTGTGGGGCAGCGAACTGGAGCCGCAGCCGTTGCCGCTGCCCGACGACAGCGATGCGCTGCAGGACGACATCGGCGATGACCTGCTGCGCCTGATGTTCGTGGCCTGCCACCCGGTGCTGTCGGCCGATGCGCGGGTAGCGCTGACCTTGCGGCTGCTGGGCGGGCTGACCACCGACGAGATCGCGCGGGCGTTCCTGCAGCCCGAACCGACCATCGCCCAGCGCATCGTGCGTGCCAAGCGCACCCTGGCCAGCAAGCAGGTGGCCTTCGAAGTGCCGCGCCAGGCGGCGTTGCCCGAGCGGCTCGGGTCGGTGTTGGAGGTGGTGTACCTGGTGTTCAACGAGGGCTACACCGCCAGCGTGGGCGACGACTGGATGCGTCCGGCGCTGTGTGAGGAAGCCCTGCGGCTGGGGCGGGTGTTGGCCAGCCGGTTGCCGGCGTGGCCGCAGGTGCACGGGCTGCTGGCGCTGATGGAACTGCAGGCCTCGCGCGCGGCGGCGCGGGTGGATGCGCACGGCACGCCGATCCTGCTGCCCGAACAGGACCGTGCGCGCTGGGACTGGCTGCAGATCGCGCGTGGGCAGGCCGCGCTGGCCCAGGCGATGGCGCTGGGCGGCAGCGATGATCCCTATGTGCTGCAGGCGGCAATCGCCGATTGCCATGCCCGCGCGCGTCGCGTCCAGGACACCGACTGGGCGGCGATGGCGGCGCTGTACCAACGGCTGGCTGTGCAGCAGCCATCGCCGGTAATCGAATTGAACCGGGCGGTCGCGGTGTCGCGCGCGCAGGGCGCGGCCGCGGCATGGCCGTTGGTGGAGCAGTTGGCGCAGGACCCGCGCCTGCACGGCTATGCCCCGCTGGCGGCGGTGCAGGGCGACCTGCTGCTGCAGCTCGGGCGCGGCGAGGAAGCGCGCGCCGCCTTCCTGCGTGCCGCCCGCCTCACCGCCAACGCCCGCGAGCAGGCGGTGCTGCTGGCGCGGGCGCAGGCTGTTCCGGTGGCGTAACGCCGGCTGCGGCACACCGTCGGGCAGCTGTTGCGTCGTGCGGCCCCACCGCCGTAGAGCCGGGCTCTGCCCGGCTGCCGTTGCGTCGCGCGGCTCCACCGCCGTAGAGCCGGGCTCTGCCCGGCTGCTGTTGCATCGCGCGGCCCCACCACCGTAGAGCCGGGCTCTGCCCGGCTGCTGTGCATTGCGCGGTGCGGTTGAGGCAGCGGGGCAGAGCCCCGCTCTACGCGGCGGCCGGTGCGGTCGAGGCAGCGGGGCAGAGCCCCGCTCTACGGGCGGCTGTTGCGGGCTAGGGCAGCGGGGCAGAGCCCCGCTCTACTTCGCCTACACTTGGGGTTTCGTGGTCCTGGCTGTGGAGAGAGCGATGAAACGAGTAGTACTGAGCGTGCTGGCCCTGTCGGTGTCCGGCGCCCTGATGGCGGCAACGCCCAAATTCGACGGGGCGCGGATCTCCGCGGACGTCAAGGAACTGGCCTCCGACGCCTACGAAGGCCGCTCCCCGGCCACCGCCGGCGAAGAGAAGACCGTGGCCTTCCTGAGCAAGCAGTTCGCAGCGGCCGGGCTGCAGCCGGGCGGCGACCTCAAGGACGGCAAGCGTCTGTGGACCCAGGCCGTGCCGCTGCTCAAGGGCGATATCGTCGGTGCGCCGAGCCTGTCGCTGAGCAGCAAGGGCACGCCGCAGGCCTTGAGCCAGGGCAAGGAAATCGCCGTGCGCGCGGCGATGAACGGTGCCAGCAACGTGGACATCAAGAACGCGCCGCTGGTCTTCCTCGGCTACGGCGTCAAGGCCGGCGAGCGCAACTGGGACGACTTCAAGGGCGTGGACCTGAAGGGCAAGATCGCCGTGGTGCTGATCAACGACCCGGACTTTGAAAGCGGCCAGGGCGACTTCGACGGCAAGGGCATGACCTATTACGGTCGCTGGACCTACAAGTACGAAGAAGGCGCGCGCCAGGGCGCCCTCGGCGTGCTGATCGTGCACGAGACCGCACCGGCGTCGTACGGCTGGGCCACCGTGGCCGGCTCCAACACCAACACCATGTTCGACGTGGTCCGTGACAACCCGGCCGACGCACACCCGCTGCTGGAAGGCTGGATCCAGCGCGATCTGGCGGTGGACCTGTTCAAGCGCGCCGGGCTCGATTTCGAGGCGCTCAAGCGCCAGGCGCAGACCCGCGATTTCAAACCGGTCGAACTGAAGGGCGAAACCTTCTCGGCCACGTACGCAGTCAAGACCGAGGTCATCACCTCGCACAACGTGGCCGCGCGCCTGGAAGGCCGCACGCATCCGGACGAGACCGTAGTGTACAGCGCGCACTGGGACCACATCGGCGTGGGCAAGCCCGATGCCAACGGCGACACCATCTTCAACGGCGCCCTCGACAACGCCAGCGGCACCGCCTCGCTGATTGAACTGGCGCGCGGGTTTGCCAAGGGCAAGCGCCCGGAGCGTTCGGTGCTGTTCCTGGCCGTCACCGCCGAGGAAAAGGGCCTGCTGGGCTCGGAGTACTACGCCAGCCACCCGCTGTATCCGCTGAGCAAGACCGTGGCGGTGATCAACATGGACGGCATGGCGCCGTTCGGGCCGTCGCGTGATTTCGGCATCTACGGGTCGGCCAAGCTGGAACTGCTGGACCAGCTCAAGGACGTGGCCAAGGGCTGGGACATCCGCTACACCCCGGACCCGAAGCCGGAGGCCGGCCTGTTCTTCCGCTCGGATCACTTCCCGTTCGCCAAGCGCGGCGTGCCGGCGGTGTCCTACTCGGCCGGCCAGGATTGGCTGAACGGCGGCGTGGCGGCCGGCAAGGCCGCTTCGGACGACTACACCGCCAAGCGCTACCACCAGCAGGGCGATCAGTGGCAGCCGGACTGGACCTTCGCCGGTGCCTCGCGCGACCTGGAGGTGCTGTACACGCTGGGCAACCAGCTGGCCAATTCCCGCGCCTGGCCGAACTGGAGCGCCGATTCCCAGTTCCGCGCCCCGCGTGAAGCCAGCGCCGCCGAGCGCAAGTGACCCACCGTCCCCACCGGCACACGCCGGTGGGGACACCCCGGCGCTACGTGATCGGTTATGCAGTGGCGTAAAGATTGTCGTTTACGACAAATCGTCAGGGATTCTCGGAAAAATTTGTCGCTCAGCGGCCCGAGGAGGACTGTCGGGACGCGCTGAGGCGACAAACTTAAGAAAAAAGAGGTTTCCTTTAACCGCAACGGTGATCCGGGGCGACGAAGACTGACTTAACGGCGCCAACCAGTCCTGCGTCGTCACGCCAGCGACGACTACTCAGCGAGTAGATCTACCGCGCCTCTTCAAGCGGCGGCGCTGGCGAGTACTTGTGATCTTGAGGATCGGCGCCTTCTTGGCCTCATCAAGCACGATTGGCTGTCCAGCGGCGCGGTCTACGGGTAACGCAAGATGACCGCTGATCTGCGTGAATCAGGTGAAAGCTGCAGCCTGATTCGGGTTCTGCGCCTGATAAAAGTCGAGGGCATGCGTAACCTACATCCGGCCTCACGAAGGCTGGCTGTTACCGGCGACCGTAGTCGAACTGTGCTCGCGGCAGGCCGTCGGGTGGGCCACCGCTGCAACGATGACCAGTGACTTGTGCTGCAGGCATTGCTGGCGGCAGTGCGGAAACGAATGCCAGATCCGGGCGTATTGGTACATTCAGATCAGGGCAGCCCGTTCAACAGCGACGATTGGCGCTGCTCCGCCCTTGAAAAGCCGCCCGAATCCCAGGCGGCAACTTGCCTAGACTCTAATCATTCAACGGAACTCATTCCAGAACCTAACTGCCTCCTCGGATGATGGATCACGTTTAAGCAACTTATCGAACGAAACGAGGGGGGAAATCCTTACTTTGGCTTTTCCGGAGGCAGGGAGCGAATCCAGAACAGCAGAGCCACTGGCAAGTAGAGCATCGACAAACGCGGTCCAGAGGTCGATGTCGTAGTGTTCAATCCATGAAAGTCTTGGGTCGTCGGGAGCCCGGCTATCCCTGTCGACAACCATTGGAACATCAGGGCGACGGGTAAGCCTCGAGAGGTAGTGCTCTGCGGCTGCGATCATTCTTTCGTTGCCGGACTCACTCTTCACTTCAAGGAGGTCATACTTTTGCAGCAATCCCGCAACCTGCGCGGGGCTATCCACAAACGCCCCCCCAATCTTAAGCGACGCCACCTCAGCATTCTCTATACCCCTTAGGTGTAGCTTCGACGCCGATGAAACGTGGACATCAAGATAGTCAATTCGGGCGCCCTCAAGGTTGATGAAGCCGGTAATCTTGTCCGGCACTACGAGATGCGTAATTGAACTTCCGGTGAAATCGAGCTGATGCCAACCGGAGCTCGTGAGCTCAACACTACCTATAGCCAGCCGCTTTGCTGATCTAGTCGGCGGGATTCCATTGTTGTGCTTCAGAATCGTAGCCCACAGCGCTCCAAGATTAGCTGAGGCGACACGGGCGTCCTCAGTGTCGGAAAGATTGAAATCTATAATTGACGAGAGCGTTTTCGCCGCGCTCGGATATCTCTCGATCAGCCACTCGAAAACCGCCTCATTGATGCTGCTGGCAGTAATGAGGCTCATAATTGATTTTGAGTTAATAACTCCACTAAGGCGACCATGTATGGCGAGAAGCAAGAAGCAGTCGAACAGAACTTCGTGGGAAAAGCTGAAGATATTCTTTCCATCTTCGTCAGCACGCACACCCAGTCCGCCCAAGGAGGACAAGCGTCGCGACAGGCCTGGACGAACGTCATCCAAGGGCTCTCCGACGATCATTTTTGCACAAGACATGAGCTCGACCTGCTCAAGCTCTCGGCTCTTGTTGCTCTGCATGAAGTCGGCCACTTCAGAGAACAACGATCGCAACTCCTCAATCGTAAGGAGTTCATCGGAGTTCTGGTTTCTTAGCTTGCTTGCCTCTCTGTCCAAGAATTGGTCAACTACGATTTCGTACATTGATGGCATTTCTGCGACAGTTCTCTCTCCGGCTTTAGCCCACGCAGCAAAAGCCTTTGCGAAGAACGGAACGCTAAGAACCTTCCAGTCCTTAGGACTAAGTGGTGCTACGATCGCCTTGTCAACCCCGACGTCTGAAATGTACTGACTTGACTCCTTATGATTCCAGGGCTGCAGCTCTATAAGCGTGTGATCGACATTGAGATCGCCAGCTTCAAGTAGAGATCTCCGATACTGTGTTAGGTAATAAGATGATCGAGCAGAGGCGACGAGCACCCCCTGCCCATTCAGATCGCGAAACCAAGGTTCCAGAGAGCCAAGGGCGTTCTCATATCCACTACTACCAAGGAGCTCATCGAAGCCATCCACCATAAGGACTAACAGGCCGTTTCTGCACAATGCACGCGCACTGTGACTCGAAAGGATACGCGTGATATTTAGCGCGCTATTGACGGCATCTTCGAGACTTGAGAGGGTTCGCCCCGTAGATGAAACAAAGAGGTAGAGCGGCTGCCCCCCGTTTGGATTGTCAGTTATCTGATCGGCCCGCTCTTTGGCCAAGCGAAGCATCAGCTCCGTCTTTCCAAGCCCAGCCTGTCCCACAAGGAATAGCACTTCAGTCGACGGTTTCATCGCCTCGCATGCGGAGTCAATCCGCGCACCAAGCTCGAAAAATTCCCCACCTTCGCCCCCCCTGAACTCTGAACCCAGCTCTTGTACTTCCTTAAGTTTTGCCGGGCCTCTAGCTGTGAACCCATCCTTTAAGCCCAAGCGAGATGACTCCTCATCTTCGCGTTTCTTCTGGAGAGAGTGAAGCCCAACACCTATGCGGTGAGCCAGCAAATCCCATTTTGAAATATGCTTCAGAAATTCAGTGTATCCACTCCATTTCCCTTGTGGCCCCTCCCACTCCCTTCTGTGATTGGCGCCAATCCTAAATACGTCTATTCTTGACTCGTATCCTTCACTTGTCGTACGCGACCAAGGGACGTGCAAATATCCGGAACGCGCATCATCACCGAAGAAGAAGCTTGGTCTCGAGTAGTCTTCAGTGTAGGCGGATACATCACTCAGAGTGTCGGAGATAAGACCAGCCAAGTGCGAGTCATGACCGCTTTTATCCGGCAAAAACAACCTGCGAAAACGAGATGCGGCCAGCTCTCCCGCTTCAGACCAAAGCTCCGCACCGGGTGCAAAGTAGAATACTTGATTGCCGGCAAAGTGCGAAAAAACGCCGAGCCCATCAACATTTGGGCGCAAGGTCCATAGTGGAGATGCCTCAAGCTCAAAGGCCTCCTTCTGCCTGCAGATCCAAAGACGCTCTCCATCTGACCTTAGCGTTGCACCAGACAACTCCTCACTCAAAGAGGCGTTAAGAGAGGCTAGGAGGCCGGAGATCGCGCTGGATAGTATTGCTTGCGCATCAGGGTCGGATGTCAGCGCGCCACCATGGGAAAGCCGATCCCGCAATGACTTAAGGTTTGCGTACCTCTTAGGGACGCGGAACGCATCTATCGCGCTAGCGGCGTTTCGAGCCAGCACCCCAATCGACTTCCTTATCCATGGACTGGTCGCCTCGTCGATCGACTTAGCCGCCTGCCGCACTACGGCAAGCATCGTGCCAAACCCTGGCGCCGGATGGAGTCGGGCAGACGAGCTTGGCTGACGGCGATCAAAGCTCATGTATAGCGTGTAGACGATCCTCAGGTGGAGGTCTATTAATGCAAGTGATTCGCGAACATCTACATCGCCTGAGTGCCGTACGGACCGGAAGTCCGATGAGAGTTCAGCAAGCGCGTCAACAACCAATCTAGCCATATTCAGTTTAGTCCATTAATTACCGCACGACGTTCAATCGAAGACGCTGCCGCGTCGCACACATCTTATACGGCCGAGACGGATGATAGAAAATTGAGATGGCTGGGGGCAGGGCGCTCCCCCTCTGGCCTGCCTCTATATGGCACACGCGGGCTACATGCACCCAGTGATTGACGGGGAGCCCCCCAGCGCCAACTTATTGATTTCACGAGGTGGGGTCGGGAATTGTGTCCCAGCGGCTGCAGGCGAGCCCCTTGGCTCCAGTGAGGAGCGGGTGTAAGCTCATCGCGGCCAGCGCACTGGCCCGCCCGTCCACATGGCGAAGTCGAATCGACAGTGCAGTAGCTTCTCAAGACCCGCCTTGACCCTCAATGGTCGCTGTCGGCTTGGTGTGTGGGCGCATCGGACCTGCAGCGATCGCTGAGATGATGTCATGGTTAACAGTGTCTCCTCCGATCACATCAGCCGCCTGAAGCGCCAAGCCAAGATGCTGGGGCGCAAGAATGCTCTCACGCACGCTGAAGCCCTCGATCAAATTGCCGCTGGGCTTGGCTTTGCCAACTGGTCGTTGCTGGTCAAGGCCGGCATTTCTTCAGCGGCTTTTTCAAAGACGAAGCGCGAGCCCACCCATGCGCTGGGGCAAACCAGGCACTACCTTCACGGTGATCAAGAGGACGCGGATGCGTCGCAATATTACTGTGAACGTTGCGACTCCTTCTGTGAGGCAGGACACTTCCGCGACGCTCGGCTGCACCGTGGGCAGAGCCATGAGGAGCGGTACCTGGACTCCAAGCAACGGTGGCATGAGCGAGGCGAGCGATGGAGGGCAATCTACCATCGGCCAGATAACCCCGTGAACCTCTTGGCGGCAAAGGCGGAAGTCATGAACATCGCTTATCAGGCCGCTCGCTCACCTTTCCATCGCTGGCTCATGACCCAACTCGACCGTGACGACGAAGTTTCAGATTTGGCAGTCGATATTCGGTCTGACAAGCTTTTCCCCGTGAGCGTAAGCAGTCAACAAGAAATCTCGGCCTATCTGTCCAAGTTCCCATGCTACGTGCAGCAGGCATTCGAGTTGGCCTGGAAAGAGTTCTCATCCAATCACCGGAAGCGGTGACATCCTCTTTGGCAAAGTCGTTTGGAGGCGTGGCATATGACCGCGCCTCAGGGGCCCGCCAAGTGCATTCCATACCGCATGGCATGGTCCAGTATCTTGGCAAACAACCTGCGGGCCTGTTCTCGGTCTGCTGCGGGGTCGTTCATCTCACTAAGCACCGCAAACGCCCCCGAGCCGTCTAGGAGTGGCGGCCCTCAGGAGGCCTCGCGCGGCCATTGCCGCCAGCGCTCGTATCCGTCGGTGTACGCCATATCCCTTGATCTGGCTCCCGGCCAGTAGCAGCCTAGGCCACCGGACGAAGCTTGGCGTGCTTGTTCAGCTGCGTAGACGCCATCAGACAGGGCTCGGACGTCCTGATTCCATTCAGCAGCCTGGTGCCCGCTCTTGGCCGAAAGCAGACGCGCCGACGCAACACACTGAAGACTGCTTACCGGCAGCAGGAGTGTTGCAGATGGAGCGCAGGCCAAGGATCTACTACAGCGACGCCCAGAAGGCTCTGATGTGGGAGCGATGGCGACGAGGCGAATCGCTGCACAAGATTGCAACTCTATTTGACCGTCACCATAGCTCGGTTCGCTCGGTTCTGTCCGAGTCCGGAGGTATCCAGCCAGTCCCACGCCGCCGATCAGAGCGCGTATTAAGCTTGGCGGAGCGTGAAGAAATCTCCCGGGGTGTGGCTGTTGGGAAGTCCATGCGTGCCATTGCGAGCTCGCTCGGACGGGCCCCGTCGACCATAAGTCGCGAGCTACACCGCAACGATGGGGTCAATGGCTATCGAGCGAATCTGGCTGATCAGCGTGCCTGGCAGCGTGCGCGACGCCCCAAGCTCTGTAAGCTCGGCTTGCATCGAGCGCTTGCGATGAGAGTGGCAGCAAAGCTGAAGCAGCAATGGTCACCACAGCAGGTGTCCGGTTGGTTGAAACGCACCAATCCTGAAGATACGAGCCGCCAGGTGTCTCACGAGACAATCTACCGAACGCTCTACATCCAGTCCCGAGGAGCCCTGAAGCAGGAGCTGTTGGCGCACCTACGGCGGACTCGTGCCATGCGCCGCTCACGGCATCACACACAGAAAACAGCTGATCACGGCAGGATCAAAGACACGATCTCCATCAGTGAGCGTCCGCCTTCGGTTGAGGACCGGGCAGTACCTGGCCACTGGGAGGGCGACCTGCTATTTGGTGACCGCGATAGCCAGATTGCGACGCTCGTGGAGCGCAAAACCCGTTACGTCATGCTGGTCAAAGTTGACGGAAAGGACTCTGAGACCGTGGTGAATGCGCTGATCAAAAGTGCCCGCCGCCTGCCTCGGGAACTGTACCGATCTCTGACTTGGGATCGCGGCAAAGAGATGGCGGCGCATCGCCGCTTTACGCTCGCCACCGACATCCAAGTCTACTTCTGCGACCCACACCATCCCTGGCAACGCGGCACCAATGAGAACACCAACGGACTACTGCGACAGTACTTCCCTAAGGGCGTCAGCCTTGCCAATATCTCTCAAGCTCAGCTTGATGCAGTTGCCCGCCAACTGAACGAGCGGCCCCGCAAGACGTTAGGCTACGAAACACCCGTCGAGCGATACCGACGAACCGTTGCGTCGATCGGTTGAATCCAAGGCCGAAAGCAGACGCGCCGGCGCCAGGTAACGCGACCAAGAGTGCTGGAGCCAGCTCTCGACCCATAGCGGCCATTCGTGCCGCCGCCGATCCTACCGCAGGGTCCGGTTATACGCTGGCTTGTTAGCTCGACCCAAGCGCCCTAAGATCGAGCCGTACTGGAGGGAAAGTCCACCAAACGGTGCTCTGAGGGCAACTTGTATAGCCGGGCCCATGGGTCCGTCTATTGGGTAGTTAGATGGCCTTGAAAACTTTAGGGGTGCGTGACAAATGCTGGAGAAATTCCTCTATACCCTTTTCGGGGCGCTGATAGCGGCATTGGGATTTTTTGTGCAGCGCCGCATCGAGCAAAAGCCCATGTTCGAACAGATCGATAAGCAGCAAAAGCTGCTCGATCTGAAGAAGAGCTTAGAGGCGTCAGGTACTACCCTTGATGATCTGAAGGTGCTTGAAGACACGATTATGGGAAAGGCCAACTCAGCGAAGACATTGGCCGCCGCCTACCAAGAACAGGCCGTCCAGATCTACGTCAATGATCACTCGGAACACATGACTCAAGCGGACATGAATCGGCATGCCGCAGCGTCGTTTCACAGAGCCGAAGAAAGGCTTGCCGCTCTGGTTGAAGATTTGCGACAGCATCTTTCTGGTGGCCGCCTAGACGCATTCGAGAATTCTCAGCAGACTTGGCTTCAATATCGCGAGGCTAGCGCTGAGTTCCAGTCCAGCCAGTACCACGGCGGGAGCATCCAGCCCCTCATCCACGCCAGCGCGCTAGAGAGCGTGACCATCTCGCGGATCGTCGAGCTCGAGCCTCTGCTTAAGGAACTGCAGGAAATATAGAGTTAAACGCCCGCTTCTGGCCGAGTGGGGACATTGGGCGAGTAATGAACTGACACACCCTTCCGCTGTCCACGCATCGACTGTGTTACAGAGGGGCCCCCAGTGCTTCTGGCAGCAGGCGCCGGCTTGCGAAGTACAGATGAAAAGCCAGCCACATCGCAATTTGTGGTGTGTACTTCACCTGCTGTGTAAGCAAAAGTGGTGTCCGCGACCCCATTGATGCCCCCCAGCACCTCTGCCAATCTTGACCAATCAAGGTCCCGTGCAGCTGCCGATGTCAGAATATACACAGAAGTCCATGCCGCCCCCTCCCCTGCTGGAGGTGCTGAATACACTCAAGGCGGGAGTGGCTCCCGGTCCGAATTGGAGTGAGGCTGACCGCGCATTGCTTGCGAGGCAGTTCGAGGCGGCTGCTTCGCTCTATGCAGAAGCCGAAGACAGTAGCGACAACGAAAGAGCCAAACATGGCTTCTGTCTTGGGATGCTGGGAGATGACGATGCCGCAGAAGAGCTACTGAGCGAGTCCAACGTTGGGATCCATCCCGAGGCCCAGGCTCTGCTCGCTTGGGTCTTGGGTGGTACATCAGGCTGCCGTATGCGTGGGCTGGTAAGTGCGCAAGGTACTTCCGAGAAGACAAGCAGAAAGGATCGCGTAGAGGAACTTTTTAAGCAGGCTCTCTCGCACGAATCCCCATATGTACGAGTCTTCAATTCGATGTTCTACGTGCTTGGAGACACCCATAAGGATGTTCCACGGCAAGCGGCACGAGCACGCCAGCTCTATCCCAACTGGGCTTGGCCGCACGCAATCGTGGCGTGCTCTCAGCGGATGGCAGGTGACACTGATCCCGCCATACTTGGTGATCTGATCCGTACTCTCTCAGAAGCAAATCAACAGCTGGTGTTCCAGGAAGCTTATGTTCACGCAATCCAGTTGGGAATGTGGGATGACGCGGACCGCGTCGTTGAGGCACTCACCAAACTTGTGGGCCGCGATGAACAGGCTGGAGATGGCAACTTGGCCAGCCTTGCAGAGTTGCGTGCGATGGTTTCGCTACATCGCGCGCGCGCAGGTGATCTCGACGCATTCGAAGACGTCCTGACCAAAATTGCGCCCTTCATCGAATCAGTACGAAGCCATGCCAACGGTTGGGATCCTACCGTGGCGCCAAAGTTTCAAATGCAGGTTGCACTTGAGACTGGTCGGTATGACATGGTGCAAGCGGTCGCTGCAGTTCTCTTGGAGAGAATCTGGAGCTCCCACGGCCACAGCGCTGGGGACTTGGACGCGTGGAGCCCTTTCGTTGCTACACCCTCTCTCGTCGGCGTGATTCACTTTGGCCATTTTGGCTTCGATCTCATATCCAGGTCCCGGGATGTCGAAGCACAGCTTGATGGCATTCTGCGCGATCGTTGGAGCCTGATCTTTGCCGCCGACGCTGTGCTGAACAGCACGCCTGAGGCAGATCAGGTTGACCTACTGTGCGCGACCCCCGCTTTAGACATGCCTTGGTGGATCTATAGAGCCATTCTGGAGGCACACACGAACTACGCAAGTAAGTGGCATGGCGCGGGAGAGCTGCTCGCAGAACTCGCGGAGCGCGCCACGGACATGCCACCACCGGAGGATGAACGATTGCCACTGCTTCTTGACGATCTCGGCATATATGTTGAGCTTCTCGACGACCCACTAGCTGTGTTTGAAGGTACGTTGAGCTGGCTTAGCGACAACCCATCCGCGACTGGCGAGGCGCTAATTGTAAAGTGGGGCCCGGAGCTGGCGGAGGTTGATGGCGGAAAGGCGGTCCTTTCTCGCCTAGCGACGCTGTCGCTGTCCCGTTCTGACTCTACAGAAGTTCGCAAGATGAAAGCGCTGGCCGAAACGGCGGAGACGCCTGAGGACCAGCTAGCAGCTACTATCGCAATGTACCCCAAGCCGGAAGCCACACGTGTTCGTGCCGAACAGTTGACTCTTCTGGAAGCAGCAAGCCTAGTGGCCCTTCTTCGTGCTTGCCCACTGGACCACATACGATGGACTCTGGCACCACTGACTGAGTCGAGCCAGAGCTTTGAGCCTACAGGAAGGTTCATTGGCGCTCTGTTCGGCCTGTTGCACAAGGGCGTGCTCGCCATTGATACATCTACCCCGATCGGGGTCGTAGATCTAGACGACAATGGGCGACTGCGCGCCTATCTGGAAAAGGTCATATGGCGCGCATCTCCAAACACCCTCGCTCTCCATCGAGAGATTCGGGACTTGCCCCGCCGTGACTGGCCAGCTGGATGGAGGGACTGCGCTTGGACCTTGGCTCGGGACATCGGCGTCGAGGAACTAGCGACCTACCTCGAGTACCTGATCGAGGAGCGCCGACTGCCAACACCTGACCTGGATGAGGCGCGCATGCTGTTTCGGGTTCAACTGGAGCAGTTGTCTATTGCGCAGTGCTATTACCTTGCACACAAAACGATGCGCGAAGCGCTTGACTATATAGCGCGCTACCGACCGGGCCGATCCCAGATAGAAACACGAATCATCAATCTTCTTCGCGGCAACGGCGAGCGTGCGATAGAACAAGGTTGGGATACACGTCACTCACGCATTCGTGAATTGCCGCCTTCACTGCTGTGGGAGTCGCTTAATGATGTGCTTACTGGTTGGGGCCAGTCCGCATTCGAAGAGCCGATGATGACTCTGCAACTTGAACAAACCGGTGGTAGCACAGCAAATTCCTAGAACCGATTCACGTGCTAAGCCGTCGAGGATGTACGAGATGTAGCGGCTCATTGCTCAATCCTACGAGCTTGCTGGACTGATGTGGAGCGCGAACGAGAGGCAAGCTAGCCGTCCCACTAGTCCGCGGACGGCCGCTCTGCAAGATCTTCCCCAGACATGTGTGGCCAGAGATGTTTGCGCCATTCGATTGGCTGCAGATCTGGCGTAGCTGATAGGGTCCTAAGGTACTCCATCTCTGGGCACGCCTGGACAGCCCGACTCAGTGCGCTAGTTAGTTCAACGACATTGCCCGCCTGGCGACACCTTTCAGCTAGGACCAGGCACATGACTACTTCCACCATCACCGGGGCTTGCAAGCCCCCAGGCTTTGCGCGCTTTTTGAAGTAATCATTTAGCGAGTCGCGATGAGACTCAAGCGAGACTTCTATGGGAGGACCGATCATAGAATTGGTCGCTAGCCACTCCGGCGCGCCAGTAGGGCCTGATGACTTGAACCTCATCAGGAACTCCTCGAAGCGGGGCACTCTGAGCTCATCGCGTAGCATGTAGTTGTAGAGGTGATAGAAGGCCAGTAGTGGCGCTCTCTGTGCATCGGTCGCTTGAGGGGCGATCCTCTCGACGTCCTTCATCACGCTTGTGAGATTTGCAATCTTTGGCTCCTCCTTGCTGGAGAGCAGCTCAGCGAGAATCGTTAGCAGACCCTCAAAGCGATCTCTTCCCTCCTTCGGCGTCTGCAGAGGAAGGTGCAGCCATTCGCGCGGATGGAGCTTGGCACGAATGACACCAGCCCTCTCGAGGCAGTAGTCGTACATCTCTCTTTCGACCTTCGGCGAGTCTCCAACAAATCCTCGAATTGCGCATCGCGTGAGCCTTGCAAGACCTTGAAAGGTGAGAGTCGCAACTCGGTCGACATACGTGACTTCACTGTGGCCGAACCCATACGTGATCTCTGTAGGGAGCGGCTTCGATTCATGCAAATAGGAGGATCGAAGTCGATACGCACTTGCCAGCGCAGTGTCGATCTCGAAAGCTCGGATTGAGCCAACTGTTCTGGATGGGTCGTCCCCACCCGGCTCTTGAAGCTGAGAGTGCAGCTTCATAAACTCACGATAGCGACGTCCGATAGTGACATGTTCTGAGCCAACAATTGCCATTCGGACTCTCGCCGCACGTTCTTCATCAACACCTACCAACGCTGCGTCTACTGCACTTCGCCTTTCACTTGGTATGTCATCCCAAGTTGACTCATAGTGGTCGAATTCATGAACGAGAGCTTCAACCGAGGACACCATCAGAGCGTATGACGCATCCAATTGGTCTCTCAGCCGGTGCGTGGCGACCACATAGGTCTTGATTGCCCGCATCGCCGCAAGGTAATTGCGACGCTCCAAACCGAGCAGCTGCTCGATGAAAGTGGAGAATCCATCCATCTCCTGTGGAGTCGGATGAATGCTACGTTCAAAGCAACGTGAAAGGTACTCACGAGGCGGCTTATGCGTTGCAAGCCCTGGAGACTCAAGAAGCAATTGCCTTGCAAGCTCTGCATCCGGGTGAGCGATGGCGTTGAAGTAGAACGACATCACAAGCGCGAAATCCATCATGTAAGGATCAACGCCGTGAGAAATGAGCGCGCCCGGACTTTCCGCGCCATCGGCAAGACGCTCCTCCATCTCAAAGATCAGCGTATTGGTGCCCCGAAGCTGGTCTGCAGCAATTACGGTACCTGCAGCTGTGTTCAAGTCGGAGCAGTAGTTGAGGCGGACGTTTGAGTAGAAGATGCCCCGGATTGTCCTGGAACGACCTACTCCGTCGGCATAGAGCTTGCCTGTATTGATCTGAAGCATCGAGCGTCTGTCTCAACTGGAATCAAGCCTGATGTACTTATGCTACCCCACAGGAAGCTCCTCCCGCACGATGCCGAAATTTCACTTGCTCAGCATCTGTTGCTGCTAAGGCGTCAAGGCCGAGAGCCTGCTCTTAAGGCACCCAGGCTGCGCTTGGCAGGCTGTTAATAGCGGATCAAAAGACTTATTCAGCGCCTGTCTCCCAACGCGATTGGGTGAACGCTTGCAGCGTCACCTCTTGCCGGTCTGGTGACAGAGCATGGAAATTCACTGGAAGGGACGGCATACAACGACTGTGAGAAGTATAGGGCCAGCCCTCATAGCAACGACTTTTTCGGCGAATACAGAGCTGTTGCAGGCTCGTTGCCACACTCTTGAAGCCGGACTGAGGGCGCCTCCTGAGCACCCAATACCTACGCTTGCTCAAGTCGGCTCGCAGTTCTCAATGAGGAACCTGAAATTTGCCAGCTCGTTTCCCAAGCTTTCCGCGCAGTACGTGGAGACGACTCGGAGGCAGGCAGCTCGAATGCTGGAACTTGGTGTAGTTGAATGACCTCGCCAGTAGTGAGCGCTCTTGCTCAGAGCATCCTCACGAGCGCACTGCTCAAAAGTGAGCGAAACTTCATCGTTGCAGGCAAATTTTCTTCGTTGGGACTGCCCTATCGGAAAGCTCGCGTGGTTGCATACGAAATTTTCAACCTAGGCGTCGCAGTCGTGGATTAGGGAATCAAGGGATATCGAATGGAGTTGGACGAGCCGCTTATCGCCTGGTCGCTTATCCGCACTCATTTAGCGAGTCCTGTTGTTGATATTGTCCGCGTTCCATCTCAGCTAGTAGTTCCTGCGGACGCTCGCCTCGCAGGTCACTCCGCCGCGGCTATCACCAACGGCAGCCCCGCCCCGTGCATGCGCCGACTGGCGATCTTTTCAGGAAGACGCTGCAAGTGTCTTGGGATGCAGAGGCAATCCCGTTCAAGTCGTCGCGGCGTTTGATGAAGTCGAGCTATGGCGCATGCCAGCTGCAGCGCTCGCCGGCCGAAACTGCTGTGTGGATCCCATCTCTCTCTTCCTCTCTCTCCGTGGATCGAACGATCAGGCTGGACTTTCATTCGCTGAGCGTGCGGTTCTGAATCTGTGGGACGCGTCATCGCTCGCATTAGCTTGTGGCAGGGCTTTGGTTCTGCTGAGGGACTGAGATGGCTCGTGCGTCCAATGAAAGAGCAGCGCCGAAAATTGATATCGTAGTTTCTGAGAGTCTCAGGCCTGGAAGCTGTTGAAAGGTGACTCTCTCAGACGTGCTTGTAGCAAGTGGTCCTCATTGCTCTATTTTCAATCACACAATGCCCCCATTGGGGTCGATCTAGACGGAGTGCTCCATGTTCTCTGATCTTCCTAACCAGTTCCTGTACAGCGCCTACAAAGTTGTCTCAACATTCGAGGATGACTCGGGCACGTCGAAATCCGTGCAAGGAACGGCGTTTGTGATCGGGATCGAATCCGACGGGTTCGCGCTCGTAACGAATCGACATGTCCTTGATCTTTCATACAAGGATCAGTCTGGGAAGTATCGGAAGTTCAGGCTTCGCAGGATTCTTGTCACCGGAAGGCGAGACGATGACTCAATCTATCGCTTCGCAGTGGATGCGACCGCTGCTATCAGCATTCCTCATGATCCTTTGGATGATGTCGCGGTAATAGTAAATCCACGCTGCGAGGCAGTGGAGAACATGGATAGCCTTAAGATCTTCTACCACTTCGCGCTGGAGGATATCGCGGACGATGCTTACGTTCGTGCACTCACTCCGTTCGACCTCGTCGCCTTCGCAGGCTTCCCGAATGAGCACGACCAACTCTCCGAGCGACCGCTAGTGCGAGGTGGACGTATTGCTTCCGATCCGCGATTCGAGTTCTCCATAGAGGGAAAGGCGGCCGGCCGTTGCATCGCGTACGAAGCGTTCTCACATGGCGGAGCGTCCGGGAGCCCGGTGTATGCTCCGGCCAAAGGATGGGTTGGAAAGGCGGGCGCACGTAATGGTCGATTGGTCGGCATAAATGCTGGCCACCTTCGTGCTGAGTTCGGCCACCATGCGGGCATCTCCTACTTCTACCGATCCTCTGTGATATTGGAGGTGCTAGAGAAGCAGGGTGTTCGTATTCGCTAAGCAGGCTAAAAACCCGCCCAGCTCCACGCCGGAGCGAGATCGAGCGTTACTTTACGGGAGCCAGCCGTCCGCCGACGGCACTAGCGGTAAGCGGGCGTCGATTCAAGCTTCGCCCCGACGCTGCCTGCGTGAGGTCTTAGTGTTTTTCCATTAAAATCATCCACTTAGGCGCATGGCAGAGCATGCGGACGGGTGAGGCGACAATCTTTCTTGGAAGCCCGCGTCAATCTCTAATCCACTGCACATCGGTGCTTCATCCCGCCATTCCCGGCTTTCGTCGCATGCCTCTTGTTCCCAACCGTGGCAGGGCTATGCTCGCCTCACTCCCATCGTGAAGACGCCGCCGTGTTCGCCAGCCTCGCACTGATCCTTCGCATCCTGTTGGCCTGGGCCGTCGCCATCATCGTGGCCGGCTTCGTCTGGAGTGGCATCTTCAGCGGCATGGACGATGGCCCCGGTTGGGTCTTCGGGCTGCTGGCCATGTTCCTGGCGGTCACCGCCATCGGCAGCTGCATCACCCACATCCGCCGGGTCTGGTTGATCGCCGGGCGCCTGGACGGCACCACCCTGTCCAGCCGCCAGCGCCGCCAGATCGAACTGCCCATGGATGCCGGCCCGGCCTTCGCGCTGCTGGAAAAGGCCATCGCCGAGCTGCCCCGCGTGGAAGACATCGAAAGCGCCGCCGGCAGCCTGCAGGTGCGCGCCTACGTACGCCGCGTGGATCCCTACAACGGCCGCCCGCCCTCGCGCTGGAACCTGCCGGCGCGGCTGGCGATCCGTCGCAACAGCGTGCTGGCCACGGTCACCCCGGGGCAGGGCACCAGCAGCGTGACCCTGCTGTTCGAACCCGACGCGGGGGTCTGGGCCGACCTGCTGGCCGTGGATGAGGGCAGCAACTTCGAGAATGCCGAAGCGGTTACCCGCGCCATCACCCGGCGGGTGTCCGAGCAGCGCCGCGATGAGCAGGCCGCGGCCGAACAGACCGCCACCGAGAAGGAACTGTCGGTAGCCAAGCTCAACCTGCTGCATGCCCAGGTGGAACCGCATTTCCTGTACAACACGCTGGCCAACGCACAGGTGCTGACCCGCACCGACCCGCCGCGCGCCGACCAGATGCTGGGGCATCTCATCCAGTACCTGCGCAGCTCGCTGCCCAGCGTGGAGGAGTCGATGTCTACGCTGGGCGTGGAGCTGGAACGCACCCAGGCCTACCTGGAAATCCTCAAGATCCGCATGGGCGCGCGGCTGGCGCTGCAGGTTGACGTGCCGCCGGCACTGACCGGCTTGCCGCTGCCGTCGATGGCGCTGCAGACGCTGGTGGAAAACGCCATCAAGCATGGCCTGGAACCCAAGCCGGGTGGCGGCACGGTGTGGATCATCGCGCGCGCCTTCGATGACCATGTCACCCTCACCGTTGCCGACGACGGGCTGGGGTTCGGCCAGGGCACCAGCGGCACCGGCATCGGCCTGAAGAACCTGCGCGAACGCCTGCGCCTGACCTGCGGCGACCGCGCCGGCGTCGCCATCGTGTCCAACTTCCCCAGCGGCGTCGCCGCCACCATCACCCTGCCGCGCGATGCGCGCGAGGCCGTCCATGCAGCTTGATGCCCTGATCGCGGAAGACGAAGACCTGCTGCGGCAGTCGCTGGTGGTGCAGCTGCAACGGCTGTGGCCGGAGCTGCGGCTGGTGGCCGAATGCGAAGACGGTGCGTGCGCGCTGGAACGGCTGGCCGAGTTGAAGCCGGACCTGGCCTTCCTGGACATCCGCATGCCTGGCATCACCGGCATCGACGTGGCACGTGCGCTGCCCGAGATCAGCCCGCGCACCCAGGTGGTGTTCGTGACCGCCTACGACCAGTACGCCATCGACGCCTTCGAACAGGGCGCGATGGACTACCTGCTCAAGCCGGTCAGCGATGAGCGCCTGCTGGCCACGCGCGAGCGCATCCTGGCGCGCATGCAGCAGGGCCGACCGGACAACGCGATGCTGGAGCAGCTGCTGCAGCGTCTGGGGCAGGGCGGCAGCGCGCCCAGCAGCGCGCCGCCGTTGGCCTGGATCACCGCCAGCAACGGGCGCGACACCCAGCTGATCATGCTCGAAGACGTGCTGTATTTCCGTGCCGACAGCAAGTACACCACGGTGGTCACCGAGCAGGGCGAAAGCCTGCTGCGCACGCCGCTGCGCGAGCTGCTGGACGTGCTGGACCCGCAGCGTTTCCGCCAGGTGCATCGCTCCACCATCGTGAACATGAAAGCGGTGGCGGCGGTGAGCCGCGACGATACCGGGCGCGGCCAGCTGCGTCTGAAACACCGGGCCGAAGTGCTCAATGTCAGTCAACCGTTCATGAGCTTGTTCCGGGGCATGTAGCCGGAGCAGGCCCTCATTTTTCCTGGAGTGATCATGCGTACTTTCCTGCCCCTGTGCGTCGCCGTAGTGCTGCTGGCCGGGTGCCAGCAGTCCAGCAACACCTCGGTGACCCGCATCCGTGCCAACGGCGTGGATGCGCTGTACAGCAAGAGCACCCTGGTGGACGGCGTGGCGCACTTCGAGTGCATCGCCAGCAGCAGTGGAACCTGCCACTACCTGCTGCTTGATCCCACCTGCAGCAAGGACGCGGCGTGCACCAAACCGCCGCTGCACCGGCTGGCGGTGGCGGTCGGCAAGACCGCACAGATGGCCGGGTTGCCCACCGGCTTCAACCAGTGCGTCAGCGAGCAGCCCAAAGAACAATGCCACCGTGAGTGATCACGGTGGCATTGTGGCTCCCCCCACTTTCCGGGTTGGTCAGAATGCGGGTTGCAGGTGCAGGTTGCTGCGGTTGTCCTGCTCGCCCACATGGTTGAGCTGGCCCACCAGCTCGGTGTGCTGCTGCATCCGACCGATCTCGCGCATGATGCGGATGTCTTCGTGGCGAAGCTCGCGGCGCGCGGTGACGGCCTGCTTGTAGTCCAGCACGTCGGGATAGTGCTGGGCCATGTCCAGCGCTTCGGCCACGCATTCCACGCTGTCGGCATCGGAGGTGATGCGGGCGCGGCTGTTGAAGGCCTTCATCCAGCGCTCGAAACCGGCCGTGTGGTCGAACATGTTGGCCATGAACCAGATCACGAACAGGATGGAAATCCACGAGCCGAACACGATCACCACGCGGGTGAAGGTGATATGGAAATCGTCTTTCCACAGATAGTTGGAGATCAGGCCCAGGATCAGCAGCGAAGCGGCCTGCCAGCCGACGATCGAGGCCATCAGCCACTGGCCCTTGGCCTTGGCCAGCACCGCCACTTCCTCGCGGATCTGCTGCTCGCTCTTGTTACGCCAATGCGCGACCTGTTTTTCGAACGGGCTGTTGTACAGCTCGTTGTCCTGCAACAGCAAACCCAAACCCTTGAACAAAGCGATCATGACGTGCTCCTTCTGGAACGTGCGGCAGCGCATTGGACGAACGTGAGGCGGATTCAGTTCTAGCACTTCCAGCGGGTCGTGCAATGGGGGAAATGCGAAGCCACCGGGCTGATATTTCTGAATGCGGGTGGCCTGATGCGGTGCATCATCGCCATCGCAGCGTGCGACAAGATGTCGCAGGTAAAATCGTGCTGCACCTGCACATCGAACGCCGGTTAAGCGCAGGGGCTCCCCGGGGGCGCCGGGATCGGCCAGAATCGGCCCCGACCGCGCAGACTGCCGTCGCCTCCGCCCGATTGGACCCCCGAGATGCCGCCGTTGCTGCACCGTCTTTCCCAGCCTGTCACCGCGCCCATCCGGCGCTGGGTGCTGGGCGCCTTCCCCCGCGGCCAGAGCGGCATCGAGTACGACCACCCGCAGGGCGACCCCGGCTGGTTCGGGCCGCACAGCGCGACCTGGCGGGTGCATTCGGAATTCCCCGGGATGCTCGCCGGCGGCCTGTGCGCCTTGATGCTGCAGACCCTGCACCCGCTGGCCCTGGCCGGGGTGTACGACCACTCCAACTTCCGCGACGACCTGGTCGGGCGGCTGCGTCGCACCACGGCCTTCGTGGCCGGCACCACCTATGCGCCCAGCGCCGAGGTGGATGCGCTGGTGGCCAAGGTCACGCGCATTCACGCGCAGGTGCGCGGGCACAGTGCCGACGGCCGCGCGTATTCAGCCGATGATCCGGCCCTGCTCACCTGGGTCCACGTGACCGAGGCCTACGGTTTCCTGCAAGGCTGCCGGCGCTACTGCCGCGAGGTGCCCGGTGCGGTGGCCGACCAGTATTACCGCGAGTACAAGCGCGTTGCCGAGGCACTGGGCGCCACCCAGGTGCCCGCGTCTGAAGCGGAGGTGGACGCGTACTTCGCCCGGCAGCTGCCGCAGCTTCGGTTCGATGGGCGCTCGCGCGAAGTGCTGGGGGTGTTGTCGGGCATCCGCCTGCCGGTGCCGATGGCCGGATTGTCGCGTGAGCTGTTCCTGGGCGCGGGTGCGGCGTTGTTGCCGGACTGGGCCGAGGCGATGCTGGAACGCACGGCGATGCAACGCGCGCAGGCACGCACGTCCGCCCGCGTGCTGCGCGCGATGACGCCGTTGTTCCGGCGCGCGCTGCAGGATGGTCTGGCCCCGCGTGCCTGCGCGCGGATGGGCCTGCCGGCCAGCGTGCTGGCCGAGTGGCCTCCCCCGTAGAGCCGACCGTTGGTCGGCTGCGCCATCCCCGTAGAGCCGACCGTTGGTCGGCTGCGCCATCGCCGCACGGCCCGGATTGGCGTGCGGGTGTGCGTGGGGTGTCGCGGAGGGCAGCCGACCAACGGTCGGCTCTACCGGGCGTTCAACACCACGCCGATGCGCGCCGGCTGTTCACCGCGCCCCCAGACGCGAAAACGGGCGCCGAAGCGCCCGTTTTCAGGTGTCACCGTCGCGCGGTGACACCGATCACCACACCTTGACCCGCTTGTCCGGGGCCAGGTACAGCTTCTGGCCTTCCTTGACCTCGAACGCCGGGTACCACGCGTCCAGGTTGCGCACGGTGAGCGCGCGGAACTGGCCCGGTGCGTGCACGTTGGTCAGCAGCGAGTTGCGCAGGGCCTGCTCGCGCGCCTTGCTGCGCCAGGCCTGGGCAAAGCCCAGGAAGAACCGCTGGTCGGGGCTGAAGCCTTCCAGGGTCTGGCCCGGCTTGCCCTGCAGCGACAGCTGGTAGGCGTCGTAGGCGGTGGCCAGGCCGGCCACGTCGGCGATGTTCTCGCCCAGGGTCAGGCGGCCGTTGACCGACACGCCCGGGAACGGCTGGTAGCTGCTGAACTGCGCGGCCAGCGCGTCGCCGGCGGCGTTGAACTTCTTCAGGTCATCGGCCGTCCACCAGTTGTGCAGCTTGCCGGTTTCATCGAACAGCGCACCGGCATTGTCGAAGCCGTGGCTGATCTCATGGCCGATCACCGCACCGATCGCGCCGTAGTTCACCGCGTCGTCGGCAGCACCATCGAAGAACGGCGGCTGCAGGATCGCGGCCGGGAACACCAGGCGGTTTTCCAGCGGCACGTTCATCGCGTTGATGGTCTGCGGCAGCATCGCCCACTCGCCGTGGTCGACCGGCTTGCCCAGCTTGGCGATGTTGCGCTGGTACTCGAACTGCTCGGCGCGCTCGGCATTGCCCAGTGCGTCGTCGCGCTTGATCTCCAGGCCGCTGTAGTCGCGCCAGGTGTCCGGGTAGCCCATGCCCACGGTCAGCCCGGCCACCTTGGCCTTGGCATGCGCCTTGGTCTGCGGCGACATCCACGCCAGCGCGTCGATGCGCTTGGCGAAGGCAGCGATGATGTTCTTGGCCATCTCATCGGCGCGGGCCTTGGTGGCCGGGTCGAAGTGGCGTTCCACATACAGCTTGCCGATGGCCTCGCCGACGGCGTGGTTGCTGTCATCCACCGCGCGCTTCCAGCGTTCGCTCTGCTGCGGGGTGCCGTTCAAGGTGGTGCCGTGGAAGGCGAAGCGCGCATCGGCGAAGGTCTTGGGCAGGTACGGCGCGGCACGGTCCAGCGCGTGGAAGGCCAGGTAGTCCTTCCACACGTCCAGCGGCTCGGTGGCCACCAGGCGCGAGATGCCCGCCACGGCCTTGGGCTGCCACACGATGAAGTCCTGCTGCTCGCCCAGCTTGGCACCGGCCAGGAACGCGGCCCAGTCCATGCCCGGCGCCTTGGCGTTCAGGTCGGCCTGCTTCCAGGCATTGGCGCCCTTGGCCACGTCATTGGTTTCTTCCTGGGTGGCGTGGGCCTGGGCGATCTTGGTCTCCAGCGCCAGGATGCGCTGTGCCTTGGCCGCCGGGTCGGCAACGCCGGCCAACTGCAGCACCTGGGCGATGTAGGCCTGGTACTGCTTGCGCAGCTCGGCCATGCGGCCGCCCTGCAGGTAGAAGTCGCGGTCGGGCAGGCCCAGGCCACCCTGCACCAGGTACGGCGCATTGCGGTCCGGCTGCAGCAGGTCCACCGACACCCATACGCCAAACAGGCGGTCGGTGTAGAAGTTGGTCGCATTCAGCAGGTCGACGTCGGCGCGCAGGGTGCCACCCAGGGTGGTGGCCAGCGCGGCCTTGTCGGCGATGCCGCCGATCGCGTCCAGTTCCGGCTTCACCGCGGCCACGCCACGCGACTCGATGCCGGCTTCGTCCATGAATGCGGCGTAGTAATCGCCAATCAGCTTGGCCTCGCCACTGGCCTTGGTGTCGGCGGCGGCGCCTTCAAGGATGGCGCGGGTGTCGGCCAGGGTCTTCTCGGCAATGACATTGAAGCTGCCGTAGCTGGAGCGGTCGGCCGGGATCTCGGTGTTCTTCACCCAGCTGCCGTTGGCAAAGCCGAAGAAGTCGTCACCGGCGGCGACGCTGCGGTCCATGCCGGTCGCATCGAAGCCGAAGCTGCCCAGCTGCGGCTTGGGCGCGGCCGGTGCCGCGGCGGGGCTGTCCGGCGCGGTGGCGACGGGGGCGGCCGGCTCACGGTCGCAGGCGCTCAGGCCCAGCGACAGGCTGGCGGCGATGGCAAGCATCAGGGTAGGGCGGCGCAGCGTGGACATGGACTTCTCAGGCAACGGGGAAACCCCAAGTCTAATCCCCCCGGGACGGGGTGGGTTGCCGCTGCAGCCGTGCCTGGCTGTGCCAAGCGTGGCCGTTTTCCACGCCGCCCGCCGCCGTGGCTCTTCCCGTGCTGCACGCGCTGGTGCATGCTGGCAGACAGGATTCGGGGCGCGCCCGCGTGCAGGCACGGCGGGGCGACGCAGAGGTCAAGAATCCCGGGCTTCGGCCGCTCAGGTTTGGGGAAACCAGGAAGCGTTTACGCATGAAGTCAGCCCATCGCAGCGGGAGAGGTCGGCAATGCCCGCGTTGAACCGCGCCTTGGCGCGGCCATTGCGCACGATCGTGTGGCTGGGCGTGAGCCTGGGCGTGCTGCTGGCCGTTGGGCTGGCGCTGACGCTGGCCAACGATTACCAGCGCCGCCAGGAAGCCGCGCAGCGCCAGAGCGCGGCGTTGGCCACCGGCTCGCAGCGCCTGCTGCGGCTGGAGCTGCGCAACCTGGAACGGGCCATGCTGGGCATCGCCGAGGACGGCGCATTGCTGTTCGAGCGGGTCCCGACGCAGGCGCCGGACCTGCTGGACGACGCCATCGGCGGGGTGCTGCAGCGGCATGCCGAGCTGGACAGCATCGTGGTGGTGGACCAGTACGGCCGCGCACTCACCAGTGGCAGCGGCGACCTGTACCTGCCGCTGTGGGCCGTGGATACCAATCGCGGCAGCGACAGCCGTCTCTACCTGGGGCCGCCGCAGCAACGCAATGCGCAGCGCTGGGTGCTGCCGCTGGCGTTGCGCATGGGTGACGACCGCTGGCTGCTGAGCCGGCTGCACACCAGTGAGCTGCAATCGATCATCGGTGGCATGGACACCGGCGACCAGGGCGTCATCTCGATCACCGATGCGCAGGGCTACGTGCTGGCGCGCAGCCCGGACACCGTGGGCCTCACCGGGCAACGTTTCGGGCTCGGCAAGCGCGAGATGCTGCGCCGCGACGCCGTGGTGCCGCTGGGCGTTGAAACCAGCGCCATCGACAACATCGAGCGGATTTCCACGCTCACCACGTTGGGTCAGTACCCCATCGCGGTGTACGCCGGGTTGGGCCGCGCGGACGTGCTGGCCCCGTGGTGGCCCTACGTGCAGGCGTCGGTGGCGCTGTACTTGTTGTACTGGGGTGTGTTCGCGCTGGTGTTTGTGAGCGTGCGCCGTGCCACCCGCAGCCAGGATGCGCTCACCGAGGAACTGCGCACCGGCCACGCCGAGCTGCTGATGGCCCACCAGGTGGGCAAGGTGTGCACCTGGTATGTGGACGAGGATGCCTCGCAGCTGCGCTGGTCGCCGCTGGCGCGGGAGATCTTCGGCATCGAGACTGAAAGCTTGCCGGTGGCCGCGTTCTTCGCGCGGGTGCACCGCGAGGATGCCGAGCGCATGCAGCTGGCGTTCGACAACGCCTTCGCCGGCAACGGCGTGCTGGATGAAATGTTCCGGGTGGTGCTGCCCGGTGGCACGGTGCGCTGGGTTTCCGCGCGCGGCCAGCGGGTGGCGGTGGCGGACCGGCAGCGGCACATGATCGGCGCGCTCACCGATGTGAGCGAGCGCGTGCAGGCGCTGGCCCGCGTGCAGCAGGCCGAGCGCCAGTTCCGGCTGCTGTTCGACCGCAATCCCGCCCCGTTCTGGGTGTTCGACCCGGACACACTGCGCTTCATGGAGGTCAACGAGGCGGCGGTGAAGCAGTACGGCTACAGCCGCGACGAGTTCCTGTCGATGAGCATCCTGGATATCCGCCCGCGCGAAGGCTGGGACGAAATCCGCGGCGCGATTTCGCGCGCCACCATCGGCGATGCCCAGGACGCGCAGGTACGCGTGCACCGGCGCAAGGACGGCACCCTGTTCGAGGTGCGCGCGCATCTGTCGCGGCTGGATTTCGACGGGCGCCAGGCCTGCCTGGTGCTGGCCGAGGACATCAGCGAGCGGCTGGCGTACGAGCGCGACCTGGCGTATCACGCCACCCACAACCCGGCCACCGGCCTGCTCAACACGCGCGCGCTGGCCGCGCAGCTGGACGAGGAAGGCGGCGGCTACACGATCGCCTACGTGCAGTTCCGCGGGCTGCAGCTGGTGGCCGATACGCTGGGCCGCGAAGTGGGCGATGTGGTGCTGCAGGCCATGGCCAAGCGCCTGGGCGGGCTGGGCACGCGCTATGGCCTGCTGGCCTTCCAGCCGGCGGAAGATTTCATCTTCGCCATCCGCGACGACCACGAGCGCCAGACCGCATTGGATACGCTGGTGCAGACGGTATCGGAGCCGGTGCGCGGGCAGGACTGGCTGCACCAGTTCGAGCCGCGGATCGGCGTGGCGGTGAAGTTCGAGGGTGACAACGTGCCGGCCGAACAGCTGATCGGCATGGCCGCACAGGCCGCGCACGCCGCGCGTGACGAGGGCAGTGTGATTGCCTGGTTCGACACCACGGTGAGTTCGCGGCTGGCCGAGCGGCTGCGCCTGGCCGGGCGCATCCACAGCGCGATCGACACCGAGTTCGAGCTGTACTACCAGCCGATCTGCCACGCCAGCGACGGCACGCCGGCGGCGTTGGAGGCGTTGCTGCGCTGGCCGCAGGCCGATGGGAGTTTCATTCCGCCGGGCGAGTTCATCCAGTTGTGCGAAGACACCGGGTTGATCCTGGCGTTGGGGCGCTGGGTGATCCGGGCGGCGGCGCAGGCGCAGCGGCGGTTGGCCGATGCAGGCTGGCCGTTGCCGATCGCGGTGAACGTGTCGGCGGTGCAGTTCTTCAACAGCGATCTGGTGGCCGAATTCGCACGCGCAACGCAGGAGTTCGGGCTGGAGCGCGGCGCGTTGCAGGTGGAGCTGACCGAGAGCAGCCTGATGCGCAAGCCGGCCCAGGCCAAGCAGACGATGCAGCGGCTGCACGAGCAGGGCGTGTGCATTTCGCTGGACGACTTCGGCACCGGGTATTCCAACATGTCCTACCTGCAGCACCTGCCGCTGGACATCCTGAAGATCGACCGCAGTTTCGTGTCCGACGTGGAAACCAATCCGCGCAATGCGTCGATCTGCCGCGCGTTGTTGTCGCTGGGCCACAGCATGGGGCTGACGGTGATCGCCGAGGGCGTGGAAACGCCGGGCCAGCATCAGTGGCTGGCCGCGCACGGCTGCGACCAGGTGCAGGGTTACCTGCTGGGCCGCCCCTCGCCGCTGGTCGAGGTGATCGCGCGGTTGGAAACCGCCGAGGCCACCTGATGCAAGGCAGCCGGGCAGAGCCCGGCTCTACGGGGTTGGCAATGTCGTAGAGCCGGGCTCTGCCCGGCTGCTCTACACGCAAACGCCCGCCGTCACCCCAACGCCTCCACCAGGTAATCGATGAAGCTGCGCACCTTCGGGGCCAGATGGTTGCGGCTGGTGTATACCGCGAAGATGCTGATCGGCGCGATCTCCCACTCCGGCAGCAGGCGTTCCAGGCGGCCGTCGGCCAGCGCGTCGGCAATCAGGAAGTCCGGCTGCAGGATGATGCCCATGCCGGCCAACGCGGCCTCGCGCAGCACGTCGCCGTTGTTGGCGCGCAGGCCGCCGTGCACCGGCACCGACACCTCGCCGCGCGGGCCGCGCAGTTGCCAGCTGTCGCCGCCGCCCCAGTAGCTGTAGCCCAGGCATTCGTGGTCGGACAGGTCGTCGGGCTGTTGCGGGCGGCCGTGGGCGTCCAGGTAGGCAGGGGCGGCACACAGGGTGATGTGGGTGTCGGCCAGCTTGCGTGCGATCAGCGCCGGGTTGGGTTGGCGGGTGATGCGGATGGCCACGTCGTAGCCTTCTTCCACCATGTCCACCAGGCGGTCGGACAGCGACAGGTCCAGCTGCACCTGCGGGTAGCGCGCGCGGTAGCCGGCCAGCAGCGGTCCCAGCCGGGCGATGCCGTAGCTGACCGGGGCGTTGACCCGCAGCAGCCCCGACGGTTCCAGCGCCTGCGCGCCGATGCCTGCTTCCAGTGCGTCGAACTGGGCCAGCAGCTGCACGCATTGCGCGTAGTAGGCCGCGCCGGTGCTGGTGGGGTTCACCCGGCGCGTGGTGCGGTTGAGCAGGCGCGTGGACAGGCGCTTTTCCAGCGCGGCGATCTGCCGGGTGACCCCGGCGGTGGACATATCCAGGGCCTGGGCGGCCGCGCTGAAGCCGTTGCGTTCCACCACCGCCACGAACACACGCATCGCGTCGAGGGTATCCATTGTTTCAGATTCTGTAATAAACAGCGTCGTCTGATCGTATTTATCGCCACGGCTGAGCGCAATAACCTGTCGCCATCCTAGTCCGCGAGGTGTCCCATGCCTACCACCGCTCTCCGTGTTTCCGCGCTCGCCCCTGTCGGCGCCACCCTGCTGCGTTGGGGCCTGGGCGTGCTGTTCCTGGTGCATGGCCTGACCAAACTGCTGGTGTTCAGCCCGGCCGGCACCGCGGCGTACTTCCAGTCGCTGGGCCTGCCCGGCGCCCTCGGTTACGTCGCCCTCGTGCTGGAGCTCACCCTTGCCGCGGCGCTGCTGCTGGGCGTGTACGCGCGGTGGGTGGGGCTGCTGGGCGTGCCGCTGCTGCTGGGCACCATCGTGAGCGTGCACGGCGCCAACGGTTTCAGCTTCGCCAATGCCGGGGGCGGCTGGGAATACCCGGCGTTCTGGGCGCTGGCGCTGCTGGTGCTGTTCTGCATCGGCGACGGCAAGTGGACACTCGCCTCGCGCTGAGCACCGCGCCGTCGTTGATCCTTTCTTGGAGCCTGTGATGTCCCGTCTGCCTTCGCTGTACATCTCCCATGGTTCGCCGATGACCGCGCTCCACCCCGGTCTGGTCGGCGAACGCCTCGCGGCGCTGGCCGCGCAGTTGCCGCGCCCGCGCGCCATCGTGATGGCCTCGGCGCACTGGCTGACCCACCAGCCGGCAGTGGGCGCACACGCGCAACCGCCCACCATCCACGATTTCGGCGGCTTCCCGCAGGCGCTGTTCGACCTGCAGTACCCGGCCCCGGGCGACCCGGCCCTGGCCGGCGAGATCGCCGCGCGGCTGGCGGCGGCCGGGCTGCCGACCGCGCTGGACCGCAGCCGCGGCCTCGACCACGGCGCCTGGGTGCCGCTGCGCTTCCTGTACCCGCAGGCCGACATTCCGGTGGTACCGCTGGCGATCCAGCCGCTGCTGGGACCGGCCCACCAGTTCGCGCTGGGCCGTGCGCTGGCACCGCTGCGCGAGCAGGGCGTGCTGGTGATCGGCTCCGGCAGCATCACCCACAACCTGCACGACTGGGGCAACTACCAGGACGGCAAGGAAGCGCCCTACGTGCGGCCCTTCATCGGCTGGGTCGAACAGCGCCTGCAGGAAGACGACACTGCCGCGCTGCTCGACTACCGTGCCCGGGCGCCACACGCCGCGCAGGCGCACCCCACCGACGAGCACCTGCAGCCGCTGCATGTGGCCATGGGCGCTGCCGGGAGTGACACGCTGGGTGCGCAGCGCATCGATGCCGGTATCGATGCGGGGTTTCTGGCGATGGACATCTACCGCTTCGACGGGGCCGCGGCGTGAGCACGCTGCACGCGGTGGTGCGCCCCGCCACCGGCCCGGCGCACGGGCTGGTGGTGCTGTTGCATGGCGTGGGCAGCAACGAACGCTCGCTGCAGGCACTGGCGGACGGGCTGGATAAGCGCCTGCAGGTGGTGCTGCCGCGCGCGCCGCTGGCGTTCGGGGCGGATGCGTTCGGCTGGTTCACCGTGCAGTTCGGCGCGCAGGGGCCGGTGATCGACCCGGCGCAGGCCGAAGCCAGCCGTCTGCTGCTCATCGACTACGTGCGCGCGCTGCAGGCACAGCACGGCGTGGATACCGCGCACACGCTGGTGGCCGGCTTCAGCCAGGGCGGCATCATGAGTGCCAGCGTGGCGCTCACCGCGCCGCAGGTGGCACGCCGGTTCGCGATCCTGTCCGGGCGCATCCTGCCGGAGATCGCACCGCACGTTCCCGCCGACATCGCCACGCGTGGCGTGCGCGGGTTGATCCTGCACGGTGAGCAGGACAGCAAGCTGCCGTTCGCGCTGGCCACCGCCGCCGCGGCGCGTCTGCAGGCGCTGGGTGTGGATCACGCACTGCACGGCTACCCGGCCGACCACACGCTGACGGCTGCGATGCAGGCCGATTTCAACGCGTGGACCGCGCGCGAACTGCTGTCCGGCCACTGAGCCGCGGCAGGCCCGGCGTTCGCGCAGGCGGATGGGTGTGGTAGTTTTTTTGCAGTTTCCGGCGCCCGGCTGCCCGCAGCCTCCCCCCCCTCGCGCCGTCCACTGGAAAATGCATGCATACCATTGAAGTCGTCCTGGCGATGCTGGTGGCCGTGGTCGCCAGCGGCTACCTGGTCCGGGTGTTGCCGCTGTCGTTGCCGCTGCCGTTGGTGCAGATCGGCCTGGGCGCGGTCATCGCCGGGGTG
The DNA here is from genome assembly GCF_059758695.1 of Stenotrophomonas sp. GQ19. Taxonomy (NCBI): domain Bacteria; kingdom Pseudomonadati; phylum Pseudomonadota; class Gammaproteobacteria; order Lysobacterales; family Lysobacteraceae; genus Stenotrophomonas; species Stenotrophomonas sp. GQ19. The sequence goes on along the minus strand of NZ_JCAXES010000007.1, from coordinate 103,426 downwards.
TTCAACCGTGGCCACGCACTGGAACCGGAGATGTTCTTCCTGCTGTTCCTGCCGCCGCTGCTGTTCCTGGACGGCTGGCGCATTCCCAAGCAGGGCCTGTTCCGCGACAAGGGCGTGATCCTGGAGCTGGCGTTCGGCCTGGTGGTGTTCACCGTGATCGGCGCCGGCTTCCTGATCCACTGGATGATTCCGGTGATGCCGCTGGCGGTGGCCTTCGCGCTGGCGGCGATCATCTCGCCCACCGACCCGGTGGCGGTCGGGTCGATCGCCGCGCGCGCGCCCATTCCCAAGCGGCTGATGCACATCCTGGAAGGCGAGTCGTTGTTGAACGATGCGTCCGGCCTGGTCTGCTTCCGCTTTGCCGTGGCCGCGGTGATGACCGGCAGCTTCTCGCTGGCCACCGCATCGCTCACCTTCCTGTGGGTGGCGCTGGCCGGCGTGGCGATCGGCGCGGCCGTCACCCTGGGCGTGTCGACCTTCCAGCGCTGGCTGTGGCGGCGCTTCGGCGAGGAGCCCGGTGCAGCGCTGCTGGTCAACCTGCTGATTCCGTTCGCCGCCTACCTGCTGGCCGAAGAGGCCAACGCGTCGGGCATTCTGGCCGCGGTGGCCGCGGGCATCACCATGAGCTACGTCGAGCTCACCGGCCGGGTGTCGGGCAGCATGCGCGTGCAACGCGCGGCCGTGTGGGGAATGCTGCAGTTCAGCTTCAACGGCATCATGTTCGTGCTGCTGGGCGAACAGCTGCCGGGCATCGTCGAGCGTGCGATCAAGACAGTCAGCGAGAGCGGCCACCACAGCGCGTGGTGGCTGCTGGTGTACGTGGTGGTGATCAACCTGGCGCTGGTGCTGCTGCGCCTGGCCTGGGTGTGGCTGTCGCTGCGCTGGAGCGTGCTGCGGGCGCGCCACCGCGGTGAAGCGCGGCCGGGCACGTCGTGGCGGATCGTGGTGGCCACCTCGGTGGCCGGCGTGCGCGGTGCGATCACCCTGGCCGGCGTGCTCACCCTGCCGCTGTTCCTGCCCGATGGCAGCGCCTTCCCGGCGCGCGATCTGGTGATCTTCCTGGCGGCGGCGGTGATCCTGGTGTCGCTGGTGGGCGCCAGCGTGGCATTGCCGCGGTTGCTGAAGGGGCTGGAGCTGCCGGCCGATTCGGGCGAGCGCAAGGCCGAGGATCTGGCCCGGCGGCTGGCGTCCAAGGCGGCGTTGGCCGGGGTGGAGCGCATGCGCCAGCAGCTGGTGCAGAACCAGACCACCGAGAACGTGCAGCTTTACAACGACGCCGCCTCACGGGTGAGCCTGCTGTACCAGCGCAATCTTGAGAAGGACGACGGCCCGGATGCGGACCCGGAAAAGGTGCAGCGCATGGAGCAGGGCTACCGCCAGCTGCGTGGCGCCGGGCTGACCGCCGAGCGCGAGGAGCTGTTCCGGTTGACCCGGCGCGGCACCATTTCCGACGAGGTCTCGCGCAAGCTGATCCGCAACCTGGACCTGCTGGAAACCCGCCAACGCGATTGAACGGTGGCGCGTTCGACCGGTAGGGCCACCCCATGGGTGGCTGTCGCGATGCCGGGTATATGAGGTACGCCTGACCCGGAACACAGCCACCCATGGGGGGGCTCTACCCGGCGACCGGCCGCGAGGGGCCGGCCATCAACGCGGATCACGCGTCGGTTTTCTGGTCCAGGTAATACGCCACCACGGTGCCCTTGATCTTGATGGTCATCGGGTTGCCACGGCGGTCGCGGGCCTTGCCGGCCTGCACGCGGATCCAGCCTTCGCTGACCGAATACTCTTCAACGTTGTCGCGCTCGACCTCGTTGAAACGGATGCCCACCCCGCGCTCCAGGGCGGCGGCATCGTGGAAGGGGCTGGTCGGGTTGATCGCCAGGTGATCGGGAGGGGTATCGCTCATGGGCATTCAGTTGTGATGGCCACCACGGCCATCTTCCAGGCGCACAGGATAAACCGCGGCGCGGCCCACGCCGAATTTCGCTTCCTGCCAACGCCGCTGCACGGCAGAATGCCCGCCTGCCTCAAGGAAATACCGGTCATGCCTGACAACAGCGATTATTTCGACTTCGAAGAAGACGAGCGCGATTTCGACGAAGACGACTTCGAGGCGCGGATCTGGAACCTGTTCGTGCTGATCAACCCGGGCGATGACGAGCTGGCGCTGCAGCAGTTCAACCGCTGGCGCGAGGCGCTGCTGGAAAGCGGCGAGGAGATCGACGAGGAAGCCGACTGGCTGCCGCCGCTGATGGCCGCCATTGCCTGGCAGTCGGGGTTCGAGGTGGACCGTGAGGATCCCGATGCGCTGGTGTCGGCGATCAATGAGCTGGCGGCGCGCTGGAACCTGCAGCTGGACTGGGGTGGCGACCTGGACGATGAGGATTTCGCGGCCGCCACCGATGCACCGGCGCTGATGGCCACCGCGCACGACCGCCTGCGCGAGCACAACTACGCGCTGTGGAGCGTGGATACGGGCAATGGCGGCCTGGCTGGCTGGATGGCGCTCAACCGCGACGATGACGCCATGCTGGCGTTGTGCTCGCTGCTGGGCGTGGAAGTGCGGCCGGGGTCGGACCCGTTCTGAGTGGGGCTGGTGTGCCGACCAACGGTCGGCACCTGCCGGCGCGGGTAATGCGTTTGCCGATCAACGGCGGGCATTCACCGGGCGCGGGGCAGGGATGTGCCGACCAACGGTCAGCACCTACCCCTGGTATTGGCTTCGGGCGTTGGCGATGACGGCTTTGACCAGCGCGCGGTCGGTGTGCCGCGAGATGGCCTGTGCGCCGCGTTCGATCGCCTGAAGGCGCAGCGGGGCGGGGACGTCGTAATGCGCGCCGCTGGGGCGGTTCTGGAATGCCCGCCGGGGAATCCCGAGCTGCGCCGCCATGGCGTGCAGCTCGGGCAGGGTGTCGGCCATCAGATGCGCCCAGCGCTCGCCGCGCCAGGGGTGGACCGCATCGTCGATATAGACCGTCACCGGGTTGCCGTGGCTCAGGCCTGCGGCTTGTCGTCGCTGGCGGCCGGGGTGGCGTCGGCGGCGGCATCGGTGCCGGCCTCGTCTGCCACCGGGGCGTCTTCGCTGGCCTCGGCAGCGGTTTCGGCGGTTTCGGCGTCTTCGCCTTCTTCGCCTTCCACGCCTTCAAACTCGGACACCAGCTGGGTCAGGTACTCGTCGGCGGTCTTGCCTTCGTCGGCGGCCAGGTCGTCGATCAGCTGCTGCAGCTGGCTCGAGTATTCCAGGTTGACCTTGCGGCCTTCCTTTTCCTGCACGTTGGACAGGTGCTTGAGCATGGCCAGCATCGGGATCGGGTTGTCGGCGTTGCCCATGGTCTGGCCGCCGATGGCCAGCAGCCATTCGGTGCCCTGCAGGCCGATCGCGGCCACGACCTGGCCCTCTTCGTTGGTCAGCACGGCGTGGTTCTGCACCTGCTGCTGGGCGTTGAGGCGGTTGATCGGGCGCTTGGGCTGCAGCTTCTTGCGCTTGTCGCGCTTGGCCTTGGACTGCTTGGACATGGTGGGATCTATCTGTACGTGGAAAGACCCCATTGTAATGGGGGTTGGCCGCAGGCGTCGGCCATTGCGGTCATGCCCCCATCGAATGCGGCCCACCGCGGTAGGGTCGGGTCCCAACCGACTGCCGGTAGCCTGTCCGCGCCCGGGGACGCATGGCCTCCAACGACATGGCGTCTGGAAGCGGTCATTCCGTTGAAGGTCATGCCCCTATCGAACGCTGCCCATGCGCGTGCAGTCGGCTGGGGCGCGACCCTACCAGCGTGCGAGGCGTGCATCGTCTGGGCGTGCAGGCATCAACCGAACGTGGCGCGCACCGACCGGCCGTGCGGCCCTCCGACCGGCCCGCACGACTGACCGACCCCCGACCGGCCCCCCGGTCAGGGCGTCGCCGCCGGGGCCTGTGCGGCGTGGATGTCGGCGTCGCCGGTGGTGGGCGACAACGCGACTTCCTGTCCGGCACCGGCCAGGGCCGCCGCTTCGGCCGCCTTGGTCATCACCACGATGCTGATGCGGCGGTTGATCGGGTTGTCCGGCTGGGCCTTGTCGAACAGCACCGAGGAGGACAGGCCGACCACCCGGGTCACCTTCTCTTCGGTCATGCCACCGTCCAGCAACGCACGCCGGGCGGCGTTGGCGCGGTCGGCGCTGAGCTCCCAGTTGCTGTAGCCGTGCACCGCGTTGTAGGCGGTGGTGTCGGTGTGGCCGGTGATGCTGATCCGGTTCGGCACGTGGTTGATGAACTGCGACAGCTCGCGCAGGATTTCGCGGGTGTACGGCTTGAGCGCTGCGCTGCCCATGTCGAACATCGGGCGGTTCTGCTTGTCCACGATCTGGATGCGCAGGCCTTCCGGGGTCAGGTCCAGCAGCAGCTGGTCCTTGAACGGCTCCAGCGCCTGGCTCTTGCTGATGGCCTCTTCCAGCTCCCGTTTCAGCGCTTCCAGTTGCTGCTGCTCGCGCTCGCGTTCGGTCTGCGGGATCGGCTTGGCGGTCTGCTGGGACTGGAACGGGTCGTTGCTGTTGCCGCGCGAGATGTCGGTGGCGCCGCCCAGCTTGATCATCGAGGTGCTGGCCCCGCCCGGACCGGCCATGCCGGGCGCCGGGGTGGAGCTCTGCCCAACCAGCGGACTGGGGTTGCGGAAGTACTCGGAAATGGCCGCGCGCTCGGGCTTGGTGGTGGCCGCCATCAGCCACAGCACCAGGAAGAACGCCATCATCGCGGTGACGAAGTCGGCGTAGGCCACTTTCCAGGCGCCGCCATGGTGGGCAGCGTGGCCGGCCTTCTTGACCCGGCGGACGATGACGGTGGGTTTGTTCTCGGCCATGGCGGTGCCTTACTTGACCGTCTTGAGGTGCTGCTCGAAGGCGCTGAAGCCCGGGCGCACGTTCGAGGGCAGGGTCTTGCGGGCGAACTCCAGCGCGATCTTCGGGTTGTAGCCGCGCAGGCAGGCCAGCAGCGCGGTCTTCACCGACTCATAGATGCGGCTGTCCTGCTCGGCGCGCGCTTCCACCGCTGCGGCCAGCGGGCTGACGAAGCCGTAGGCCAGCAGGATGCCCAAGAAGGTACCGACCAGCGCGCCGGCGACGTGCGCGCCCACTTCGGTGATTTCCCCGCCGATCGAGCCCATGGTGATCACGATGCCCAGCACCGCGGCCACGATGCCGAAACCGGGCAGGCCGTCGGACACCTTGTTGAGCACCGCCGAGGGCTGCATCGCTTCGGCATGGTGCTTTTCCAGCTCCAGTTCCAGCAGCGGCTCCAGCTCATGCGGCTCAATGTTGCTGCCGATCATCAGGCGCAGGCAGTCGGTGATGAAGTCCACCAGGTGGTGGTCGGCCTGCACCTTGGGGTAGTTGGCGAAGATGCTGCTTTCGGCCGGGCGCTCCACATGGTCTTCCAGCGCCATGAAGCCTTCGCGGCGGGCCTTGTTGAGCAGTTCGTAGAGCAGGCTCAGGACGTCGATATAGTCCTGCTGCTTGTAGGCCGGGCCCTTGAACACGCCCACGGTGGCTTTCAGGGTCTGCTTGACGGTCTTGAACGGGGTGCCGACCAGGAACGCGCCCAGTGCCGCGCCGCCGATGATGACCAGCTCATAGGGCTGCCATAAGGCAGCCAGCTTGCCGTGCGCGCCGATGTAGCCGCCGAGCACGCTGATGATGACGATGAGGAATCCAACGATGATGAGCATGGGGCCGGCGCGGAGTAGGGGATACCTCCATGTCGGCCCCGTTCCCGGTTTTCTGAAGGGGACCGTTCGCTCAATGTCACACTTTTGCAGATTCAGCCGGCCGGCTGGGCCTCGGCCCCGCCGCGCTGCAGCAGATCCGGATACGCCTGTCCGTTCGGGGTGAACGACAGCGAGACCGAGTTCAGGCAGTGTCGCTCGTGGGTCGGCGGCGGGCCATCGGGGAACACATGGCCGAGATGGCTGTCACACCGCGCGCAGACGATTTCCGTGCGGACCATGCCGTGGCTGATGTCGCGGATCTCGCGCACGTGGGCCGGGTCGAACGGGGCGAAGAAGCTGGGCCAGCCGGTGCCGGAGTCGAACTTGGTGCTGGACCGGAACAGTGGCAGCCCGCACAGGCGGCAGCCGTAGACGCCGTCCTGCTTGTTGTCCAGGAACACGCCGCAGAACGGCGCTTCGGTGCCGTGCTGGAGCAGCACGCGGCGTTCGTCGGCGCTGAGGCCGGCCACCAGGGCGTCGCGCTGGGCGTCGCTGGGGGGAGAGAGATCGAAGGCGGTCATCGGCGGTTCCTCGCGGGGGTGGGTTCAAGATTGGGCCGGGATGGCGGGCTTCAAGCCGACGCCCCGGCGATCCAGGCGCGTTCATGGTGCTGATACCTGCGTGGGTGCAAGGTGCAGTAACCCACCCCGCCGGAGCCTGCCATGTCCCGCCTCGTCCGCTTCGCCACCGCGCTGGGCCTGATGCTGCCGGCCATCGGCATGGCCCAGATCGGTCCGCCCCCCAATCCCACCGCGACCCGCCCGGTGGTAGTGGCGCCGCCGGCGCCGCTGCCCACTCCGGTGCGCCCGGCGCCGGTGGACAGCCTGTCCGGGCAGATGGCGCCGGTGAAATCCAACAGCCAGGTCCAGCAGCAACTGCGCAGCCATCCCATCCAGGCGCGGGGCACCGGCCCGACGCAACCGATCCAGGGCCCCACCCTGCAGCCCAAGGTGTATGACCGCCACGGGCGGATCATTCCCGGCGCCAAACAGGTGGGGCCGAACCGGGTGCTCGATACCCGCACCGGCAAGTACTACGACGCCATTCCCAGTGGCGATGGGCAGCAGATCCGACCGTAAGCGGCGTGCACTGGCGCAGCGCATGAACGGTGCACAAACCACGCCGCACAGTCAGCTGCATCAACGCGCCATCTCACCGCTTTTTCGCCTGTGTTTAACCGTTTCCGCGCGACCCTTTGCGTGCGCCGGAACGCGGCGTATTCCGAAGGGTTTTCCAGAAGAGTGCAATCATGACCAACCAGCAGAACCAGAAAGGCGGCAAGATGCCGCAGGAACAGCAGGGCAGTCAGCAACAGCACCAGAAGGCCGGACAGCAGAACCAGCAACAGTGGGACCAGCAGAACCAGAAGGGCAAGCAGCCGGACCAGCGTCACCCTGATTCCAAACAACAGCGCTGACGCGCGGGATTGCATGACCACAGGCGGTGCGCGCAAGCGCGCCGCCTTCTGCGTTCAATGCCCCGCTTCAATCCGGGATCGGCAGGGTCAGCGTTTCCTTCACCTCTTCCATCACGATGTAGCTCTTGGATTCGCGCACGTGCGGCAGGGTCAGCAGGGTGCTGCCGAGCAGCTTGCGGTACGACGCCATCTCGCTGATGCGCGCCTTGAGCAGGTAGTCGAAATCGCCCGACACCAGGTGGCACTCCAGCACGTTGGGCAGCTTCAGGGCCGCGCGGCGGAATTCCTCGAAGATGTCGCCGGACTTGTAGGCCAGGCTGATCTCCACGAACACCAGCAGGCTGGCCTTGAGGTAGTGCGGGTCGAGCTTGGCGTAGTAGCCGGTGATGGCCCCATCGCGTTCCAGTCGCCGCACCCGTTCGGTGCAGGGCGTGGTCGACAGACCCACCCGTTCGCCCAGTTCGGTAAAGGAAATGCGGCCTTCGTCCTGCAGGATGCGCAGAATCTTGCGGTCGATCTTGTCCAGTTCGCGGGGGCGCACGGCCATCGGCGTCATCCAGGCATGGGGGTTGGCGCGACAATATCCTGTCATCGCTCCTAAAAACAGGGCAAAAGCTTGGTTTGGGCGGAATATACTTCCGCAATTATGGTCCCGGCACGCTCCAGTGCAGGGAATGATCGGGTCGGAGAAGCTACATGCGCGTTCTAGTCCTTGGCAGCGGCGTCATCGGCACCACCAGTGCCTGGTACCTGCGGCAGGCCGGGTTTGAAGTCACGGTCGTGGACCGCCAGCCCGGTCCGGCGCTGGAAACCAGTTTCGCCAACGCCGGCCAGCTGTCGTTCGGCTACACCTCGCCGTGGGCCGCGCCGGGCGTGCCGCTCAAGGCGGTCAAGTGGCTGTTCTCCGAACATGCGCCGCTGGCCATCCGCCCCGGCCTGGACTGGCGCCAGTACCTGTGGCTGGCGCAGATGCTGCGCAACTGCACCCATGAGCGCTATGCCATCAACAAGGCGCGCATGGTGCGCATGTCCGAGTACAGCCGCGACTGCCTGAACGAGCTGCGCCAGCAGACCGGTATCGAATTCGAAGGCCGCGACCTGGGCACCACCCAGCTGTTCCGCACCCAGCAGCAGCTGGACGCCTCGGCGCAGGACATCGAAGTGCTGGCCCAGTACGGGGTGCCCTACAAGGTGCTGGACCGCGACGGCATCATCGCCCACGAGCCGGCGCTGGCCGGGGTGGCCGACAAACTGGTCGGCGCGCTGTGGTTGCCGCGCGACCAGACCGGCGACTGCCAGCTGTTCACCCGGCGCCTGGCGCAGATGTGCGTGGACGCCGGCGTCGAGTTCCGTTTCGACCAGGACATCGCCGGCCTGCAGACCGACGGCGACCGCATCACCGGCGTGCGCATTGACGGCACGCTGGAAACCGCCGACCGCTACGTGGTCGCGCTGGGCAGCTATTCGCCGTCGCTGGTGGACCCGCTCGGCCTGCGCCTGCCGGTCTACCCGCTCAAGGGCTACTCGCTGACCCTGCCGATCACCAACCCGGCCATGGCCCCCACCTCGACCATCCTGGACGAGAGCTACAAGGTCGCGGTAACCCGGTTCGATGACCGCATCCGCGTGGGCGGGATGGCTGAAGTGGGCGGGTTCGACCTGTCGCTGTCGCCGCGCCGCCGCGCCACCCTGGAAAAAGTGGTGGGCGACCTGTACCCGGACGGCGGCGACCTGTCGCGTGCCGAGTTCTGGACCGGCCTGCGCCCGGCCACGCCCGATGGCACCCCGGTGATCGGCGCCACCCCGTACCGCAACCTGTTCCTCAACACCGGCCACGGCACGCTGGGCTGGACCATGGCCTGCGGTTCGGGCCGTTACCTGGCCGACCTGATGAGCGCGCGCCAGCCGCAGATCAGTACCGAAGGCCTGGATATCTTCCGCTACGGCCACACGGCCGCATCCGTTGTTCATAGTGAGCCCAAAGCATGCGCCCAGCCCGCGCGTTGATTGACCTGGACGCGTTGCGCGCCAATTTCCAGCTTGCCCGTGAACTGGGCGGCGGTCGCAAGACCCTGGCGGCCATCAAGGCCGATGCCTACGGCCACGGTGCGGTTGCCTGCGCACGCGCGCTGCAGGGCCAGGCCGACGCGTTCGGCGTGGCCTGCATCGAAGAGGCGCTGGAACTGCGCCAGGCCGGCATCACCACGCCGATCGTGCTGCTGGAAGGCTTCTTCGACGCCGCCGAGCTGCCGCTGATCGTGCAGCACGACCTGTGGTTCGCCGTGGGCGCGCCGTGGCAGGTGGAGGCGGTGCTGGCCTTCCAGACCACCGCCCTGCTGAAGATCTGGTTGAAGCTGGACAGCGGCATGCACCGCCTGGGGCTGTCGCCGGCCGACTTCCGCGCCGCGCACGCCCGCCTGAGCGCGCTGCCGCAGGTGGCGCCGATGGTGCTGATGAGCCACATGGCCCGCGCCGACGAGCTGGACAGCCTGCGCACCCGCGAGCAGGCCGACCTGTTCGCCGCCACCATCGACGGCCTGGCCGGTGAGACCAGCCTGTGCAATTCCCCGGCCCTGCTGGGCTGGCCGGACGTCCGCAGCGATTGGGTACGCCCGGGGCTGATGCTGTACGGCGCCAACCCGCTGCCCACCCATTCGGTGCTCACTGAGCGGCTGCGCCCGGTGATGACCATGCAATCGAAAATCTTCGCCGTGCGTGAGATCGGCATCGGCGAACCGGTGGGCTATGGCGCGCGGTTCGTCGCGCAGCGGCCCACCCGGGTGGGCGTGGTCGCCCTGGGGTATGCCGACGGCTACCCGCAGTTCGCCCCGAATGGCACCCCGGTGCAGATCGACGGGCAGCCCGGCACGCTGATCGGCCGGGTTTCGATGGACATGCTGACCGTGGACCTCACCGACCTGCCCGACGCCGGAGTAGGCAGCACGGTGACCCTGTGGGGTGAGTCACCGCGGCTGGATGTGCTGGCGCCGCTGTGCGGGGTCAGCGCCTATCAGCTGCCGTGCGCGGTCAAGCGGGTACCGCACCAGCACCTGGGCGGCTGAGGGGGCGCCACGCCCGGCGTGGCGCCACCGTCAGCGGCTGGCGGTGGCGTCGCTGCGCAGGTCGCGGCGGACCCAGTCATCCACCAGCCGCTTCTCATAGCGCAGCGGGTCGGTATCGCGCTGCAGGCCGATGTTGTGCAGGTAGCCGCTGTCGGACAGCTTGCGCTCGCCCTGCGCCAGCACCTGCCCCTGGGCATCGGTGAGGGTGAAGGTCAGCGCGATGCGCGGCGGGTAGACGTCGCGCAGGATGCGGATATCGTTGCCGCGCGGCCCGTGCCACGGCTCGTAGTCACCGGCGCGCTTGATGTCGGTCAGGGTCACATCCAGCGTCTGCCCCGGCTGCAGCTGCTTGCCGGCGCTGGTCTGGACGTAGGTAGCCAACTGCTGGACCCAGTTGCCGCGCTGGGCTTCGAAGCGGTTGGTGCTTTGCCGGATCTCGCTGAACTGGGCCGGGTCGGTCCACGACACCTTCACCGGGCCATCGCCGCTCAGGGCGCGGGGCGCCTGGGGGTCGGTCACGGTACGGGGCCCCGCGGCGTTCGCGCTGCCGATCACCAACAGGCAGGTCAACAGACCGGCCACCAACGGTTTGCGGTTCATGACGACTCCTCGATCACGATCACAGACGGGATCAGGTTTTCAGTGTGATCCTGATCACCCGGTGGGACAATCGCCAATTGCGTCAGCCGCTGCGGCGGTTGCCGCCAATTCACCTACGTCGTCGGCCACGTCAATCCCACCCATGGCGCTTGACGCTACGAATACGCCCTCTGGAAGATGCTGTGTCCCTCTGTTTCGCCAGTTGCCCCCTTGACGCCCTTGCCCAGCCTGCCTACTTCCACTCTTGAACGCCCCTCTTTCATGACAGTTGCGTCCCATGCGGGGATGTACCGGAGCGTGCTGGAGCAGATGAACGCCGGCTTCTGCGTGATCGAAGTGCTGTTCGACGACAACAAGGCGGTGGATTACCGCTTCCTTGAGGTCAACGACGCCTTCGAGCGCAACACCGGGCTGGCCAACGCGCGCGGGCAGCGCATGACCGCGCTGCAGCCGGACCACGAGCCGGACTGGTTCCGCATCTACGGCCAGGTGGCCCTGACCGGCCAATCCCAGCAGTTCGAACTGGAAGCGCGTGCGCTGGGCCGCTGGTATTCGGTGGAAGCGGTGCGGGTGGGCGAGCCGGGCGACCACCAGGTGGCCGTGGTGTTCTTCGACGTCAGCAGCCGCAAGCAGATCGAAGTGGAACTGGCTGAAAGCGAGGCGCGCTTCAGTGCGCTTGCCGATGGCCTGCCCATGCCGGTGTGGGTGCTGGACGAAGCGGGCCATGCGCGCTTCGTCAACAGCGCTTTCAGCGAGTTCTTCGGCGGCGACGAACAGCGCGTGCCCGAGAACGTCTGGCGGGGCCTGGTCCATCCTGATGACGCGTCGGTATTCGATTACGAGCTGCAGGAAGCACTGAAGGCGCAGCGGTCGATGCATGCGCTGGTGCGTGGCCTGCGTGCCGATGGCCAATGGCGCTGGCTGGAAATGAATGCCCGCCCGCGCTTCTCGCGCATGGGCCATTTCATCGGCCTGGCCGGCAGCAGCCCGGACGTGACCGAACGCCGCGAAATTGAAATGGCGCGCGAGGAACTGCTGCAGTCCGAGCGCGCCGCGCGCAGTGCCGCTGAAAACATGGCGCGGCTCAAGGACGAGTTCCTGGCCACGCTGTCGCACGAACTGCGCACCCCGCTGACCACCATCCTGGGCTGGAGCGAACTGCTGCTGCAGCGTGTGGACGCCACCAGCCCGCTGTACAAGGGCCTGGGCGTGATCGCCAACAGTGCCATGGCGCAGAAGCGCCTGATCTCGGACATGCTCGACCTGAGCAGCATGCTGCTGGGCAAGGTGCAGCTGGAAGTGGAAGTACTGGACCTGCGCGCGCAGCTGACCGAAGCCATGCGGGCGCAGGAACTGGTGGCCGAAGGCAAGGCACTGCACATGACCCTGGCGCTGCCTGACGAGCCCACGCTGGTGCTGGGCGACGCCACGCGGCTGCAGCAGGTGCTGTGGAACCTGTTGTCCAACGCGATCAAGTTCACCCCGGCCGAAGGCACCGTGGCCGTCACCCTGGCGAGCGATGGCGGCCACTGGTCGATCAGCGTGGCCGACACCGGCGACGGCATCGCCCCCGAATTCCTGCGCCACCTGTTCAGCCGCTTCCGCCAGGCCGATGGCACCACCACCCGCCGCCATGGCGGTCTCGGGCTGGGCCTGGCGATTGCGCAGCAGCTGGTGGAGCTGCACGGCGGCACCGTGGCGGCCACCAGCGAGGGGGCCGGCCACGGCGCCACGTTCACCGTGCGCCTGCCGCGCTACCAGCCGCAGGCCGACGGCCGCCCGCTGCGCGAGGTGTTCAGTGGCCCCATTGGGGAACAGGTGATCGAGCCTTTCCCGCTCAAGGGCCTGCACCTGCTGGCAGTGGAAGACCAGCCCGAAGTGCTCGAGTACCTGCGCCGGCTGTTGGAGGAGCAGGGCGCCGAAGTCACCGCGGCCGCATCGGCGGGCGAGGCACTGGCCCTGCTGGACCGGGGCGGGCATGAAGGCATCGACGTGCTGCTGACCGACATCGGCATGCCCGGCATGGACGGTTACGGACTGGTACGGACACTGCGCGAGGACATCGGCGTGGAAGCGCAGGTGCTGCCGGCGGTGGCGGTCACCGCGCTGGCCCGTGCCGATGACCGCAAGCGGGCGCTCGCCTCCGGGTTCCAGGAGCATGTAGCCAAGCCGTATTCGGTGGCCCAGCTGGTCTCGGCCGTGCGCAGCGTACTGGCCGAGCAGCGCCGGTAACCCCGTACACGTACCCCACAGGAGTCCCCATGTCCCGTTACGCCCCGACCATCCATACCGATCCGGCCCGGATCGCGGCGCTGGAAGCCCTGCTGCCGCAGCTGCGCGGCCAGACCCACGTCGAGATCACCCTGGACGACGGCACCCGCCTGCTGGGCACCGTCGCGGTGCAGCCCACCCTGCAGCAGTATCGCGATGCCGAGGAGAACGAGGGCAGCAATGGCCAGCTGCGGCTCGACGACCTGGATACCCCGGTGCAGCAGCACCTGGTGTGGCTCGACCGGATCGCCAGCATCCGCCAGCTGCCCCCGGTCGAGTAACCCCGCGCCGGTCAGACCGGCGTGATTGGGCTGAACCAGTCGCCATGCGCGTCAGTGCCCGCACGGCGACGTAAAGCGCAGGGCCGGCACGAAGCGGCAGCGCCTGCGCTTATCCCCGCATCAGTGCACGAACACCTCGGGCTCGGCCTCGAAACGCCGTGCATACGCGCGTTCGTCGGCCACCCGCGAGACCTCGTCGTCGGCCATGTCCGGCGCGCCATACACCGCGTACGCCACCGTGCCGTCGGCCTGCTTGCCGACCTGGTGCAGGCGGTAGCGTGAGTGACCGCCGCCGGTGTCCTGGGGGTAGTGCACCGGGGGCTGGGCGCCCTCGATGTCCATCTCGCTGTTGTCGACCACGCCACCGACAAACAATGCACGCATGAGCCATCTCCATCGCAAATGAGCCTCCACCCTGACGGTTTGGATGTTGCCGGGGCATCAACATGGCGTTGAATAAACGCAAATCGGGCCCGGGCGGAGGCGATCCGGGCGAACCGGTAGAATGGCGGTCTCTTTTCAAGATGTGCCCCCTCTCGATGGCTGCCCAGCACGACGCTCCCCTGGAAACCCTGTTCCTGCCGTTCGCCAGTGGCGTGCTGTCCTGGCCCGCCGGCCCGGTGCTGTTCCTGCGCGCCCGCGACGGCTGGCCGCTGCGTGAGCACGCCCAGCCGACCCAGCTGGTCTGCGAGCAGAGCTTCCGGCCGTTCGCCGATGCGCTGGAAGCCAGCGGCTGGACCGTCCGCGACGAGCAGCAGCTGGCCGACGACAGCACCCGCTACGCAGTGGTGCTGGTGCTGCCGCCGCGCCAGCGTGAGGAAGCCAAGGCGCTGTTTGCCCGCGCCGTGGCGCTGGCCGCCCCGGGCGGGGTGGTGGTGGCCTGCCAGCACAACAACGAAGGCGCCCGCTCCGGCGAAGGCGACCTGCAGCAGCTGACCGGCCTGGGCGGCAAGCTCACCAAGAACCACTGCCGCGCCTACTGGACCGCGCCGCTCGATGGCCAGCACGACGCCGCGCTGGCCAAGCGCTGGGCCACCCTGGACGCGCCCCGCGCGATTCTGGGCGGCCGCTTCCAGAGCCGCCCGGGCATCTTCGCCTGGGACCGCATCGACCCGGCCTCGGCGCTGCTGGTGGAGCAGCTGCCCGCCGACCTGGCCGGGCGCGGTGCCGACCTGGGCGCCGGTTTCGGTTACCTGTCCGCCGAAGTGCTGGCCCGTTGCCCCGGCGTGACCGGGCTGGACCTGTATGAGGCCGAAGGCCGCGCGCTGGCGCTGGCCCGCACCAACCTGGACGCGCTCGGCGCGCCGGCCGCGCTGACCTATCACTGGCAGGATGTGACCGCCGGGATCGAGGCGCAGTACGACTTCATCGTGACCAACCCGCCGTTCCACACCCCCTCGCGTGCCGACCGCCCCGACATCGGCCAGCGCTTCATCGCCGTGGCCGCGCAGGCGCTGCGCCCGGGCGGGCGGATGTGGCTGGTGGCCAACCGCCACCTGCCGTACGAGCAGATCCTCAACGAGAGCTTCGGCCAGGTCCGCGTAGCCGCCGAGCGCGACGGCTTCAAGCTGATCCAGGCCACCAAGGCCAGCAAGACCGCCACGCCGGTCCGGGCGCCGCGGGAACGTGAGCCGTCGTGGGGCCGCGGAGGCCGCGCGTGAAGCTGGTCAAGCTTCTGGCCAACCTGGGCTATGGCAGCCGCAAGCAGGTGCAGGGGATGTTCCGCGACGGCCTGGTCACCGATGCCGACGGCGAGGTGCTGTATACCGATGACGTGGTCGCGCACGAGGCGATCCGGGTCGAGGGCGAACCGCTGGACCCGCCGCAGGGCCTGACCCTGATGCTGCACAAGCCGCGCGACTACACCTGTTCGACCAAGGACAAGGGCCGGTTGATCTACGACCTGCTGCCGCCGCGTTTCCGCGAACGTTCGCCGCTGTTGTCGTCGGTGGGTCGGCTGGACCGCGATACCAGCGGCATGCTGCTGATGACCGACGACGGCGCGCTGCTGCACCGCATCGTCTCGCCCAAGTCGCGCCTGGACAAGGCCTATGAGGTCACCCTGGCCGAAGACCTGCGTGGCGATGAAACCGCGCGTTTTGCCAGCGGCACGCTGCTGCTGGAATCGGATGACAAACCGCTGCTGCCGGCCGAACTGCACGTGCAGTCGCCGCGCCAGGCGCAGCTGGTGCTGCACGAAGGCCGTTACCACCAGGCGCGGCGCATGTTCGCGGCGGTGGGCAACCACGTCGCGGCGCTGCACCGCAGCCGCATCGGCGGGCTGACCCTGGGCGACCTCGGCGAAGGGCAGTGGCGCATCCTGGATGCCGCCGATCTTGAAACGCTCTTCAACGTGCCATGACCGCGATTGCCGCGCTGCCGTTCCTGCCGGACGCCGTCATCTTCGACATGGACGGCCTGATGATCGACAGCGAGCGGGTGTCGATCGCCTGCTGGACGCAGGCGGCGCACGAGCTGGCGCTGCCGCTCGCCGATGACTTCTGGTTGCGCTTCGTCGGCCTGGGCGACCGCGACTGCGAGCGCCTGTTGCTGCAGTACATCGATGCGGGGCAGGTGGCGGCGTTGTTCGCGCGCTGCCATGACCTGTACGAAGCGCGCACGCAGGAAGGCCTGCCGCTGCGTCCGGGCATCCTGGACCTGCTGCAGCTGCTGCACGACCACGGCATCGCGCGCGCGGTGGCCACCTCGACCCGCCAGCCCCGCGCGTCGCGCAAGCTGGCCGCGGCCGGGCTGCTGCCGTTCTTCGAGGTGGTGGTGACCAGCAGCGACGTGGCCCACCCCAAGCCGGCCCCGGACATCTACCTGCTGGCCGCGCAGAAACTGGGCAAGGACCCGGCGCGCTGCCTGGCACTGGAAGACTCACCGGCCGGCATCCGTGCCGCGGTGGGCGCGGGCATGACCGCGATCCAGGTACCCGACCTGGTGCACCCCGACGACGACCTGCGCGCCCTGGGCCACCGCATCGTCGACTCGCTGGCAGACGCGCACACCCTGCTGCTCCCGCACCTGCGTTAAACGGGGTTCCCACCGGCGAGCAGCGTCTCCGGCCAGGGTCCGGCCCACCATCGGCCGGGGCGCGGAACGTAGACCCCGGTAGGGTCGGTTCCCAAACGACCGCCGACACCGCTGACCGGCGCGACGAACGCATGACCGCCGCCGAAGACCGCCTCGGCCTCACGCTCGCAAACCTCCCTCTTCGGCCAGGGTCATGCCCACCATCGGTCGGGACACGGCACGTGCGGTCGTCTGGGGAGCGACCCTACCAGCGATGGCCCACCAGCACGTTGGTCGACGACGTTGGCGGCCCGCCACATCTGCCATCCGCACGTCGCGCGGACCCCGGTAGGGTCGGTTCCCAAACGACCGCCGACACCGCTGACCGGCGCGACGAACGCATGACCGCCGCCGAAGACCGCCTCGGCCTCACGCTCGCAAACCTCCCTCTTCGGCCAGGGTCATGCCCACCATCGGTCGGGACACGGCACGTGCGGTCGTCTGGGGAGCGACCCTACCAGCGATGGCCCACCAGCACGTTGGTCGACGACGTTGGCGGCCCGCCACATCTGCCATCCGCACGTCGCGCGGACTCCGGTAGGGTCGGTTCCCAAACGACCGCCGACACCGCTGACCGGCGCGACGAACGCATCACCGCCCCCGAAAAACGCGTCACCTGGCTGCCAGCAGCTCCGTCTCCCCACCAAAACTCACCGCCCCCATCCGGACACAAAAAAACCCGGCGCGCTGGCCGGGTTTTTCTGTCACTGCATCCACCGGGCATCACACCCGGCCGAACACCAGCGCTGCGTTGGTGCCGCCGAAGCCGAAGCTGTTGGACATCACCGTGTTCAACTGCGCATCCTGGCTTTCGCGCACGATCGGGAAGCCTTCCACCAGCGGGTCCAGCTCGCCGATGTTGGCCGAGCCGGCGATGAAGCCGTCGCGCATCATCAGCAGGCAGTAGATCGCTTCGTGCACGCTGGCTGCGCCCAGCGAATGGCCCGACAGCGCCTTGGTCGACGACAGCGGCGGCACGTTCTGGCCGAACACTTCGCGCACGGCCTTCAGCTCGGTCACATCGCCCAGCGGGGTGGAGGTGCCGTGCGTGTTGAGGTAGTCGATCGGACCACTCAGGTTGGCCATGGCCATGTTCATGCAGCGCACCGCGCCTTCACCGGACGGGGCGACCATGTCGGCACCGTCGGAGGTGACGCCGTAGCCCACCAGTTCGGCATAGATGCGCGCGCCACGTGCCACGGCGTGGTCGTAATCTTCCAGCACCAGCATGCCGCCGCCACCGGCGATGACGAAGCCGTCGCGGTCCTTGTCGTACGGGCGCGAGGCGCTGGCCGGGGTGTCGTTGAAGCGGGTGGACAGCGCGCCCATGGCGTCGAACATGACGCTCATCGACCAGTGCAGGTCTTCACCGCCGCCGGCGAACATCACGTCCTGTGCGCCATGGCGGATCAGGTCGGCCGCCGCGCCGATGCAGTGCGCCGAGGTGGCGCAGGCAGCGGACAGCGAGTAGCTCAGGCCCTTGATCTGGAAGGCGGTGGCCAGGCAGGCCGACACGGTGGAGCACATCGTGCGCGGCACCATGTACGGGCCCACCTTGCGCACGCCACGGGCGCGCAGGATGTCGGCCGATTCGACCTGCCACTGGCTGGAGCCGCCGCCGGAGCCGGCGATCAGGCCGGTACGCGGATTGGCGACCTGCGCCTCGTCCAGGCCGGCATCGGCGATCGCATCGCGCATGGCGATGTAGGCGTACGCCGAGGCATCGCTCATGAAGCGCTTGACCTTGCGGTCGATCTGCGCGTCCAGGTCCAGTTCGATGTTGCCACCGACGTGGCTGCGCAGGCCGGCTTCGGCATGATCGGGCAGGTGGCGGATGCCGGCGCGGCCTTCACGCAGTGCGCTGGAGACCGTGTCCAGATCGTTGCCCAGGCACGAGGTGATGCCCATTCCGGTAATGACGACGCGACGCATCAGAAGTTCTCGGTGGAAGTGAACAGACCTACGCGGAGGTCTTTGGCGGAGTAGATTTCACGGCCGTCCACCAGCATGCGGGCGTCGGCCTGGGCCATCACCAGCTTGCGGTTGATGACGCGGGTAATGTCGATTTCGTAGCTGACCAGCTTGGCCTCGGGCAGTACCTGGCCGGTGAACTTCACTTCACCGCAGCCCAGGGCGCGGCCACGGCCGGGCGCGCCCAGCCAGGTGAGGTAGAAGCCGGTGAGCTGCCACATGGCATCCAGGCCGAGGCAGCCGGGCATGACCGGGTCGCCGATGAAGTGGCAGCCGAAGAACCACAGGTCCGGGCGGATATCCAGTTCGGCGCGTACCAGTCCCTTGCCGTGGGGGCCGCCGTCGTCGCGGATGTCGGTAATGCGATCGAACATCAGCATCGGATCGTTGGGCAGGCGACCGCTGCCCGGGCCGAACAGTTCACCGCGGGCGCTGGCCAGCAGTTGTTCGCGCGAGAACGCGTGGAGACGAGTCATGGAAAGCGCAATCCTGAAGAAGCCATCGGGTAAAGCCGGCCATGGGCAGGCTGTGTTGCTGGAACCAAGTGCGCAAGAGTGCAGAGGAAAAGTGATTCAATCAAACGTTTTAACCGTACGCCGGCGTAGTGTTTTCAGCTTGAAAAACGCATGTTGTTGTTATGAAAAGACCATACTCAGGCGTGTGGCTGTAATCTTGTTCATCTACGCATCTGCTTCCAGGTCCGAGTCTTCCCGCCGTGTCTGTTCTGCGCAAAATCATCCATGTGGACATGGACGCGTTCTACGCGTCGGTGGAGCAGCGCGACGATCCGTCGCTGCGCGGCAAGCCGGTGGTGGTGGCGTGGAAGGGGGCACGCTCGGTGGTGTGCGCGGCGTCGTACGAGGCGCGGGTGTTCGGGATCCGGTCGGCGATGCCGGCGCTGCGTGCGGAGCGGTTGTGTCCGGATGCAGTGTTCGTGCCGCCGGATTTTGTGCGCTACAAGGCGGTGTCGCGGCAGGTGCGGGAGATTTTCCTGCGGCATACGGATCTGGTGGAGCCGTTGTCGTTGGATGAGGCGTATCTGGATGTGACGGTGCACAAGGGGGGGATGACGGTGGCGACGGAGATCGCGGCGATCATCCGTGGGGAGATCCGTGAGGAGACGTCGTTGACGGCGTCGGCGGGGATCGCGCCGAACAAGTTCCTGGCCAAAATCGCATCGGACTGGCGCAAGCCGGACGGTCAGTTCGTGGTGCCGCCGCATCGGGTGGAGCAGTTTCTGACGCCGCTGCCGGTGAACCGGGTGCCGGGGGTGGGGAAGGTGATGGCGGGGAAGCTGGCAGAGTTGGGGATCGTGACGGTGGGCGATCTGCGGTCATTGCCGCTGGAGGTGTTGGAGGGGCGGTTCGGGACGTTTGGTGCGCGGTTGTTCAATCGGGCGCGGGGGATCGATGAGCGGGCGGTGGAGCCGGACCAGCCGGTGCAGTCGATTTCGTCGGAAGATACGTTCGCGGAGGATCTGCCGTTGGAGGCGCTGGAGGCGGCGATCGTGGAGTTGGCGGGGAAGACGTGGCGGGCGACGCGGAAGACGGAGCGGGTGGGGCACACGGTGGTGCTGAAGTTGAAGACGTCGCAGTTCCGGATCATTACGCGGAGTTTTACGCCGGAGTCGCCGCCGGAATCGGGTGAGGAGTTGCGCGATATCGCGCTGGCGTTGCGGGCGCGGGTGGATCTGCCGGCAGAGACGCGGTATCGGTTGGTGGGGGTGGGGTTGGGCGGGTTCCGCGAGCGCGAGGCGGTGAGCCAGCCTGGGCTGTTTGATCATCTGGATGGCGAGTGATTTTCGCTTGTGGCTAACAGCTAGAAGCTGGAGGCGAACAGCGAACAGCTGAGAGCCAGTGCGTTGGTGCGTGCTTGATGAGGGTCTGGGTGGCGCGGGTGGGTTGGCGGGACACGCCGTAAATCCATCCCTGGAGGCTCGTGGGCGCCATCCATGGCGCCCAACGGTCCCGCCAACCCACCCGCACCACCCCCTGATACTCGGTCGGCGCGTTGGGGCGGGCAACGGCGTCATCTGCGCAACGCGCGACGCTTATCGTGCACGTCATGCTTATCGTGCTTGGAAATTTCTGCTCGGTAGGGTCGCATCCAAATCGACTGCCGATACTCCGTCATCGTCCTGTTGTGGCATGACAATAATCAACGTTGCGCATTTTCTTTGATGCGTTACATCGCTTTTCTCTGTCGCGTGTCACACCATCACGGCCACTGCATTTCCCCCTTCGCGACCTTCGCACTGATCTCCAACGAACCCACGCCCTGCAGGGTCGGGTAACGTTTTTTCATTGCGGCAATCAAGGCGTCCGCATTCTTGCTGCGTGCGGTTTCTTCATCAAAGGCGCGGATGTAATCGGCGGTGAAGGTGAGGGCGGTGGCGTCGAGTGCGGCACCGCGGGCGTAGTGGCCGGGGATGACGTGGACGGGCTTGAGGGCCGCGAGGGTGGTCAGGGTGGTCAGCCAGTCGGTGTGCGATTGGGGGCTTTGGGTGTCGGTCATCCAGACGTGTTCGCCGGCGACCACCGGGATGCCGCCGACGAGGGTGCGGAGGTTGGGTATCCAGAGCACGGTGCGGTCGGGGGTGGGGCCGTGGAGGCCGATGAGGGTCATCGGCTGGCCCTCGAGGGTGAGGGTGTCGCCCTGGAGGACGTCGGGGATGACGATGCGGCTGGGTTTATCGGCGGCCATCTGCGGGCCCCAGTAGGCGAGTTTGCCGGCCTGGGTGGCGGTGATGTGGGCGACGGTTTGGGCGGTGGCGACGATGCGGGCGTGGGGGAAGGCGTCCTGCAGGGTGGCCAGGCCGAAGTAATAATCGGGGTCGCCGTGGCTGATGTAGATGGTGGTCAGCTGCTTGCCGGACGCACGGATGCGCTGCACCAGCTGGGCGGCGTCGGACGCGGCGAACTGGGCGTCGATGAGGATCGCGTCGTGCTGGCCGGTGATCAGGGTGGAGGCGACGGAGAACAGGGCGGTGTCGCCGGGGTGGTACGGCTGCACCTGCAGCGCGTGGGCATCGGCGGTGGCCGCGGCGGCGTGGCTGATGGCCGGTGCGGTCACGCCGAGCGCGGTACCGAGCGTCAACGCCAGGGCCAAGGTGGTGCGGGAGAAGGTCGGCATATCAAGAATTCCTGTGCAGAACGGCCCCGACATGGCACCGGGGCCAGACGGCCCCGACATGACACCGGGACCAGACGGCCCCGACATGACACCGGGACCGGTAGAGCCGACCGTTGGTCGGCTGCTCCAGATCGGCGGCTCGGTCAATACGCAACCGTGGCGATCTGCCGCACGTACTGCGGGGTTTCAATCTCACTGACGAAGGCGTCGGCGTAGTCGGGGTAGCTGATCCGGCTGTGGCCGTCATCGCCGACCAGGAAATTCGTCGCCTGGGTGCGGAAGCCACCGCGCTGCGGGCCGGGGCCGATCTCGGCGGCGGGCGAGTAGAAGGTCCAGTCCAGGTCGTCCACGGCCTGCAGCTGCTTCAGGGTGTCGCGCGCGGCCAGGGCGACCGGCTTGTAGGCATCCGGGAAGCCCTCGGTATCCACCAGCTGCACGCCCGGGGCGACTTCCAGGCTGCCGGCGCCGCCGACCATGATGAAGCGGGGCACGCCGGCCTGACGCACGGCCTTCACCAGCGCGGCGCTGGTGGTGGTCACGGTGCTGGGGGCATCACCCGGACGCGGGCCGAAGGCGCTGGCCAGCACGTCGTGGCCGGCGATCACCGCAGCCAGGGCATCGGTGTCGTCCAGCGCGGCGACGGCCAGCTGGGCGCCGTCCAGTTCGGACGGCAGGTCGGTTTCACGGCGCACGATGGCGGTGACTTGATGGCCGCGGGCGAGAGCCTGGCGGGCGATTTCACGGCCGATGTTGCCGGTGGCACCAACGAGGGCGATTTTCATGGGGGCAGGTCCGTTGAGGAAGGAAGGCCAGCGTATGCGTCTGGAATCGAACGAAAAACCGCGTATAACGGGCTAATTTGTTGCACGGATCGATCAAATGGACCGGATGACGGCGATGAACGTGTTCGTGGAGGTGGTCGAGCGCGGCAGCCTGACCGCGGCAGCCGACGCGTTGGACATGTCGCGGGCGATGGTGACCCGCTACCTGGCCGAGGTGGAGCGCTGGCTGGGCGCGCGGTTGCTGCACCGGACCACGCGCCGGATCAGCCTGACCGGCCCGGGCGAGGCGGCGCTGCTGCGGTTCCGGCAGATGCTGGCGATCGGCGATGAGCTGCACGGCGAACTGGCCACCGACAACCCCGAGCCGCACGGGTTGATCCGGGTCACGGCAAGCGTGTCGTTCGGGCAGATCCACCTGGCCGCCGCGGTGGCCGACTTCGTCAAGCGGTATCCGCTGACGCGGGTGGAACTGCTGCTGGTGGACCGGGTGGTCAACCTGGTGGAAGAGCGCGTGGATATCGCGGTGCGCATTTCGCGCGCGATCGATCCGGCGCTGATCGCACGGCGGTTGGCACCGTGCCGCTCGGTGCTGTGCGCGGCGCCGTCGTACCTGGCCGAACGCGGTGCGCCAACCACGGCCGACGCGCTGGCCGCGCACAACTGCCTGACCCACCACTACGTGGGCAAGAGCGTGTGGCACCTGCAGCGCGATGGCCGCGCGATCGCGGTGGCGGTGGGCGGCAACATCAGCGCCAACGAAGCATCGCTGCTGCTGGAAGCGGTGCGCGCCGGCGCGGGCATCGCGATGCTGCCCACCTACCAGATCGCCCCGTTGCTGCGCAGTGGCGAGTTGATTGAAGTGCTGCCCGATTACCAGGTGGAAGGGCTGGGCATCCACGCGGTGTATGCCTCCCGCCGGCAGCTGCCAACGATCATGCGCAGCTTCCTGGATTTCCTGGTGGAACGCTTTGCCAGCCCGGAATTCCTGGCGCAGCTGTAAACGCGGCCCCGGTAGAGCCGACCGTTGGTCGGCTGCACTTGATCCGGCAACCGCGCATCAGCACGCCGCAACCGCAACCGCAGCGGGCGCGTGCAGCCGACCAACGGTCGGCTCTACCGGGGCGTGCATCGGCATCACACACGCACCTCCGTACAATGGCGCTTCCCTGCTGTGGAAGTGAGCATTGCCTTGTCGTATCCGTATCCGTTGGTGGTGTTCGATCTGGATGGCACGCTGGTGGACAGCGCGGCCGATATTGCCGAAGCGTTGAACCGCACGCTACAGGACTGGCAGTTGCCCCGCGTGGCGGAGGCCACGGTACTGACCTGGATCGGCGATGGCGTGCGCCGGCTTGTCGAACAGGCATTCACCGCGGCCGGCAGTGATATCGATCTGGACACGGTCATGCCCGGTTTCATGCGGCACTACGAGGCCTGCCTGTTGCGCAGTCCGCGCCTGTTCGATGGTGTGGCCGAAACGTTGGCTGCGTTGCGGGAACGCGCGGTGACGCTGGCGATCTGCACGAACAAACCGTCCGCGCTGGTGGCGCCGTTGCTGCAGCACTTCGGGCTGCAGGATCAGTTTGCGCTGGTGCTGGGCGGCGATTCGCTGCCGGAACGCAAGCCCAGTGGTGCGCCGTTGCGGCATATCGCCGCTCAGTTCGAGGTGGCCGTCGAGGCCGCCTTGATGGTGGGCGATTCGATCACCGATTACCGCGCGGCGGTGGATGCAGGCATGCCGGTGGCGCTGGTGCGCTATGGCTATCCGCGCGGGCTGGATCTGGACAACGTCGAGGCGGTGGCCGTGGTGGATGATCTGCGGGAATTGCTGGTGCTGTAACCGGCGGCGGTTGACACGTGTGCCGACCAACGGTCGGCACCTACCAGGTTCAATGATTGTGCCGACCAACGGTCGGCACCTACCGAGGGTGGGACGGCGGCAGTGCCGCCGTCCAGATCCCTTATTTCGGCTGGTAGCGCACGCTCAGGCGGTACTCGCGGCCGGGCTGGTTGTACCAGGCCACCGTTTCGTAATCGCGGTCGAACACATTGCTGACCCGGCCGAGCACCGACCAGTCGCGGCTCAGTGCGTATTCCAGGCGCAGGTCGAGCGTGCCGTAACCGGCCAGGCGCACGGTGTTGGCGGCGTTGTCGTAGCGCTTGCCGGCACCGTTGGCGGTCACGCCGGCGCGGAAGCCACCGAAGCTGCGGTCGATATCCAGGCGGGCGGTGTTCTGCGCGCGGCGGGCCAGCCAGTTGTCGAACTGCGCGCTGCCGTTGGTGCGGTTGCGCGGATCGGTGTGGCTGAGCTGGGCGTTCACGTCGAACCCGGCCAGGGTGATGCCACCGGTCAACTCGGCACCGCGGATACGCGCCTTCTCCACCTGCGACATCATGAAGGTGGTGGCGTCGTAGGTGATCAGGTCGTCGATGCGGGTTTCATACACGTCCAGGCCCCAGCGCCAGCCGTCGCCCTGCTGGGCGATGCCGACGTTGGCGCTCTTCGATTTTTCCGGGTCCAGGCCCGGCACGCCACTCCACGGGTCGTACAGGTCGCTGAAGGTCGGGGCCTTGAACGCGGTGCCGTAGCTGGCGTTGAGGCGGAACCCGCTGCCCAGCTCCAGGCCCCAGCCCAGGCTGCCGGTGGTGTGGTTGCCGAACTGTTCGTTGTCGTCATTGCGCACGCTGGCCTGCAGGTGGTGCGCGCCGAAGCGGCCCTGGTACTGCACGAACACGCCGGTGTTGTCGCGGCTGTCGACCAGGTAGCCAGCGCTGCTGCCGTCCAGGTTGTCCTGGCTCCAGTCCACGCCGGCGCTGAGCAGCTGGCCCTCGGCGATGCCCACGTCGGCCTGCACCGAGGCGCTGTTGCGGTGGGTCTGCGCCGCACCCAGCCAGGTGCTGCCGTTGTAGTTGTCCGATTCGTTGTCGGCACGCCCGACGTTGGCGGTCAGGGTGAAGCGCTCGCTGGGGGTGT
Source organism: Stenotrophomonas sp. GQ19 (assembly GCF_059758695.1). Taxonomy (NCBI): domain Bacteria; kingdom Pseudomonadati; phylum Pseudomonadota; class Gammaproteobacteria; order Lysobacterales; family Lysobacteraceae; genus Stenotrophomonas; species Stenotrophomonas sp. GQ19. The sequence goes on along the minus strand of NZ_JCAXES010000007.1, from coordinate 78,117 downwards.
AACGCACCTTGCCGCCCAGCACCTGCTGCAGCGTTTCCGAATAGTTGTAGTAACCGTCGTAGTGGTTCTCGCCTTCGGCGCGCAGCGCGGTCCCTTCCACGCTCAGCGCATCGGTCAGCGCGTAACCGCCGCGCAGGCTCATCGACAGGTTGCGGTAGCCGTCGCGGTCGGGCTCATTGGCACCGCAGCCAGCGAAGGTCGCGGCATCGCCGCGGCACGAGTTGATGCCGTCGGTGTGCTGGTAGGCGATGTCGGTGCCAAACCAGCCACGCGCGCCGCTGCCGCCGAAGCCACCGCTGGCCTCGCGCAGGCCGTTGCTGCCGCCACCCACCTGGAAGTGCGGGGCGAAGCTGCCGGCGTTGCGGCGGGTGAAGATCTGGATCACGCCACCGATCGCGTCGGCACCGTACAGGCTGGACTGCGGCCCGCGCACGATTTCGATGCGCTCGATCTGCGCCAGCGGCAGGTCCTGGATCATGGCCAGGCCCAGGTCGCCGGTGTTGATGCGCACGCCGTCCACCAGCACCAGGGTGTGGGCCGAGTTGGTGCCGCGCAGGAACAGCGAGCTCTGCTTGCCCAGCCCGCCACTGTTGTTGAGGTTGATGCCGGCGCGGCCACGCAGCAGGTCCTGCAGCGACGGCGCCTGGCTGCGCTCGATCTCGGCGCGGTCGATCACCTGCGCCGGGGAGATGCTGTCCTGCAGGGCGATCGGGGTGCGGGTGGCGGTGACCAGGACCTGGTCCAGCGCGGTGGCCTCGTCCTGGGCCGACGCCAGCAGGGGCAGGGCCGACAGCACGGCCAGGGAAAGGACTTGGATCTGCAGCTTCATCGATGACTCCATGCACCGCGCACGCCCGCGCGGCAAGGGGTGGGGATGATCGCGCTGCAGGGATGGATCGACGGTGGGCGGACACGCGCACGGCGCCGCTTGCCGCCGCCATGCCCGCCGCATCGCAACCAGTCGTCTTCCAGGCCGGTCTCCGGGCTTGCGGGCCGATGGCCAGGGCCATCGCACCCGGCGCCTTCCCATGCGCAAGCACAGTGGCGTAATGCCGGGTGTTTCCACGCTTACCGTTGCGGGGGCAGCGCCGGAGTGGCAGGCAAGGGTCTGCTGCGTCACCGGCTTCCCGTTTCAACCTGCCGGCATGCGCCGCAGGTCACCTGGAAGTGCGCGCAGTGTAGAGCAAAGGCCTGCCTGCGGCAGCCGGCGCGGCGGGGTGGCACGGAGCGAGCGGTTAGAATGCCCCTCGTTCCACGATGTGATGCCCATGACCCCTTCGAGGTTGCAGCACCGTTCCGCTCCATCCACCGCGCAGGCAGCGGCGTGATCCTGGACCTGATCCGCCACGCCAGCACCGGCCGTGACGGCCACCTGGACGGGCGCACCGACCCCGTGCTGGAAGACGGCAGTACCGACGCCCTGTGCGCCCGCTATGCGGGGCTGCCCTGGCGACGCGTGGTGAGCTCGCCCCGCCAGCGTGCGCTGGCCACTGCCGATGCGCTCGCGTTGCCGCACGGGGTGGAAGTGGTGGCCGACGAGGAGTGGGCCGAACTCGACTTCGGCGACTGGGATGGGCATGCGCTGCATGAGCTGCCGATGCAGGAGCTGTCGGCGTTCCACCTGGACCCGCACGCCAACCCGCCGCCGCACGGCGAAAGCTGGGGCCACTTCGAGCGCCGCATTGCCCGTGGCCTGCACCGGTTGCTGGATGACCCCGACCCGCTGCCCACCCTGATCGTCAGCCATGGCGGCCCGTTGCGGATGGTGCTGTCGCAGGTGTGTGGCCTGCCGATGGCAATGTGCTGGGCACTGCGCATCGACCACGGCACCCGCCTGCAGCTGCGCGTGGAGCGCGAAGACGACCGCCTGTGGGGCGAACTGCTGGAACTGCAGCAGCCTTGATCACGCGCGCCGCGCACCTGCGTAGCGCCGGGCTCTGCCCGGCAGGTACTGGAAGTGGCGTTGCATGTACGTAGAGCCGGGCTCTGCCCGGCTGGTACTGGATGTGGTGTTGCATGTACGTAGAGCCGGGCTCTGCCCGGCTGGTACTGGAAGTGGTGTTGCTGCGTAAGAGCAGCCGGGCAGAGCCCGGCTCTACGCGGTCTCGTCGTCGAACGGAGGCACGTCGTCGATGTCGGCATCATCATCGCGACGTTCGGCGGTGCGGTCGTAGACCGGGCCGGACGCCGGGGGTGCCTTTTTCAGCGGCTTGTCGGCAATGATGGCCTCGTATTCGGCCACCAGTTCGGTGCGGCGTGCTTCGGGCAGTTCCTGCCAATGGCAGTCCTGCAGCGCGCCTTCCAGCGAGTAGAGCAGGTTGAGGCTGGGCTTGAAGCCGGCGCGGCGCACCTTCACGAACGCGCCGACCGCGCCGATCGCGGTCAGCTCCTCGGGCGTGCGCAACCCGACCTGGCGCAGCCAGGCCGCGCTCTTGGGACCGATGTTGCGCAGCTTGGTGCTCATCCCAGGGCCTCGACGAACACCGCGGCGATCGCCTCCAGGCCGGCCTGGTCGTCGGCGTCGAACCGCGCCAGCGAGGGGCTGTCCAGGTCGAACACGCCGATCAGGGTATCGCCGTGGACCAGTGGCACCACCAGTTCCGAGCGCGACGCCGAATCACAGGCGATGTGGCCGGGGAAGGCATCCACGTCTTCAATGCGCTGGGTCACGCGCTGGCTGGCCGCCGCGCCGCACACGCCCTTGTCCAGCGGGATGCGCACGCAGGCCGGCAGCCCCTGGAACGGGCCGACCACCAGCTCGGTGCCGTCGAAGAAGTAGAAGCCCACCCAGTTCAGGTGCGGCAGGGCGTGGTAGACCAGGGCCGACAGGTTGGCCGCATTGGCGATGCGGTCGCGCTCGCCGTGTACCAGTGCGCGGGCCTGGGCCAGCAGCTGGCCGTACTGTTCCGGCTTGCTGCCGGTGAGCGTGGAAGTATCGAACATGCCCGGAGTCTAGCAAGCAGCAGGCCGCGCCGGGACCGTCGATAATGCACCGCTCCTTCCCGATCCCGGCCGTGATGACCGCCTACCCGCTTCCCGCCCTGTATGTCACCGGTACCGACACCGGTATCGGCAAGACCTTCAGCAGCTGCGTGCTGCTGCACGCGCTGCGCCAGCGTGGTGGCACGGCGGTGGGGATGAAGCCGGTGGCCAGCGGCTGCGAGCGCACCGCGCACGGGTGGCGCAACGAGGACGCCACCGCGCTGCTGGCCGCCAGCCAGCCGGTGCCGGCCTACGCCGACCTCAACCCGTACGCGCTGCCCCTGCCGCTGGCGCCCGAGCTGGCCGCCGCCGACGCCGGCGTGCAGCTGGCGCTGGACCCGATCGAGGCGGCCTTCGGGCGGCTGCGCGCACAGGCCGACACGGTGGTGGTGGAGGGCGTGGGCGGCTGGCTGGCACCGCTGTCGGCCACGCTGGACCAGGCCGATCTGGTGCACGCACTGCAGCTGCCGGTGGTGATGGTGGTGGGCCTGCGGCTGGGTTGCCTGAACCATGCGCGCCTCACCGCGGCGGCGATCGCGGCCAGCGGGGCCACCTGCATCGGCTGGATCGGCAACGAGGTCGACCCGCAGATGGCGCGCATCGACGACAACATGACCATGCTGCGCGACCGCCTTGCGATGCCGTGCCTGGGCCGCCTGCCCTTTGCGCCCGGGGCCGATCCGGCCGGGCTGGCCGGGTGCCTGCAGCTGTAACCGCGGGGCTTGGACTCAGGCGTCGCGCAGGGCGCAGGCCAGCTGCCCCAGCGTGGCGATCGCGTCCACGTACGCCGCGTCCAGTTCCTGGCAGCACGACAACCGCAGGCAATGCCGGTAGCGCGCGCCGCGTGAGTACACCTGGCCGGGCATGAACACCACGCCGCGCGCCAGGGCCTGTTCGAACAGCGCGCCAGTGTCGATGCCGGCCGGCAACTCCACCCACAACAGGAAGCCGCCGGTGGGCTGGGTGGCCAACGTGCCGGCCGGGAAGTGCTGGGCGATCAACGCGCGCACGCGTCGCACCTGGTCGTTGTACAGGCGGCGCAGCGTGCGCAGGTGGTGCTCGTAGCTGCCCGCTTCCAGGAACGCGCCCACAGCCTCGCCGAGCAGGCGCGGCTCGGCCCCGGTGGACTGGAACTTGAGCAGCTGGATGTCGGCGGCGAACCGCCCTGCGTCCAGCCAACCGATGCGGTAGTCCGGCGCCAGTGTCTTGGAGAAGCTGCTGCACACCATTACCCAGCCGTCTTCATCGAAGGATTTCAGCAGCGGCGCCAGCGGCTCCTGGAACTGCAGTTCGGCATACACCGCGTCTTCGATGAGGGGAATGCGGTAGTGGTTGACCAGCGCGGCCAGGCGCTGCTTTTCGGCCACGGGCATGGTGCAACCGAGCGGGTTGTGCACGGTGGGCATGGCCACGATCGCACGCAGCGCACCGCGTTCCAGCTGCGCGGCCACGGCATCCACATCCAGCCCGCGGCGCGGATCGGTGGGCAGCTCGATGGCCTTCAGGCCCAGATTGCTGAGCAGCGGGTACAGGTTGAAGTAGGACGGTGCTTCGATCCCCACCGCATCCCCGGGCCGCGTCACCGCGCGCAGGGCCAGCTGCAGCGCTTCCATGGCGCCATGGGTGAGGACCAGGCGCTCGGTGCTGGTGTGCAGGCCCAGCCGTGGCCCGCGCCGCACGATCTGCTCCAGCAGGCGGGTGGCCGCATTCGGGCGGGCATAGGTTTCCACCATGCCGGCGCGGCGCAGCACCTGCGCGGTACTGCGCGCCAGCTTGTCGCCGGGATAGAAGCGACGCCCGCGCGGGCCGGCGAAAGCCAGGTCGACGATGCCCGGTTGCTGCTGCGCGGCCAGCACCCGCGCCATCATCAGCTGTTGGGCCAGGGTGGTGGCCAGCGACGGTGCCTGGCGCAGCGAGCGGGTCGGTTCGGCCAGGCGCGGGCTGACCACGAAGCCGGCCTTGGGCCGCGGTACCACCAGGCCGGCATCTTCGAGCTGGCGATAGGCGGCAATGACGGTGTTGAGGCTGAGCTGGCGCTGCGCCGCCAGGCCACGCAGCGAGGGCAGGCGGGTGCCCACCGGCAACCGACCGCTGTGGATGGCATCGGCCATTTCATCGGCCAGGGATTGGTAAAGGTTGGCTGCCATGGGGAGAGTCCGCCGCAATCTGTAACCGTGCGGATGGCCGGAAGCTGGCTCTGTATCCGCTGCTGCGCGCAGCCTAGCATGCTCCTTCCAGCGCGTGCGGCCCGCCGCTGCGCCTCCCGGACTTCCCTCGTGCACGGCGGTGCCGTGTTGCGCCGTGCACTTTTTTCGACCCCGTCCGGGTAGAGCCGACCGTTGGTCGGCTGCACGTATCCCGGCACCCAAAGGCAGGCGAGCAACGGTCGGCTCTACCCCAACGGCAGCCGACCAACGGTCGGCTCTACCCGGGGGGCATCTTTCAGCGCGCCGACAGCGTGGACACCAGTCGCGGCGTGTCGCGGTACAGGGCCGGGTACTGGCGCTTGAGCGCCTCCACCTTCGGCAGGTCGTTGATGCGGATGTACAGCGACTCCGGGTGCAGGGTGAGGTAGTTCTGGTGGTAGCCCTCGGCCGGATAGAAGCGCTTGCCGCCCTCGACCGTGGTCACCACCGGGGCGCGGAACGCCTTGGCGCGCTGCAGCTGGGCGATATACGCCTGGGTGGCATCGCGCTGCCCGGCATCGTCGGCAAACACCGCCGAACGATACTGCGTGCCGCGATCAGGTCCCTGGCGGTTGAGCTGGGTGGGGTCGTGGGCCACCGAGAAGAACACCTGCATCAGCTGCCCGTAGCTCACCTTCGACGGATCGTAGGTGACCTGCACCGCCTCGGCATGGCCGGTGCCGCCGCTGCCCACCCGCGTGTAGCTGGCATCGCCCGCGCTCCCGCCGATGTAGCCGGACACCGCGTTGTCCACACCGTTGATGTGCTGGAACACGCCCTGCACGCCCCAGAAGCAGCCGCCCGCAAATACCACCTGGGCGCGGTGGATGCCGGACTGTTTGAGCTCGGCTGCGGCGCTGGGCGCGGGCAGCGTCACCAGCGCCTGCGCCGTGGCCGCCTGCGCCGGGCGATCCAGGCTGACCACCGCGGTGATGGTCATCGCCGCGATCACCGCCGCGATGCTGCCGGCCACCAGTTTGTCCATTGCGATCTTCATCGAAGGCCTCCAGGGCTCAACCGAACGTAAAGGCATAGGCATGCACGCCCGGATCAAGGAACTCGATCTCGAAGGTGCGTTCACGAACATCGCCGCGCTGGCGGATCAACTGGTACAGCCGGTGCTCGCCGACCTGGCCGCTGCCATCGGCCGACACATCGCCCCCGGCGGCCTCGCCCGGCGGCTGGCCGTCGATGCGCACGCGGTAGCGCACAGGGGTGCCATCCACGGCCGGGGCCAGCACCAGGTGCAGGTCGCGGGCATGGAAGCGGAAGGCGATGCGGCCACCGGCTGCGTCCAGGTGTGCATCTTCCTCGCCCACCGTCCAGCGCCCGCCCAGCGCCCACTGGTTCAAGCGCAAGGTGGCCGGCACGGTGTACTCGGTGGCACGGTCCGTCTGCTGCCCACCGGGGGAGGCGAAGCTCTGCGCGCGGGCGTGGCCGAGGTAGGTCTCCGGCGATTTCAGGTTGCGCATGTCGGCCTGCTGCTCGATGCCATCGCGCGGCGCGGCGCCGGCCATCGCCATGGCCTGGGCGGGTTCGTCGGGCAGGGTGTTGCCGGCGTCGCGCAGCAGCTGGCGGATGATCTGCTCGGACTGCGCGTAATTGCCTTCGCCGAAGTGGCGCGCACGGATGCGGCCTTCCGCATCGATGAAGTAGTGCGCGGGCCAGTAGCGGTTGTTGAAGCCGCGCCAGATCGCAAAGTCGTTGTCGATCGCCACCGGGTAGGTGACCTTCAGGTCCTTCACCGCGCGCTGCACGTTGCCCAGGCTGCGCTCGAAAGCAAACTCCGGGGCGTGCACGCCGATCACCACCAGGCCGTGGTCGCGGTAACGCTCGGCCCACTCGCGCACGTACGGCATGGCGCGTAGGCAGTTGATGCACGAGTAGGTCCAGAAATCGACCAGCACCACCTTGCCGCGCAATGCCTCGGCGCTCAGCGGCGGGCTGTTGAGCCAGCCGGTGGCGCCGGCCAGCGAGGGCAGGGTGCCTTCCACCGGCAAGGGCGCGCCGGCTGGCGCGTTGGCGGCCATCATCATCATCGAACCGCCCGCGGCCGGTTCCTGCCCCGGCAGCACATCCAGCAGGCCCTGCTCGAGCTTGGCCGTGCTCACCGTGGACAGGCGGGTCAGCACGCCGGTGTCCCAGCCCATGCCGATCGCGACCACCGCCAGCAGCGCGGCCACGCCGAGTGCGCGGCGGATCCACTCGCCCACGCCCAGGCGCTGCTTGAGCGCGGCAAACACGCGCCCGCCGATCCAGATCGCCAGGGCCAGCGACGTGGCGGCGCCGAGCGCATAGGCCAGCAGCAACCCGCTGGTGCCGACGCTGGCGCCATTGAGCGCCGCGCCGGTGAGGATCAGCCCCAGGATCGGCCCGGCGCACGGTGCCCAGAGCAGGCCGGTGGCAATGCCGATCAGCAGCGAGGTGCCCACCCCGCCGCGCCCGGCATCACTGGCCGCATCGGCCGAAGCACTGAGCCGCGCGCCCAGCCGCTGGAACGGCGACAGCAGGCGGTTGGCCAGCGACGGCCACAGCAGCGCCAGCGCGAACACCGCCATCACCACCAGCGCGATCCAGCGCCCGATCTGGTTGGCCTGGGCCACCCACTGGCTGCCCACCGCGGCCAGGCTGGCCACCACCGCGAACATCAGCGTCATGCCCACCAGCAGCGGCAGGCCGCTGCGCAGGAAGGGGCGGTCCGAGCGGGCGAACACGAACGGCAGCACCGGCAGGATGCACGGGCTGAGGATGGTAAGTACGCCGCCAAGATAGGCCAGGACAATCAGGAACATGGTCAGATCCTTCCAGGATGCAGGGGGAGCGGCGCTCAGGCCGCGGTGAAGCGCATCGCCACGCCGTTCATGCAGTAGCGCAGGCCGGTGGGGCGTGGACCGTCGTCGAACACATGGCCCAGGTGGCCACCGCAGCGTCGGCAGTGCGCCTCGATGCGGATCATGCCCAGCGTGGTGTCGCGGTCTTCTTCCACGGCGCCGTGCAGGGGCGCCCAGAAGCTGGGCCAGCCGGTGCCGCTGTCGAACTTGGTGGACGAGGAAAACAGTGGCAGCGCGCAGCCGGCGCAGCTGAAGGTGCCGCGTCGGTGCTCCTTGTTGAGCGGGCTGCTGTAGGGCCGTTCGGTGCTCTGGCGGCGCAGGACGGCGTAGGCGGCCGGGCTGAGCTGTTCACGCCACTGGGCGTCGGTGCGCATCACCTCGAAACGGCGCGTGGGGGCCGCCGGTGCGGCCGGTGCCGGGCCGCTGCATGCGGTCAGGCCGAACAGGCCGGCGGCGGCCGTCATGGCGCCCATGCCGAGCACATTGCGACGGGTGTAACGCATGGCCGATCTCCTGGGATGGAAACGATGCGGCCATGCTGCGCCCGGGCCGGTCAACGAATCCTCACGCAGGGTTAAATTTTCCGTGACACATCCGGAGCCCGATCGGCCGACAATGCAGCCTGTTCCCCCTACCGGCCCGCCCGCACCGATGAGCAGCGCCAAGCGTGTCCTGATCGTCGAAGACGATGTCCATATCGCCAACCTGCTGCGCATGCACCTGCGCGACGAAGGCTATGAGGTCACCCACGCCGCCACCGGCGACGAGGGCCTGGCCCTGCTCGAAGCGCAGCCCTGGAGCGCGCTGGTGCTGGACCTGATGCTGCCGGGCGTGGACGGGCTGGAGATCTGCAAGCGTGCCCGGGCGATGGCGCGCTATACGCCGATCATCATCACCAGTGCGCGGGCCAGCGAAGTGCATCGCATCCTGGGCCTGGAACTGGGCGCCGACGACTACCTGGCCAAACCCTTCTCGATGCTGGAACTGGTGGCGCGGGTGAAGGCGCTGCTGCGGCGCGTGGAGGCCATGGCGCAGAACGCCCGCATCGATGCCGGTGAAACCGAGGTGGCCGGGCTGCGCATCGACCCGGTTGCACGCACCGCGCAGGTGGAAGGCCGCCCCTTGGAACTGACCCCGCGCGAGTTCGACCTGCTGTATTTCTTTGCCCGGCATCCGGGCCAGGTGTATTCGCGCATGGACCTGCTCAACCAGGTCTGGGGCTACCAGCACGACGGCTACGAGCACACCGTGAACACCCACATCAACCGGCTGCGCAACAAGATCGAACGCGACCCGGCCACGCCGCAGCGCATCCAGACGGTGTGGGGGCGGGGCTACAAGCTGGTCGACACTGACGGGGACGCCGCATGATCCGCCTGACCTTGTCCCAGCGCCTGTCGGTGGTGTTCTGCGCGCTGCTGCTGGCCTGCTGCGGCGCGCTGCTGTGGATCCAGATGCGCAGCACCGCCATGCACGAACAGGAAACCGTGCAGCGGCTGTCGCGCGGGCTGGCCGAGCACATCGCACGCAGCGGCGAACTGATGGACGCACGCGGCATGCGCGGCGGCGAAGTGCGCGCGCTGTTCGGCAAGCTGATGGCGGTCAACCCCAGCGTCGAGGTCTACCTGCTCGACGACGAAGGCCGCATCCTCGGCCACGACGCGCCCGACGGCCACCTCAAGCGCGACCGCGTGGACCTGGCCCCGGTGCAGGCGCTGCTGCACGACGAGCCCCTGCCTATCCTCGGCGACGACCCGCGCAGCGCGACCGGCCGCAAGGTGTTCAATGCCGCACCGTTGTGGGTGCAGGGCCGCCAGGCCGGCTATATCTACGTGGTGCTGGTGGGCGAGCAGCGCGAGGCGCTGGCGGCCAACATCGCCGCCAATGCGACCCTGCGCACCACGCTGTGGTCGCTGGCCATCGTGGCGGTGGTCGGGCTGCTGGCCGGCGTGGTCGCGTTCCGCTGGGTGACCCGCCCCCTGCGCCAGCTGACCCGGCGCATCCAGGCTTTCGACGTGGACGCCGCCGGTGCCGGCACGCCGCTGCCACCCACCCCGCTGCGGGCCGGGGAGCGCGACGAGCTGGCGATCCTGCAGCACAGCTTCGGGCACATGGGCCAGCGCCTGGGCGAACAGTGGCAGCAGCTGCGCGAACAGGATCTGCAGCGGCGCGAGCTGGTGGCCAACATTTCCCATGACCTGCGCACGCCGTTGTCGTCGCTGCATGGCTACCTGGAAACGCTGGCCTTGAAGGACGCCACGCTGGGCGCCGACGAACGCCAGCGCTACCTGGGCATCGCATTGGCGCAAAGCCGCAAGGTGGGCGCGCTGGCACAGGCGTTGTTCGAACTGGCACGGCTGGAGCACGGCGGGGTCAGCCTGGACCTGCAGGCGTTCTCGCTGCCCGACCTGGTCCAGGACGTGTTCCAGAAGTTCGAGCTGGCCGCGCAGGCGCGCCGGCAGACGCTCACCGCCGACATTCCGCCGGGGTTGCCTGCGGTCGTGGCCGACCTGGGGCTGATCGAGCGGGTGCTGACCAACCTGCTGGACAACGCGATCCGGCACACGCCCGAGGGCGGCCGCATCGAGGTGGTGCTGCGCGCGCAGGACGGCGAGGTGCAGGTGGCCATCGCCGACACCGGCCCGGGCATCGCGCCCGAGCGCCGCGCGTCATTGTTCAGTACGCCACCGGCGCTGGGCAGTGCGCGCCCGGACAGCGGCGGGCTGGGGCTGTTGATCGTGCATCGCATCCTGCAACTGCATCACCGGCAGATCCGCCTGATGGACAGCCGCGAAGGCGCGTTGTTCGTGTTTACGCTGCCGGTGGCGGTGCGCTGACGCACCGTGTGCGGAACTGGCCAACGGGACCTGCTGCGATGGTCCCTCACAATCTCCAGAGGCGGTGTGTCTGCCACGCGTGTGTGGCGCCAAGTCCGCTGATATGCCTATCAGTGGTCAGCCCCTTCTGAAGGTGGGTGTCCACCCGGTCACGCCAAAGAACAGCATCTGCCGTGGTCTGCTTCAGGAGGCGGCGAAGCAGCAGGAGAAGAAAGAAGACCCGGCCCGGAGGGAACGGTGCTTCTGGCTCAGACCAGCCGGCAGATCGTGGACGTGCCGCGCTGACGCCAAGTTCCTTGTTCCACAAGCGTCCGTGGTGTGCAACCACGTTGCGCGCCACGCTCGTGACATGCAACCAGTTCTGCAGCACCGGTGCGGCCATCTCAACATCGCGTGCTATCACCTTCTGCTCCACCGCCCGTAGCGCTTTGTAGAAGCGCGAGAGGGATCCCAGCGACATCACCTCCGTCGCCATCCAGATGGGAACCAGTGGAAACGCCGGAGTGGAGTACGTGTCCTGATAGTGACGAATGAACGTCTCCTTGGAACGTGAGATCTCCTTGCTGATCCCATCCACCCACGTACGGTGGTCTGCTGGGGAGAAGGAAAAGTTCCTGGGATCCAGGTGCCCGAAAGGCCCGTAGGCATGGGAGAAGTGATAGGTGAGCAGCGTGCGGGTTGCTACCTCGATATGACCAACAGCCTCCATCACGAGATCTCGCAGGCCGCGATCGAATTCATACAGGGAGACGGCTTCCTCGAAGGTTGCGCCACGCAAGAATTGGTCACTACCGGGCATGCGTTGCAGGTATAGATAGCCCATCAGCCTGTAGTAGCCGACGCGCTGCAGGTAGCGATTGGCGGTGTCGAGGTCCGCTATGCCTAATCCGCGCGACTGCAGTTGTTGCAGCTGCGCCTGAAACGTTAGCGCTTGCTTGAGGTATCGAGTCATCCTGACGCCGCCCCCCTGATAGCGGCAAAAAAAAACCCGCCAATTTGAGCATGGCGCGAAAGATCGCGTCAGAGGCGTGGCGGGTGTGTTACGGCAAGTCTAGCCATCGCATGGATTACCCGCAAGTAATGACACGTCAGGAGTGTGACGCCAGTAATGAAATGTCGGCGCGCGGTGCCACCGGTTCAGGCGCGCTTTAGCGGCCATGCCCCGCGCCCAAAAAAAGACCCGACAGAGGGAGGGTTCTGTCGGGTCTGGGATTGCGTGGGGGGAGGGACCCACGCAAATTCGATGCGGGTGTGGCTCAGCGCTTGGCAGCGCCCGCCTTGGCAGGGGCATCCGCGGACGGACCCCGGACCAGCTCGCTGAACGCCTCGGAGGCTTTCAGCCCCAGGTCGACCACGTCCTGGTGGGCACGGGTCCAACGGGCGAGGTTGTCGCGGGCCAGCTGCGCGCCCTTGGGCAGCAGCGTGCCGGGTTCCTGTGACTGCGCGATTTCACCGAAGAACCCGCTGGTGGCGGTGATGTTCTTTTCCAGCGTCTTCAACTGCACGCCGAACATGCTTTCGGCATTTTCCAGTGCGAGCCGATTGGCACGCGTGGCCGTGGCGGCCAGCTGGCGGGTGTAGTCGCTGAAGGAATCGGTGAACGCGGACGCCATGGGAGCGGCTCGAGAACGTTGATGCAATGCAGCATACGCCGAAAATATTGCATTGCAACATCTTGTTGCCAGTTGTGGTCCTGTTTCAGTTAAACCGGTTTCCAATCAATGGGTTGCGTAGGCTTGCGGGCGATGATGATGGGTCGGGAGCCGACCAACGGTCGGCTCTACCGCGCTACTGACAGGTCAGCCGCGGTAGCGGCAGCCGGAGGTGCAGGTTTCGTGGACGGTCACTTCGCTCAGCTGCGGCAGGGCCGGCTTGAGTTCGTTCCAGATCCAGATCGCCAGGCGCTCGCTGGTCGGATTCTCCAGGCCCGGGATGTCGTTGAGGTAGTGGTGGTCCAGGCGGTCGTAGATCGGCTGGAAGGCCGCCTTGACGTCGCCGAAGTCCATGATCCAGCCGGTCTGCTCGCCGGGTTCGCCTTCCACTTTCAGTTCCACCCGGAACGAGTGCCCGTGCAGGCGCGCGCACTTGTGGCCCGGCGGCACGTTGGGCAGGCGGTGGGCCGCTTCGAGGGTAAAGACTTTGAAGATTTCCATGCCGCCATTGTAGCGGGCGGCCCATGCCGGCGTGGGGGCGGGACATGGATGCAGGCGAAACCAAATCTATCCATCCGGATGAAGAGATGATAGTTTCTCTTATATCCGTATGAAGAGATGTTATTGGCCGGTTCATGGCCAGGCATGGACTACTGCGGAACTTGTCGTCCACCACCCCACTGAAGTTCATGCCCAAGCACACCCTTCTTGTAGCAGCGCTGTCTGCTGCTCTGGCCACGCCTTTGCCTGCGTTTGCCGATACCGCCACCGATGCCACCGCTGCCGGCGACAGCAAGACCCTTGCCGCCGTGCGCGTCACCGGCTCCAACATCAAGCGCACCGACACCGAGTCGGCCAACCCGGTCCAGGTGATCGACCGCCAGCAGCTGGAGGAGACCGGCAAGGCCACCGTCGCCGACCTGCTGCGCTCGATCTCGGCCAACACCGGCAACGCCAACAACGAGACCACCAACAACGGCTGGGCCTCCGGCTCGGCCGGCATCGGCCTGCGCGGCCTGTCGCAGAAGAACACGCTGGTGCTGCTCAACGGCCGCCGCCTGGCCAACTACGGCTTCCCGGCTGGCGGCCTGTCGGACACCTTCGTCAACCTCAACGCGCTGCCGCTCGTGGCCGTGGAACGCATCGAGGTGCTCAAGGACGGCGCCTCGGCGGTGTACGGGTCGGACGCCGTGGCCGGCGTGGTCAACATCATTACCCGGCAGAATTTCCAGGGCGCCGAACTGGGCGGCAGCCTGGGCACCGCCGATCAGGGCGGACTGGACGAGCAGAACCTGAAGTTCATCGGCGGCATCGGTGACCTGGACGCCGACGGCTACAACATCCTGGTCAGCCTGGAAGGCTACAACCGCGAACGCCTGGACCAGGACCAGCGCGACCTCACCAAGTCGGGCATCTACACCGACAAGCCCGGTGGCCGCTGGAACGGCTGGTCGGCCAAGGGCGCGCGCTATCTGGTCAACGGCACCTCGGTGCCGATGCTCGACGCCAGCGGTAACTGCCCGCAGGGCACCACGCTGGTGGCCAGCGCGCCGATCGACGGCCTGGCCGGCAACACCTGCGGTTTCAACCAGGCGCCGTACACCACGCTGATCCCGTCGACCAAACGCTACCAGGCCTACGTCAACGGCACCTTCCGGGTGAACGACAACGTCGAAGCCTTCGGCGAGGTGCTCTACAGCGACATCAAGGGTGTCTCCTGGTTCGGCAGCAGCCCGTTCTTCACCCTGGAAAGCGGCCGCTTCGCGCTCAACGCCGATACCGGCCTGGCCGAGCCGGTGTCGTCCAACCTGCCGGCGAGCAGCCCGTACAACCCGTACGGCCGCGCGGTGCCGATCGAGTACACCTTCTTCAACCTCGGCCCGACCATCAAGACCAACCGTTCGCAGGCCTACCGCGGCCTGGTCGGGCTGCGCGGCAGCCTGCAGAACTGGGACTGGGAAGTGGGCGCGTTCGGCGCACGCAGCAGCGAGCGCGAGACCGTGTCCGGCGGCTTCGCCAACCGTTACGCGCTGGCCGATGCGCTGGCCAGCGGCAGCTACAACCTGCTCAATCCGTCGGCCACCGCGCCGGAGGTGCTCAACGCGATCAACATCAGCACGCTGCGTCCGGCCGAGTCGGTGCTGCAGGGCGTGGACGCGAAGATTTCCGGCGCGCTGGGCCACACCTGGGCCGGTGAGATCGGCTTCGCCGCCGGTGCCGAATGGCGCCGCGAGAAGCTCGACTCCAACAACCCGTGGCAGATCGATGCCGGCCTGCAGATCCGCCCGGCCATCGCCGAAGTGCACGGCGAGCGCAAGGTCACCGCCGCCTATGCCGAAGTGAACGTGCCGCTGGCCGAGCGCCTGGAGCTGCAGGCGGCCGCACGCGCCGACCACTACAGCGACTTCGGCGATGCGTTCTCGCCCAAGCTCAGCCTGCGCTGGCAGCCGTGGGACATCCTGCTGGTGCGTGCCGCCGCCTCCAAGGGCTTCCGCGCGCCGTCGCTGTCGGAGAACTCCAACAGCACCAGCATCGCCTACGGCAGCGTGATCGACCCGCGTGATCCGGACGTGCCGGGCTCGCGCCAGAACCCGACCTTCTTCACCGTGGGCAACAACGACCTCAAGCCCGAGCGCACCAAGAGCTTCAACGCCGGCATCGTGCTCTCGCCGTGGTCCAACACCAGCCTGAGCGTGGACTACTACCGCATCGAGCTGGAGAACCTGGTCGGGACCAACAACACCCAGACCCTGGTCACCGACGATGTACCCGGTGCGGTGCTGCGCGACGATCGCGGCAAGCTGCTGGCGGTCTACAACCGCTACCAGAACCTGAGCGAGCTGAAGACCTCCGGCTTCGACGTGGAACTGCGCCAGCGCTTCCCGACTGCGCGCGCCGGTGACTTCGCGCTCAGCAGCGCCTTCACCCACGTGCGCAACTACAGTCGCCCGACGGTGGTCGGTGGCCCGCTGGTGGACTACGCCGGCAGCAACCTCGGCGCGACCCTGCCCAAGAACAAGGCGACCACCACCTTGGACTGGAGCTACGGCGACTTCCGCACCGCGCTGACCTGGTACTACACCAGCGGGTATGACCAGAAAGCCAGCGCAGCGGCGACTGCCGTGCAGGACCGCGTGGATGCGTACAGCCAGTTCGATCTGTACCTGGCCTACACCGGCATCGAGAAGCTGACCGTGTACGCCAAGATCCAGAACCTGGCCGACGAGGAACCGCCGTACGACGCGTCCTTCCCGGGTATCCGCGCGCCGTACGACTTCAGCCAGTACGACCTGCGCGGCCGTTACTTCACGGTGGGCTTCGACTACCGCTTCTGAACCTGCGGGCCGGTCGCCTTCGCGCGCCGGCCCGGCACCTGGCTGCACCGGAGCGTGCGCATTCAACGGGGCCGGCGGAGAGGCCGGCCCGCTTCATGGGGAACTGCTGTGTCTTTGCATCGTGTCGTGTCACGTCCCATCACCTGGCTGGTGGGCGCGTTGTGGTTGCTGGCCGCGCCAGCGTTCGCGCAGAGCGCGTATTTCTTCCCGCAGGGCGGCGAGTTCGACCCGTCCATTCCCACCCCGCAGCAGTTCCTCGGCTACGAGATCGGCAGCCGCTACACGCGGCACGACCAGTTGGTGGCCTACTTCAACGAACTGGCCAGGCACTCGGACAAGATCAAGGTCGAGCAGATCGGCAGCAGCTACGAGGGCCGCCCGCTGCTGATCGCCACGGTGACCTCGGCGCAGAACCAGCAGCAGCTGGAAACGCTGCGCCGCCAGCACGTCACCCTGGCCGATCCGGCCCAGCCGCTGAGCGCGGCCGGCAGCAGCCCGGTGGTGGTGTGGCTGGGCTACAGCGTGCACGGCAATGAAACCTCCAGCGGCGAAGCCGCGCTGCTCACCGCCTACTACCTGGTGGCCAGCCGCAGCGCCGACACCGCGCAGTGGCTGCAGCAGGCAGTGGTGCTGTTCGACCCGGCGCAGAATCCGGACGGGCGCGACCGCGCGGCCAGCTGGCACAACGCCTATGCCTCTTCGCCGGCCTCGGCCGACCCGGTCGACAAGGAACATGTCGAACCGTTCCCGCAGGGCCGCACCAATCATTACTTCACCGACCTCAACCGCGACTGGCTGGCCCTGACCCAGCAGGACACGCGGCCGAAGATCGCTTACTTCCACCGCTGGTATCCCAACGTCCAGATCGATTTCCACGAGATGGGCAAGGACAGCACCTACTACTTCGAACCGTCGCCGGCGAGCATGCACAGCCCGCTGTTGCCGGCCTCGTCGTACGCCTTCAACAAGACGCTGGCCAAGTACCACGCGCAGGCGCTGGATGCGCTGGGTTCGCTGTATTACACGGGCGAGAACTTCGACAACTTCTCGCCGGTGTACGGCTCCACCTATCCGGACTTCCACGGCGCGGTCGGCGTCACTGTGGAACAGGCCAGTTCGCGCGGTCGCGTGCAGGAATCGGTCAACGGCCTGTTGACCTTCCCCTTCACCATCCGCAACCAGGTGGCCACCGGGCTGGGCACCATCCGCGGCGCGGTGACCGAGCGCGATGGCCTGCTCAAACTGCAGAAGGAGTTCTTCCAGTCGGCGCTGAAGCAGGCCGGCCAGCAGCCGGTGAAGGCGTTCGTGTTCGGCGACGCGCACGATCCGGGCCTGACCGCCAAGCTGTTGGACCTGCTGTTGCAGCACCAGATCACGGTGGAGGCCTTGAGCACCGCCGTGACCGTGGAGGGGCAGCGCTTCGAGCCGGGCAGCGCCTACGTGGTGCCCACCGCGCAGCCGCAGTTCCGGCTGGTCCATTCGATCTTCGCCGACACGCCGCCGATCAAGGGTGACGTGTTCTACGGCAGCACCTCCTATGCGATCGCACCGGCCTACGGCGTGGCGTTTGCCGGCAGCCGCAGCCGTATCGGCGGTGGCCAGCGCGTGGCAGCGGTAGCGCCGGCCCAGGGCGGCGTGGTGGGCGGGCAGGCCGGTTACGCTTATGTGCTGGACTGGCGCGACTACAACGCCAGCCGCGCGCTGTACGCACTGCAGGCACGGGGCCTGCTGACCCGCGCCGCGTTCCAGCCATTCACCGCCGCCACCGCCGATGGCGAGCAGGCGTTCGCACGCGGCAGCGTGGTGATCCCGGTGGCCGGGCAACCGCTGGCCGGCGCGGCGCTGCTGGCGGCGGTCGACGAGGCCGCACGTGCTGCCGGTGTGCGTGTGCAGGCGCTGGCCAGTGGCCAGAGCCGCAGCGGCATCGACCTGGGCAGCGACAGCGTCAAGGCGCTGCGCAAACCGGCCGTGGCGCTGGTGATGGGCGAGGGCGTCAGTGCCACCGAGATCGGCTCGGCCTGGTTCGTGCTCGACCAGCAGGTGCAGCTGCCGGCCAGCAAGCTTGATCCGGCCCAGCTCGGCAAGGTGGAACTGGATCGCTACACCACGATCGTGCTGGCCGGTGGCACCTACACCGGCGTGGACGCGGCAGCGGTGGCCGCACTCAAGCGCTGGATCAACGCGGGCGGGTCGCTGGTGACCTACGGCACCGCCGCGCGCTGGGCGATCGAACAGAAGCTGGCCGATGAAGTGCTGGGCGAAGACGAGAAGGAACCCGACGCAGCGCGGCGTGCCTTCGGCGACCAGCGCGACATTGCCGCCATCGAGCGGGTGAGCGGCAACATCCTCAGTGCGCAGGTGGATACCAGCCATCCGCTGGGCTTCGGCCTGCCGCGCACGCAGCTGGCGATCAACAAGGAAAACGGCATCCGCTTCAAGCCCAGCCGCAATCCGTTCTCCACGGTCGTGCGCGTGGATGAAACACCGCGCGTCAACGGCTACCTGTCCGAGACCAACCGCAACCGCGTCGCAGGTGCGGCCTGGCTGCTGGTATCGCCGCAGGGGCAGGGCAACGTGGTCCTGTTCGCCGACGACCCGGCCCACCGCAAGTACTGGCACGGCACCGAGCGCCTGCTGTTGAACGCCATCTTCTTCGGCAACCAGCTCAACCCGACCAAACAACGCGGCTGACGGTAGAGCCGACCGTTGGTCGGCTACGACAATGCTTCCCGGGTAGAGCCGACCGTTGGTCGGCTATCTCCATGCCCGAGCGGAGAGCAGCCGACCAACGGTCGGCTCTACGCTGCACCCATCCGCTCGAGCCGGCTATCGCAATGCTTCCCGGGTAGAGCCGACCGTTGGTCGGCTATCGCCATGCCCGAGCGGAGAGCAGCCGACCAACGGTCGGCTCTACGCCGCATCCATCCGCTCGAGTCGGCTATCGCAATGCCCCCGAGGTAGAGCCGACCGTTGGTCGGCTATCGCCATGCCCGAACGGAAAACAGCCGACCAACGGTCGGCTCTACGCTGCACCCATCCGCTCGAGTCGGCTATCGCAATGCCCCCGAGGTAGAGCCGACCGTTGGTCGGCTATCTCCATGCCCGAACGGAGAGCAGCCGACCAACGGTCGGCTCTACGCTGCACCCATCCGCTCGAGCCGGCCATCGCAATGCCCGAACGGAGAGCAGCCGACCAACGGTCGGTTCTACGTCATCCTCCGGGGCAGAGTGGTGGGTGCTCAGGGTGCATGGCACACTCGGCACCCAATGCACCTTCGTTCGAGCGCGTTGATGAATGCCTTGGTTTCCTGTCTTCTGGTTGTCGTCGTGGCCGCCGTGGCCGTCGTATCCGTGCCGGCGTCAGCCAGCCCTGCGTCCAGCACCTTCGGTCGTGGCGACGCGGTCCGGATCGTGGCCGACATGCGCCGCGTGGTGGCCGACAACGGCGTGGAGCGGCTTGAGAAAGTCCGCATCGGCGGCATCGACCAATGGGTCTCCATCCGCGGCAACGACCGGCGCAACCCGGTCCTGCTGATGCTGCACGGCGGACCGGGCTGGGTCGCCATGCCCACCAGCTGGTACTTCCAGCGTGGGTGGGAGGAGTACTTCACGGTGGTGCAGTGGGACCAGCGCGGGGCAGGCAAGACCTACGGTGCCAACGACCCCAAGGTCATCGCGCCGACCATGACCCGCCAGCGCATGGTGGCCGACGCCGAGGAGATGGTGGCCTGGCTGCGCACCGAATTCGGCAAGGACAGGATCTTCGTTCTCGGGCATTCCTGGGGCAGCTATCTGGGCCTGGAACTGGCGCAGCGGCGGCCCGAGTGGCTGCACGCCTACATTGGCATCGGGCAGATCACCAATGGGCCGGAAAGCGAGCGGCGTGGCTGGGCCTGGACGCTGGAACGGGCGCGTCGGGACGGCAATGCTGAGGCCGAGGCCGAGCTGTTGGCATTGGCGCCGTATGCATCGGGCCACGCGCCGGTGGCGCTTGCGGATCTGTTCAAGCAGCGCAAGTGGCTCAACTACTACGGTGGCATGGTCCACAACCGCAAGGGCGGTGATGCCGAGGCCGCTGCGATCACACTGTCACCCGAATACACCGATGCGGACGTCGCCGGTGTGTGGAAAGCCAACGATTTTTCGACGCAGTACCTGCTGTCGGACGTGCTGACCGTCGACATGGGGGCGGTGCGCCAGCTGCGCACGCCGGTGTTCCTGTTGCTGGGCCGGCATGACCACAATGTGTCCTCGGCGCTGGGCGCGACGTGGTTCCAGGCTCTGCAGGCACCGCGCAAGGAACTGGTCTGGTTCGAGCAGTCCGCGCACGAGGTGATGATCGAGGAGCCGGGCAAGACATTGCTCACGCTGGTGCGCGACGTGCGACCGATCGCCGAGCGTGCCGGCGACGTTCCGCCGTGATCGCCGCTACCCACGCCTGAACGAAAAAGGCGACGCAGATGCGTCGCCTTTTTCTGTTTCACCGGTCCGCGAACGGATCAGCTGGCGCGAGCGCCACCGCCGCCCTGGCCGCGGCCACCACCGCCGCCATTGCCACCGCCACGGCGCTGGCCCTGCGGCTGGCCGCCACGCGGGGCGCCGCGACCGGCACCATCACGCTGGCCGCCACCGGTCTTCTTCGGACCGGCATGGGCGTGGCGCGGGGCCTCGGCATGCGGACGACGCGCGTGCTTGCGCGGCGAGCGATCGCCACCCGGCAGTTCGGCCTTGCCCGGCGCGCTGTTGCCCCAGCGGATCGGGGTCTGCGGCTCGAAGCCCGGCACGTCGCGGATGTCCATGTCCTTGTCGAGCAGGCGCACGATCTGGCGCAGCAGCTTGGCTTCGTCCTGGGCCACCAGCGAGATCGCCTGGCCGGTCGAGCCGTTACGGCCGGTACGGCCGATGCGATGCACGTAATCCTCGGCCACCATCGGCAGGTCATAGTTGATGACCTTCGGCAGCTCGTTGATGTCGATACCGCGCGCGGCGATGTCGGTGGCCACCAGCACGGTCACGCGACCGGCCTTGAAGTCGCCCAGCGCACGCAGGCGCTGGCCCTGGCTCTTGTTGCCGTGGATCGCCGCGGTCTTGATGCCCGACTTGTCCAGGAACATGGCCAGCTTGTCGCAGCCGTGCTTGGTACGGCCGAACACCAGGGTCTGCTCACGGCTGTCCTGGGCCAGCAGGTGCAGCAGCAGCTCGCGCTTGCGCGGGCCATCGACCGGGTGCACGCGGTGGCTGATGTTCTCGGCAACGGTGTTCTTCGGCGTGACCTGGATCTGCTCCGGGTTGCGCATGAACTCCAGGGCCAGCTGCTTGATGCTTTCTTCGAAGGTCGCCGAGAACAGCAGGGTCTGGCGGTTCTGGCGCGGCAGCTTGGCGAGGATCTTCTTGATCGACGGCAGGAAGCCCATGTCGAGCATGCGGTCGGCTTCGTCCAGCACCAGGATTTCGATGCCGGAGAGGTCGACGCTGCGACGCTCGATGTGATCGATCAGGCGGCCCGGGCAGGCGACCAGCAGGTCCACGCCACGGCGCAGCACGTCGAACTGGTTGCCCATGCCGACGCCGCCGTAGATGCAGGCGCTCGGAATGCGCAGGTACTTGCTGTAGCCGCGCAGGCTGTCATGCACCTGGGTGGCCAGCTCGCGGGTCGGGGTCAGCACCAGTGCACGGGGACGGCGCGGGCCATCGACGGCCTGCGGGTTGGTGCCCAGGTGCTGCAGCAGCGGCAGGCCGAACGCGGCGGTTTTGCCGGTACCGGTCTGTGCGCCGGCCAGCAGGTCGCGGCCTTCCAGGGCGAGCGGGATGGCCTGCTCCTGGATCGGAGTGGGGGTTTCGTAGCCCTGCTCGGCCAACGCGCGCAGCAGGAACGGGGCAAGGCCCAAGGATTCAAAAGACATCGGGTGGAAGCTCCAAAGACAAAGTAACGCCAGGCCGAATGGCCGGACGCGAGGCAGATCAAGGTGATCGGCTGACTCGGAGCGTTCCCGTAAACCGCGCTGCGAGAATTGGGTGCAGCCGGCGCGGTGCGCAGACTGGAATGCATGACGAATGGCGTCGGAGTGGGGGCGGGCGACGGATCGATGATCCATATCGCCGGCGATCCCGAAGGGAAACGGACGGCCGCTGCAGACCCGCATAGTCTAGCGGATGTTTGAGATCCATACCAAATTGGCCTGTTCAGGTTGGGAGGGGGGGCGGCCTGCGCCCGGGGCTGCAACGGCCACAGCAACGGCCACAGCCACAGCAACGGCAACGGCGCGGGTGTGCGGGGGGAGGCGGGGTGGGTCCGGTTGCAGGGGACGCTGCAAGTACGTCCCTGTAAGCTCGGTCGCGCCATCCATGGCGCTCACGCCCCTGCAACCGGACCCACCCCGCCTCCTCCTGACATGGCGTGGGCGTTGCGTTTGGGGCCGAGGCAGAAGCAGACGCAAAGGCATAGGTAAAGGGATGGGGATGGGGATAGGGATAGGGATAGGGATAGGGATAGGTATAGGGATAGGGATAGAGAGATTCGCGGGGAGAGGCGGGTGGGCGGAGGATGTTGGTTGGGTGGGCGCGTGACGTGCGGTAGGGTGGGATGTCGCGTTGCAGCTTGGTGGTGCGACAATTTTGGTTACACTCGAAACCTATTTTTCGCGATCCCGGATACCCACCCATGAAGCTTGGTTCTTTGAAGGAAGGCGGCCGTGACGGCACCCTGATCGTGGTCTCGCGCGACCTGCGCCACGGCGCGCGCGCCACCGGCATCGCCGCCACCCTGCAGCAGGCGCTGGAAGACTGGAGCCACCTGGCGCCGCGCCTGAACGCCTTGTACGAGTCGCTCAACGACGGCAGCGCCGACGGCGTCTTCGACATTGACCTGCAGGCGCTGGCCGCGCCGCTGCCGCGGTCCTACGAGTTCGTGGACGGCAGCGCCTACCTGCCGCACGTCGAGCGCGTCCGCCGCGCCCGCGGTGCCGAGGTGCCGGAGAGCTTCTATACCGACCCGCTGATGTACCAGGCCACCAGCGCCGGCTTCCATGGCCCGCGTGATGCGGTGAAGGTGGTCAGCGAGGAATACGGCATCGACCTGGAAGCGGAGATCGTGGTGATCACCGACGACGTGCCGATGGCCGTCACCGCCGAACAGGCCGCCGGCCATATCCAGCTGGTGGGCCTGGTCAACGATGTGTCGCTGCGCAACCTGATCCCGGGCGAGCTGGCCAAGGGCTTCGGCTTCCTGCAGTCCAAGCCGCGCTCGGCGCTGTCGCCGGTGTTCGTCACCCCCGACGAGCTGGGCGACGCCTGGCAGGACAGCAAGGTGCACCTGCCGCTGCTGACCCACATCAATGGCGCCTGGTTCGGCGCCCCGGAAGCGGGCGTGGACATGCAGTTCAACTTTGCCCAGCTGGTCGCGCACGCCGCCAAGACCCGCCCGCTGGGCGCCGGTGCGATCGTCGGCTCGGGCACCATCGCCAACGAGGACACCAGCAAGGGCGCCTCCTGCTTTGCCGAGCTGCGCACGGTGGAAACCCTGCGCGATGGCAAGCCGAGCACGCCGTTCATGTCCTTCGGCGACGTGGTCCGCATCGAGATGCTGGACGCGGCCGGTGACAGCATCTTCGGTGCCATCGAACAGCGCATCGAACAGGCCGCCAAGCCCTGAACGCCACCGCCGCCACCGACGAGAGTGCGATCGAGCTGTTCAGCTACTGGCGGTCCAGCGCGGCCTACCGCGTGCGGATCGGGCTGAACCTCAAGCAGCTGGCGCACCGGATCACGCCCGTGCACCTGGTCCGCGATGGCGGCCAGCAGCACAGCGAGGCCTATGCGGCGCTGAACCCGCAGGAGCTGGTGCCCACGCTGCGCCATGACGGGCAGGTGCTGCACCAGTCGATGGCGATCCTGGAATACCTGGACGAGGTGTTCCCGCTGCCGGCGCTGCTGCCTGACGATGCGCCCGGGCGGGCGCGGGTGCGCGCGCTGGCGCAGCTGGTGGCCTGCGACATCCACCCGCTCAACAACCTGCGGGTGATGCAGTTCTTCAGCGATACCTGGAGCGTGCCGCAGCCCGAGCGCGACGACTGGACCCGGCACTGGATGCGGGTGGGGTTCGAGGCGATGGAGCGGCTGCTGGTCGAATCGGTGGACACCGGCCGGTTCTGCCACGGCGACAGCCCGACCCTGGCCGACTGCTGCCTGGTGCCGCAGCTCTACAACGCGCGCCGCTTCAACCTGGACCTGGCCGCGTACCCGACCCTGGTCCGGATCGACGTGGCCTGCCTGGCGCTGCCGGCCTTCGACACGGCCCGCCCGGAAAACCAGATCGACGCGGGGTGAACCGGTAGGCATCGACCGTTGGTCGATGCGCCGTATCACCCGCGCATCAGAACCCGTGGGTGATCGCTGCCGGGGCGCTGTTGGCCGAGAAATCCGCGTACGGATCGTGCTCGCCGCTGCCGCCTTCGGACAGGCGGAACTTCAGCGCCAGGCCATCGCGCGAGTCGGCCGCGCGCAGCGCTTCCTCCTGCTCGATGATGCCGTTCTTGGCCATCCGGAACAGGCACTGGTCGAAGCTCTCCATGCCCTCTTCCAGCGATGCTTCCATTGCGGCCTTGATCTCGTGCACTTGGCCGCGGCGCAGCAGGTCGCGGATCATCGGGGTGTTGATCAACACCTCGGTGGCCGGCAGGCGGCGCCCGTCCTTGCCCTTCACCAGGCGCTGGGACACCACCGCGCGCAGGTTCAGCGACAGGTTCATCAGCACGTTGCGGTGCGCGCTTTCCGGGAAGAAGTTGAGGATGCGCTCGATGGTCTGGTCGGCGTTGTTGGAGTGCAGCGTGGCCAGGCACAGGTGCCCGGTCTCGGCGAAGGCGATGGCCGCCTCCATCGTTTCGGCATCCAGGATCTCGCCGATCAGGATCACGTCCGGCGCTTCACGCATCGCGTTCTTCAGTGCGTTGTGGAAGGCGTGCGTATCCAGCCCCACCTCGCGCTGGTTGACGATGGACATCTTGTGCTTGTGCAGGTACTCGATCGGGTCCTCGATGGTGAGGATGTGACCGGTGGTGGTGCTGTTGCGGTGGTCGATCATCGACGCCAGCGAGGTGGACTTGCCCGAACCGGTCGAGCCCACCACCAGCACCAGCCCGCGCGGGGTCATGATGACGTCCTTGAGCACCTGCGGCAGGTTGAGCTCTTCGATGCTGGGAATCTTGCTGCGGATCGCACGGATCACCATGCCGACCTCGCCGCGCTGCTTGAACACGTTGACGCGGAAACGCCCGGCCTCGGCCAGGGCGATGGCCATGTTCAGCTCCAGCTCGCGCTCGAACTCGGGCACCTGGCCTTCGTCCATCAGCGAGTAGGCGATTTTCTTGACCATGCCCGGGGGCAAGCCGGTGTTCCCCAACGGGTACAGCTTGCCCTCGATCTTGATGTAGACCGGGGCGCCGGTGGTCAAGAACATGTCCGACGCGTTCTTTTCGGTCATCAGCTTCAGGAAATAGCCGATATCCATGCGAAATGTTTCCCCAACAATCGGCCGCGTGCCATTGCAAGCACGCCGCAGGCTTCCGACAATGGCCGCGCTCCTACTTCTGGCGACGGCACCCCCAATGAATAGCTTCGCACAAATACGACGTATCCCGTCGGTGGTCATGATTGTTTGCGTGATGGCGTGCACATTCGCGCTGGCAGGCGCCGCCCAGGCCCAGGACGGCGCCCTGGAACTGATGCAGGCCCGGCAGGCGGTGGACAAGGCCACCCAGGCCGATGCCGACCAGTACGCCCCGGATCTGATCGCCGTGGCCCGCCAAGGCCTGGAACAGGCCCAGCGCGCCGCCGGCGACCGCCGCGAGCGCAAGAACGCCCCGGCCCTGGCCGTGCGCGCCACCGTGGATGCCGACCTGGCCCGCGCCCGCAGCGAAGAAGCCACCGCCACCGCCCAGCTGCAGCTGCGTCGCAATGAAGTGACCCAGCTGCAACGCCAGCTCGCCACCGGGGAGAACCGTTGATGACCGTCGCGCCGAAGAAGTCCCGCACGCTGCGCGCGTCCACCCTGGTGCTGGCCGCCGGCCTGGCCCTGCCGCTGCTGGCCCAGGCCGCCGAAGACCCGGCCGTGGCCCAGCTGACCCAGCGCCTGATGGCCATGCAGGCCAATCCCGACGCCTCGCAGCTGGCCGCCTTCGAACGCCTGCAGGCCCAGCAGGCCGTGGCCGACCTGGCCAAGGCCAAGCGCCGCGACCTGGACCAGGCCCGTTACCTGGCCGAACGCCGGGTCGAGATCGCCGAAACCAGCGTGCGCGCCGCACTGGCCCAGCGCGAGGTGGACCAGCTGGAACGTACCCGCAGCGAACTGCTGATCGAAGCCAGCCGCCGCGACGCCCAGCGCGCCCGGCAGGAAACCGAACGCCTGCGCGTGCAGGCGCAGATCCAGGCCGAGGAAACCGAGCGCCTGCGTCAGTCGGCCGAGCAGGAGGCCCTGGCCCGCCAGGACGCCGAAACGGCGCTGACCAGCGTGGCCGGCAAGCAGACCGCCCGCCTGAGCGCGGCCCAGCAGAGCGCGGCCAAGCTGGCCCGTGAGGAAGCCGAACTGGTCTCGGGCAACACGCTGCCGGGGTCGAAGTTCGACAGCCGCGGCGAAGTGTTCACCTTCAATGGCGATGCCTTCGCGGCCGGCAAGGGCAGTCTGTCCGGCGGCGCCAAGGGGCAGGCCAAGGCACTGGCCGAGTACCTGAACATCGGCAAGAAGGGCCGGGTCCGGATCGAGGCCTATGACGCTGCGGCCGGGGTGGGCGACCAGCGCGCCCAGGCCCTGCGTGACGCCCTGGTGGCCGCCGGCGTCAGCGCCAGCCGCCTGCAGGTGGCGGGCAAGAAGGCCGCGGCCACCAAGGCGCGTTCGGCCGAGGTCATCATCGCCCCCTGAGCCGGGTCTGCGGGTCACCGCAGGTCGCCGGCAACGGTCGGTCATGACCGTTGGTCATGACGCAACCCGCTGTTTTTGTTTAATTTTCGTTGAAGTGCGCGTTCAGCCTGAACCCCGGCTGGAGCGCATCGAAAATTTCAGATGAAACGCTTGAAGACCCCTTCGGGCAGGCGTAGGGTCAGTTGTCCGGGGCGCCTTCCGCGACCCGGACGATTGGAGGGCCGGGCCGATGAACCGAGGGCACGAACCACAGCAGTCTGCAGTCCGGGCAGTCCCGGTTGCGCATGCGGGTTCGGCCGCGGTCATCGCCAGGTGCTCCACCCAAAAGCAACGCCCCGTGCCGTCAGGCCGGGGCGTTCTTGTTTCTGCCGTACAGCGATAGGAGGTTCATCATGTTTGAAGGTCAGCCCCAGAGCGAGATCGACGCACGCCGCAAGCGTGATCCGGAATTCAAGGCACTTTACGAACGGCACCAGAAGTTGAACAAAAAGTGCATGGATGCCCAACTCGGTGTACTGCCGATAGACGATCTCACCTTGGGCCAGATGAAGCGTGAGAAGCTGCTGGCCAAGCAGAAGCTGGAACGGATGTACGACTCCCCCATGCATTGATGTAAGGTTTTGACCCAACGCCGCGGGCGGCGTCCGTCACCTCGTCGACGGGCGCCGTTCGCGTCGCTCCGCTGTCGCGGCCGGCATCACCCCGCCGCCTACAGCCCGGCATCGGCCTTTGATCGCCACAACCTGACTTTCCGCGTCAACCGTCGGATAATCACCGGTCCGGCCGCATTGCGGCGCGAACGATGTGATCCGATGGCAATCCACTCCTCCGTACTCGACCTCATTGGGCACACCCCGATCGTCAAGGCCCAGCGCCTGGACACCGGTGTCTGCGAGCTCTACCTGAAGCTGGAGAGCGCCAATCCCGGAGGATCGATCAAGGACCGCATCGGCCTGTCGATGATCGAGGCCGCTGAAAAGCGCGGCGAGCTCACCCCGGGCGCGACCCTGGTCGAGGGCACCGCCGGCAACACCGGCCTGGGCCTGGCCCTGGTAGCCCAGCAGAAGGGCTACAAGCTGATCCTGGTCGTGCCCGACAAGATGAGCCGCGAGAAGATCTTCAACCTGAAGGCGATGGGCGCCGAAGTGCGCCTGACCCGTTCGGACGTGGCCAAGGGCCACCCGGAGTACTACCAGGACATGGCCAAGCGCGTGGCCGAGGAAACCCCCGGCGCGTACTTCATCAACCAGTTCGGCAACCCGGACAACCCGGCCGCCCATGAGTTCGGCACCGGCCCGGAGATCCTGGAACAGATGGACGGCGACCTGGACGCGATCGTGTTCGGCTGCGGCAGCTCGGGCACCATGACCGGCCTGTCCCGCGCCTTCGCCAGCGCCTCGCCGAAGACCGAGCTGGTCCTGGCCGACCCGGTCGGCTCGATCCTGGCCGAGTACATCAACGACGGCGTGCTCAACGACAAGTCGGGCAGCTGGCTGGTGGAAGGCATCGGCGAAGACTTCCTGCCCTCCATTGCCGATTTCAGCCGCGTCACCAAGGCCTATGCCATCACCGATGCGGAAAGCTTCCACACCGCGCGCGAGCTGCTGGGCAAGGAAGGCATCCTCGGCGGTTCCTCCACCGGCACCCTGCTGGCGGCGGCGCTGAAGTACTGCAAGGAGCAGACCACCCCGAAGAAGGTGCTGGTGCTGGTCTGCGACACCGGCAACAAATACCTGTCCAAGATGTACAACGACTACTGGATGCTGGACAACGGCTTCCTGGAGCGCCCGCAGAGCGGCGACCTGCGCGACCTGATCCTGCGCCCGTATGGCCAGCGCGACACCGTCGTGATCGGCCCGAACGACCTGCTCACCACCGCCTACCAGCGCATGAAGCTGTACGACGTGTCGCAGCTGCCGGTGATGGACGGCGACCAGCTGGTCGGCATCGTCGACGAAAGCGACGTCCTGCTGCACGTGTATGGCGATGAAGCCCGCTTCCGCGACCCGGTGGCCACGGCCATGGTCAGCAAGCTGGACCGGCTGGATGTGAAGTCCCCGATCGAGGCGCTGCTGCCGGTGTTCGACCGTGGCCAGGTGGCCATCGTCATGGACGGCGGCACCTTCCTGGGCCTGATCACCCGCATCGACCTGCTCAACTACCTGCGCCGCCGCGTTCAGTAAACGTCTGGCCCCGGCCGCCGCTGCTCTGAATCTGCGTTTATCCGCGTCAACGGCCGATTAAGCCGCCGCTGATAGACTTCCGCTCCTTTTGCGGGAGCCCCCACCGGGGCTCTCCTTGCTGGGAAACAACATGTCCGACCACGCTTCCTCCGGGCACGGCAACCGTGCGCTTGCCCTGGCTACCCTGGCCATCCACGGCGGACAGTCGCCGGATCCGAGCACCGGCGCAGTGATGCCGCCGATCTACGCGACCTCCACCTACGCCCAGTCCAGCCCCGGTGAACACCAGGGCTTCGAGTACTCGCGTACCCACAACCCGACCCGCTTCGCCTACGAGCGCTGCGTGGCCTCCCTGGAAGGCGGCAGCCGCGGCTTCGCGTTCGCCTCGGGCATGGCCGCCAGCTCCACCGTGATGGAGCTGCTGGACGCCGGCAGCCACGTGGTGGCGATGGATGACATCTACGGCGGCACCTTCCGCCTGTTCGAGCGCGTGCGGAAGCGCACCGCCAACCTGCAGTTCAGCTTCGTCGACCTGACCGACCTGGCCGCGTTCGAAGCCTCGATCACCCCGCAGACCAGGATGGTGTGGATCGAAACCCCGACCAACCCGATGCTGAAGATCGTGGACATCGCCGCGGTGAGTGCCATCGCCAAGCGCCATGGCCTGGTCGTGGTGGTGGACAACACCTTCGCCTCGCCGATGCTGCAGCGCCCGCTGGAACTGGGCGCGGACCTGGTTCTGCACTCGGCCACCAAGTACCTCAACGGGCACTCGGACATGGTCGGCGGCATGGTGGTGGTGGGCGACAACGCCGAGCTGGCCGAACAGATGGCCTTCCTGCAGAACTCCATCGGGGGCGTGCAGGGGCCGTTCGACAGCTTCCTGGCCCTGCGCGGCCTGAAGACGTTGCCGCTGCGCATGAAGGCCCATTGCGCCAACGCGCTGGCCCTGGCCCAGTGGCTGGAAACCCACCCGGCGGTGGAAAAGGTGATCTACCCCGGCCTGGCCTCGCACCCGCAGCATGAACTGGCCACGCGCCAGATGAACGGCTACGGCGGCATTGTCTCGATCGTCCTCAAGGGCGGTTTCGAGGCGGCCAAGCGCTTCTGCGAGAAGACCGAGCTGTTCACCCTGGCCGAGTCGCTCGGCGGCGTGGAAAGCCTGGTCAACCACCCGGCGGTGATGACCCATGCCTCGATCCCGGTGGAACGCCGCGCCCAGCTGGGCATCAGCGATGCGCTGGTACGGCTGAGCGTGGGCGTGGAAGAGCTGGGGGATCTGCAGGTGGATCTGGAAGGTGCGCTTTCGTGAGCACGCCGCGCCCCTGGCCTGCCTCCGGATCGCCGTGATGGCGGCACCTGTGCCGACAGGCAGTCGCTGGTTGCGGCTGTCGGCATGGCTGCGCAGCCAGGGTCTGGTGCGGGCCTTGTATCGCCCGCTGCCGCGGGCGTGGCGCGAAAAGGTGTCCTCGGCGATGGCCGGCAGCGTGGTGGAGCAATTGCGCTTCGTCCGCACGCCGGCCTGGTCGCAGCCCATCCAGCGGCCGGCCGCGCCGACGGTTCGTCCATCGGAACCCGGTGCGCCCGGGTTGAACGTGTTCGGCCATTTTTCGGGCGAGTTCGGTCTGGCCGAAGTGGCGCGTGCGTATGCGCGCGCCCTGGCAGGCAACGGCGTGCCCGTCGCACTGGTGGACATCGGTGCCCCGGGCAACGGCGCCGATCCACACCTGGCCCGCTACCACGACGCGTCTGCCCCGCACGCCGTCAACCTGGTCTGTACCAATCCGGATGATTTTTCCGAGGTGCTCGACCGCATCGGTCCCGCGCGCCTGCAGGGCAAGCCACTGCTGGCCAGCTGGTTCTGGGAGCTGGAGGCGATTCCCGAGGCATGGCAGCCGGATATCGCGCGTGTGGATGGCATCGTCGTGGCGACGCAGTTCATCCAGGATGCCTTTGCCCGCGCGTGCAGTACGCCGTTGTTCCACGTACCGGTACCGATGCACGCAGCGGTGGATAGCGGCCTGCAACGCAGCGATTTTGGACTGGAAGAGGCGCCTTTCCTGTTCCTGTACAGTTTCGACTTCAATTCGTGGATGCAGCGCAAGAATCCCGGTGCGGTGATTGCGGCCTTCCGCGCGGCGTTTCCGCCCGCCGATCGTTCGGTGCGCCTGCTGCTCAAGACCAGCCACGGGCACCGCCATCCGGAGCACCTGCAGACGCTGCTGTCCCTTGCCGGCGCCGACGACCGCGTGCAGGTGCGTGACGACCTGATCGCCCCTGCGCATGTGGCCGCGCTGCAGCGGTGCTGCGACGCCTTTGTGTCCCTGCATCGCAGCGAAGGACTGGGGCTGGGGATGGCCGAATGCATGGCCATCGGCAAGCCGGTGATCGCCACGGCGTGGTCGGGCAACCTGGACTTCATGACGGCGCATAACAGCCTGCTGGTTGATGCGCAGCTGGTGCCGGTGCAGCCTGGCGACTACCCGGGTGATCCCCGTGCGCGCTGGGCCGACGCCGATATCGACCAGGCCGCCCTTGCCATGCGCCGCGTGCGCGGTGAGCCGGCCCTGGCCGGGGCGCTGGGCGCGCAGGCACGTACGGATATCCATCAGACCTTGTCATCGGCTGCGTGCGCATCGGGCCTGCGCAGCGCCATCACCCACCTGCTTGAACGCACTTCCTTGCCGGGCGACCGGCATTCCCAACAAAGGGTGTCATGAAAGAACTTCTACGTGCGGTGTGGGCTTACCGCCACTTCATCCTCTCATCGATCAAGAACGACCTGCGGTCGCGCTTCATCCGAAGCAAACTGGGCGGGTTGTGGATGATCATCCATCCACTGGCCCAGGTGCTTATTTTTGCGCTGATCCTGTCCGAAGTGCTGGCTGCCAAGCTGCCCGGCATCGACAACAAGTATGCGTACGCGATCTTCCTGATGGCCGGGCAGCTGTGCTGGACGCTGTTCTCTGAAACGCTGCAGAAGTGCACCAATCTATTCATCGATAATGGCAACCTGATGAAGAAGATGGCGTTCCCGCGGCTGTGCCTGCCGTTGATCGCGGCGGGCCAGATGCTGGTCACCAACGTGCTGCTGATGGTGGCCATCTTCGGGGTGTTCGCCGCGTTGGGCCATCTGCCGGACGCGCAGGCCCTGTGGCTGCCGCCGCTGATGCTGCTGACGCTGCTGCTGTCCATGTCGGTGGGCATCCTGCTTGGCTCGCTCAATGTGTTCATGCGCGACATCGGGCAGGTGGTGCCGGTGGTCCTGCAGGCGCTGTTCTGGCTCACCCCGGTGGTCTACAGCATCAACATCCTGCCGGAGCGTGTGCAGCAGTTCTTCAAGCTCAATCCGTTGTACCCGCTGGTGGCCAGCTATCAGAACGTGCTTGTGTTCGGCAAGCCGCCAATGCTGCGCGAGCTGGCGGTGCTGACCGTCTTTACCCTGGCCGCTGCGTTGGTGGCGATGATCGTGTTCCGGCGGGCCTCGCCTGAAATGGTGGATGCACTATGAGCGGCGAACTGACACTTTCCGGCGTTGGCAAGTCCTACCGGACCTGGGGCAGCGAATGGAAGCGGGTGGCCTCCTGGTTTGGCATTCCCGCCCGTCCCACCGATGAGCACTGGGTGCTCCAGGACATCGACCTGCACGTCGGGCCGGGCGAGGCCATTGGCCTCATCGGTCAGAACGGCGCAGGAAAGAGCACCCTGCTCAAGATCGTGACCGGCACCGTGCGGCCCACCGTCGGCCAGGTGGGCCGGCGCGGGCGCATTGCCGCTATTCTTGAACTGGGCATGGGCTTCAACCCCGAGCTGACCGGTCGCCAGAACGCCACCCATGCCGCTGGCCTGATGGGCTACGAGATGAGCCAGGTGCTGGAGGCGATGCCGGCGATCGAAGCGTTTGCCGAGATCGGCGACTACTTCGACCAGCCCGTCCGCACCTACTCCAGCGGCATGCAGATGCGCGTGGCCTTCAGCGTGGCCACCGCCTTCAAGCCGGACATCCTCATCGTCGACGAAGCGTTGTCGGTGGGCGACTCCTATTTCCAGCACAAGAGCTTCGACCGCATCCGGGCCTTCCGCGAGCAGGGCACGTCGATCCTGTTCGTCTCCCACGGCATGTCCGAAGTGAAGACGCTGTGCGATCGCGTGATCCTGCTCGACGCCGGCCGCGTGCTCAAGGATGGGTCGCCCGACGAAGTGGTGGACTACTACAACGCGCTGGTGGCGAAGAAGGAAAATGCCTCGCTCAACATCGAGCAGCATCGCGAAGCGGATGGCTGGATGCTGACGCGCAGTGGTACGCGCGAAGTGACCTGCAATTCACTGGCACTGCTGGATGCGCAGGGCAACCCGATCCAGGTCGCCACGGTGGGGCAGAAGGTGGAGCTTCGCCTGGTTGCCGGCGTGCACGCGCCGGTGGACCGGCTGGTGCTGGGCTACATGGTCCGCGACAAGTATGGGCACGTGGTCTGGGGCACCAATACCTGGCATACCAAACAGGTGGAGCATGGGCTGGTTGCCGGCGAGACGGTGGTGTTTTCGCTTCCGTTCACCTGCACGCTCGGCCCGGGTTCCTATTCGGTCTCGCCGGCGCTGGTGAGCGGGGACAACCATCTTGAGAACAATTACGAATGGGTCGACAACCTGCTGGTTTTCGACGTGGTGAATGTGGATCGGGACGTGTTCATTGGTACGACCTGGCTTGATGGCGATTTCGTCATCGAACGGGGTACCGCCCAGCATGTGCCTGCGAAGGGGGGCATCGCATGAAGGACGGCATCATTTCCTATGCGCAGAATTTCGAGGATGTGATCCTCTGGCGCGCACTGGGTCACGTGCCGGCAGGCAACTACGTGGACGTCGGTGCGCAGAGCGCCTACGAGGACTCGGTCAGCCGCGCCTTCCATGAGCAGGGCTGGAAGGGCGTGCACGTGGAGCCCATGCCGTTCTATGCGGACCAGCTTCGCAAGGAGCGGCCGGGTGACGTGGTGATGCAGGTGATGGTCGGTGCCGAAGAAGGGATCGGTGCCCTGTTTGCGATGTCCGGCACCGGCTTGAGCACCTCGCGCGAAGACCTTGCCGAGGGCTACGAGCGCGACGGCCGGGACGTCACCCGCGTCGTGGTGCCGGTGGTCACGCTCGATCAGGTCCTGGCGATCGTCGAAGGCGATGTCCACTGGTTGAAGATCGACGTCGAAGGTGCCGAAAAGCAGGTCCTGGAGGGCTGGCATGGCCCCTTGCGCCCGTGGGTGCTGGTGATCGAAAGCACGCGCCCCATGAGCCAGGAACAGAACTACGAGGAGTGGGACGCGCTGGTGGTCGAGAAGGGCTACCTGTTCGTGTATTTCGACGGCCTCAACCGCTTCTACGTCAGTGACGCCCACCCGGAGCTGGCCGATGCCTTCCACGTCGGGCCGAACGTATTCGACCGCTTCCAACTGGCCGGCACCGCCACATCCACCTTCGCCGCCAAGTTGAACCTCGATGCCGCCGTCGCCCACGGCGAAGCGGCACGCAGGGGAGAAGACCTGGCGCGGATATCCGCCGAGCTGGCGCAGACCAAGGACGTGTTGTCGAGCACCCAACAGGCCAATACGGAGTTCGAGCTGCGCATGCTGCAGCAGCGGCTGGACGCCAGCGAGCGGCAGAAGGCGCTGCTGGCAGACCAGGCATGGGCCATGAGCCATGCGGGTCGCCTGCAGGAAGAGTTGATGCAGACCAAGGCCGCCGCGGCCGAGGCAGTGGCGGCGGCCATCGCACAGGTCTCCGACGAGCGCGACCTCGCGCTGTCCCAGGTGGCCAAGCTGCATGGCGATCTCACGATCATCCATAACAGCACCTCGTGGATCGTCACGGCGCCCCTGCGGGTGTTGTCGCGCGTGCTGCGCGCCGTCGCCAAGGCGCCGGTCAGCCTGGCGCGGCACGGGGTGCAGGCGTTCAAGCCGGCAGTGAAGCGGGTCGTCTTCGGCGTCCTTCGCCGTGCGTCGCGCTCGCCGAGGCTCCGGCGTACGGCGGGCAACGTCCTGGCGTCGATGCCGGCGCTGGATGCGCGCCTTCGCGCCTGGCATGGTGCCGCCCTGGGCAGACCGACGGTGATTCACCCGGGCCCGCAGGCGATCACGGCGGTGGATTCAACGGCCCTCCGGCAACTGCTCGCTGAGCCGTTGCCGGCGGATGTTTCGGCCCAGGCAAGGCAGCGTTTGCTGCGCCTGCGCCATGCAGTGGTAGGAGCGAAGGCCTAAGTGCGCATCGTAATCGACCTTCAGGGCGCGCAGTCCGGCAGCCGCTTCCGTGGTATCGGCCGCTATTCGTTGTCGCTGGCGCTGGCCATGGTGCGCAATGCGGGCAGCCATGAGATCCATGTCGTGCTCAATGGCCGCTTCGAGGACAGCATCGAGCCCATCATCAAGGCGTTCGGTGACACGCTTCCGGCGGACCGCTTCCACATCTGGCTGCCTGTGCGCACGGCCGGACTGGTCGGTGACGATGGGGTGGATGATCGCCTGCGTGAAGCCTTCCTGCAGGCGTTGAAGCCGGACATCGTGCATGTGTCCAGTCTGTTTGAAGGGCTGGGCGAGCCTGCCATCACCAGCATCGGCGTTGGCAGTACCCCGATGCGCACCGCGGTGACCCTGTTCGATCTGATTCCGCTGATCTACCGCAAGCGTTACCTGGACAACCCGGTGATGGCGCGCTGGTATCACGGCAAGATCGCGCAGATGCGGCGGGCCGACCTGCTGCTGGGTATCTCCGCCTCGGCCGCGCAGGAGGCAGTGGACCATCTCGGCTTCGATGCCGACGGCGTGGTCAATATTTCTTCCGCCATCGACGAGGGCTTCCAGCGCCTGGGTGCCGATGCCCTGGACGAGGCGGCTGTCCGGGGCAGGTACGCGCTGACGCGTCCCTTTGTGATGTACACCGGCGGCATCGACCATCGCAAGAACATTGAAGGGCTGATCCGCGCCTATGCGAAGTTGCCCAAGAACGTGCGATCGGCGCATCAGCTGGCCATCGTGTGCTCCGTGCACGAAGAGCCGCGACGCCTGCTGACCGCCCTCATGCGCGACTGTGGATTGCGCGAGGACGAAGTGGTGCTCACCGGATTCGTGCCGGAAGAGGACCTGGTGGCGCTGTACAACATCGCGCGGCTGTTCGTGTTCCCGTCCTGGCATGAAGGATTCGGCCTGCCCGCGCTGGAGGCGATGCAGTGTGGTGCGCCGGTGATCGGTGCGGCCACGTCCAGCCTGCCGGAGGTCATCGGCCTGGAAGAGGCCCTGTTCGACCCCTATGACGATCTGGCCATCATGCAGAAGATGGCGCAGGGCCTGACCGACGAGGCCTTCCGCGCGCGGCTGCTTGCGCACGCGCCGGTGCAGGCGCTGAAGTTCTCCTGGGATGCCAGCGCCATCAAGGCCATCGCCGCCATGGAGGCATGCTGTGAGCGTCCGCTGGCGGCCCCGCGGCCACGCCTGGCCTACGTTTCGCCGATGCCGCCGGAGCGCAGCGGGATCGCCGACTACAGTGCCGAGCTGGTTCCCGAGCTGGCGCGCTTCTATGAGATCGATGTGATCCTCACCCAGGCCGGCATCGACGACCATGCCGTGGAGGGCACGGCGCGGGTGCGTGATCTGGCGTGGTTCCAGGCGCACGGCGCCGGCTACGACCGGGTGATCTACCATTTCGGCAACTCGATGTATCACGCCCACATGGTGGAAATGCTGGAGCGGGTGCCGGGCGTGGTGGTGTTGCACGATTTCTTCCTCAGTGGCCTGTTCGCCTACCGCGAACTGGCCATGGGGATGCGTGGCACGTGGAACGAGGCGTTGTACCGCTCGCATGGTTACGTGCCCATGCAGGCCAAGGCCGACCGCCAGCACGAACAGCTCATGCAGGACTATCCGTGCAATTTCACGGTGCTGTCTGCTGCGCAGGGCGTGGTTGTCCATTCCGCCGTTTCGCAGCGCATGGCCCAGCAGTACTACCCGTGCGGCGATACGGCGTCGTGGCGTGAGGTTCCCCTCATGCGTGCGCCGGCGTTCCTCGGTACGGCCGAGCGCCGTGCTGCACGCGCAGCGCTGGGCCTGCCTGAGAACGCCTTCGTGGTCTGCAGCTTCGGCTTCATGGCGCCATCCAAGCAGAACGCACGCCTTGTCGACGCGTGGCTGGCGTCACCGTTGGCCAAGGACGAGCGGTGCCACCTGGTCTTCGTCGGCCAGGCCGATCCGAACGACTACGGCCATGCGCTCGAGCGCAGCATCCAGTCCAGTCCGGCAGGCAAGCGTATCCACATCACCGGGTTCGCCGAGCGGGACGATTTCCGCCGCTACCTGATGGCCGGCGACGTTGCCGTGCAGCTGCGGACCTTCTCGCGCGGCGAGACGTCGGCTGCGGTCCTGGACGCGATGAACCATGGGCTGGCCACGGTGGTGAATGCCAACGGCGCCATGGCCGACCTGCCGGACCATGTCGTCATCAAGTTGCCCGATGCGTTCGACGATGCGTCGCTGCAGGATGCACTGGTCACGCTCTACCGCGATGACGCGTTGCGCGCGCGCCTGTCCGCCGACGCCCGGACGTTCATGCTCGACGTCCACGGGCCGCGTCGATGCGCAGAGGCGTACCACCAGGCCATCGAAGCGTTCCATGCCGCTGCCGAGGCGTCACCGCAGGCGTTGGTTACCTCGCTCGGTCGTTACCTGGCCCACGGCGGC
This sequence comes from Stenotrophomonas sp. GQ19, assembly GCF_059758695.1. NCBI lineage: Bacteria > Pseudomonadati > Pseudomonadota > Gammaproteobacteria > Lysobacterales > Lysobacteraceae > Stenotrophomonas > Stenotrophomonas sp. GQ19. The sequence continues at coordinate 40,485 of NZ_JCAXES010000007.1, read as the reverse complement.
GGGATGGTGGATGAAGCCGCGCTTGGCCAGTCCATGGCCTGGAGTTTCCCGGCGGCGTCGACCTGTCCCCAGGCATTGGTGGATATCGATGCGCTCAGCGCGGCCGGCAACGAGAGCGCGCTGGAGCGACTGCGCGTGCTGCTGCTGGCGCCGCCGCCGGGCTGGCGGATCGAGCCGGTGACCTGCCGCGGTGACGGCGTCTACCGCTATGCGCGCAAGGCAACGCTGGCGTTGCTGGGCTGTCCTGACGACATGCTGGCCGATGAACCCGTGGACGCAGCACCGGGTGACCTGCTGCTCGGCGTGCCCGACGCGCAGGCGGTGGACAGCGTGGCGCGCCGGAATCTGCGCTGGGCCGGCGTGCAGGAGGCGAACTGGGATGACTGGGCACCGAGGATGCACGCTGGATAACGTGCTCGACTACCGTATCGCGACGGCAACCGGGCCGGCGCTGCTACAGCGGACACTGGCAGGGCGGGCCGGTGCTGCAGGCTGTGATGGGCGTGTCGCGGGTAATGTGAAGACCCGTGGCAGAATATCCCGCTTCAGCCTACTGCCAGGCTCGCTGGGGGTCCGGGCGCGCGGCTTCGCTGCGCAGCCACCCGGCGCGTAGAGAACGTCGCTCCCGTTTGCTGCCGGATCTGCAGCAGGGACCGACCTGCCAAAACCGTATCAATCATTGAAGAAGAAAACACATCATGAAGAAGGCAATCATCACGGGTATCACGGGTCAGGACGGTGCTTACCTGACCGAACTGCTGCTTGAGAAGGGCTACGAGGTCCATGGCACGTACCGTCGCACCAGCTCGGTGAACTTCTGGCGCCTGGACGAAGTGGGTGTGCTCAACCACCCGAACCTGCATCTGGTCGAGTACGACCTCACCGACCTGGGCACTACCATCTCGATGGTGCAGAAGATCCAGCCGGACGAGATCTACAACCTGGCCGCGCAGAGCTTCGTGGGCGTGAGCTTCGAACAGCCCACCACCACCGCACAGATCACCGGCGTGGGCGCGCTCCACCTGCTGGAAGCGATCCGCCTGATCAATCCGAAGATCCGCTTCTACCAGGCGTCGACCTCGGAAATGTTCGGCAAGGTGCAGGCCATCCCGCAGATCGAAGAGACGCCGTTCTACCCGCGCAGCCCGTATGGCGTGGCCAAGCTCTACGCGCACTGGATCACGGTGAACTACCGCGAAAGCTACGACATCTTCGGTTCCAGCGGCATCCTGTTCAACCACGAAAGCCCACTGCGCGGCCGTGAGTTCGTGACCCGCAAGATCACCGACTCGGTGGCCAAGATCAAGCTCGGCCAGCTGGACTGCCTGGAGCTGGGCAACCTGGATGCCAAGCGCGACTGGGGCTTTGCCAAGGAATACGTGGAAGGCATGTGGCGCATGCTGCAGGTCGACCAGCCCGATACCTTCGTGCTGGCAACCAACCGCACCGAGACCGTGCGCGACTTCGTGCAGATGGCCTTCAAGGGCGCGGGCATCGACGTCGAGTTCCGTGGCAAGGACCAGGACGAAACCGCGGTCGATACGGCCACCGGAAAGACGGTGATGCGCATCAATGCGAAGTTCCACCGCCCGGCCGAAGTCGACCTGCTGATCGGCAACCCGGAGAAGGCCGCGCGCGTGCTGGGCTGGAAGCCGACGACCACCCTGGAACAGCTGTGCCAGATGATGGTTGAGGCGGACCTGAAGAGGAACGAACGTGGTTTCTCCTTCTGAGATCCCCGGTAAGCGTGTCCTGATCACAGGGGCGTCCGGCTTCACCGGACGCTACGTGATCGAGCGGCTGCAGGCCGATGGGTACGAGGTGGTGACCCTGGGGTCGCACGCGGGCCCGTCGGGCACCGCGTCGGTGGACCTGCTCGATCGCGCAGCGCTGCAGGCCGCCCTTGAGGCGCTGCAGCCGGCCTATGTCATCCACCTGGCGGCGATCTCATTTGTCGCCCATGGGGATGCCGATGAAATCTACCGGGTCAACATCGTAGGCACGCGCAACCTGCTCGAGGCCCTTGCCGGGTTGTCGACGCTGCCGGCGCATGTACTGCTGGCCAGCAGCGCGAACGTGTATGGCAACGTGGGCGGTGTGCTCGGCGAAGACGCGCCGTTGTCGCCGCAGAATGACTATGCCGTCAGCAAGATGGCCATGGAGGCGATGGCGTCGCTGTGGAAGGACCGGTTGCCGATCACCGTGGTCAGGCCGTTCAACTACACCGGGGTAGGGCAGTCCGAACGGTTCCTGATTCCCAAGATCGTGGGGCATTTCAAGCGTCGCGCGCCGGTGATCGAGCTGGGCAACATCGACGTGTCGCGCGATTTCTACGATGTGCGCTGGGTTGCCGAGTTGTACGCGCGGTTGCTCGCCACGCCGGGCGTTGGCGAGGTGTACAACATCTGCTCCGGCGTGGAGTGGTCGCTGCAGCAGGTGATCGACACGCTCAACGCACTCGCCGGCTACACCATCGAGGTGCGGGTGAACCCCGCCTTTGTGCGCGGCAACGAAGTCAAATCGCTGCGCGGCTCCAACGACAAGGTGTTGGCCAAGGTCGGTGAGATGCCCGCGTTCGACTTCGCCTCCACCCTGTCCTGGATGTACGGAAGCACCCCGTGAGCCAATCTCCATTGAACGTTGCCCCCGCCCAACAACGCGGTTGGCCGGACGCCCTCCTGCGGGCTGGGCAGTTCCTGTGCGATGACCGCCGCCGCACCCTGCTGGCGGCCTTCCTGCTGGCGATCAATTTCGTCCTGCTGGTGGTGTTTCTCTTCGTCAGCTACAAGGGCATCTTCCACTCCGATTCGGCGGTCCGCGTACTGCTGGCGCAGGAGATGCACGACACCGGCCGGTTCTTCCCGGCGGGCTGGAACTACGTCAACAAGGATCTGATGATCCTGTTCGCCCAGCTCGGCGTGTGGCCGCTTCAGTTCTTCTACGAAGGCAGTTACACGCTTTATGCGGTGACCGGCGTTGCAGTGGCCGTGCTGATCCTGGGCAGTGTCTGGTGGTTTACCGGGCTGCTCGGGGGCAGTACCTGGCAACGTGTGCTGGCGTTGGCCGTGCTGGCCGGCGGCGTCTCGGCGGGCATCGAGGAAGACATCTTCGGCCAGGCGGCATACGGCATCCTGCTGATGCTCAGCTGCCTGATCACGGTGCTGACCTGGAAGTCGATGACGGCCCTGCCGCAGCGACGTCCGGTGTGGTGGGCGCTGTTGTTCGTCCTGGTTGCCCTGTGCACGTGGAGCAATCCGCAACGCGCCGCGGCCACCTATCTGCTGCCGTTGTACTGCGGCCTGGCCGCCTACCTGTGGGGCGGGGACTGGAAGCCGCGCCTGCGGGCATCTGTGCCGGTGGTGGCTGCCACCGTGCTCGGGTTCGTCATCGGCGCCGGTCTCAGCGTATGGACGCTGACGCAGGTCAACAACAATGCGGGCGTGGGCGCAGCCCATTGGCTCGATTTCAACGCGATGGCCACCAACATCGTGCATACCGCCCACGGCCTGGTGGCCCTGCTGGGCGGCGTGCCGGCCGGTGGCGGCAATGTCATCAGCGCGCCGGGCATCTACGCGGCGCTGCGGCTGCTTGCCGCGGTGATCCTGCTGGTGCTGATGGGGCGCAAGGTCGTTGCGCTGTGCCAAAGTGCCAGCCCGCAGGCACGCTTCGTGGGCGGGACGGTGGCAGGTCTGGCCGCGTGCTTCCTGTTCCTGCACGTCACCACCACCGTGGCCGACATGAACGACCCGGTCAGCGTGGCCCGCTATCTGGCCCCGGCGACCACGCTGGCGCTGCTGCTGGTGATCTGCTCGCCGCTCCAGAGCGCGTCCCGCCTGGGGGCACTGCTCGTGGTGGGACTCAGCCTGCTGTTGGCCACCAACAGCGTGGTCCGTTTCAACCCGGGCTCGATGATCCACCCCGCCTGGCAGAACCCGCAGCGTGATGCGCTGGTGGCCGAGCTGAAGGCCATGGGGCTGAAGTATGGGTATGCGACCTATTGGAATGCCGGTGCGCTCACCGTCCTGAGCGGCGGCGACGTCAAGATCCGGCAGGTCGAGGTGTTCAACGGTCTGCCGGTTCCGATGCGCCACCTTTCGTCAGACCATTGGTACGAGCCGGAAGCCTGGCAGGGCGAGACGTTCCTGCTGCTGACCGACACCGAAGCGGCGTCGATCAACTGGGGCACGCTGACCCACTATGCCGGCCAGCCGATCCGGCAGGCCAGGATCGGTGACAAGCAGGTGTTCGTGTTCAAGCAGAACCTGGCCCTGGATGTTCCCGGCTGGAGTGCGGTGCTGCGCAAGCCGCTGCGGATCAACGCCGGGCCGGACGGGTCGAAAACGGTCGGGCGCTGGGTCGACTCGACCCAGTCGCTGAAGGCCATGCCCGGCGAGTCCGGCTACCTTCAGTTCGGGCCCTACGTGTTGCTTGGCCGCGGACGCTACAGCGTCACGTTCGATGTCGCCGGCCAGGCCGATCCTGCACAGCAGGTGGTGGCGGTCGTGGATGTGGTCGCCGAAGGCGGGGCGCAGGTGATGGGCGTGGCCGAGGTGCGCGGCGACGGCACTGCCCAGCACACCATCGAGTTCACGCTGGACAAGCCCGTGGCCACCCTGGAGATGCGCGTGGTTGCCAACGGCACCGGCGAGGTCACCTACAAGGGCGTGACACTGTCCGCGCGTTGATCGCGCCCCTCGCCGGCGCCCATCGGGGCGCTGGCGCAGGGTGTTTCACCGGGCCGAGAGCGTGAGTCCTCTGTACGCCACCTCGCCGCTGCCCGTTGCCATGACCCGTAGTTCAAGGTCGGTGACCGGCTGATCCAGGCGGAACTGGACCGTATGCGTGGTCTGGCCGTCTGCGCGAACCTCCGCGGACCCCAGAATGCCGGTGCCGCCGGCAACCGATACATCCACAACGGCCACCACCTGTCCCGTCGGCTCGCTGCTGCCGGTGACGTCATAGGTCACCTGATAGGTGCCGCGACGCAGCGGCCGGTACGGGCCGTACTGAAGGAAGCCGGACTCGCCCACCCGTGTTCGCAGCGCGCCTTCCGCATCGACCCAGCGGCCGACCATCTTCGCGCTGTCAGGTGCGGCCGACAGGCGGTACGGCGCGTTCAGTGCATTGCTCCAGTTGGGCAGGTCCCGCGCGATGTTGTGCTTGAAGACGTACAGGTGCAGGTTGCCGACCCGCGATTCTCGGATCGGCGCCCCGGCATGCCGGGTCATGGCACTCCAGTCCATCGCGGCCATGTCGGTGTTATTGAGCAGCAGGAAGGTCTCGCCCTGCCACGCCTCCGGTTCGTACCAGCGATCGGATGACAGATGGCGCATGGGCAGGGGCAGGCCACTGGAAATGATGATCTGGCGGATCCGGATCTCGCTGCCGCTCAGCACGGTCAGCGACCCGGCGTTCCAGTAGTTGGCATAGCCGTAGCGCAGCCCCAGGGTCTTCAGCTCGGCGACCAGCGCGTCGCGTTGCGGATTCTGCCAGCCCGGATTGATCATCGACCCGGGATTGAAGGACACCACACTGCTGGTGGCCAGCAGCAGGCTCATGCCCACCACCACCAGCGACCGCAGCGGCGCGGCGGCATCCAGCGGCGAGCAGACCACCGCCAGCACCCCGAGGACGACCATCGGCGTCAGGTAACGTGCCGCGCTGACCGGGTCGTTGATGTCGGGAATGGTGGTGGTGGCCTGCAGGAACAGGAAGCACAGTGAGAGTCCCGCCAGCAGCCCGCCCACGAAACGCGCGCGATCGCCGGGCCCCGCACACATCACCACGATCCTCCGGCCGATCATCACCAGCAGCACCAGGGCCGCCAGAAGCCTCACCGCGGCATACAGTCCGGCCGCGGTGGTCACGCTGCCACCGCCGACCGGCACGCCGCCCAGCAGGCCCATCAGCGCATGCCCGGTGTGCACCACGTTCGCGGCCATCCCGTCAAAGCTCAGCCAGCGTGCGGCCCCCGCACCGGCGTTGTTGTTGACCCGGGTCAGCGTGAGCGCGCTCAGAACCGCGCCTGCGGCAAAGCCACCCAGGGCCGCCAGGACAACCGGCACGCAGCGCTGCAGGCGTTGCTTCCACTCCCCGCCCCAGGCGTAGGCGGCCAGCCCACAGAACAGCGGCAGCAGATAGGACGCGGCCGACCGCTGCGGATTGCTCCAGGTGATCAGGGTCACCAGCCCGAAGAGCAGGGCGCACCACAGAACGCGCCGCGCCATCGCGGTGCTCATGACCTTCCAGGCCAGCACCGTGACCAGGCAGGTGAACATCACCACCGCACCGTAGGCGGCCTGTCCGAACACATCCTCCGCGACGCCGCCCGAGATGCCGCCGGCCAGCACGGCCACGGCCAGCACCCGCTGCCAGGGTCTGCCGTCCAGCAGCCCGGTGAACCAGCCGGCGCTGGCCAGAATGAGCAGGGCCACCACGCTGCTGGAGATCGCATAGAGCGTGTAGCTGTTGTCGAAGAACAACAGCAGGGGAAAGATGCCCAGCTGGCCGAACAGGACCATCAGGTCCTTGTTGACGTAGTTCCAGCCCGGCGGGAAGAAACGCGCCGTATCGTGCATTTCCTGCGCGAGCAGGTTCTTGACGGCCGAATCGGAGTGGAAGATCCCCTTGTAGCTGACGAACAGGTAGGTGATCAGCAGGACCACATTGATCACCAGCAGCACCGACGCCACTGCGGTGCGCCCGCGCTCACGGGTCAGGAAGCCGGTCACACCGGCGCGCCAGCGCTTTTCCCCGCGCACGTGCGGTACCGCAGTCGAATGCATCGATGCTCTGCTCACAGGTCGATTCCGCAGGAAGAACCACGTTTGGTCTCTACCGGGTCTCACCCAACCCGGGCATCATCTGGCAGTGCTGTTCTTGCTCAGGTTGCTCTGTGTCGCCGCGCTTCCCCGCGCGGCGCTGTTGCACGATGCCGCCGTCAGCCCCCCGTGGCTGACGCGCGCTCAGGCATCGTTCGCCCTCAGGCGCGGCACTCCATTACGCAATGGGTGTAGGGAACGTAGATCATGTCGTGGCGAACGGTGACTTTGACGTCCTGGAATGCCTTCTCCGCCAAGGCGCGGTAGGCGTCCGGCGTGCGGATGTTCTGGCCGCGGTCGCGCAGGATCAGGTTGCGTGCCAGGGACGACTGGTCGTCCACCAGGGTGCCATCCATGGTGACCAGGTGCCCACCGGGCTTGAGCTTGCTGCGCGCCGACTGCATCAACTTCACCACGATGTCGTCGTCCAGGTGGTGCAGGATGCCGACGGCCAGGACCACGTCGGCCAGTTCGTCGCCGTCCTGTGGCTGGTAGTCGGCAATGTCCATGCAGTGGAACGTGGCGCGGTTGCCGAAGCGGCGGTTGGCCGATTCGATGTAAAGCGGGGACAGGTCGAAGCCGTGGTAGCCAGCTCCCTTTGGCAGGTGGGGGACGATCTCGCCGGTCCCGCACCCGATATCCAGGATGGTCGCGTTGGGCCCCGGCCGCGCATGGTCGTTGAGCAGGCGCTTGCGTGCCTTCTGTGCGCCCAGGATGTTCTGCAGCAGGTCGTAGGCCCACGGGGCCGAGAGAATTGCGTGAAGGCCGGTCGTCTTCTGGGCCATGGCTAACCTCTCGAGGTACGGGGTGGCGGGAGGCCGGAATGACCATCCTGACTGCTGATAGTCCTGCACTTGCAGCTGGCCACGCAAGTGCGACTGCGGCATGCCAGACCGATGCACGCCCACCAGATGCAGAAAACCCCGCCGAAGCGGGGTCTTGAGGGACTGCCAACTACCCGCGCGCGTGCTCAGGCCCGGCCGTAGCTGTCCTCGAAGCGCACGATGTCGTCTTCGCCCAGATAGCTGCCCGACTGCACTTCGATCAGCTCCAACGGCAGCTTGCCCGGGTTCTTCAGGCGATGGGTAACGCCCAGCGGGATGTAGGTGCTCTGGTTTTCGGTCAGCAGGATGACCTCCTCGCCACGGGTCACCTCGGCAGTGCCGCTGACCACGATCCAGTGTTCAGCCCGGTGGTGGTGCATCTGCAGGCTGAGCGTGGCGCCCGGCTTGACGGTGATGCGCTTGACCTGGAACCGGGCGCCGTTGTCGATCGAGTCGTAGGCGCCCCACGGGCGGTAGACCTTGCGGTGCGCGGCTGCTTCGCTGCGGCCGTCGCGCTTGATCCGGGCCACGATTTCCTTGACGTCCTGCACGCGGTCCTTGTGGCCCACGAACACCGCATCATCGGTTTCCACCACCACCACGTCATCCAGCCCGACCATGGCGATCAGGCGGCTGCCGTAGGCATAGCTGTTGCGGCAATCGACCGCGATCACGTCGCCGTGGCAGGCATTGCCCGAGGCATCCTTGTCCGACACTTCCCACAGTGCCGACCAGGAGCCCACGTCGTTCCAGCCGGCATCCAGCGGCACCACGGCCGCATCGGCGGTCTTTTCCATCACCGCGTAATCGATCGAATCGTTCGGGCTGGCGGCGAAGGCGTCGGCATCCAGGCGGATGAAGTCGCTGTCGCGCGACGCCTTGTCCAGCGCGGCACGGCTGGCGGCCAGGATCGCCGGCTGCAGGGCTTCAAGCTCAGCCAGGTAACGCGAGGCCTTGAACAGGAACATGCCGCTGTTCCAGAAGTACTCGCCGGACCGCACGTACTGTTCGGCGGTTTCCAGGTTCGGCTTCTCGACGAAGCGCTCGACCGCGCGCACGCCCTGGCCGGCCGCGGCCTTGATGTAGCCGTAGCCGGTTTCCGGTGCGGTCGGCACGATGCCGAAGGTGACCAGCTTGCCGGTCTGCGCGGCGGCCGCGGCCTGCTTGACCGCCTCGTGGAACGCCTTTTCATCGCGCACCACGTGGTCCGACGGCAACACCAGCAGCAGCGCGTCATCGCCGTTGGCCATTGCCTGCAGCGCGGCAATGGCGATCGCCGGGGCGGTGTTGCGGCCGATCGGTTCGAGGATCAGCGCCTGCGGGGTGACATTGCACTCGCGCAGCTGCTCGGCGGCCATGAAACGGTGTTCCTGGTTGGCCACCACGATCGGCGCGGCACCGGCGACCTGCGCAACGCGCTTCCACGTGGCCTGGAGCATGGTGTCCTCCCCGACCAGCGGCAGGAACTGCTTCGGATAGGCCTCGCGCGAGACGGGCCACAGGCGGGTGCCGGAACCACCGGAGAGGATGACGGGAACGATGGGCAACATGGATGCGTCCTGGATCAGTGTTGGGCCGCGCTGCCGCCGATCAGGGCGGTCAGCTCGTCGGTACGGGTGCGCAGCAGGGCGGCGTCACCACGGGTCTCCACGTTCAAGCGGAGCAGGGGTTCGGTGTTGGAGCTGCGCAGGTTGAAGCGCCAGTCCTTGAATTCGGCGCTGACCCCGTCGGTGTTGTCCAGGGTCGGCTGCTCGCTGGCGTAATGGGCCATCACGCGGGCAACGGTGGCCTTGGCATCGTCGACGCGGAAATTGATCTCGCCGCTGCACGGGAATGCCTGCATGCGGTCGGCGACCAGATCGCCCAGCGACGTGCCGGTCTGCGACACCAGCTCGGCGATCAGCAGCCACGGAATCATGCCCGAATCGCAGTAGGCGAACTCCCGGAAGTAATGGTGTGCGCTCATCTCGCCGCCGTAGATGGCGTCTTCGGCGCGCATGCGCTCCTTGATGAACGCATGGCCGGTCTTGCTCATGATCGGCACGCCACCGGCCTGCTGCACCATTTCCACGGTGTTCCAGGTCAGGCGCGGGTCGTGGATGATCTTGCCGCCCGGGTGGCGCTTGAGCAGCGCGGTGGCCAGCAGGCCCACCAGGTAGTAGCCCTCGATGAAGTCGCCCTGCGCGTCGAAGAAGAAGCAGCGGTCGAAATCGCCGTCCCAGGCAATGCCGAAATCGGCGCCATGCTCGCGCACGGCGGTGGCGGTGGCGGCGCGGTTTTCCGGCAGCAGCGGGTTGGGGATGCCGTTGGGGAAACTGCCATCGGGCTCATGCTGGATGCGGATGAACTCGAAGGGCAGGTGCGGCGCAAGCTGGTCGATCACCAGGCCGGCGCCACCGTTGCCGGCGTTGACCACGATCTTCAGCGGCTTCAGGACGCTGCGGTCCACATAGCCCAGCAGGTGCTCGATGTAGGCGCTCTTGTCGGTGTCCCGGCGCAACTGACCGTTGCCGTCGGTCGGCAGTGGGGTGTCGGCGGCGGCGTAGTCACGCACGTCGAACAGCCCGGTGTCGCCGCTGATCGGGCGCGATTGCTCGCGCACCAGCTTCATGCCGTTGTAGTCCATCGGGTTGTGGCTGGCGGTCACCATCACGCCGCCGGCGGCCTGCCGGTGGAAGGTCTGGAAATAGACTTCCTCGGTGCCGCACAGCCCGATGTCGATGATGTCGCGGCCCGAGGCACGGAAGCCCTCGGCCAGCGCCTGGTGCAGCTCGGGGCTGCTCAGGCGGATGTCGTAGCCCAACACCACCGGGCCCGGGCCCAGCAGCGTGGCGGTTCCTGCACCAATGCGCTTGGCCAGCGGCGGGTTGAGTTCTTCGGGCACCCGGCCACGGATGTCATAGGCCTTGAAGCAGGGAAGCGTCATCAAAGAAGTCCTTTTTGGGGTGACCGTCGATTATAGCGACAGGCCCCGTAAGGGCGCGTCAGCCTGCCCGGCCCGCGTACTCGCCTGTATTCAGCTTGCGTGATGCCTGCGCCCCGGCCCCGGAAGGGTGGGCGCAGGCAGGCCGTTCCACCCGCCCCTGACCGGGGTCAGGCCAGGGCGGCGCGCAGCGCCTCGTCGGCGTGCTGCAGGACCGTGTCCATCTGCTGTTCCACGCCCACCCACAGCGGCAGGCGCACCAGACGCGCGCTGATGTCGTCGGTAACCGGCATCGCCGAACCGCAGCGGCCATGTTCCAGCCCGGCCGGCGACGAATGCAGCGGGATGTAATGGAAAACGCTCTGCACACCGCGCTGCTTCAGCTCGGCGATGAAGCGGGTACGCACCTCCAGCGAGGGAAGCAGCAGGTAGTACATGTGCGCGTTGTGCGTGCAGTCGGCCGGTACGCTGGGACGCTGCACGGTGCCTGCGCGCTCATGGGCTTCGGCCCAGGCGTGGTATCGGTCCCAGATGGCCAGGCGCTGGTCGGTGATCTGCCGGGCCGCATCCATCTGCGCGGTCAGGAACGCCGCGGTGATCTCACCGGGCAGGAACGAGGAGCCCACGTCCACCCAGGTGTACTTGTCGACCTGGCCGCGGAAGAAGCGGCTGCGGTTGGTGCCCTTCTCACGGATGATTTCGGCGCGTTCGGCGTAGGTGCTGTCGCGGCAGAGCAGGGCGCCGCCTTCGCCGGAAATGATGTTCTTGGTTTCATGGAAGCTGAGCGCGCCCAGCTCGCCGATGGTGCCCAGCGGGCGTCCCTTGTAGGTGGACATGATGGCCTGCGCCGCGTCTTCCACCACCACCAGCCCATGCCGCGCGGCGATGTCCATGATCGTGTCCATCTCACAGGCCACGCCCGCGTAATGCACCACGCAGATGGCCTTGGTGCGCGGGGTGATCGCTGCCTCGACCAGCTGTTCGTCGAGGTTCAACGTGTCGGCCCGGACGTCGACGAACACCGGAATGGCGCCACGCAGCGCGAACGCATTGGCCGTGGAAACGAAGGTATACGACGGCATGATGACCTCGTCGCCTTCCTCCAGATCCAGCAGCAGTGCCGCCATTTCCAGGGCCGAAGTGCAACTGTGGGTCAGCAGGGCGCGGGCCGCGCCGGTGTTCTGCTCAAGCCACGCGTGGCAGCGTTTGGTGAACGGGCCGTCGCCGGACAGATGGCCGTTGGCATGTGCCTGGGCGATGTGCTCCAGTTCGCTACCCGTCATGAATGGTTTGTTGAATGGAATCACGATGGCTCTCAGGGTAGGTGTCGGGGCGGGTCAGGCGACGGATCGGGACAGGACGACCACGCCCAGCATGATAATCAGCGTGCCGGCGATCTTGTAGGCGTCCAGCTGTTCGCGGAAGAGCACCGCGGCGAACAGGGCGACAATGAAGAAATTGATCGCCATGTACGGATAGGCACGGCTGAGCGGCATGCGGCTCAACGCGGCCATCCAGCACAGCGATGCGCCGAAGGCGGCCACGAAGGCCGAGATCACCCACGGCTTCAGCAGCAGCTGCAGCAGGTTGAGGGGCTGGATCGGGCTGGCCAGAAGATGGCCGTGCAGTCCCACCTGCCACTTCAGGACAAGTTGTCCGTAAGCAGTCAGCAGGATGGTCATGCCGATGAATACATAGCTCATGCAGAAAGGCGCCTGGAAAATAAGGGCGGCAGGCAGGCCCCGGTGTCGGGACGTGCCTGCGGAAAGAGGGGCATCATGGTCGGCGCAACGCGCTCGATCGCGCCAACCTGCGGTCCAGATGGTAGGTGTCCAGTGCAGCGTACAGCCGGAGGCCGGCCTTGGCCCATTGCCGCTGTACGCCGTAGTTCCAGACCTGGGTCGAGATGATCAGGCGCTGCAGCGACTGTTGCGCGTAGTGGTGCGCCAGGTGGCCGAGCAGGCGCCCATAGTGGCCGCGGCGCTCGAAATCGGGGTGGACCGCATTGAGCACGATGTCGACGGTGTCGCCATGCCGGTCACAGGTGGCGAACCCGGCAATGGCACCGCCGTCGGTGACCACCCAGGTGGCGGCGCGGTCGGGGGTGTCGTCGAGCCGGCTCTGGGCCCACTCGATGTAGCCGGCGTGCACCTTGTCCTGGGGCAACAGGGGGTTGGCGGCGTAGTGGGCGCGGTAGCCCTGGAAACTGGCTGCGGCGATCAGGGCGATCGCGTCACGGTCGGCGGCCGTGGCGACACGGACATTGGGGGCCAACGCACCCGATCCGGCGGCCAATGGCATGCCGTGGTAGACCAGCGTGTCGGCATGGATGACGAATTCACCCTGCTGCTGCAGCGCGGTGGCGATGTCCGAGCGTCCTGCGGCGGTGCGCAGGATGATCAGGTCGGCCGCCGAGCGTGCGACCGCCGCCACGATGGTGGACAGGGCGGTGTCCTCGTCGAACGCAGCGCGCTCGACCAGGATGCCGAAACGGGCCGAATCCAGGGCGGCCGGTACAAGGCCGGAGACGGCATTCATGCCGCGTCCTTCCAGGTGTCCTGCCAGACAATGAAGGCCGGCCGCTGCTTGGTCTCGTAATGGATGCGGCCCAGATAAAGCCCGACCACGCCCAGGCTGGCCATGATGAAGCTGCCCACCAGCCAGACCGAGGCAAGGATGCTGGTGAAGCCGGCCACCTGGATGTCACCGGCCAGGTAGCGGAGCATCGCGAACAGCGCGATGCACACGCCCACTGTGGCCAGTGCGAACGCGAGGGACATGACCAGCCGCAGCGGCTTGTCCGAGAAGGACAGCACGATCCGGGTGGCCATCTGGATCAGCTTGCGCAGGCTGTAGCCGCTCTGGCCTTCGGTACGCCGTCCGTGCGACACCGGGATGGCGCGCGTCCGGAAACCGGTCCAACGTGCCATCAGTGGCAGGAACCGGTCCATCTCGGGCATGCCGTTCATCGCATTCACGACTTTGCGGCTGTACGCCCCGAAGTTGGCCGTCGAGGCGTCATAGCGGGTATCGGTGAGCCAGCCGAGCGTGCGGTAGAACAGGCGCGAACCAGAGCGCTTGAGCCAACTGTCCTGGCGTTCGATGCGCTGGCCGAGCACGATCTCGTGTTCGCCATCCAGGCCCGCCAGCAGCGCGGGAATCTCTTCCGGAACGTCCTGCAGATCGCAGTCCATGACCACCACCGTCGCCCCGCGCGCGCGGGACAACCCGGCGCTGATGGCGGCGTGCTGGCCGAAATTGCGCGACAGCCTGAGCCCCCGCACGGCGGCCGATCGCGAACTGATCTCGCAGATGCGGCGCCACGCGTTGTCCGGGCTGTCATCGTCCACCAGAATCAGCTCGTGGGTCAGACCCGCACCGGACAGGCTGGCGCCTACCCGGTCGGCAAGATCTTCCAGACAACTGGCGCACCCGTACACAGGCACGACCACCGACACGTCGGGGGGCGTGCCTGGAAGGCCACTCACCGCGGTTTCATCGCAGCCGATCACGGCAGGCACCTATCTGGAGGGAGCGGACAGTGTGGATCAAAGCGCCGCTTCCAACTCCGGCAGCAGGGTGAACAGGTCACCCACCAGGCCGATGTCGGCGATCTCGAAGATCGGCGAATCCGGGTCCTTGTTGATGGCCACGATGGTGCCGGCATCCTTGATCCCGGTCAGGTGCTGGATGGCGCCGCTGATGCCGACGGCCACGTACAGCTCCGGGGAGATGATCTTGCCGGTCTGGCCCACCTGCAGGTCGCTGGGCACGTAGCCGGCGTCCACGGCGGCGCGCGAGGCACCCACGGCGGCACCGAGCTTGTCGGCCAGCTGGAAGATCACCTTGAAGTTCTCTTCCGAACCCACGCCACGGCCGCCGGAGACCACGCGCTTGGCGCTCTGCAGGTCCGGACGGTCGGTGGCACCGGCGGCCAGGCCGATGAAGCGGGTGTGGCTCGGCAGGGTCGCATCGACGCTGGCCGCTTCCACGCTGGCGCTGCCGCCCTTGGCTGCTTCCGGCCAGGAGGCGGCACGCACGGTGGCCACGACGATCTGGTCGGCCGGGACCTCCACGGTGATGATCGCGTTGCCGGCGTAGATCGGGCGCTTGAAGCTGTGGCTGCCTTCGACGGTCATCAGGTCCGAGACCTGGTTGACGCCCAGCAGGGCGGCCACGCACGGCATCAGGTCCTTGCCGAAGGTGGTCGACGGGCCGAACACGTGGGTGTAGCCGGTGGCCAGCGCGGCGATCTGCGGCGCCAGTACCTGGGCCAGCGCCTGCGCGTTGGCCGGGTTGGCCACGGTCAGCACCTTGGCCACGCCCGCCAGCTGCGCGGCCTCGGCGGCCACGGCGGCCGGGTCGGCGGCCAGCACCAGCACGTCGATGCTGGCGCCGCTGATGGCGGCGGCGGCGCTGACGGTCTTGGCGGTGGCGGCGTTGAGCTTGCCGTCATGGTGTTCGGCAACAACGAGGATCTTGGTCATTACAGCAACCCCTTCTGCTTGAGTGCGGCGACCAGTTCGGCCGCGTCCTTGACCATCACGCCCTTGCTGCGCTTGACCGGCGCGGCGTACTGGGTGGTCTTGAAGGTATCGGCGGCGTCCACGCCGAGGTCGGCCAGCTGCAGGGTCTCCATCGGCTTGGCCTTGGCCTTCATGATGTCGGGCAGCTTGATGAAGCGCGGCTCGTTCAGGCGCAGGTCGGTGGTGACCACGGCCGGCAGATCCACTTCCAGGGTTTCCAGGCCGGCGTCGACTTCACGGGTGACCGTGGCCTTGCCGTCGGCAATGTCCAGCTTGCTGGCGAAGGTCGCCTGCGGGCGGCCCCACAGCGTGGCCAGCATCTGCCCGGTCTGGTTGGCATCGTCATCGATGGCCTGCTTGCCCAGGATCACCAGGTCCGGCTGTTCCTTCTCGACCAGCTTGAGCAGGGTGCGCGCGGCGGTGAGCGGCTGGATGGCCTGGTCGGTGACCACGTGGATGGCGCGGTTGGCGCCCATGGCCAGGCCGTTGCGCAGGTGGGCCTGGGCGTCGGCGGGGGCGATGGTGGCGACCACGACTTCGGTGGCGATGCCCTTGTCACGCAGGCGCAGGGCTTCTTCCAGCGCGATTTCGTCAAAGGGGTTGGGCGACAGCTTGACGCCGTCGGTGACCACGCCGGAACCGTCCGGCTTGACCTGAATGCGGACGTTGTAGTCCACCACGCGCTTGTACGCGACGAGGATTTTCATCTGCTGCTCGATCCTTGTAGTGCCGGCCGCTGGCCGGCTCACAGTAACGGGGAACGTCCGGTCCTGGACTGCAACCGGTTCGGGGGGTGGGACCCGGATTCTAACTGGCGAAGGTCGACCATGCGAATGCGTATGGTTATGCTGCATTGCCGCACGCCTGCGCGGGTGGCACCGCCGCGTTCACCTGCGGCAGGCAGTCGTGAAGACAGGCGCGATGTATCCTGTTCCGCTGTGTCGGAGGTTCGTGAATGCGACGCCCCGACCAATATCCAACAGGAGAACAGGTAGTGCCCACATGGCTTGTCACCGGCGGTGCCGGATTCATTGGCGGTAACTTTGTCCTCGAAGCCGTCGCCAAGGGCGTGCGGGTAATCAACCTGGATGCGCTGACCTACGCGGGTAACCTGAAAACCCTGGCCCCGCTGGAGGGCAACCCGGACCACGTGTTCGTGCACGGCGACATCGGCGACCATTCCCTGGTGGCGCGTCTGCTGGCCGAACACCAGCCCGACGCGGTGCTGAACTTCGCTGCTGAAAGCCACGTCGACCGCTCCATCGACGGTCCCGGTGCGTTCATCCAGACCAACGTGGTCGGCACCCTGGCCCTGCTGGAATCGGTGCGCGACTACTGGAAGGCGCTGCCGGCCGACAAGGGCGGCGCGTTCCGCTTCCTGCACGTGTCCACCGACGAGGTGTACGGCACGCTGGGCGAAACCGGCAAGTTCAGCGAAACCACTCCGTTCGCGCCCAACTCGCCGTACTCGGCGTCCAAGGCGGCCTCGGACCACCTGGTGCGGGCGTTCCACCACACCTACGGGTTGCCGGTGCTGACCACCAACTGCTCCAACAACTACGGTCCGTACCACTTCCCCGAGAAGCTGATCCCGCTGGTGATCGCCAAGGCGCTGGCCGGCGAGCCGCTGCCGGTGTACGGCGATGGCAAGCAGGTGCGCGACTGGCTGTTCGTGTCCGACCACTGCGAGGCGATCCGCACCGTGCTGGCCAAGGGCCAGGTCGGCGAGACCTACAACGTCGGCGGCAACTCGGAGAAGGAAAACATCGAAGTGGTGCATGCGATCTGCGCGCTGCTCGATGCCCGCCGCCCGCGCGAGGACGGCCAGCCGCGCAGCAGCCAGATCACCTATGTCGCCGACCGTCCGGGCCATGATCGCCGCTATGCGATCGACGCCAGCAAGTTGAAGAACCAGCTGGGCTGGGAGCCGACGTACACCTTCGACCAGGGCATTGCCTTCACCGTCGACTGGTACCTGGACAACCAGGCCTGGGTGAACGGCGTGCTTGACGGCAGCTACCGCCTGCAGCGCATCGGCACCGCCGCTTGAGTGGCACTGCCCCACAGACTGAGGAACACCGCATGACTCAACGCAAGGGCATCATCCTGGCGGGCGGCTCGGGCACGCGCCTGTACCCGATCACCAAAGGCGTCAGCAAGCAGCTGCTGCCGGTGTACGACAAGCCGATGATCTACTACCCGCTCAGCGTGCTGATGCTGGCGGGCATCCGCGATGTACTGATCATCAACACGCCGCACGAGCAGGCGCTGTTCCAGGCGCTGCTGGGCGATGGTTCGCAGTGGGGCATGAACATCCAGTACGCCGTGCAGCCGAGCCCGGACGGGCTGGCGCAGGCCTACCTGATCGGCCGCGACTTCGTCGACGGCAAGCCGAGCTGCCTGGTGCTGGGCGACAACATCTTCCACGGCCATGGGCTGAGCCAGCTGCTGCGCAGCGCGGACGAGCGCGCGTCGGGGGCCACCGTGTTCGGCTACTGGGTGAACGATCCCGAGCGCTACGGCGTGGCCGAGTTCGATGCGGCCGGCAAGGTCATCGATCTCGTCGAGAAGCCTGCGCAACCGCGCTCCAACTATGCGGTGACCGGCCTGTATTTCTACGATGGCCATGCCAGCGACTACGCCGCCGAACTGAAGCCGTCGCCCCGCGGCGAGCTGGAAATCACCGACCTCAACCAGCGCTACCTGCGTGAGGGCAGCCTGCATCTGGAAGCCCTGGGGCGCGGGTACGCATGGCTGGATACCGGCACCCACCAGTCGCTGCTGGAAGCCTCCAATTTCATCGAAACCATCCAGACGCGCCAGGGCCTGCAGGTGTGCTGTCCGGAGGAAATCGCCTTCGGTCGGGGCTGGATCGATGCCGCGCAGCTTGAGGCACTCGCTGCGCCGCTGATCAAGAACGGTTACGGCCAGTACCTGCACAAGCTGGTGCAGCGCGGTGTTGTGCCGTGAAGGTGATCCAGACTTCGCTGCCGGGCCTGGTCCTGCTTGAACCGGTGGTGTTCGGCGATGCCCGTGGGTTCTTCTTCGAAACCTGGAACGCCGAGCGCTACGCGGCGCAGGGCCTGCCCAGCAGCTTCGTGCAGAGCAACGTGTCCTCGTCCAGCAAGGGCGTGCTGCGCGGCCTGCATTACCAGTGGCCGCGGCCACAGGGAAAACTGGTGACGGTTCTGCAGGGCGAGGTGTATGACGTCGCCGTGGACATCCGCCGTGGGTCGCCCACGTTCGGTCGATGGGAGGCATTCATCCTGAGCGGGGAAAACCGCCGCCAGCTGTGGATTCCCCCGGGTTTCGCGCACGGATTCGCGGTCCTGTCCGACGACGCGCTGTTCAATTACCTGTGCACCGATGTGTACGTCAAGGAAGCCGACGCCAGCGTGCGCTGGAACGATGCCGACATCGCGGTGGACTGGCCGATCAGTGCGCCGACGCTTTCATCCAAGGATGAGCAGGCGCCGTTCCTGCAGGACATCCCCGCCGAGCGGCTGCCGGTCTACCTGCCGTGAACGTGCTGCTGTTCGGTGGCAATGGCCAGGTTGGCCAGGCGTTGCTGCGGACACTGGCGCCGCTGGGCACGCTGGTGGCGACCACCCGCAGCGGTGCATTGCCCGATGGCAGCCCCTGCGAGGTAGCCGACTTCGACGATCCAGCATCGTTGCCTGCTTTGCTGGACCGGATCGCGCCGGACGTGGTGGTCAACGCCGCGGCGTATACCGCGGTGGACCGCGCCGAAGCGGATCCTGATGCGGCCTGGCGTGCGAACGCCGAGGCGCCCGGCGTGATCGCCCGCTGGTGCGCGGCAGCCGGCGTGCCGCTGCTGCACTATTCCACCGACTACGTGTTCGACGGCACCGCCACGCGCCCGTACCGCGAAGACGATCCCACCGCGCCGCTGGGCGTCTACGGCACCAGCAAGCTTGCCGGCGAGCAGGCGATCCGCGCGGCCGGTGGCCGCCACCTGATCTTCCGAACGGCATGGGTGTATGCCGCGCACGGTGCCAACTTCCTGCGCACGATGCTGCGCGTTGGCGCCGAGCGCGATGTGCTGCGCGTGGTGGCCGATCAGATCGGCACGCCCACGCCGGCCACGCTCATTGCCGATGTCAGCGCGCACATCCTGCAGCAGCGTCTTACGCTGTCGGGGACGTACCACCTGACCGCGACAGGTGCCACCAGTTGGCACGGGTTCGCCGAGGCCATTTTTGCCGAGGCCGTGGCGCGGGGCATCCTGCCGCGTGTACCGCGGGTAGAGGCGATCACCACGGCCGAGTATCCAACCGCCGCCCGCCGGCCTGCGTACTCGTGCCTGGACGTGCGCCGGCTGCAGTCCGACGCCGGGTTGCAGCTGCCTGCCTGGCAGGACGGTCTGGCCAGCGTGATGGACGCCGTTCGCGGTCACTGAACGTGCCGCGGCGCGGCAGGGGAATGGTAGGCCCACCCGCTACAATGCGCGCTTACATCAACGAGGTGAGGGCGTAGATGAGCAAGTCCCCAGATACGGCCGGCCGGCGCAGCAAGCGCTACGCCAGCGCCGCCGAGGCGCTGCAGGGCGTGGTTGCCGACGGCCAGACGCTGGCGGTGGGCGGTTTCGGCCTGTGCGGCATCCCCGAGGCGCTGATCGCCGCGCTGCGCGACAGCGCGGTCAAGGGTCTGACCGTGATTTCCAACAATGCCGGCGTGGATGGCTTCGGCCTGGGCCAGCTGCTGGAAACCCGCCAGATCCAGAAGATGATTTCGTCCTACGTGGGCGAGAACAAGGAATTCGAACGGCAGTTCCTGGCCGGTGAGCTGGAACTGGAGTTCAACCCGCAGGGCACCCTGGCCGAGCGCCTGCGCGCCGGCGGTGCCGGCATCCCGGCCTTCTTCACCGCCACCGGCTACGGCACGGTGGTGGCCGAAGGCAAGGAAACCCGCGAATTCGACGGCAAGCACTTCGTGCTGGAAACCGCGCTGCGCGCCGACGTGGCCCTGGTCAAGGCGTGGAAGGCCGACGAGGCCGGCAACCTGGTGTTCCGCAAGACCGCGCGCAACTTCAACCCGGCCTGCGCGATGGCCGGCAAGGTCTGCATCGTCGAGGTTGAAGAAGTGGTGCCGTTGGGCAGCATCGACCCCGACCAGGTGCACCTGCCGGGCATCTACGTACACCGCATCGTGCACAACCCCACGCCTGAAAAGCGTATCGAACAGCGCACCGTCCGCGCGGAGGGCAACTGAGATGGCTTGGACCCGCGATGAAATGGCCGCGCGCGCAGCGCGTGAGCTCACCGATGGCGCCTACGTCAACTTGGGCATCGGCCTGCCGACCCTGGTGGCCAACCACATTCCCGAGGGCGTGGATGTGTGGCTGCAGTCGGAGAATGGCCTGCTCGGTATCGGCCCGTTCCCGACCGATGCCGAGGTCGATGCCGACCTGATCAATGCCGGCAAGCAGACCGTTACCGCGCGCGCCGGTGCCAGCTATTTCGGCAGCCACGACAGCTTCGCGATGATCCGCGGCGGCCACATCAATTTGGCCATCCTGGGCGCGATGCAGGTGACCGCCAGCGGCGATCTGGCCAACTGGATGGTGCCGGGCAAGATGGTCAAGGGCATGGGCGGGGCAATGGACCTGGTGGCCGGCGTGCAGCGCGTGGTGGTGCTGATGGAGCACACCGCCAAGAACGGCGAGCACAAGATCCTGCCCGAGTGCACGCTGCCGCTGACCGGCGTGGGCGTGGTCGACCGCATCATCACCGACCTGGCCGTGTTCGACGTGACCGACACCGGCCTGGTGCTGGTTGAAGCCGCACCGGGCGTGGGCATCGACGAGCTGAAGGAAAAGACCGGCGTGGCCTTCGGCCAGGCCTGACCCGGCGTGCCGGGGTGCCCGTGCAAGCGGGCGCCGCGGCCACCCACGAGGACCGCATGGACCTGCATCTGCGCGACGCCGACGTACGCTGGCACCGCCACTGGCTGGCGGCTGCCGACGCCGATGCCCTGCAGCGCACGCTGCGCGAGCAGGTGCCGTGGGAGGTGCATCGCATCCGCATGTTCGGCCGCCAGGTGGACTCGCCGCGGCTGAGCTGCTGGATGGGCGACCCGGCGGCGCGTTACCGCTATTCGGGCACCGACTTCGTCCCCGCACCGTGGGACCCGGCGCTGCTGCCGTTGCGCGAGCGACTGGCGGCATTCTGCGGGACGGACTTCAACAGCGTGCTGCTCAATCGCTACCGCGACGGTGACGATGGCATGGGCTGGCACAGCGACAACGAACCCGAGCTGGGTCCGGCACCGCTGATTGCCTCACTGAGCCTGGGCGCCGAACGCCGCTTCGCGCTGCGTCGTCGCGACGACCATGCGAAGAAGGCCGAAGTGGTGCTCGGCCATGGCGACCTGCTGCTGATGGGCGGTGCCACCCAGCGCCATTACCAGCACGCACTGCCGAAAAGCACCCGGCCGCTGGCCGAGCGCATCAACCTTACTTTCCGCTGGATTGACGCACCCGGGTCGGCGTGACCTGCGCCTGCTGGTAATCGGCCTGGCCGCTCACCAGCGTCCAGCCCACCACCTCGGACGTCGTGGCCTGCAGGCCCTGCTCGAACGCGCGGGCGACATCGGCAGTGGCAGTGCTCGGCACCGGCTGCTCCTGGCGGAAGGTGCGGTCGGCGACCACGCGCTGGTCCACCACGTGGATCAGCTTGGCGTTCACTTCGATCAGCGCGGTGGGCGTGGCCTGGCCGCGGTAGTCGGCCTCGAAGCGGCGCACATCCAGGGCCAGCTTGTAGTCGGCGCGGATGCCGGTGGTGGCGCGGGCCACCCCTTGGATGCGGCCGGAATCCTCGAAGCCGCGCACCAGGGCGTCATCCAGCATGTCGGTGGCCGGCTGTGCCCAGCTCACGCCCTTGTACACCTCCAGCTCGGAGGGGGAGGGGCGCACGTTGATGCGCGGGCTGTCGACCACGCGTGCGGCGCTGGGCTTGACCAGCACCAGCTGCCAGTCGACCTTGGGCCAGCTGGGGTCGGCCTGGATGCGCACGACCGGGGAATAGATGGTGACTGCGCTGCGTTCGTTGCTGCCCAGCAGCGAGCAGCCGCCCAGCAGGGCGAGCATCGCCGCCGGCAACAGGATCCGGGTGAGAGTCGGGCGGCTCATTTGGGTTCGAACTCCTTGGGCGCGTCACGGCCCAGCAGATAGCGTGCCGGGTTGTTGTCGAGGCGGTCGCTGACCCGGCGCAGGTCGCGGATCAGCCCGCGCAGCTCGGTCAGGGTCGGGCCAAGCTGGGCCAGGCCATCGTTGGCGAAGCTGTTGATCGCCGCACGGTTCTCGCCGAGGATCGAATCGGCATTGCCGGCGGCCGAATCCAGCTTGCTCAGGGTGGTTTCCAGCTTGTCCAGGATCGGCGGCAACTGCTGCACCAGGTTCTTGTCCAGGCGCTGGATGGTGCCGTTGGTGCTCTTGAGGGTGACATCCAGGCTGCGCGCGGCGTCGCGCGCGCTGAGCAGCAGCGCCTGGGTGCCCTGGTCGCGGTCGGCCAGGCCGCCGCTGATGGTTTCCAGGTTGGCCAGGGTGGCGTTGATGCTGGCTACGTTGCGGTCGCTCAGCACCTGGTCCATGCGCTCGACGATGCGGTTGGCCACGTCGGTGATGTTCTGCAGCGCCGAGGGCGTGGTCGGAATGATCGGCGCCGGGTCCTTGTTGACCGCGGTCAGCGCAGCGGCCTGCGGGGTGCCACCGCTGAGCTGGATGATCGACGGGCCGGTCAGGCTGGTGATGGCCAGCTTGGCGCGGGTGTCGGTCTTGATCGGCGTGTTGGAGTTCAGGCGGATGCGGGCCACCACCTGGCGCGGGTCGTCCGGCACCAGGTTCAGCTCGGTGATCGAGCCGACCGCGATGCCGTTGTACTGCACCGGGCTGCCCACCGTCAGGCCGGTGACGGCTTCGCGGAAGACCACCCGGTACTCGGTCCAGGTGCGGTCGGAGGAGTACTTGGCCGCCCACAGGCCGAAGGCCAGCAGCGCCAGTCCCACCACCAGGGTGAAGGCGCCGATCAGGACGTAATTGGCTTTGGTTTCCATGGCTTACTCGATCTCGTTCTTTGCGCTTCGCGCCGCGCGGGCGCGTGGTCCGTGGAAATACTCCTGGATCCACGGGTGGTCCAGCTGTTCGATCTCGTGCAGCGGTGCGTTGGCGATGACCTTCTTGTCGGCCAGCACCGCCACCCGGTCACAGATGGCATACAGCGTGTCCAGATCATGTGTGATCAGGAAGACGGTCAGGCCCAGCGCTTCCTGCAGGGTCTTGATGAGCCGGTCGAAGGCGGCCGCGCCGATCGGGTCCAGCCCGGCGGTGGGTTCGTCCAGGAACAGCAGTGGCGGATCCAGCGCCAGCGCACGGGCCAGGCCGGCGCGCTTGCGCATGCCGCCGGACAACTGCGAGGGCAGCTTGTTGATCGCATCGGCTGGCAGCCCGGCCAGCTTCACCTTGAGCAGGGCCAGTTCGTAGTGCCAGCGCTCAGGCAGTTCGCGGTGGTGTTCCTTCAGCGGCACCTGCACGTTCTCGCCCACGGTCAGCGACGAGAACAGTGCGCCGTCCTGGAACAGCACGCCGGTATTGCGTTCGATGTGCAGGCGGCTGGCCGGGTCGCTGGAACGTGCATCCACGCCCAGTACCTCGATCTGGCCATCGTCGGGCTCGCGCAGGCCGAGGATGCTGCGCATCAGCACCGACTTGCCGGTACCCGAGCCGCCCACCACGCCCAGGATTTCACCGCGACGCACGTCCAGGTCGACGCCGTCGTGCACCAGCTGCGCACCGAAGCGGTTGACCAGCCCGCGCACGCGGATCACCAGGTCGGGATCGGCGCTGGCGGGCGCGCTGTGGTCGGCGGCAGGGGCGGTGTCGAGGGTCATCCGGTTACCAGCCCATCTTCATGAACCACAGCGCGGCGAACGCGTCGAGGATGATCACCAGCGAAATGGCCTGGACCACACTGGACGTGGTGCGCTCGCCGACCGACTGCGCGGTGCCTTCCACCTTGAGGCCTTCCAGGCAGCCGATCAGGCCGATCACCAGCGCGAACACGGGCGCCTTGGACAGGCCCACCAGCATGTTGCGCACTTCCATGGTCTCGTACATGCGCGCGATATACATCTGCGGCGGAATGCCGAGATCGAACGCGCCCACGGTGACGCCACCGGCGAGGCCGGCCATCATCGCGATGAAGGTCAGCAGCGGCAGGGTGATCAGCAGCGCGACCAGTCGCGGCAGCACCAGCAGGTCGATCGGGTCCAGGCCGAGGGTTTTCATCGCATCGATTTCTTCGCGCGCCTTCATCGCGCCGATCTGCGCGGTGAAGGCACTGGCGGTGCGGCCGGCCAGCACGATGGCGGTGAGCAGTACGGCGAATTCGCGCAGGAAGGCGATGCTGACCAGCTCGACCACGTAAATCTCCGCGCCGAAGTCGCGCAGGATGGTCGAGCCGAGGAAGGCGATGACGGCGCCCACGAGGTAGGACAGCAGGGCCACCAGCGGGACGGCATCCAGCCCGACCTGTTCCATCTGGGCCACGGTGGCAGTAAGCCGGAACCGGCGTGGCTCTTTGATCAGGCGCGCGCCTTTGACCAGGTTCTCGCCGAGGAAGCTGGCCAGCGCCACGATGTTGTGGCCCATGCCGTGCACGCTGACGCCCAGGCGTTCGAGCGCGGCCAGGACGCCGAAGTCACGCTTGGGCCGGGGGCGGTCGTCGGCGACTTCTTCGATGGTGCACACCAGCGCGCGGTGTTCTTCGCGGAAGGCCAGGGCGTCTTCGCCCAGGTCGGCACGCCGCGCCACGCGCAGGACCTGCAGCACGCCGGCCGAGTCGAGCACGGTGATGCCGCTGGCGTCGATGCCGGTGAGCGTGTCGGGAATGCCGCGCAGCACTTCGGCCGCGGCCAGCGCGGTATGCAGGGTCCAGTGGCCGGACAACCGGACCAGGCCGGGGTCCTGCGCATCCTGTTCGAGATGGGGGGCGTGTGTGTGCGTCATGGGCGTCCTGCCGCGCAGCATACCTTGTCCGTGTAGACGGCAAGTGTGTGGCAGGCAACATGAATGTTCAGCCGGGCAGGCTTCGGGTAATACTACGAAACATGTCCGCCGATACCGCCACCATCGTTACCCCCCAAGCCACCTACGCGCAGCGCGTGGCATTCGTATCGGAAATGGCCGGGCGCCTGCACAGCTATGGCACCACGGCGCAGCGGCTGGAGGCGGCAGTGGTCGCGCTGGCGCAGCGGCTGGACCTGGATTGCGAGCCGTGGTCGAACCCGACCGGGCTGATCCTGAGTTTCAGCGATCCGACCAAGGCGATCGGTTCGTCGGACATCACGCGGGTGATCCGGCTGGCGCCGGGCGAGAACGACCTGCATAAACTGAGCATCGCCGACCAGATCACCGATGCGGTGGCCAACGGCACGATGAGCATCGCGCAGGGTCACACGGCGCTGCGGCAGTTGGACAAGGATCCGGGCCGGCGCGGCAAAATCCGGATGATCCTGTCCTACAGCCTGGGTGCGGCGGGCGTGGCCGGTTTGTGGAAGCTGCCGTGGCTGGATATCGCGACGGCGGGGATGATCGGGTTGTTGATCGGGCTGATGACGCTGTACACCGACCGCCGGCCGGCCAGCCGGGAGGCAAGCGAGGCGTTGGCGGCGCTGCTGGCCGGTACGGTGGCGGCGCTGGTGGCGTCGTTCCTGGGGCCGTTGAATCTCAATACGGTGATCATCGCGTCGCTGGTGGTGATGCTGCCCGGGATGTCGTTGACCAATGCGGTGAACGAGCTGGCGAGTCAGCACTGGGTTTCGGGGACGGCGCGGTTTGCCGGTGCGATCACGACGATTCTGAAACTGACGGTAGGCGCGGTGATCGCGGTGACGCTGTCGGGGATCATCGGGCTGGACCCACAGGTGCGGGCATCGCGGCCGCAGGCTGACTGGGTGGAATGGAGCGCGCTGCTGGTGGCGGCGTTTGCGTTCGCGATGTTGTTCAAGGCCAATCGGCGCGATTATCCGTGGGTGATGGCGGCCTCTGTGGCTGGTTATGCGATTTCGAAATTCGCCGGGCAGGCATGGGGGTTGCCGGCGGGTATTTTCATGTCGGCGATGGTGATGACGGCTGCGGGCAATCTGTTCGGTCGGTGGGTGCAACGGCCGGGCGCGATCATCCGGTTGCCGGGGATCATCATGCTGGTGCCGGGCAGTACGAGTCTGCGCGGGGTGCTGACGCTGGTGCAGCAGCAGGACATGAGCGCGGGCCAGACGGTGCTGATGACGGTGCTCAATGTGGTGATGGCGCTGGTGGCCGGGCTGCTGTTTGGCAACCTGCTGGTGCCGGCGCGGAAGAATCTCTGACCGTTTGGGTCAAGATCCAAATCCAGGTCCAAGTCCAAGTCCAAATCCAAATCAAGTCCAAGTCCAAGTCCAAGTCCTTGTAACCTCCTGCATCGTGCTGGGCCGGGGGGTGTGGGTTCCCGGGACACGCCGCAAGTACGTCCGTGTAGGCTCCGTCGGCGCATCCATGCGCCTCAGGGTCCCGGGAACCCACACCCCCCGACCCTCGACAGTTGGCTGGTGGCCATTGGCCAGGCAAAGGCAAAGGCAGAAGCGGAAACTGGCTTCGGTCGGCCAGCCGCTTCTCGCTTTTTCGGTGGGTACCGACCCACTGTCAGAGGGCGGGTACGGGTGGGTTGGCGGGACCGTTGGGCGCCATGGATGGCGCCCACGAGCCTCCAGGGATGGATTCACGGCGTGTCCCGCCAACCCACCCGTACCCGACCCAGCCAGTGGAAGAGCGCACTCGCACGCGCATTTGCGGCTGTTGTTTTAGCGTCTGGCGTTGCACGCAGAACGTCCATCAGCGTGAGAGAAAACTCATAAAAAACGCCGGCTTTCGCCGGCGTTTTGAGATTCGGTTTCTGATGAAACCAGAATCGATTACTTCTTGATCAGGAACTCTTCGACCTTCTTGCCCTTGGTCGTCAGCGCCGCCAGCCAGCGCGGCTGCTTGCCGCGGCCGGTCCAGGTTTCCTTCGGGTTGGCCGGGTTGCGGTACTTCGGGGCAACCTTGCCCAGCTTGCGCACGGCCTTCTTGGCCGGGGCCTTGGTGGCCTTCGCTGCACGGCCGCGGGCCGGGGCCACGCCGCCGAACACCTCTTCGATCGAATATCCGTGCGCCTTCGCCAGCTTGGTCAGCTGCGCGCGCACCTTGGTTACCGCCGGGCGCTTGGCCACGATGGTCTGCTGCTTCTTCGCGTTCTTGATCAGGGCGCCCAGCTCTTTGGCGGACAGGCCACTCAGGTCAATGCTCATCAACTACTCCGGAATCTATTTAAGGACGGGGTGGGCCAGTCCTTGGCGTCGGCGACAGCATACATATCCCATCGGGTGCTGCACAGAGTTAACCGGGATATTCAATCGGAAGGCGCAAAAGAAAAGCCGGGATATTCCACCCGGCTTTCTTCGATCCCCTGTTTCGGTCAACCCGCCAGGCGGGTCAGCAGCGTCTCGCGGTCCAGGCTCTCGGCCTCGCTTGCGCTCCGCGACCGGTACTCGTAGGTCCCGGCGGCCAGCCCGCGCTCGGACACCACCACCCGGTGCGGCACACCGATCAACTCCATATCGGCAAACATCTGGCCCGGGCGCAGACCCCGGTCGTCCAGCGCCGCGTCCAGCCCGGCCGCCTGCAGCTGCGCCAGCAGCTCGGCCGCTGCGGTGGCCACCGCCTCGTCCTGCTTCGGGTTGATCACGCAGACCACCACCTGCCACGGGGCCATCGCCGCCGGCCAGATAATCCCGGCCTCGTCGTGGTTCTGCTCGATTGCCGCCGCCACGATGCGCGAAATGCCGATGCCGTAGCAGCCCATCGCCATCACCGCCGCCTTGCCGTTCTCATCCAGCACCGTGGCCTTCAGCGCCTGCGCATACTGGCGGCCCAGCTGGAACACGTGGCCCACCTCGATACCGCGCGCGATCTTCAGCTCGCCACCGTCGCTGGCGCGGTCGCCGGCCTTCGCATTGCGGATATCGGCCACGTCCGGCTCGGGCAGGTCGCGGCCCCAGTTGACCCCGGCAAAATGGAAACCGGCCTCGTTGGCGCCAATCACGAAGTCGGCCATCGCCGCCACGTCGCGGTCGGCCACGATGCGGATCGGCTTGACCGGGTTCAGCGGGCCCAGGAAGCCCGGCTCGCTGCCCAGGTGCGCGGCGATCTCCGCTTCGCCGGCCATGCGGTGACCCTGCAGGCCCTCCACCTTGCCCAGCTTGATCTCGTTGACCTCGTGGTCGCCACGGACCAGCGCCAGCACGAACCCGGCTTCGGTCATCAGCGCGATCGACTTCACAGTGCGCTCCAGGCCCAGCCCGAGCAGCTCGGCTACCGCTTCGCAGGTCTTCTGGGTCGGCGTTTCCACCTTGCGCATCGCCTCGCTGGCCGCACCGCGGGCGCCCGGGGCGGCGGCCACGGCCGCTTCCATGTTGGCCGCGTAGTCCGAGCCGGTGGAGAACACCAGCGCGTCTTCGCCGGAATCGGCGATCACGTGGAATTCCTGCGAGGCGTCGCCGCCGATCGCGCCGGAATCGGCCTGCACCATGCGGAAATCCAGGCCCAGGCGGGTGAAGATGCGGCTGTAGGCCGCCTTCATGTTCTCGTACTCGCGCACCAGGCAGTCATCGTGCAGGTGGAAGGAGTAGGCGTCCTTCATCAGGAACTCGCGCGAACGCATCACGCCGAAGCGCGGGCGGATCTCGTCGCGGAACTTGGTCTGGATCTGGAAGAAGTTGACCGGCAGCTGCTTGTAGCTGGACAGCTCCTGGCGCGCGAAGTCGGCCGCGGCCTCTTCGGCGGTGGGGCTGTAGCAGAACACCTGGTCCTTGCGGTCCTTGATCTTCAACAGCTGCGGGCCGAACTTTTCCCAGCGCCCGGTGGTTTCCCACAGTTCCTTGGGCTGGATGGTCGGAATCTGGAATTCCACCGCGCCGGCGCGCTCCATTTCCTCGCGCACGATGCGCTCGACCTTGCGCAGCACGCGCAGGCCCAGCGGCGACCAGGTGTACAACCCCGAGGCCAGCTTGCGGATCATGCCCGCGCGCAGCATCAAGCGGTGGCTGGTGAGCTCCGCGTCACTGGGGGTTTCCTTGGTGGTGTGCAGGTGGAACTGGGAGAGGCGCATCGTCGGCTTCGCTGAACGGCAGAAGCCGATATTCTGCCAGCCCGGCCGCCGCCCTGCCCATCACGGCCGCCACATACCTGGCGGCCAGGCCCCGGGCTTACTCAGGCGCCGGGCTTGCAGTAGGCCTTGATCGCCGCCTCGGCCAGGTTGCGCTGCGCGCCGCGCTGCTCGTCGCTGAGGGCGGTTTCGGCCTTGCCGTCGCCATCGGTGTCCTGCATGACCGCGCCCTTGCCGTCCAGCAGGGTCAGGTTGCTGCGCGCGGTGGTGCAGTCGGCCGACTGCGCCGGTACCGCGGCGGCCGTGGCCGGGCGGGCGACCGGGTCGCGCCCTTCCACCTTGCGTGCTTCGTACTTCTGGCCGGTCGGGGCCTTTTCCGAATACTGGGTCACGCCGTTGGCGTCCTTCCACTTGTAGACGGTACCGGCCTGGGCCGAGGCGCTGGCGAGCAGCAGCAGGCAGCACAGCGAGGGCAGGGCACGCATGGCAACTCCGGGCATCAGGGCAAGGCGCCGATTGCAGCACCCCGGCCCGGCGCTGGCAAGCCGCCGGCGACCGGCGGGCCGGTGGGTACCGGCAACGGTCACCCGGCCCCGGAAGCACCGGGCTGCCCCAAAGGCCACCACACCCACTAAACTGGCCGGTATGGATCAGATGAAACCCCCGCCGCGCTCCCGCAGCATCTACCTGCTGCCCAACCTGTTCACCACCGCAGGCCTGTTCGCCGGCTTCTACGCGATCATCGCCGCGGCCAATGGCGACTTCGTCAATGCGGCCATCGCCGTGTTCGTGGCGGCGGTCATGGACGGCCTGGATGGCCGCGTGGCCCGGCTGACCGGGACCAGCAGCGAATTCGGCGTGCAGTACGACTCGCTGGCCGACCTGGTCAGCTTCGGCATGGCCCCGGCGCTGGTGATGTACCACTGGTCGCTGTCGTGGCTGAAATTCGATGACCCGGTCTGGGGCCGGGTCGGCTGGGCGGTGGCCTTCCTGTATGCGGCCTGCGCCGCGCTGCGCCTGGCCCGCTTCAACACCCAGGTCACCGTGGTCGACAAGCGCTGGTTCGTCGGCCTGGCCAGCCCGGCCGCCGCCGGGCTGATGATGTCCTTCGTGTGGGCCTTCGCCGATGGCAACCTGGGCTGGGATGGCAATCAGCTGCGCTATGTGTCGTTGGGCGTGACCTTGGTGGCGGCGTTGCTGATGGTCAGCCGGATCCGCTTCTGGAGCTTCAAGGGCAGCGGCGAACGCGGCCCGCGCGCCGATCGCGTGCCCTTCTTGGCCCTGGCGCTGGTGCCCATCGCCATTGCCATCATGGTCATCGACCTGCCGCGGGTGCTGTTTGCCGTCGGCATCGTGTACGCCCTGTCCGGCCCGTTCTACTGGCTGTGGCAGCGCGCCCGCAAGACGGCCGAGCCCCGCGCGTGAGCGAGGCCGGCCTGCCGCCGCTGTGGTCGCCGGCGCAGCAGTCGTGGCTGCAGGCGATGGGCTACACGGTGTTCGTGGACGGGCAGATCGACGAGGTCGCCCCGGCACCGATCACGCTGAGCGTGGCGACCCATGCCGCGCCGGCCGAGCGCGCCGTGGCGCCGCCCGCGCCCTCGCCGGCAGCGGATATTCCGGCGCACGCCGCGCCACCGCCGCGGCGCACTGCGCCGACCAGCATCGATGCGCCGGCCGCCGCGGGCAGCGGCAGTGCCGGGGAGACCCCGGCAGCGACGCGCGAACGCAGCCCCGGCCGCCGCCCGGCCGTGCGCATGCCCGACCGCCTGCAGATCGCCCTGCTGCGGGCGTCCGGCTGCAATCCCGCCGAGCCGGAGACGCAGGCGTTGATGGCCGGGTGGAACCTGGACGACCTGCGCGGCAATGCCGCCGCCAAGCGCGCGCTGTGGCCGCAACTGCGGGCCCTGCGCAAGCGGGGCCGGCCGTGAGCGCGGTCAGCTCGCCCCGCCCACTGGCGTTGCGCGCGCTGCGCGAAAGCGATATCGACACCCTGATGCCGATCGAACTGCGCGGTTACCCGTTCCCGTGGACGCGCGGCATTTTCGTGGACTGCCTGCGGGCGGGCTACCCGGCGCTGGCGCTGGAGGACGATGGCGTACTGGTCGGCTACGGCGTGCTCAGCATCGCGGCCGACGAAGCCCACGTATTGAATGTGTGTGTGGATCCCCAGACCCAGTCGCGCGGCCTGGGCCGGTTTCTGTTCCGCGCGTTGGTCCAGCTGGCACGCGACCATGGCGCCCAGCGCGTGTTCCTGGAAGTACGCCCGTCCAACACGCCGGCGGTGGCGCTGTACCACAGCGAAGGCTTCAACGAGATTGGCCGCCGCCCGCGCTACTACCCGGCCCGCGAGGGGCGTGAGGATGCCCTGGTGATGGCGATGGAGCTGGTGGACGACGACATCCAGACCATGCCGCCGCTGTAACGGCGGAAAGCAGCCGAAACGGCGCAAGGCAGCCGACCAACGGTCGGCTCTACCGACCGTCGTAGAGCCGACCGTTGGTCGGCTGCGCGCCACGGCACACAGGTAGAGCCGACCGTTGGTCGGCTGCACGCAACGCCAGACCGGGGCCACGCACGCCCGGCGCACCCTCACGCCACCCGCAACACCGTCGCGCCCGCAACGATCAACCCCGCCGCGATCCAGCGCATCCGCGTTACCCGCTCGTGCAGGACGAACGCGGAGATCAGGATGCCGAACAGGATCGAGGTTTCGCGCAGCGCCGAAATCATCGCCACCGGCGCGATGGTCATGGCCCACAGCGCCAGCCCATACGAGGTCAGCGTGCCGATCCCGCCGACCACGCCAAAGCCCGCGTTTTCCCGCGCGTAGGCCCACAGCCGGGGCCCACGCGTGCACACCGCCCATAGCGGCAGCGGCAGCCCGGACAACAGAAACAGCCACAGCGTGTAGCTGAGCGCCGCGCCGGACTGGCGCGCGCCCCATGCATCGACCAGCGTGTAGGTGGCGATCACCCCGGCATTGAGCAACGGCAGCCACAGGTGCTGGCGTGCGCCGCCGCGTGCCATGCACAGGATGCCCGCACAGATCAGTGCGATGCCGCACCACGCCACCGCATGCAGGCGTTCCCCCAGGAACACGGTGCCCACCAGCGCCACCAGGATCGGTGCGCAGCCGCGCATCAGCGGGTAGGACGCGCTCATGTCGGTCACCCGGTAAGTGCGCGCAACCAGAACGTAATAGAGGACCTGCAACACCGTGGAGGCGGCCAGCCATGGCCAGCTGCGTGGCAGCGGCGCGGGCACGAAGGGCAGCAGGAGGGACGCGATCAGCGCGGCCGACCCGGTAACCAGGATCGTGGTCAGCAGCGTATCGCTGCCGCGTTTGACGATCGCATTCCAGCTGGCATGCAGCAGGGCAGCGAACAGCACGGTACAGAAAATGGAGAGTGACATCGTGTCGGCAGGCACGCATTCCATGGACGAACACGCATCATGCCCCGGTAGAGCCACCCCATGGGTGGCTGCATCCATCGTCCCACCCGGCAGGTACCGACCATGGGTCGGTACCCCCAGACAAACACCGCCGCGTTACAACTTCGCGCGCTGCTCGACCAGGCCGGCCAGCTGCGCGGTCCATTCCACCAGACGCACGCGTTCCTGCTCGACCACCGCCGCCGGCACCTTGTCGGTGAACTTGCCCAGCTTGGTCTGGCTCTTCTCCTTCTCAGACTCCACCCGGGCAATTTCCTTGTCCAGGCGGGCGCGCTCGGCGCCCAGGTCGACCAGGCCTTCCAGCGGCACCAGCAGCTTCAGCTCACCCACGATGGCCGCCGCCGACGGCGGGGTATCGGCCGCGTCGGCCAGCCAATCGATGCGCGCCAGCTTCAGCAGGAACGACAGCGAGGCCGTGAAGCGCGCCACGCGGGTGCGGTCGTCTTCGGTGCCACCCTGCAGCAGCAACGTGACCTGCTTGGCCGGCGGCACGTTCAGTTCGCTGCGCACGCGGCGCAGCGCGTTGACCATGCCCTTGAGCCATTCCACGTCGGCCTCGGCACGGGCGAAATCGCCCGCGAACTCTTCCGCCGTCGGGTACGGACGCAGCGACAGGGTGTCTTCGCCCAGGCCCAGGCGCGGGGCCACCTGGCGCCACAGCTGCTCGGTGACGAACGGAATCAGCGGGTGCAGCAGGCGCAGCAGTGCTTCCAGCACGTACAGCAGGGTGTGGCGGGTGCTGGCCGCGTCCTCGGCGTTGTCGCCGTTGAGCGCCGGCTTGGTCAGTTCCAGGAACCAGTCGCAGAACTCGTTCCAGGCAAACTCGTACAGGCACTGGGCCAGCAGGTCGAACCGGTAGTTGGCGTAGTGCGTCTGTGCCTCGGCCGACACCGCCGCCAGACGCGCCAGGATCCAGCGCTCGGCATCGGTGCGCGGCTGCGGCACGCCGGTGAAGCTGCTGCCCTCGGTGTTCATCAGGGTGAAGCGACTGGCGTTCCACAGCTTGTTGCAGAAGTTCTTGTAGCCTTCGGCGCGGCTCATGTCGAACTTGATGTCGCGGCCGTGCGTGGCCAGCGCGGCAATGGTGAAGCGCAGCGCGTCGGCACCGTGGGCAATGATGCCGTCGGGGAATTCCTTGCGCGTGGCCTTCTCGATCTTCGGCGCATCCTTGGGCTTCATCAGCCCGGTGGTGCGCTTGGCAACCAGATCTTCCAGCGAGATGCCGTCGATGATGTCCAGCGGGTCGAGCACGTTGCCCTTGGACTTGGACATCTTCTGACCCTGCGCATCGCGGATCAGGCCGGTCATGTAGATGTCCTTGAACGGAATCTTCCCGGTGAAGCTGTCGGTGGCCATGATCATGCGGGCCACCCAGAAGAAGATGATGTCGAAGCCGGTGACCAGCACCGCCGACGGCAGATAGCGCTCGAAACCGCGGTCGGCCATCGCCTGCTCGTTCGGCCAGCCCAGGGTGGAGAACGGCCACAGCTGCGAGGAGAACCAGGTTTCCAGCACGTCGCTGTCCTGGTGCAGGGCGACGTCGGCGCCAACGTTGTTGCGCGCGCGTGCATCGGCCTCGTCGCGGCCGACGTAGCAGTTGCCCGCGTCATCGAACCACGCCGGAATGCGGTGGCCCCACCACAGCTGGCGGCTGATGCACCAGTCCTGGATGTTCTCCATCCAGTGGCGGTAGGTGTTGATCCAGTTGGCCGGAACGAACTGGATGCTGCCGTTCTCCACCAGCTCCAGGCCGCGCTTGGCCAGCACGTCCATCTTCACGAACCACTGGTCGGTAAGGTAGGGCTCGATCACCTGCTGGGTGCGGTCGCCGCGCGGCACCTGCAGCTTGTGCGGCTTGGTTTCGACCAGGATGCCCAGGTCTTCCAGCTCGGCCAGGATCACCTTGCGCGCTTCATAACGGTCCAGCCCGCGGTACTTCTCCGGGGCGTTGTCGTTGATGGCGGCCACCGGGGTGAACAGGTTGATCATCGGCAGGTTGTGGCGCACACCCACCTGGTAATCGTTGAAGTCGTGCGCGGGGGTGACCTTGACCACGCCGGTGCCGAACTCGCGGTCCACGTAGTCATCGGCGATCACCGGAATTTCGCGGTCGGTCAGCGGCAGCTTGACCATCTTGCCGATCAGGTGCGCGTAGCGCTCGTCCTCGGGATGCACCATCACCGCGGTGTCGCCCAGCATGGTTTCCGGGCGGGTGGTGGCCACGGTCAGCGTGCCGCTGCCATCGGCCAGCGGGTAGCTGATCGACCACAGGAAGCCGTCTTCTTCCACGCTCTCCACTTCCAGGTCGGAAATGGCGGTCTTCAGCACCGGGTCCCAGTTGACCAGGCGCTGGCCGCGGTAGATCAGGCCCTGCTCGTGCCAGCGCAGGAAGGCCTCGATCACCGCTTCGGACGGCTGCGGGTCCATGGTGAAGGTGCTGCGCGACCAGTCGGCCGAGGTGCCCAGGCGGCGCATCTGGCGTTCGATGGTGTCACCGGAGAACGCCTTCCACTCCCAGACCTTCTCGATGAAGCCCTCGCGGCCCAGCGAATCGCGGGTCTCGCCCTTGCCTTCCAGCGCCAGGTTGCGGCTGACCACCATTTCGGTGGCGATGCCGGCGTGGTCGGTACCCACCTGCCACAGCGTGTCGTAGCCGCGCATGCGGTGGTAGCGCACCAGCGCGTCCATCAGGGTCTGCTGGAAGGCATGGCCCATGTGCAGCGTGCCGGTCACGTTCGGCGGCGGCAGCAGGATGGTGTACGGCTCGCCCTTGCCGGACGGCTTGAAATGGCCGGCCTTCTCCCACGCGTCGTACAGCGCGGTTTCGAAGGTTTTGGGGTCGTAGCTGGAGGCGAGTTGGGTCATGCGGGAACCAGGATCGAAGACGGGAGGTGGGGGTGCCGGAACATCAGCGCCCGAGGGCGCGCTGGATCTTCTGGTCGGTATGGAACTGCGAAACCGCGTAGGCGGCCCAGATCGCGGCCGGGAGCCAGCCAATCAGGGTGATTTGCAGGATCAGGCAGAGGATGCCTGCGAACGGGCGGCCAATGGTGAAGAAGGCGAACCAGGGAAAGATCAGGGCGATCAACAGGCGCATCAAGGGTCTCCGGGCTCGGTGGCGGCACCACGGCGGGCGCCGCGCGGGTTACATGTCGTACTTGTTCAGGTCAAAGCCCAGCGCCTTGTACTGGCGCCAGCGCTCGCGCAGCGGTTCGCGCGCTTCCGGGTCGGCCGGCACCACTTCCAGCACCCGGTCGCACTCGGCCAGGTACGGGTCGTCGCGCAGGTTGATCACCAGCGGGCGCGCCGGGGCCGGCGTGCCGGGCACGGCGATCAGCACCAGCGCCTCCTCCTCGTCCATGTCCTCACCGGCGATCTGGTGGGGGATGTAGGCCTCGTCGTCGAACGACCACAGCAGCTCGTCCAGCTCCTCGGCCTGGGCCTGGTCGCGTGCCAGCACCAGGGTGAACAGCCCGGCGTCGTTGGCCTTGCGGGCCAGCTCACAGACCAGGCGCAGCGGCTCGGTCAGGAAGCGGGGCTTGGCGATCAGGTAGAAATCAGCACGGGACATGGGCAGGCCAGGATCGAAAGGGAAGGCCCGGCAGCAGGCCGGGCGGGATCGGGGCGGCGCTCAGGCCCCCCCGATCGGGCACGGCATCAGGCGCGGGCGACCTGGTCCAGCAGCCACTGGCTGAGCAGGCCAACCGGGCGGCCGGTGGCCATGCCACGCTTGCCTTCGTCGCTGGCAACGCCGGCGATGTCCAGGTGGGCCCAGCGCTGGCCTTCGGCGAAGCGCGACAGGAAGCAGCCGGCGGTGATCGCGCCGGCCCAGCGGCCGCCGATGTTGTAGACGTCGGCGAAGCTGGAATCCAGCATCGGCTGGTACTCGTCCCACAGCGGCAGGCGCCAGGCGCGGTCGAACACGTGCTCGCCGGCGGCCAGCAGTTCGTTGGCCAGGTCGTCGTGCTTGGTCATCAGGCCGGCGGTCTGGTGGCCCAGGGCAACCAGGCAGGCACCGGTCAGGGTGGCCACGTCGACCAGCGCGGCCGGCTCGAAGCGCTGCGCGTAGGTGAGCGCGTCGCACAGGATCAGGCGGCCTTCGGCGTCGGTGTTGCCCACTTCGATGGTCTTGCCCGACATCGAGGTGATCACGTCCGACGGGCGGTAGGCATTGCCGTCGATGGCGTTTTCCACCGCCGGTACCACCACCACCAGGTTCAGCGGCAGCTTGGCGGTGACCGCCGCGACGAAGGTGCCGATGACGTTGGCGCCACCGCACATGTCGTACTTCATCTCCTCGATGCCGCCCTGGGTCTTCAGGTTGACGCCGCCGGTGTCGAAGGTGATGCCCTTGCCGACCAGCACGTAGGGCTTGGCATCGCCGCCGTTGCTCCACTTCAGCACCACCAGGCGCGGGCGGTTGGCCGAGCCGCGGGCCACGGCCAGCAGCGAGCCCATGCCCAGCGCTTCCATCTGGTGCTCGTCCAGGATCTCCGCCTCGGCGCCGGCGTGGGCCTGGGCGAAGGCAACCGAGGACTCGGCCAGGTAGGCCGGGGTGCACAGGTTCGGCGGCAGGTTGCCCAGCTCGCGGGCGTACTGCACGCCGGCGGCGATGGCCTGGCCCTGGGCCAGGGCCTGGGCGTCGGTACCGGCGATGGCCAGCTGGGTCAGGCCGGGTTCGTCGGCCTTCTTCTTGCCCAGGGTGGCGCTGTAGCGGTAGGCGGCGTGGTCGGCGGTGATGATGGCCTGGCGGATGTTCCAGGCGGCATCGCGGCCCTTGACCTCCAGCTCGGTCAGGGTGAACAGCGCGTGGTGGTTGACCCCGCTCTTCAGGGCGCGGCTGGCATCGCCCACCGCCTTGAGGTACTGCGGGACGCCGAACTTGGCCGGTTCGCCCAGCCCCACCACCAGCACGCGCGGGGCGGTGACGCCCGACAGGTCGTGCAGCAGCGTGGTGTTGCCGGTCTTGCCGCCGACGTCGCCGCGGGCCACCAGGGCCGTCAGGCGACCGCCGGACGCGGTGTCCAGGGCCTGTGCCGCCGGGCTCAGGGTCTGGTCGGCGTAGGCGCCGACGATGACGCAATCGAACGCGGCCGAGGCCGGCGTTGCGTGGTTCAGGGTGAATTCCAGGGCCATTGATCAGATTCCGTTGGCAAATCCGTACAATCGCGAGCTGTTTACGTCCCGTCAGTAGACTGGGCAGCACCGCGAACGAATCCGAGAGTTTAAACCACCGCCCCATGTCGAAGCTCGATCGCTATCTCCTGCGTGATTTCGTCCAGAGTTTCCTGGCCACTTTGATCGTGCTGCTGGTGGTAAGCGTCGGTGGTGTCCTGGTGGACATCCTCGGCAATATCGCCGACGGCCGCGTACCGGCCCGCCTGCTGTTCTCGCAGCTGGGCCTGCAGTTCATCGTCTACATGCCGCTGATCCTGCCGCTGGCGCTGATGCTGGGCCTGCTGCTGGCCACCGCCCGGCTCTACCGGGACTCGGAAATGGCGGTGCTGACTGCCATCGGGGTGGGCCCCAGGCGGCTGCTGCGCCCGGTGCTGATGCTGGTGCTGCCGGTGGTGGGCCTGATCGGCCTGTGCTCGCTGTGGCTGGGCCCCTGGGCCGACCGCACCAGCGAGACCATGATCGTGGAAGCCAACCGCAGCGTGGCCATGGCCGGGCTGGAGTCGGGCAAGTTCACCAACCTGCCCAACAACGGCGGGGTGGTCTACCTGTCCTCGCTGTCGCCGGACGGTACCCGGCTGGGCAAGGTGTTCCTGCAGCGGCAGAAGGACGACCGCATCGAGGTGGTGTCGGCCGACCACGGCCGCATGTTCTTCGAGGGCGAGCGCCAGCGCTACCTGGAGCTGGACGACGGCCACCAGGTGGAAGGGCCGGCCAACGGCGCGCTGGACTACAAGCTGATGACCTTCGCGCGCAACGACGTGGCCATGCCCGACGGCGCCGACACCCGCCAGAAGGATGACCCCGAGCTGCTGCCCACCACCCAGCTGCTGGGTGACGCGCGCCCGGCGGCGCAGGCGCAGCTGCATTCGCGCATCACCCCGCCGCTGATCGCGCTGGCGTTCGCGCTGATGACGCTGCCGCTGGCGCGCAGTTCGCCGCGCCAGCAGCGCTACGGCCGGATGATGCTGGCGTTCCTGGCCTACCTGGTGGGCATGAACCTGATGTTCATCGGCACGCGCTGGATCGCCGATGGCAAATTGTCCGGCAGTGTCGGTCTGTGGTGGCTGAGCCTGCCGCTGCTGGCGCTGGCGATCTGGATGTACCTGCGTGACGGCAAGCTGTCGCGCCCGCGGAGGACCGCATGAAGCTTCGCCCGATGCGGTTTGATCTTTATCTTGGCCGGTCGGTGTTCGGCACGGTGCTGCTGACCTGGGCAGTGCTGCTGGGGCTGGACGTGGTGATGGCCTTCTCCGGCGAATTCAAGGACGTGGGCAAGGGCGGCTACACGATCGGCCATGCGGCCGCGTGGGTGCTGTACACGGTGCCGCGCCGGGCCTACACGTTCTTCCCGACGGCAGCGGTGATCGGTTCGCTGATGGGGCTGGGGCAGTTGGCGGCGACCTCCGAGCTGACCGCGCTGCGCGCGCTGGGCCTGTCGCGCAAGCGCCTGAGCGCGTCGGTGGCGATCGCGCTGTCGTTGTTGACGGCGGTGATGGTGTTGACCGGCGAGACGCTGGCGCCGTGGGCGCAGAGCCGGGCCGACGACATCCGGATGAGCGCCAAGTGGGGCAACGACATGGCGGTGGCCCGCTATTCGGGCGTGTGGGCACGCGAGGGCGATACGTTCCTCAACGCGGGCGCAGGCGACGAGCAGCTGCTGCCGGGCGGCGGGACCAAGCTGGTGCTGCGCGATGTGCGGCTGTACAAGATCGGCGACGACGGCAAGCTGGCGTCGTTGACTTACGCGGGCACGGCCGAGCACGGCGATACGGGCTGGGTGTTGAACAAGGTGCGCCGGGATACGTTCGGGGAGCGCTCGGCGACGCGTGAGACGGTGGAATCGGAGCCGTGGAATTCGAAGCTGGATGCGGCGGCGCTGGCCAGCGGCATCTCCAAGCCGCGCAACCTGCGCGCGGCCGACCTGCGCACGAGCATCGAGTACCGCAAGCGCAATGGGCTGGATGCGCGCGATTACGAGGATATCTACTGGAGCCGGTGGTTCTACCCGGTGAACGTGTTGGCGTTGTGCCTGGCGGCGGTGCCGTTCGCGTTCGGCTCGCTGCGCAGCGGCGGGATGGGCAAGCGGTTGTTCCTGGGCATCCTGTTCGCGCTGGGCTTCTGGCTGCTGCAGTTGTTCTTCGGGCGCATGGCCGGTGCGTTGAAGTTCGATTACCGCATTGCCTACGCACTGCCGCCGATCGTGATGCTGGTGGTGTCGGGGATGCTGTTCCGGCGCAAGTCGGGGTAACGCGGCGTCCATCGTTGTGCGGTGACCCGCTCTGGAAGGTGCGTCGTGTGCGGCCGGAATGGCGCCGCCCGGACCGGTTCCCCGCAGAATCTCCACCGCCCAGGTAGT
Organism: Stenotrophomonas sp. GQ19; assembly: GCF_059758695.1. Taxonomy (NCBI): domain Bacteria; kingdom Pseudomonadati; phylum Pseudomonadota; class Gammaproteobacteria; order Lysobacterales; family Lysobacteraceae; genus Stenotrophomonas; species Stenotrophomonas sp. GQ19. The sequence continues at coordinate 206 of NZ_JCAXES010000007.1, read as the reverse complement.
GCCGGCCGCTGGCCGGCTCCACTCAGAATCTCCCCGCCCAGGTAGTGCCGGCCGCTGGCCGGCTCCCCGCAGAATCTCCCCGCCCAGGTAGTGCCGGCCGCTGGCCGGCTCCCCGCAGAATCTCCACCGCCCAGGTAGTGCCGGCCGCTGGCCGGCTCCCCGGAATCTGTCAGGCGGTATCGGGAGCCGGCCAGCGGCCGGCACTA
>NZ_JCAXES010000006.1:0-269693 GCF_059758695.1 Stenotrophomonas sp. GQ19 | reverse complement strand
TTTCCGTCAACACCTTCTTTCGAAGTGGTTGGCGTCCGGTTCCTTCCGCGGTTGCCGCCTTGCGGCGACCCCTGCGTCGGGGGAGGGAAAGTATGTCCCTATCCGGGTCGTTTGTGAAGGGGGTAAGACGACTTTTTTCACGCCGCCGCCCTCCCATTCATCCTATAGGGGTCCGGAACCGCCCGAACCCCTTGTGGCGCTTAGGCCGACACCAGCAGGACGCGGGCAAAGTTGCGCTTGCCCACCTGCACCAGCCCTTCGAAACCGGGCACGAACACCTGCTGGGCGTCCTCCACGACCTCGCCATCCACCTTCACCGCGCGCTCTTTGAGCTTGCGGGAGGCTTCGGAGTTGCTCGGGGTGAGCCCGGCAGCGGTGAGCAGCGCGCCGATCCGCAGGCCTTCGGCCGGGATCACCACTTCCTGCAGCGGCAACAGGGTCACATCGCCCTGCCCGGTCACCGCCATGTTCCAACCGGCGATGGCCTGTTCGGCCGCAGCGGCATCATGGAACCGGGTGGTCAGTTCGCGGGCCAGGCGCAGCTTGACCTCACGCGGGTTCAGGCCACCGGCCTCCACCTGCTGGCGCAGGCTGAGGGCTTCGGCCTGGCTGATATCAAAGGAGAGCAGCTCGATCCAGCGCCACATCAGGTCGTCGCCGATCTTCATGGTCTTGGTGACGATGTCGATGGCCGGTTCGCTGATCCCAATATAGTTGTTGAGCGACTTGGACATCTTGGCCACGCCGTCCAGGCCTTCCAGCAGCGGCATGGTCAGCACGATCTGCGGCTTCTGGCCGTAGTGCTCCTGCAGGCCACGGCCCATCAGCAGGTTGAACTTCTGGTCGGTACCGCCAAGCTCGACGTCGGCCTCCAGCGCCACCGAGTCGTAGCCCTGCACCAGCGGGTACAGGAACTCGTGCAGGGCGATGGACTGCTGGGCGGCATAGCGCTTGGCGAAGTCGTCGCGCTCAAGCATGCGCGCCACCGTGTGCTGGCCGGCCAGGCGGATCATGTCGGCCGCGCCCATCTTGCCGAACCACTCCGAATTGAAGCGCACTTCGGTCTTGTCTCGGTCGAGCACCTTGAAGACCTGGTCTTCATAGGTCCGTGCGTTGGCCAGCACGTCGTCCTTGCTGAGCGGCTTGCGGGTGACGTTCTTGCCCGACGGGTCGCCGATCATGCCGGTGAAGTCGCCGATCAGGAAGATGACCTGGTGGCCGAGGTCCTGGAACTGGCGCAGCTTGTTCAGCAGCACGGTGTGGCCCAGGTGCAGGTCCGGCGCGGTGGGGTCGAAACCGGCCTTGATCCGCAGCGGTCGGCCGCTTTCCAGGCGCTGGCGAAGCTCCTCGGGCTTGAGGACTTCGTCGGCACCGCGACCGATCAGGGCGATGGCTTCTTCAATCGATGACACGTGACAGCTCCCGGCAATGCCTTATTTATATGAATGACGTTAAGTACTAGTTAACCGCAAGCGCTTCACAAAAGCCAATAGGCACAAGGGTTTGACGCGGTATTTATACCTGTCTATGTTACCGACGTTTGGGCCCGCGCTCCCGGGCCAGCCAGGAACAGACCGACGATGCTCAATTCCGATCAAGGCCGCGCGCGCAAGACGCGCTTCAAGGAACGTCTCCACGTCCTCCACGACACCGCCCTGCATCGGAAGCTCAAACAGCATCTTCCTGCCGCCTTCAACCAGCGCTGGACGCGCCGGCACTGGATGCACGCCAGCCTGTTCGCCACCATCGGCGCCCTGGTGGCCACGATCGTGCCGGGCTTCTCGCACACCATTGAATCGCCCTACTCGGTGGGCCACTCCACCCTGGCCCTGCCGTTGCCGCCGCTGTCGCTGGAACGCCAGAAGCAGGTGCCGGGCGACAGCTGGCAGGTGCTGCGGGTGCAGCGCGGCCAGACCCTGAGCAACCTGTTCGACGAGGCCGGCATCCCGGCCACGGTGATGCACCAGGTGCTGGACCACCCCGGCGCGCGTGAGGCGCTGACCAAGCTGCGCCCCGGCGCGGAGATCGCCTTCGACCTGCCGCTGTCCGGCGACCTGCGCACCATCCGCTTCGACCGCGATGCCGACAACCGGGTCGAGCTGTCGCTGGCCGACGGCAAGATTGCCGAGAAGGTGATCAAGCGCGAGTCGTCCACCCGCCGCATCGTGGCCAGCGGGGAAATCACCAGTTCGCTGTATGCAGCCGCGCGCAAGGCCGGGCTGTCGCCGTCGGCGATTGCCACGATGACCGACGAGATCTTCAAGTACGACATCGACTTCTCCAAGGACCTGCAGCCGGGCGACCGCTTCAGCGTGGTGCTGGATGAGACCTGGCGCGAAGGCGAGAAGGTGGACACCAGCAAGATCCTGGCGGCCACCTTCACCTCGGGCGGCAAGACCTACAGCGGCTTCCGCTTCGATCGCAACGGCAAGTCGGAGTACTTCGACGTGAGCGGCCGGCCGCTGAAGAAGAGCTTCATCCGCATGCCGATCCCGTTCGCGCGGTTGAGCTCCAGCTTCGGCGCACGCAAGCACCCGGTGCTGGGCAAGATGCGCATGCACAAGGGCGTGGACTACGCCGCCCGCACCGGCACCCCGATCATGGCCGCCGGCGATGCGCGCGTGCAGTTCGCCGGCACCCAGCGCGGCTACGGCAACGTGGTGATCCTGGACCACGGCCGCGGCCACACCACCCTGTACGGGCACATGTCGCGCTTCGGGGCGATCAAGACCGGCCAGCGCGTGGCCCAGGGCACGGTGATCGGCTATGTGGGCTCGACCGGCATGGCGACCGGCCCGCACCTGCACTACGAATTCCGCGTCAACGGCGAGCACCGCAACCCGCTGTCGGTGACGATGCCGCCGCCGGAGCCGCTGAAGGGTGCCGAGCTGGTGGCGTTCCGCGCGCAGACCGCACCGGCGCTGGCCCGCATCCAGGGCATGGAAAAGCTGATCTACGCCGATGCCAGCCCGGCACCGCAGGCCGCGCCGGCCGACGCCCAGGCCCAGACGCAGACCGCCAGCGTGGCCAAGCCGGCCAAACGCACCCGCGGCTGATCGCCCGGTACAGCGCGCGGACACGCGCGCATTGACGGCGGCAACGGGTTGCGCGGAAGCTGGGCGCACCCCGTTTTGACCGTGCCGCCATGACCGCTGTCGTTGACCCGCATACCCCGCTCTACCTGGGCCTGATGTCCGGCACCAGCGCCGATGGCATCGACGCCGCGCTGGTGCAGTTTCCCGAGGCGGGCGGCTGCCGGTTCGTTTTCGGCCACACCCACGCGTGGGACCCGGCGCTGCGGGCCGAGCTGATTTCACTGGGCGAAGGCGGCGCTGTCGAGTCGCTGGATACGCTGGGGCGGATCGATGCGCAGATCGGGATCACCTTTGCCGCCGCGGCCAATGCCCTGCTGGACCTCAGCGGCGTGGACCGGGCGCAGGTGCGGGCGATCGGCTCGCACGGGCAGACCGTGCGCCACCGGCCGCTGGCCGACCCGGCCTTCACGATGCAGCTGGGCGATGCCAACCGGATTGCCGAAGCCACCGGCATCACCACCGTGGGCGATTTCCGCCGCCGTGACGTGGCCGCCGGGGGACATGGCGCGCCGCTGATGCCGGCCTTCCACCTGGCCATGCTGGGGACCGCCGACGAAGACCGGGCGATTCTCAACCTGGGCGGCATTGCCAACCTGACCCTGATTCCGCGCGATGGCGTGCCGCGTGGCTTTGATACCGGCCCGGCCAATGCGCTGATGGATGCGTGGTGCCAGCGCCATCGCGGGGTGCCGTTCGATGCTGATGGCGCATTTGCGGCCAGTGGGCAGGTGGATGAGGCGTTGCTGGCGCAGTGGCTGGACGAGCCGTGGTTCGCGCTGCCGCCGCCGAAGAGCACCGGGCGCGAGCAGTTCCACCTGGCGTGGGCGGAGACGGCGATGGGCGAGGGCCAGCATGCGGCCGCCGATGTGCAGGCCACGCTGCTGGAGCTGACCGCCGCGACCGTGACCGATGCGCTGCTGGCGCACCTGCCGGGCGCCCGGCGGGTGCTGGTGTGCGGCGGCGGGGTGCGCAACCCGCAGCTGCTGCGGCGGCTGGCGGCGCGGCTGCCGGGGGTGGTGATCGAGTCGAGTGCGGTGCACGGGCTGGACCCGGATTACCTCGAGGCGATGGGGTTTGCGTGGTTGGCGCAGCGCACGCTGGACGGGTTGCCGGGGAACCTGCCGAGCGTGAGTGGCGCGCGTGGGCCGCGGATTCTGGGGGCGATCCATCTGGCGTGACCGGAGCGCCCGTTTGGTTTGAGGGTCATGCCGGTATCGAGCGTTGATCCCGGGTCGGCAGTCGGCTGGGGCGCGACCCTACCGGTGGATGCCGACGGCCGCCCCCAAGCGCAAGGCGGGACGGATCGTAGTGCCGGGCTCTGCCCGGCATTCGTGGACCGTGGCGCGGGCGCAGCCGGGCAGAGCCCGGCTCTACACGCCCTGGGCGTCGGGCAAGGCCTGCAGCGCGGCGATGGCGTCGGCCAGGGCGTCTACTTCCGGGCTCTGGAAGCCGCTGCGGACCTCCAGTTCACTGGTGAACAGGCCCTGCTCCAGCAGCACCACACAGGTGTATTCGCGGGTCCAGCCGCGTGCGACGGCCACGCGCCGGATGCGTTCGTTCAACAGCGGGTCCAGATCCCGCAGCAGCAGATCGACCATTGTTCTCCCCCGTTGGCAAGCACCGCCCCCACGGCACAACGGGGTCGATCATGGCGCAGCGGGGGGCGTCGGGCAACCGGCCGGGTCAGACGGCGGCGGCGCGTTTGCGCTGCTGCCGGATCAACAGCGCACACAGGATGACCACCGGGATGCCGATCAGTGCGGTGCCGGTGAAGAACAGCGCATATCCCTCCAGCAGGGTGCGGCCCTGGGCCAGCGACTGCACCGCCCAGCCGGACAGCCCCTTCAACGCCTTGCCCGGCATTGCGTAGAACGAACTCAGCAAGGCGTACTGGGTGGCGGTGTACCCGATGCTGGTCAGGCTGGACATGTAGGCGATCAACGCCGTGCCGGCGAAGCCGCCGGAGATGTTGTCGATGGCCATGGCGATGGCGAAGCTGGTGGGGTCCGGACCGACATAGGCCAGCCACGCAAAGGCGAGGTTGGAGGCCGGGCCCAGCACCGCGCCGACCAGCAGGGTGGCGAGCACACCCCAGCGCACCGACACCAGGCCGGCAGCGGCAATGCCGATGAAGGTGGCCACCAGCCCGACCGAGCCGCGTACTGCGCCCACGGTCTCCTCGGCCAGCCCGAGGTCCACGTAGAACGGGTTGGCCATCGGGCCCATGATGAAATCGGCCATGCGGTAGATGCTGATGGCCAGCAGGATCAGGATCGCGCCACTGCGGTGTTCGCGCAGGAAGGCCACGAACGGGCCAACCAATGCATCGAACAGGCCGCGGGGCGTCCACAACGCGGCTGCCTGCGCCTGCACCGCCAGCTGCGCGCGCGCCGGCTCTTTGGCCATCACCACGGCCACCACGCCCAGCGCCATCAGCCCGGCCATGATTTCATAGGAGATCTGCCAGCCCACCCGGGCGGCGATCAGCAGGATCAGCGCATCGGTAACCAGCAGCGCGGTGCGATAGCCCAGCGCAGCCGAGGAGGTGAGCAGCCCGAGCTGTTCACTGTTCTCGGCGATCTCGATGCGCCAGGCATCGATGACGATGTCCTGGGTTGCAGACGCAAACGCCACCACGGTGGCCATGACCCCGAACACCACCAGGTGTTCCCAGGCGATGCCAAGGAAGACGAAATGGCCGCCCTTGGGCTGGACCAGCGCCATCCCCACCAGCGCCACGGCCACCACCAGCTGGGACAGCAGCATCCAGCCACGGCGGCGGCCGAAACGCCCCAGCAGCGGCGCGTTGACCTTGTCGACCAGCGGCGCCCACAGGAACTTCATCGAATAGGCCAAGCCCACCCACGACAGGAAGCCGATGGTGGTGAGCTCGATACCTTCCTTGCGCATCCAGAAGCCGAGCGTGTTGCCGACCAGGTAGATCGGCAGGCCGGAACTGAAGCCCAGCAGCAGCATGGCCAGCACCTTGCGCTGGCGCAGGTTGGCCAGCACCCGTTGCCAGGGCCGGCGCGGCTTGGCGACCGCTTCACTCATGGGGCGTAGTCCACCGTAAACGGGGCATGGTCGGAGAAGCGCTCATCGCGGTAGATCGAGCAGGCGCGCAGGCGGTCGCGCAGGCCGGGGCTGACGAACTGGTAGTCGATGCGCCAGCCGACGTTGTTGGCCCGGGCCGCGCCGCGGTTGCTCCACCAGGTGTAGTCCTCGCCCTGCGGGTGCAGCAGGCGGTAGGCGTCGGTCCAGCCCTGGCCGGCGGCGATGTCCAGCGCCTGGTCGGTGTCCACGCACTGGCCGTTGAGCCAATCGCGCTCGGGCGGCAGACAGCCGGAGTTCTTCTGGTTGGACTTCCAGTTCTTGATGTCCAGCGCCGAGCGCACGATGTTCCAGTCGCCGCACAGGACGTAGTCGCGGCCACTGGCCAGCCACTCCGCCAGGATCGGGCGCAGCCACTCCATCACTTCGTACTTGAAGCCCTGCCGCAGGTCGCCCGAGCTGCCCGACGGGATATAGAAGGAGACCACGCTGAGGTTGCCGTAGCGGGCCTCGATGTAGCGGCCTTCGTCGTCGAACGGGGCCCAGCCCAGCGAGGTGATGACCTGGTCGGGCTCACGCTTGCTGTAGATGGCCACGCCGCTGTAGCCCTTCTTGGTGATGGCGTCGCGGTAGAAGCAGTGGTGGCCGTCCGGGCGGAACATCGGGTCGGTCAGCTGGTCTTCCTGGGCCTTGGTCTCCTGGATGCAGAGCACGTCGGCGTCCTGGGCACGGAACCAGTCGAGGAAGCCCTTGGTGGCGGCCGAACGGATGCCGTTGGCGTTGAAGCTGATGATGCGCATGCGGGTCCAGGTCTGAAGCGGTAACCGGGAAAGCATACCGGGAAGACCTTGCCGCGGCGTGCCGGAATGCGGCGGCGCTGTGTGCCGGCCGGGGCCTCCTGCGGGGCTGCGACCGCCCGCCGCGGGGCCCCGAAGGGCGAAAAACGCGCCCATGCATTAGGATTTGCGGTCCAAATGAATTGAATAGAGTCCTGATGAGCGACCATCGCCACCGTTTCCTGCAACTGGCCCTGACCGCCGATGCCCTGCGTTTCGGCCAGTTCACCCTCAAGTCGGGCCGCCTGAGCCCCTATTTCTTCAATGCCGGCCGCTTCGATTCGGGCGTGCGCATGGTCCAGCTGGCCGCCTGCTACGCCGATGCGGTGGAGGCCACCGGGCTGAAGTTCGACGTGGTGTTCGGCCCGGCCTACAAGGGCATCCCGCTGGCCACTGCGACCGCCTGCGAGTTCGCCCAGCGCGGCCGCGACCTGCCGCTGTCGTTCAATCGCAAGGAAGCCAAGGCCCACGGTGAAGGCGGCAACCTGATTGGCGCGGACATGAATGGCAAGCGCGTGCTGATCGTGGACGACGTGATCACCGCCGGCACCGCCATCCGCGAGGCCCTGGGCATCATCAAGGACGCCGGTGGCACCCCGGCCGGGATCGTGGTGGCGCTGGACCGCCAGGAGATCGCCTCGGAGACCGACCGCCGTTCGGCGGCCCAGTCCGTGGCCGAGGAAGCCGGCATTCCGGTGGTGGCGGTAGCCACGCTGGCCGACCTGCTTGATTTTGCCTCCGGAAATCCGGAACTTGTGGGGTACCGGCAGCCGCTGGAGGACTATCGGTCCCGCTACGGCACCCGTCCTACGCGTTGAGAGCAGGGGGCTCTGTCCACCATGTCCAGGATTGTTTCGATCACCGCCATCGGCCTGTTGCTGGCCGTCGCCACGGTGCCCGTGCACGCGCAGAGCGGCAAGGGCGAGGCGAAGGCGAAGAAGCTGTATTGCTGGAACAAGGGGTCCGAGCGCATCTGCAGCGATACGCTGCCACAGGAGGCGATCAACAACGCACGCGAGGAGTTCAGCGCCACCAGTGGCCTGCGTCGCGGCGAGGTGGAGCGCACCCTGACCGAGGAAGAGCGGGCGGATGCGGCGGTTGCCGCCGCGCAGCACCAGCTCGACCTGGCCGCGCAGGAGACCCGCCAACGCACCGAGCAGGCGATGCTGTCCACGTATGAAAACGAGAATGACCTGCGCCGGGTATTCGTGGAGCGCACGGGCATCATCGACAACAACGTGCAGACCGCGCGCTACAACGTGGCCAGCCTGCGCGACGCACTGGTGAGCCTGCTGGGCACCGCCGGCGATCGCGAACTGGCCGGGCAGCCGGTGGTGGAGAAGCAGGCGGCAAGCATTCGCCAGCGGCACACCGAACTGGTGGCGCAGCTGCGCATGCAGAACTCGTTCGAGCAGCAGCGCCGTGCGCTGGATGTGGAGATCGAGGAGACGCTGCAGCGGTACCGGCTGCTGAAGGGCGTGGGGACCAATCCGCGCGGCTAAGCGCGCGGTGTGAAGGGAAGAGAAGGCGGCCTTGGGCCGCCTTTTTTTGTGGGGGCGGGTGGGCGTCGACCACCATGCCCACCCACATCGTAGAGCGGGGCTCTGCCCCGCTGCCGTAGATCCGGGGCAGGTGACGCGTTGCGGGCAGCCGGGCAGAGCCCGGCTCTACGGGGATGCGTACGGCAGCCGGGCAGAGCCCGGCTCTACGGGGCGGTGTGCGGGTTGCGCGATGGGCATGCCTGCGCAGGTTTTATGCACTTTTTACGCGGCGGGGCCGGTTGCGGCGTGGAGCGTTTACGCCGGTGGGGAACACGATGGGCGCCTGACGTGGAGTGGTTCCACCTGGACGTCCCATGAGCCTGTTTCTGCCTGTTTCCCCTGCCGCCGGTGCGCCCTGCACCGCCGCCCTTCTTTCCTGCGCCTGAGGCCATTGCCATGTCTGCCTGGCTTTCCCTGCTGTGCGGCGTGCTGGTGCTGGTTGCCGCCGCCTACCTGCTGTATGTCGTGCTTCGGCCCGAAGCGTTCTGACCGGAGCCCACCATGACCGAGATCCTGTTGATCCTGCTGGCCAGCATCGTGCTGGCCTTTCCGCTTGGGCTGTACCTGGCCCGGGTGATGCGCGGTGCGCCGATGCGCGGCGATGCGCTGTTCGGGCTGGTTGAAAAACCACTCTACTGGCTGCTGGGCGTGAACCCGGCGCGCGGCATGTCGTGGCGCGGCTATGTGGGCGCCTTCCTGTTGAGCAACGTGGTGATCGCGGTGCTGGTGCAGGCCGTCTTCATGACCCAGGCCTGGCTGCCGTTCAACCCCGACCAGATTCCCAACATGCGCTGGGACACCGCGCTGCACACCATGGTGTCGTTCCTGACCAACACCAACCAGCAGCACTATTCGGGCCAGGCGCAGCTGTCGTACTTCGCGCAGATGACCGCGATCACCGGCCTGCAGGTGGTGACGCCGATGATGGGTCTGGCGCTGGTGGTGGCCACCCTGCGCGCCCTGTTCGGTGCGCGTCCAGAAGACGTGGACGCACAGCAGGCCGCGCAGCTCAGCGCCGACCGCCGCGTGGACGTGGGCAACTACTACGCCGACGTAGTGCGTTCGTGCGTGCGCTTCATGCTGCCGCTGTGCCTGCTGTGGGCGGTGCTGCTGACCAGCCAGGGCGTGCCCTCCACGCTGGCGGCCGGTCCGCAGGCCACGCCGATCGATGCCGCCGCCGGCATGGACACGCAGAAACTGCCGCTGGGTCCGGTGGCGGCGATGGTGGCGGCCAAGCAGCTGGGCACCAATGGCGGTGGCTGGTATGGCCCCAACAGCTCAATGCCGCTGGAAAACCCCACCCCGCTGTCGAACGCGCTGGAGCTGATCGGCATTCTGCTGATTCCCATCGCGGTGATCTTCATGCTGGGCGCGTTCACCGGGCGCAAGCGCCTGGCCGGGCTGGTGTTCGGTTGCATGCTGGCGATGTCCAGCGTGTCGGTGGCGGCCACGGTGTGGCTGGAAGGCCACTCGGCCACCGCGGCCAGCCCGCTGCTGATGGAAGGCAAGGAAGTGCGCTTCGGCGCGGACGGCACCGGCATGTGGGCGGCCATCACCACCCAGGTGTCCAACGGCTCGGTCAACGGCATGCATGACTCGCTGAGCCCGCTGGCCGGTGCGGTGCCGATGGTGAACATGCTGGTCAACGCGATCTGGGGCGGCATTGGCTGCGGCCTGCAGCAGTTCATCGTGTACCTGCTGCTGGGCGTGTTCCTGGCCGGGCTGATGACCGGGCGTACCCCGGAACTGCTCGGCCGCAAGCTGGAAACTCCTCAGGTGCGCCTGCTGGCCCTGCTGGTGCTGCTGCAGCCGATCACCATCCTGGGCTTCACCGCGATCACGCTGGCCATTCCGTCGATCACCGGCACCTCCAACCCGGGCTTCCACGGCGTCAGCCAGGTGTTCTATGAGTATGTGTCGGCGTTCGCCAACAACGGCTCGGGCTTCGAAGGCCTGGGCGATGCCACCCCGTGGTGGAACCTGAGCTGCACGCTGGTGCTGCTGCTGGGCCGCTACCCGGTGCTGGTGATTCCGCTGATCGTGGCCGCGCAGCTGGCCGCCAAGCGGCGCGCCCCGGAATCGGCCGGCACGCTGCAGATTGAAACCCCGACCTTCGCGCTGACCCTGATCGCGCTGATCGTTGTCCTGACCGTATTGCAGTTCATGCCGGCGCTGGTGTTGGGCCCGGTGGCCGACCACCTGTCGCTGACCCTGCATTGAGATGTGACCCCATGAGTACCTATCCCTTGAACGTTTCTTCCCACCGCCGCCAGCGCCTGCTCGACGCGGCCGGCTGGCGCCGCGCCCTGCGCGATGCGGTGATCAAGCTGTCGCCCCGTCACCTGCTGCACAGCCCGGTGATGGCGGTGGTGATGGCCGGCACCGTGGTCAGCCTGGTGGTCACCCTGAGCGGCAACGCACCGCTGGGCTTCGGCCTGGCGGTCACCGCGATCCTGCTGCTGACCGTGCTGTTCGGCAACTTCGCCGAGGCCGTGGCCGAAGCCCGCGGCCGGGGCCAGGCGGCCTCGTTGCGACGGGCTCGCCAGGACCTCAGCGCGCGCCGGCTGGCTGCCGCGCATGCCGGGGCCAGCGAAACCCAGGTACCGGCCGCCGAGCTGCGCCCGGGCGACCATGTGATTGTCAGTGCCGGCGAACTGATTCCGGCCGACGGCGAGATCGTGCAGGGCCTGGCCACCATCAACGAAGCGGCGGTGACCGGTGAATCGGCGCCGGTGCTGCGCGAGGCCGGGACCGACCGCAGCGGCGTGATCGGCGGCACCAAGGTGCTGTCGGACCAGATCATCGTGCGCATCACCGCCGAGCCGGGCCACAGCTTCCTGGACCGCATGATCGCGCTGGTGGAAGGCGCCAACCGCCAGAAGACGCCCAACGAGGTCGCGCTGACCCTGCTGCTGGCGGCGATGACGCTTACCTTCCTGATCGTGGTGGCCACGCTGCCGGCGATTGGTGCGTTCGTCGGCGTGCAGGTTGATCCGCTGCTGCTGATCGCGCTGCTGGTGTGCCTGATTCCCACCACCATCGGCGGGCTGCTGCCGGCCATCGGCATTGCCGGCATGAACCGGGCGCTGGCCGCCAACGTGCTGGCAAAGTCGGGCAAGGCGGTGGAAGTGGCCGGCGACGTGGACGTGCTGCTGCTGGACAAGACCGGCACCATCACCTACGGCGACCGCCAGGCCACCCACTTCCATGCGCTGGCCGGGATCGACGCCACGCAGCTGCGCGAAGCGGCGCTGCTGTCGTCGCTGGCCGACCCCACCCCGGAAGGCAAGTCCATCGTGCGCCTGGCGCGCGAGCAGGGCTGCACCACTGCCGAACCGGACCGTGCGGACTACCTGGCATTCACCGCGCAGACCCGCATGTCCGGCGTGGACCTGGACGGCGGCCGGCGCATCCGCAAGGGGGCCTCCGATGCGATCACCGCCCATGTGCGCGAGCTGGGTGGCACGGTGCCGGCCGAACTGCCGGGCCGCGTGGAGCAGGTGGCGCGCAACGGCGCCACCCCGCTGGTGGTCTGCGAAGGGCGGCATGTGCTGGGCGTGATCGAGCTGTCGGACGTGGTCAAGCACGGCATGCGCGAGAAGTTCGCGCAGCTGCGGGCCATGGGCATCCGCACGGTGATGATCACCGGCGACAACCCGCTCACCGCCGCGGCCATTGCCGCCGAAGCCGGCGTGGACGACTACATCGCCGAGGCGCGCCCGGAAGACAAACTGGCCCGCATCCGTGCCGAACAGGCCGGTGGACGGCTGGTGGCGATGGTGGGCGACGGCACCAACGACGCCCCCGCGCTGGCCCAGGCCGATATCGGCCTGGCGATGAACTCCGGCACGCAGGCCGCCAAGGAAGCCGGCAACATGGTCGACCTGGATTCGGACCCGGCCAAGCTGCTGGCGGTGGTGGAAGTGGGCAAGCAGCAGCTGATCACGCGCGGTGCACTGACCACCTTCTCGCTGGCCAACGATGTGTCCAAGTACTTCGCGATTCTGCCGGCGCTGTTCGCCTCCACCCTGCCGGCGATGGCGGCATTGAACGTGATGCACCTGTCCAGCCCGCGCAACGCGGTGCTGGCAGCGCTGATCTTCAACGCGCTGGTGATTCCGGCGTTGATTCCGCTGGCTCTGCGCGGGGTGCGCTTCCGCCCGGCCACGGCCACCGCGCTGCTGCGCCGGAACATGCTGGTGTACGGCCTGGGCGGCGTGCTGCTGCCGTTCGCGGCCATCAAGTTGATCGACCTCTTCCTTGTCTCGGTATTCGGCGCATGAACCGCTCACTTGCAACCTCCCTGCCCCGCACCGCGCGCGCCCGCGCCGTGGATGCGGCCACCCTGCAGCAGCACGGCGCGTGGCGCCCGGCGCTGATGCTGGGCCTGGTCAGCCTGCTGCTGCTCGGCCTGGCGTACGCGTTGGCCGCCACCGGCGCCAGCCGGCTGCTGTTTCCGGCGCAGGCCGACGGCAGCCTGCTCATCCGCGACGGCCAGGTGCGCGGCTCGCAGCTGATCGCCCAGCCGTTCACCGGCGACGGCTACTTCCAGGCGCGCCCGTCGGCGGCCAACTACGACCCGATGGCCGCGGCCGGCAGCAACCTGGCGCGCAGCAACCCGGCCCTGCAGGAACGCGTGCAGGCCAGCATCGCCGCAGTGGCCGCGCGCGAAGGGATAACGCCGGCGCAGGTGCCCGGCGACCTGGTGACGCAGTCGGGCGCCGGCATGGACCCGGAGCTGTCGCCAGCCGCCGCGCAGGTGCAGATGGCGCGGGTGGCGCGCAGCCGTGGGCTGCCGGTTGAGCAGGTGGCGGCGCTGGTGAAGGCGCATACGCTGGGTCCGCAGTGGGGCGTGTTCGGGCAGCCGCGGGTGAACGTGATGACGTTGAACCTGGCGCTGGATGCGCAGGACGGGCAGCCGGGCAAGGCCGGGCTCTACGGGATGCCTTGATGCGCTGCGTACCGTCCCGGGCGCACAATCGCCACCCATGAGCGACCCCCGCACCCGCCAGGCCGATGCCCTGGTTGAACGTCTGCAACGCGAAGCCGGCGGCAAACTCACCGTGTTCCTCGGTGCCGCCCCCGGCGTGGGCAAGACCTTCAGCATGCTCAGCCGCGCGCACGAGCAACTGCGCCGTGGCGTGGACGTGGTGGTGGGGCTGGTGGAAACCCACGGCCGCGCCGAAACCTCGGCGCTGCTGGAGGGCCTGCCGCAGGTGCCGCTGGTGCAACGCGACTACCAGCAGCACGTGCTGGGCGAGATGGACCTGGACGCGGTGCTGGCGCGCCACCCGGCGCTGGTGCTGGTGGACGAACTGGCCCACCGCAACGTGCCCGGCAGCCGCCACGAGCGGCGCTGGCAGGACGTGATGGAACTGCTGGAGGCCGGCATCGATGTGTGGACCACGGTCAACATCCAGCACCTGGAAAGCCTCAACGATGTGGTGATGCGCATCACCGGTGTACGCGTGAGCGAGACCGTGCCCGATGCGGTGCTGGATCGCCTGCACGACATCGTGCTGGTGGACATTCCCCCGCGCGAACTGATCGAGCGCCTGCAGCAGGGCAAGGTGTACGTGCCCGAGCAGGCCGCGCAGGCCCTGCAGGCGTTCTTCTCGCCGGCCAACCTCACCGCGCTGCGCGAACTGGCCATGCAGGAAGCGGCCGACCGCGTGGACAGCAGCCTGCGCGAGACCCGCGCCGCGCGTGGCGAAGGCAACTTGCCGCTGCGCCGCCGCGTGCTGGTGGCCATCGATGGCGGGGGCCAGAGCGAGTACCTGGTGCGCGTGGGCCGGCGCATTGCCGAGCGCCGCGATGCGCCATGGACGGTGGTGACCGTGCAGGGCCGCCGCAACGACGAGGCCACCCGGCGCGAGATCGACGCGGCGTTCGCCCTCGCCCGCCGCCTGGGCGGTGAGGCCGAGCTGCTGCACGGGTCCAGCATTGCCGATGCGCTGTTGGACCATGCCGCGCACAACAGCGTGTCTACCCTGATACTGGGCCGCACCCGCGAGCGCCCGGTCGCGCGCATGCTCAACCGCACCCTCACCCAGCAGTTGATCCAGCGTGGCGCGCACTACGAGATCACCATCATCGGCACCCCGCAGGCGCGTGCACGCGCGCGCCGCACCGGGTTGAGCGTGCCCAGCCGCAGTACCGGCCAGGACACCCTGCTGGCATTGGGCGCCACGGCGATTGCCTGCCTGGTGGCATTGGTGGCCGAGCGCTGGGTAGGGCTGTACGACCTGTCGATGGTGTTCATCGTGGCGGTGGTGATGGTGGCCGCGCGCAGTCGCACCAGTGCGGCGGTGATTGCCGCGGCGCTGTGCTTCCTGGCCTACAACTTCTTCTTCATCGCCCCGCGCTTCACCTTTGCCATCAGCGCGCGGCAGGGCGTGATCACCGTGTTCCTGTTCCTGGCCGCTGCGTTGGTGGCCGGGCGGCTGGCGTCGCGGCTGCGCATGCAGGTGCTGGCGTTGCGCGCGGCCAACCGGCATGCCAACGCGCGCCAGGCACTGGGCCGGCAGCTGACCCGCGCGGCCAGCAATGAAGAGGTCGCCCAGGCCGGGCGCGAGGCGCTGGAACAGGCGATGGACGCACCGGCGTGGCTGCGCATCGGCCAGGACACCAGCACCAGCGGCAGCGCCGCGCCGGGCGACACCGATCTGGCCGCCGCCGACTGGGCACGCCGCCACGGCCAGCCCAGCGGCCGCTTCACCGACACCCTGGCCGGTGCGGAGTGGTGGTTCCTGCCGCTGCTGGACGGCGACGACCGCGCCATCGGCGTGGCCGGCATGCGCTTCGCCCGCAACGCGCCGCGCCTTACCCCCGAGCAGCGGCAGCTGGCCGAGGCGATGGTGGATGACATTGCCCAGGCCGCGCTGCGCACCCAGCTGGTGGCCGACCTGGAAAAGGCGCATGTGAGCAACGAGACCGAGCGCCTGCGCTCGGCGCTGCTGTCGTCGGTGTCGCACGACCTGCGCTCGCCGCTGGCGGCGATGATCGGCTCGGCCGACAGCCTGGGCAGCTATGCCGACGCGATGGACGCGCAGGACCGCCGCGCCCTGCTGGACACCATCCTGGTGGAAGGCGAGCGGCTGGACCGCTACATCCAGAACCTGCTGGACATGACCCGGCTGGGCCACGAAGGGTTGCAGATCAACCGCGACTGGATCGGCGTGGACGAGCTGGTGGGCTCGGCCGCGCGCCGCCTGCAGCGCTACCAGCCGGAGGTGCAGTTGAAGCTGGACATCCCGGCCACGCTGGCGCCGATCTGGGTCCACCCGGCGCTGGTGGAACAGGCCGTGTTCAACGTGATGGAAAACGCGGCCAAGTTCTCCCCGCCCGGCGCGGCGGTGGAGGTGCAGGCGCGGCTGGTGGAGGGCGAGCTGCGCATCGACGTGCTGGACGCCGGCCCCGGCATTCCCGACGACGAGCGCGCGCGCATCTTCGACATGTTCTACAGCGTGGAGCGTGGCGACCGCGGCCGGCATGGCACGGGGCTGGGGCTGACCATCTGCCAGGGCATGATCGGTGCCCATGGCGGCAGCGTGCAGGCGCTGCCAGGGCGCGACGGACGCGGTACCCTGATCCGCATTACGCTGCCCCTGCTGCAACCCCACCCTGCCGATGACCACGACGACCCCTGACCTGCCCCAAGGTGCGCCCCCGGCGCGCGTGCTGGTGATTGACGATGAAGCGCAGATCCGCCGCTTCCTCGACATCAGCCTGCGCGCGCAGGGCTACCGCGTGGTGCAGGCCGCCACCGGCCAGGCCGGGCTGGAAGCGCTGGTCAGCGAAGGCGCGGACCTGGTGATCCTGGATATCGGCCTGCCGGATATGGAAGGCCATGAGGTGCTGGCCGAACTGCGCCAGTGGAGCCAGGTACCGGTGATCATGCTGACCGTGCGCGCCGGTGAAACCGAGAAGGTGCGGGCGCTGGACAACGGCGCCAACGACTACGTGACCAAACCGTTTGGCACCCAGGAACTGATGGCGCGGGTGCGGGCGTTGCTACGCTCGCGCACGGTGTCGGCCGATGGCGTGTTGCCGCAGTTCGATGACGGGCATCTGCATATCGACCTGGTGCGCCGCGAGGTGCACCTGGATGGCGCGCCGGTGGCGTTGACGCGCAAGGAATACGCGTTGTTGTCGTTGTTGCTGCGCAACGCCGGGCGCGTGGTGACCCAGCCACAGATCCTGCAGGAGATCTGGGGGCCAACGCATCAGGAAGACACGCATTACCTGCGGATTCTGGTGGGGAAGTTGCGGCACAAGCTGGGCGATTCCGCGCTGGATTCGCGGTACGTGTTCACCGAACCGGGCGTGGGGTTGCGGTTCAAGGGGTGAGGCGGCGGGGTGTGGTTTTTTGCGTCCGTTACCGTTGTGCCGGAACACGCCCGGTAGGGTCGCATCCCAATCGACCGCCGACACGGTTGCCGCGTTCGGTTGTGGCATGAACCACGGCGAAGAGGCGCGTTTCGATTTGCGGTCATGCCAACATCGCACGTTGCCCGTTTCACGGCAGTCGATTGGGATGCGACCCTACCGGCGGTATCTCGTTGTCCGTGTGCGAACCGGGATGGCGTGCGGGATCACGTCGCGCGCGTGAGGATCGCAGGGTATTCGATTGGGATGCGCCACGACCAACGGTCGTGGCGCACCCGATGGTGCGACGGTGGGTACCGACCGTTGGTCGGTACCCACGCCCATCAGAACCCGAGGTCCACACCCGGCAGCAACGGCTGCAGCTGGTCGCGGAACAGGGTCTTGATGCGTTCCAGCGCCGCTTCATCATCGGCCTCGAAGCGCAGCACCAGCACCGGCGTGGTGTTGGACGCGCGCAGCAGCCCCCAGCCATCGGGGAAATCGGCGCGCAGGCCGTCGATGGTGGCCAGGCGAGCGCCGGCGAATGGCGACTCTTCCACCTGCGCGGCCGACACGAACAACGACACCAACGCGTGCGGAGTGCCCGATTCCACCGGCACCTTCAGCTCCGGCGTGGACACGCTGTCGGGCAGTTCGTCCAGCACCTCCGACGGCGTCTCCTCGCGCTGGGCCAGGATTTCCAGCAAGCGCGCCGCCGCATACAGGCCATCGTCGAACCCGAACCAGCGCTCCTTGAAGAAGAAGTGCCCGCTCATCTCGCCGGCCAGCTCGGCATCGGTTTCACGCATCTTCGCCTTCATCAGCGAATGCCCGGTCTTCCACATCAGCGGGCTGCCACCGTTGCGCAGCACGTAGTCGGACAGCTTGCCGCTGCACTTCACGTCGTAGATGACCAGCGCGCCCGGGTTGCGCATCAGCACGTCGGCCGCGAACAGCATCAGCAGGCGGTCGGCGTAGATGATCTTGCCTTCGCGGGTGACCACGCCCAGGCGGTCGCCGTCGCCGTCGAAGGCCAGGCCGATGTCCGCGTCGAAGCGCTTCACCGTCTGGATCAGGTCTTCCAGGTTGTGCGGGTCGCTCGGGTCCGGGTGGTGGTTGGGGAAGGTGCCATCCACATCGCAGTACAGCGGAATGACCTCCGCACCGATGGCTTCCAGCAGCGGCTGGGCCAGTTCGCCGGCCACGCCGTTGCCGGCATCGGCCACCACCTTGAGCGGGCGGTCCAGCTGCACGTCGTCGGCGATGCGCTGGATGTAATCGGCGTTGACCTCGCGCTGCTTCAGGCTGCCCGGCTCGGCCGCCACGTGCAGCTGGCCGTCGCGGATGCGCAGGAACAGTTCAGTGATGGCGTCGCCCGACAGCGTTTCGCCGCCCACCACGATCTTGAAGCCGTTGTAGTCGGGCGGGTTGTGGCTGCCGGTGACCGCCACGCAGCTGCCCGCACGCAGGTGGTAACTGGCGAAGTACACCACCGGGGTAGGCGCCAGCCCGATGTCGATGACATCGCAGCCGGCGCGGCGCAGGCCCTCGATGAGCCCGGCACTGAGTTCCGGGCCGGACAGGCGGCCATCGCGGCCCACCACGATCTCGCGCAGGCCCTGCACCTGCAGCACCGAACCGATGGCCTGACCGATCAGCGCGGCCACCTGCGGGGTGAGCTCGCGCCCGACCACGCCGCGGATGTCGTAGGCGCGGAAGATACCGGCCGGCACGTCCTGCCCCGCTACGCCCGGCACCGGCGGCGGACCGCCTTCGGCCACGGCCGGCACCACCGCCAGCGGCACCTGTTCCAGGCTTTCGCGCAGCGTGGGGCCGTCTTCTTCGGTGGCGTCTTTCGACGCGCGGCGGCGCGGCATCGGCACCTTGCCCTTGCCGAACTGCAGCATGCCGGCGATGGCCAACAGCAGCAGCGCCACCACCGCACTGGAAATGGCACCCAGGCCCAGCGGGCCCGGTTCAATATCCGGCACGGCCGCGGCCAGGCGCAGCCCGCTCTTGCCGATCGGGCGCGCCAGCGCCTCGGCACCGCCGGCCAAGCCCGCGTTGCCCTGTTCAATGACGTTGTGGTTGCCCTGGCGCAGGGCCACGTAGCCTGCGCCCGGCACGCGCACCTGATCAAAGGTGGCGGTCAGCCGCAGCAGCGGCTGGCGCACGTACACCAGCGCCGGCCCCTGCGTGCCCAGCACCACCGGCACCGCCAGGCCAAGGCGCTGGCCGCCGGCATCGCGCACCACGCGGGCCACCACCTCGTTCCGGGCGTTGGCCGCTTCCAGCAGCGCCAGGCGCGAGTAACCGAAGGCCTTCGGGTCGGCATAGGCCGCGTCCAGGCTGGCGGGGATGACCTGCACCTCTTCGGTGCCCGGCCAGCCCTCGCGGATGGCCACGGCCGTGGCTTGGCCATCGCCGTTGCGCAGCGCCGTTGCCACACGCTCGCTTTTCACCAACTTGCGCAGCTGGTCCAGCTGGCCGCTCAGCGCCGTCTGCACCCCGCCCACGATCTGGTCACGCGACTGTTCCAGCTCCGTGCCCACCGAGGCCTGCTGCCACTGCCGCACCGCGCTCCAGCCAAACCATGCAGCCAGCAGCACCAGCGCGGCCACCACCAGTGGCCCGGTGCGCTTGCTTGCCAGCTTCGGTTGCCCTTCCGCCTTCGCCTTGCTCATGGAACTTCCCCCTGGTCAGCGCACCCCGGTATGGCCGAATCCACCCGTTCCCCTGGCGCTGTCGGTGAAAGTATCCACTACCTGCAGGCTTACGCGTGCGATGGGCAGCACAACCAGCTGCGCGATGCGGTCGCCCGGCTGCAGCGTGAAGGGCTCGCGGCCGCGGTTCCAGGCGCTGATCAGCAGCGGGCCCTGGTAATCGGCGTCGATCAGCCCGGTGCCGTTGCCCAGCACGATGCCGTGGCGATGGCCCAGGCCCGAGCGCGGCAACACCACGGCGGCCAGGTTCGGGTCGGCGATGTGGATGGCGATACCGCTGGGAATCAGCGCCGTATCGCCTGGCTGCAGGGTGAGTTCGGTCTCCAGCGCCGCGCGCAGGTCCAGCCCGGCGCTGTGCTCGGTGGCATAGGCCGGCAGCGGCCAGGTATCGCCGAAGCGCGGGTCGAGCAGCTTGACCTGCAACGGCTGAAGGGTGGAATCAACGCTCATGCGTGCAACCTCTGGGCAATCAGGGACAACAGTTGTTCGGCCAGCAGCGCCTTGGAGGTGCCGGGGAACACCTGTTCGCCGCCCTGCCAGTAGGCCGTGGCCGCGTTTTCATCACTTTCGAAACCGCCAGTGGCAATGCCCACCTGGTTGGCAATCACCAGGTCCAGGCGCTTGTCCACCAGCTTGCCGCGCGCGTACTTCTCCACATCGTGGGTTTCGGCGGCAAAGCCGACCACCAGTTTCAGCGCGTTGGTCTGCGCGGCCACCTCGGCCAGGATGTCCGGCGTGCGCACCAGCTCCAGCGTGAGGGTCTGGGTGCCGGCGGTCTTCTTCAATTTCTGCGGGGCCACCTGGCGCGGGGTGTAATCGGACACCGCGGCCGCGCCTATATAGATGTCGGCGGGCAGCGCGCCCAGCACCGCTTCGCGCATCTGCGCGGCCGAGCGCACATCCACCCGCTGCACCCCGGCCGGGGTGGGCAGCTGCACCGGGCCACTCACCAGCACCACCTGCGCGCCTTGGCGCACGGCGGCGGCGGCCAGCGCATAGCCCATCTTGCCGCTGCTGCGGTTGCCCACGTAGCGCACCGGGTCCAGGTCTTCGTAGGTGGGGCCGGCACTGATGACCACGCGCAGGCCCTTCAGCTGCTGCTCGGGCGCGGCTTCAGCAGCGGCCGGCGCCTGCAGCGCGGCCAGTGCCGCAACAATCGCATTGGGTTCGGTCAGCCGGCCCGGGCCGGATTCGCCTTCGGCCAGCGGGCCGTCTTCGGGCCCGATCACCTGCGCGCCGCGCTGGCGCAGCAAGGCGATGTTGGCCTGCGTGGCCGGGTGCTGCCACATGCGGTGATTCATGGCCGGGCACACGGTGAGCGGCGCGGTGGTAGCCAGGCACAGCGTGGTGACCAGGTCATCGGCATTGCCGTGGGCCAGCCGGGCCAGCAGATCGGCGGTGGCCGGGGCCACCACGATGCGATCGGCCCAGCGGGCCAGCTCGATATGGCCCATGGCCTGCTCGGCGGCGCTGTCCCACAAGGTGGTGCGAGTGGGCTGGCCGGACAGGGCCTGGAAGCTCAGCGGGGTGACGAACTGCTGGGCCCCGGCGGTCATGGCGACCTGCACCTGGGCCCCGGCATCGCGCAGGCGACGCACCAGTTCCAGCGACTTGTAGGCGGCAATGCCGCCCCCTACGCACAACAACAGCTTCTGGCCTTGCAGCGGGCGCGCGGACGCCGGAGAAGCCTGGGGGGAGTCAGCCACCTGCGAATTTCCTGTCGAACTGAGGCGTTTAGCTTACCTGATGGGGTGTGGGGGGCTCATGCCTCAGGGGCATGAGGGGGGTGTTTTTGGTCATGAGGGCGGCCACTCTAGTTGCCCGCGAGAGCCTCTCGCTTGGAGCAGCGCCGGATAGCAACACCGGGGGCGACCCGTGGATATCTAAGATCTCCAACTGCAAAGTTGCTGCGATCAAAAGTGCTCCAGTTCATCTGCACCAGAGCATATGATTGAACAAGCTCCAGCCTGACCAAAAAGGACTTCTTGTGCATATCACACGGATCAGAATCAGGAACTTCCGATCCATTAAAGATCTGGACCTACCTCTGGAACAGACAACCGTACTCATCGGTCCAAACAACTCAGGGAAGACGGCGATCCTCGAAGCCCTTCGAATTGCGCTAACTCGGAGATGGGGCCAACGAGGCACCGGATTTACAGAGTACGACTGCCGCCTTGACCAAGACGACAGTGATCCGAAGCTTGCTCCACCAATCGAAATTGAAATTGAGCTTTCAGAGAAAGAAGCCGGCGAGTGGGGAGAGGACCTCCAAGCCGACCTTGAAGACACCCTTCAGGTGGATCCAGTAACGAATAGAGTTTCCATCATCTTAAAGGTCAGCTGCTCCTGGGTCGAAAGCGAAGAAAGCTATATTCCAAAATGGGAATTCCTCGGATCTGATCGCGCACCGCTGAAAGGCAAAGGAGCTCGATTAATAAATATGAACAGATTCTTCGAGTACATCCCTGTCTTCTACTTAGATGCACTTAGAGACTCCGACGACGAGTTCGCATCCCGGTCGCAGTTTTGGGGGCGTCTTCTGAGATCAATTAACATTCCTCAGCAGCTATCGAGAAGATCGCAGCAGGTATTTGACAGGCTCAACAGGAGACTTTTGGACGCAGATCCGAAGATTTCAAACATCGCCAAAACTCTTAAAGGAATTGGGACGGTAGCCATGGAGGACGAGCCAGGCGGGGTAGGCATTCGAATGGTTCCGCTGAAGGCTTGGGATCTACTTTCACGCGCACAAGTCATTCTCAAAACAACCGAAAAGCACCCATGGCTTCCCCTTGGGCGCCATGGCCGCGGCGTACAAAGCTTGTCAGTTATATTTCTGTTCCAAGCATTCGTGAACGAGCTATTGCAGGAGCTTTTTCACAAAGATACAAAACCGTTTTTGGCACTGGAGGAACCCGAGACGCATCTTCATCCACAAGCAGCTCGGACTCTATGGAGACACGTGTCAGAACTGCCGGGCCAGAAGATCGTAACCACTCACTCCCCATACTTCGTGCAGCACGTCCCGTTTCGAGACCTTCGACTTATTCGCACAGATGGAAGTGGAACTTCATTCAGCTCTCTGCCCTCTCAGTTCTCCGCAAAAATTCCGCACATTGAGGCTCTCGACGGATTCATCGCACCTCGCCACAGAAACTTGACCTATGACAAGGCCACCCAGCGCATTTCCATAATCGGCAAGATGCTGATACAGCACTATTCCGACTTACTTTCGCTTTATGCGGGCCATGCTGAAGAGCCAACCATCCGCCAAGACCTGAAGTCGGTGTTTGACGAATCTCAGAAGTTTGTGAGCGATGCAGTATTGGATGATCTTGAAGAACACGCGCGACGCATTCGCGGCGAGATTTTTTTTGCGCGACGTTGGTTGATCGTGGAGGGCCAAAGTGACTTCATATTACTGCACGCGATTGGCGAGGCCACTGGATACTCTCTTGATGCAAATGGCGTATCGGTTATTGACGCAAAGAACAATGGAAGTCCCTCGAACTTTTGCGTCTTAGCGAGAGCCCTGCAGATCCCATGGATTGCGGTATTCGACAACGACGCCGCAGGTCGCAGCTACGTACAGTCGATCGGAGGACAGGGCTTTTCGCAAGAAGAGGTTTCGGATCGATGCTTCTTGCATGAGCACGGCGAACTCGAAGACCAGATCTTGGCTCAAGGTAACGAGCCTTTGCTTCGAGGTATAGCTGCGGAAATGGGTCTTGCAAATTCCGCCACCGTGGCAATTGAAGACCTGATGAGGTTCCTTAAGAGCAAGAAGACCCGCTTAGCGGTAAGTTTGAGTAAGCTCCTCAGCAAAGACCCTTCGGTAGCTCACTCCATGCCTGAACGATTCGTCGCGGCCATCCAAATGTTACGGACACTCAACTAGCATGAATGCCTATCAAGAGCAGTACGAAACGCTTACAGAAGCGCAGCGCAGCGCCGTCGATTGGGATGAGGGCGCCCTGCTCGTGCTAGCGGGACCCGGATCCGGAAAGACGCGCGTACTTACTAGCCGTATCGCAAGAATATTGAAAGATTCCCAGGGAAAGTCATTTCGAGTGCTCGGCCTGACGTTTACCAATAAAGCCGCGGATGAAATGCAGTCTAGGCTTCACGCATTATGCGACGGCCAGGAAGAGCGCGCCCAGGTCGGCACGTTCCACTCGTTCTGCATGCAGATGCTTCAGCAGCACGGCTCTCATATCGGCGTTCCGAGTGACTTCACCATCTACTCGCTCGACGAAGACAGGCGAGAACTCTTGAAGGACGGGTTGCGCAGGTCCTCGGGAAACGTCAATGATGCTTCCCTTGTTCGCTATCTCCAATTGATTGACAAATTGAAGAGCTTACTCATTGACGTTCCTCAGGCAGCAAGTCGATTCAAGGACGCGGAAGAAGGCGCGAACGTTGCGCGGGTCTACTCTGCTTACGAGCAAGAGCTAAAGCGAGCGAACGCACTGGATTTCAACTCCTTGATGCTAAAGGCGCATCAGCTAGTAAGCAGCTTCGACGGAATCGCCGCGAGATATAGAAAAACTTATAAGCACTGGCTCATTGACGAGTTTCAAGACACGAATCGCGCGCAGTACAAATTCCTTAGATCACTCGCCGGCGACACGTTTAAGAACATTTTCGTAGTTGCCGATGATGATCAGATCATCTATCAATGGAATGGCGCCAGCTTCAAACAACTGCTGAAGTTTAGAGAGGATTTTTCTCCAGGCCTTATTCAGCTACCAACCAATTACCGATGCCCGCCAGCTATCGTTAACGCAGCCAACAACCTTGTCCGCCACAACATTACTCGCACGCAAGCAAAAATGCAGCTTGTTGCAGGGAAGGTTGAGACAGCCGTGCCCCAAGACCAGTCTATTCTGTTAGGCGCGTACGAAACCGATACTGACGAAGCGGAGGCGGTGGCAGACTTCGTATTTGCCAAACCGATTGGCACCAGGAGCGAAATTGCCGTCATCGCGAGGACCAAGGCGCTACTGGTAATGATTCGTAGTGCACTCAAAAGAAAGGGAGTAGGCTGCGCAATTTCACAGAGACGAGATGACTTCATTTCAGCACAATACTGCTGGCTTCACAGCCTCCTCAGGCAGACCGTCCGACCTCAGGATAGGCGGAATTTTGACTACATGATTTCTTCGTTTAATAGAATGCACTCAACCAAGTTCTCCTCTGACTTGATTGCATCTGTCGCGGAAGGCTCTACTCGATCACTCCTGGATGAGTGGCTTTTGGCATTAGCGAGCTCATCTGACTTGCGTCTGGTTGAGATCGCACGGAGTATTTATGGGCTGCTTGGAGATCTGAGAGGGTTTAGGAGCTTTGTGGACAATGCGATTAGCTCTTTCGAATCCCCACTTGATGAACAGGAAGACGTCGCAGAGGACTCTAGAGCCTGGAAGGCACTCAATCGGAGTATTTCTTCCACCTATGGGCGTGATCTTCCTCTTGATCAATTCTTGCAGCACATGGCGCTGCAATCAAAGGAGCCACCGCTCCCTCCCGATACTGTTTCCCTTATGACGATTCATGCGGCCAAAGGGCGAGAGTACGATTTTGTAATCTTGGTTGGCCTTGCCGAGGAGGTGCTTCCCTCATACTTTAGCTTGAAGGCAGGCGCCGATAGCCAAGAGCTTGAAGAAGAGAGACGAAATTGCTTTGTCGCGATCACGAGGGCGAAAGAGCAGTTAATACTGACGCGCGCAGGCCGGTACCGCGGCTACGCGAAGAAGCCATCTAGATTTTTGTCCGAGATGGGATTTCCTCCGTCCCCTTAGCAAGTATTTGTGCCGTGGAGTGAAGCGCCTATGTGCGTTTCACTTCGCTTGAGGATTTTTCCGACCTGTTGCCACGGAAACATCCGATGGCACTCATTGACCTCCAAGGCAAGCATTGCCAGCATGGCAATTAAGAACTGGCCCAAGAGTGAGCAACCCCGGGAGAAGCTGATGGCTCTCGGAGCACAGGCATTAACCGACTCCGAGCTCCTAGCTCTCTTCCTAGGCAATGGCCGTCACGGCATGGACGTCATGGAGAACGCCCGCCTGCTGGTGAGGGCACACGGTCCTTTGAGGCGTCTTTTAGACCTCAACGCGCGAGAATTGAGGAAGCTACCGGGAATTGGGGTGGCCAAAGCATGCACTCTCGGTGCAGCACTTGAGCTAGCCGACCGCCACCTGCGGGCGGAGCTGGACCGAGGTGAAAGCATGCTCGATCCTAAGGCTGCAATGCGCTACTTCAAACAAAGATTGCGCGGCCGGCCAAACGAAGTCTTCGCCGTAATGTTCTTGAGTACGCGCAACTGCATGCTCGCGTTTGAAGAGCTATCCAACGGTACGATCGACTCTACTGCGGTCTACCCGCGCGAAGTGGCACGCCGCGCCCTGTTCCACAACGCGGCAGCGGTGATCATTGGCCACAACCACCCTTCCGGCAGTGCCGAGCCATCCGCCGCCGACCGCGATATCACCCGTCATCTGGAAAAAGCCCTGCCTTTGGTGGGAGTCCGCCTCCTGGACCACGTAGTAGTAGGCGAAGGCACCCCCGTCTCCATGGCTGAACGCGGCTGGCTCGAACCCACCCTCTCCTTTCGGGGCTGAACGTCCCAGTCAGCCCAGATACCCCTGTCCGAAGCCCCGAAACCGGTCCCAAGCCCCCTAAAGCCCCCTGCCCCAACCCCGTTCAATGGATCGGCCCGCCATCTAGGCTAAAATTGCCGATTCCGCCGCTCCAGTCCCAAAGCAGGCCTTGTGAAAAATCTCCTCCGCGCCCTGATCAGCCAAGGCATCGAAGCCTTGCGCGCCAACGGCACTCTGCCGGCCGATACCCTGACCCCGGAATTCGTGGTCGAACGCCCGAAGACCCGTGAGCACGGCGATTTCGCCACCAATGCCGCGATGCTGCTGGCCAAGCCGGCGCGCAGCAATCCGCGCGCCCTGGCCCAGGCGCTGCTGGATGCGCTGCCCAAGAGCGCCGATGTACTGCGCGTTGAGATCGCCGGCCCGGGCTTCATCAATTTCCACCTCGCCCCCAGCGCCTATCAGCGCGAAGCGGCCAGCGTGCTCAAGGAAGGCGCCGATTACGGCCGCAACCTGAGCGGCAACGGCCGTACCGTGGGCGTGGAGTATGTGTCGGCCAACCCGACCGGCCCGCTGCACGTGGGCCATGGCCGCGCCGCCGCCATCGGCGACTGCCTGGCGCGCCTGCTGGATGTGAACGGCTGGAACGCCAAGCGCGAGTTCTACTACAACGACGCCGGCGTGCAAATCGAGAACCTTGCCCTGTCCACCCAGGCGCGCGCCAAGGGGCTCAAGCCCGATGACGCCGGCTGGCCGGAGGCGGGCTACCGCGGCGATTACATCCAGGACGTGGCCAACGCCTACCTGGCCGGCGCCACGGTAGAGCTGGAAGGCCACGCGGTGGTGGGCGAGCGCGACCCGGACAACCTGGATGGCATCCGCCGCTTCGCGGTGGCCTACCTGCGCAACGAGCAGAACCAGGACCTGGCGGCGTTCGGGGTGGATTTCGACATCTACTTCCTGGAAAGCTCGCTGTACAAGGACGGCAAGGTGGAAGAGACCGTCGCCCAGCTGAAGGCGGCCGGCCACACCTATGAGGAGGGCGGCGCGCTGTGGCTGCGCTCGACCGACTTCGGTGACGACAAGGACCGCGTGATGCGCAAGTCCGACGGCACCTACACCTACTTCCTGCCGGACGTGGCCTACCACCTGAGCAAGTGGCAGCGCGGCTATGAGCGCGCCATCACCGAGCTGGGCGCAGACCACCACGGCTCGCTGGCGCGCGTGCGCGCCGGCCTGCAGGCGCTGGACGTGGGCATTCCCAAGGGCTGGCCGGAATACGTTCTGCACCAGATGGTGACGGTGATGCGCGGCGGCGAGGAAGTGAAGCTGTCCAAGCGTGCCGGCAGCTACCTGACCCTGCGCGACCTGATTGAAGAAGCCGGCCGCGATGCGACCCGCTGGTTCCTGATTGCGCGCAAGCCCGATTCGCAGCTGACCTTCGATATCGACCTGGCCCGCGCGCAGAGCAACGACAACCCGGTGTTCTACGTGCAATATGCGCACGCCCGGGTGTGCAGCCTGCTGCGCCAGGCCCAGGAGAAGGGCCTGAGCTACACGCCGGGCGGAGGCTTGGCGGGCGTGGCGTCGCTGAACGACGATGCCTCGCTGTGGCTGATGATTGAAATGTCGCGCTTCCCGGAAGTGGTGGAAGCAGCCGGTATCGCGCTGGAGCCGCACCTGATCGCGCAGTATCTGCGTGAATTGGCGCACGCCTTCCACACGTGGTATCACGGCACGCAGGTGCTGGTGGCTGACGACGCCGAACGCAACGCCAAGCTCACGCTGGCCTGCGCGGCGCGCCAGGTGCTGGCCAATGGTCTGAGCGTCCTGGGCGTTTCCGCCCCGGAAAAAATGTAAGCAGTGGAGAAGCAGTAAATGGCAGCACGACGCGGCAAGAGCCAGGCACGACGCAACAGCAACCAGGGCACGCCGGGATGGGTGTGGCTGGTGGCCGGTGTGGCGATTGCGGCCGTAGTGTTTTTGGCAGCACCCAACCTGTTCAAGAGCGACGGTGACGGCTTCCTGCGGGTAGGCCCGCAGCCGAACCCGAACGCCCAGCCGGCCCCGGTGAGCGACGCCGATACCGACGTGGGCGCTGAACTGCCCAAGCCGGGCGCGGCGGCCAAGCCTGCCGAACCGGCCAAGCCGGCAGCTACGCAGTACGACTTCTACACCTTGCTGCCCGGCAAGGAAGTGGAGATGTCCGATGCGGAGCTGGCGGCCAGCGCGCGTGCGGAAGACCAGCGCCGTGCCAAGGCCGAGGCGCAGCGCGCGCAGGCGGCGTTGGAAGGCCGTCCGTTGCCGCCGGCACCGGCCCCGACCAGCACCGCGGCAACCACGTCGGCGGCACCGGTGAGCACCGCCCCGCTGCCCGCCCCGGTGGCGGAGCGCCCGGCGGCGACCACGGCTGCGGCGGCAACGCCGGCGCAAACGGCGGCCGCTACCCCGGCGGCACCGAAGCCGGCGGCTACTGCGGCGGCAACGCCTGCTGCAGCGGCGGCTGCGCCGGCCGCCAGCAACGTGCGTTACATCCTGCAGGCCGGTGCGTTTGGCGCGTCTGGCGATGCCGAGGCAACCAAGGCCAAGCTGGCGATGATTGGTCTGGCGGCGCGGGTGGAATCGGCGCAGATCAACGGCAAGACGGTGTACCGCGTGCGCATGGGGCCGTATGGCAGCGCCGGGGAGCTGGCGGAGGCCAAGCAGAAGCTGGATGGGACGGGGCTTCAGGCTATGGCGATCAAGGCGCAGTAGCCGCGCGCCGCGCGACTACCCCAAGGTTGCGCTACGCGAAACCTCGGGCCCCTGCTGGTACCTCCACATCCCCGCGCCTGCCGGCGCGCCCCCTTGCACTCCAAGGGGGCTGTTGCTCCAGATGCAACTTGGACGCCGACCCTTGGGTCGGCGTTCTTGTTTCAGGCAGCCGCCCTCGCTGGCGACCACCTGGCAGTGCGCTATCGTCCATGCATGTCTTCCTGCCCCGATCCTGCTGAGCTTCCCGGCGTTGCCGGTGCCACCGGTCGCTATCGCGAATGGACGCCGCCGGCTGCGCTGCAAGGCTGCTTCGGGCAGCTGTGGCGCAGCGATCTGCCGGTGGGGCACAGCGGTGAGGTGGCGGTGCTGCCCGATGGCTGCGTGGACATCCTGTGGCGCGATGGGCGGTTGTACGTGGTGGGGCCAGATGTGGTGGCTGCGCACCCGCAGTTGATGCCCGGTGCGCAGGTGTTGGGCGCGCGGTTCCAGCCGGGCGCGGCGCGGGCGTGGTTGGGGGTGCCGCTGGGCGAGATGGTGGGCATGGCCGTGGAGCTGGATGCGGTGCTGGGGCCGCAGGCGCGGCAGATGGCGGCGCGCTTGAATGACGTGGGCGATGGCGATGCGCGGCAGCGGTTGTTTGCGCAGGCGCTGGCTGGGCTTCCCCGCTCTACCGGGGGGCGCCACGCGGTGGCGGCGCGGGTGTTCGGGCAGGTGCGGGCCGGTGGCCACGATCTGGCCGCGATCAGTTCGGCGCTGCAGGTGAGCACGCGCAGCCTGCGCCGGTTGTGCCACGAGCAGTTTGGCTATGGGCCGAAGATGCTGGAGCGGATTCTGCGGCTGCAGCGGTTCCTGGCGCTGGCACGTGCGCGCCCGGACGATGGGCTGGCGGGGTTGGCGGCGGACGTGGGCTATGCCGACCAGTCACACCTGAGCCGCGAGGTACGGGCGTTGGCAGGGATCGGGGCGGCGCAGTTGTGCGCGCAGTGGCGTAGCTGACTGGCCGTTTTGTTCAAGACCGGCGCGGCCGGGGTGGCGATGCTGGGGTTCCTTTCAACGAGATGCCCCCATGAGCACCGCACACGGCAACGATCGCCGGATCGACAATATTGAATTCAACGTGGCCGACATTGCGCGCAGCAAGGCGTTCTACGGCAGCGTGTTTGGCTGGTCGTTCACCGATTACGGCCCGGGGTACACCGAGTTCGACGATGGCCGGTTGCGCGGCGGGTTCACCACGGGTGAGCCGGTGCGGCCCGGTGGGCCGTTGGTGATTATGTATGCCGACGATCTGGCCGACGCGCAGCGGCGGGTGGAAGCCGCCGGGGCGGACATCTGCCGGGCAACGTTCGAGTTTCCGGGTGGGCGGCGGTTTCATTTCCGCGATCCGGATGGGTATGAGTTGGCGGTGTGGACAGCCGCCTGAGGTAGAGCCGACCGTTGGTCGGCTGCCGTCAGCGGTGGGTATGCGCCGAGAGCAGCCGACCAACGGTCGGCTCTACCGGTTTGTTCGCGTGGCGAGGTGCCGGCCAGCGGCCGGCACGACCGGCCACCGATGCCCTTGGATCAGTCGCGCGCGACCTGGAAACCGGCGAACGACTGGCTTACCGGCATCAGTTCCAGGCGGTTGATGTTGAGGTGCGCCGGGAGGTTGGCCACCCAGAAGATCTGCTCGGCGATGTCGTCGGCGGTCATCGGGTTGGCACCGGTGTAGAGGGTGTCCGAGGCGGCCTGGTTGCCGTGGGTGCGCACCAGGGTGAACTCGGTTTCGGCCATGCCCGGTTCGATGGTGGTGACGCGCACGCCGGTGCCGTGCAGGTCGGCGCGCAGGCCGAGCGAGAACTGGCTGACGAAGGCTTTGGTGCCACCGTAGGCGTTGCCGCCCGGGTACGGGTACACGCCGGCCACCGAGCTGATGTTGATGATGGCGCCCTTGCGCTCTACCAGCTGCGGCAGCAGGCGGTGGGTCAGGGTGACCAGCGCGGTGACGTTGGTGTCGATCATGGTGCGCCAGTCGTCCAGCGAGGCGCTCTGCGCCGGGGCGGTGCCCTGGGCGAGGCCGGCGTTGTTGACCAGCAGGTCGATGGCGGCGAAGTCGGCCGGCAGGGCGGCCAGCGCGGCCTCCATGGCGGCGCTGTCGCGCACATCGAAGACGGCCGCATGTACGCGCTCGGGACCGTAGGCGTCGACCAGCGGCTGCAGCCGTTCAGCGCGGCGGCCGGTGGCGATGACGCGCCAGCCGGCCTGGGCGAAACGATGGACGGCGGCAGCGCCAAAGCCGGAGGTGGCGCCAGTAATCAGAGCGGTACGGGTCATCGGGGTACTCCGTGGGAATCACGGGTATTTTCGCACCGATGCGGGGGGTGTGTGCCGGGGGGCGGCGACGTGGGGCGCGGGCGGGATCGCGTAGAGCCGGGCTCTGCCCGGCTTGCCGAAATCTGGAGCAGCCGGGCAGAGCCCGGCTCTACGTGATCGGCGATCAGCGGATGCGGAAGACGCGGGCCTTGGGCAGGTCTTCGTCTACCTGCAGGAACCAGCGGCCGGCGATGCCCGGTACGACGACGATGGCCGGGTTGCTGCGGCTGGTCTTGAGCTTCATTTCACCCTTGAGCACCTGCCACTGCTGGCCGTTGTCGAGGGTGAACACGGTGCCCGGGGCCCAGCCGTCCACCTGGCCGGTGACCGTGGCGTTGATGGGGCCGTCGTCCAGGCCCGGGAACATGGGCGCCGGGGTGGGCGTGCCGGGGGCGACCACCGGGGCGGGGGCCACCGGCGGGGCCGGGGTACGGGCGTCGGCCTCGCGCAGCAGGCGGTTCAAGGTCTGCAGCTGGGCCGGGCTGAGCCCTACCCGGGCCAGTTCCTGCGGGTCCACGCGCTGTTCGATTGCCACATACGGGGCCTGGGCGGCGGCCGTTGCGGCCAGCCAGACCATGCCCACACCCGCCAGAACCTGCCACCTGCGCATTGCCTGCTCCACTGCCTGTTGATGCTCGATGGCGGCACTGTGCTGCACTTTCATGGCAGCCAGATGACAGCGTGGCCGGTCGCGCCGGGTGCTGAGGCCGGCAGGGGGTAAAATGGCGGCCAGCCGCGCAGCCGCGCCGGCGGTATTGGACGTCACATGATCAACAACGATGTACTGCGCAGCATCCGCTACATGCTCGACCTCAGCGACGGCATGATCGCCGACACCTGTGCCCTGGCCGATCCGGCCTTCGTGATCGACAAGGCCGATGTGGCCGGTTGGCTGCGCAAGGAAGACGAAGAGGGCTTCGTGGCCTGCGACGATCGCACCCTGGCGCACTTCCTGGACGGGTTGATCGTGCACTTCCGTGGCCGCGACGAGAGCCAGCCGCTGCGCCCGGTGGAAAAGCGCATCACCAACAACCTGGTGCTGAAGAAGCTGCGCGTGGCCTTCCAGCTGAAGGACGTGGACATGCACGATATCTTCCAGCAGGCCGGTTTCCCGGTGTCCAAGCCGGAGCTGTCGGCGCTGTTCCGCCAGCCGGACCACAAGAACTACCGCGCCTGCGGCGACCAGCTGCTGCGCAACTTCCTGAAGGGCCTCACCCTGCGCGTGCGCGGCGCCTGAGCCCCACGCCGGCACGTGGCTCCGCCTGCGGGGCCACGTGCTGCAGCAGTTCCTGCATGAAGGCCCGCGCCGCCGGCGTGGGCAACCGCGACCACACCGCATGCACACGCCGCACGGGCGCATCCTGGATGGCCACGCAGGCCACGCCGGTAAACCCGGCCGCGATCGCCACCGGCACGATGCCCACCGCCAGCCCCTGCTGGACGAAGCGCTCGATGAGCGACATGTGGTTGATTTCGAACGGCACCCGATGCGGTAGCCCGGCGGCAGCGAAAGCTTCGTCGGTCTGCCGGCGGGCGCCACTGCCGTACTGGAAATCCACCAGCGGCAGCTCGGCCAGGGTGGCCAGCGACAGGCGTTTTCGGCTGGCCAGCGGGTGGCTGGGCGGCAGCACGGCCACCATGGATTCTTCGGCCAGCAGCCGGTGGCAGGCCCCGTCGATGGCGGTACCGGGCGACAGGCCCACCAGCGCGACATCGACGCGGCGCTCGCGCACGTCTTCCATCAGCACTTCGCTTTTGTCCATGCGCAGGCGGAATTCCACCTGCGGGTAGCGGGTGTGGAAGGCGGCCAGGCAGGCCACCAGGTCCACGGCGGTAAGCGAGGTGATCTGGCCGATGGTGAGGGTGCCGCGCACCTGGCCGGCCACGGCGGCCACGTCTTCGCGCATGTGCCGCAGTGAATCGAGCACCTGGCGGGCGTGGCTGAGCAGCGCTTCGCCGGCCGGGGTGACCCGTACCTGGCGCGGCAGGCGTTCGAACAGGGTGGCCTGCAGTTCCTCTTCCAGGTGGGCGATCTGGTGGCTGAGCGCAGACTGCACGACGTGGCAGCGCTGGGCGGCGCGGGTGAAGTTCCGCTCTTCGGCCAAGGCCACGCAGAACTCGAGCTGTTTGAGGTTCACGCCGTGGTCTCCGGTATGCATCTATTTTTAAGATGCGTTGGATGATAACTATTCATTTCCATCATGGCGCAGGTGGGCGGACACTGGCGTCCCCCTGGAGTCTGGACGCGCTATGACCGCCGATGTACACACCCCGTTGAGCCGCTGGCAGGTGCTGTTGATGGCCTTTGCCACCGGCGTGGCGGTGGCCAGCAACTACTACGCGCAGCCGCTGCTGCACACCATTGCCGGCGAGTTCGGGGTGTCGTTCGGCCGCGCGGGCACGCTGGTGACGGCGGCGCAGTTGAGCTATGGCGTGGGCGTGGTGCTGCTGGTGCCGCTGGGCGACATGTTCGAGCGGCGGCGGTTGATCGTGGTGATGTCGTTGCTGTCGGCGTCCGGACTGGTGGTGAGCGCGTTGAGCCATGAGTTTGCGTGGCTGCTGGTGGGTACGGCGATTACCGGGCTGTTTTCGGTGGTGGCGCAGGTGCTGGTGCCGTTTGCAGCCACGCTGGCGCGGCCGGAAGAGCGTGGCCGGGTGGTGGGCACGGTGATGAGCGGGCTGCTGCTGGGCATTCTGCTGGCGCGCACGGTAGCCGGGGCGTTGTCGTCGCTGGGCGACTGGCGCTGGGTGTACTGGATGGCGGCGGGCACGCTGGTGCTGACCACGTGGGTGCTGTATCGCACGTTGCCGCGTTTCTACCAGCACGCGGGCTTGAGTTACGGGGCGTTGCTGCGCTCGATCGGCACGCTGTTCGCGCAGGAGCCGGTGTTCCGGCTGCGCACGCTGCTGGGGGCGTTGAGCTTTGCGATGTTCGCGATGTTCTGGACGCCGCTGGCCTTCCTGCTGGCGGGCGCGCCGTACCACTACAGCGATGCGACGATCGGGCTGTTCGGGCTGGTGGGCGCGGCGGGCACGCTCGCCGCCGGGGTGGCGGGGCGGATGGCGGACCGGGGCAAGGCGGCGTTGGCGACGACACTGGCGCTGGTGCTGCTGGCGGCGTCGTGGTTGCCGCTGGGCTTTTCAACGCAGTCGCTGGTGGCACTGGTGGTGGGCGTGCTGGTGCTGGACCTGGCGGCGCAGCTGCTGCACGTGAGCAACCAGAACGTGGTGTTCGCGCTGCGGCCGGAGGCGCGCAACCGGCTCAATGCGGGGTACATGACCGGGTATTTCATTGGCGGGTCGTTGGGGTCGCTGGTGTCGGCGCAGGTGTATGGCGCGTTCGGGTGGACCGGGGTGTGCGTGACCGGCGCGGGCGTGGCCGCGGTGGCGATGGCGGTGTGGGCGGTGGCGGTGGTGCGCCGGTAGAGCCGACCGTTGGTCGGCTGCATTTGCGCGCCGCCCGGTAGAGCCGACCGTTGGTCGGCTGCATTTGCGTGCCGCCCGGTAGAGCCGACCGTTGGTCGGCTGCATTGCGTGCCGCCGGGGGCAGCCGACCAACGGTCGGCTCTACCGGATGGGGTGTGTGCCCGGCGGTAGGAATACCGCACGGGGTGGGTGGGCGCTCCGTTAGAACGCGGTTTGTACCGCGAATTCGACGCGGGAGCCGGCGTTGCCGGGGAACAGGCGTTTGGCGGCGGTGTCGGTGTCGTGCGCGGTGAGGCGCAGTTCCCACGGGCCGTGGACCTTCCAGACGGCGCTGAGCTGGCCGTGCAGGTAGTCGTCGGCCTGCGCGCTGGCCAGCCAGTAATGGCCCACCGCCGCTTCCAGCCGCCACTGCTCGCCCAGCGGCAGGCGGGCGCCCAGTTGGGCGTAGGTGCCGGTGTGGCCGCCGGCCAGCGCGTCGTCGGACACGCCTACCTGCAGCCAGTAGCGCTGCTGCCAGGTGAGGGTGCTGTTGAGCTCGGTCCAGTTCAGGTCCACGTTGCTGGACGGATAGAGGTAGCGGGTAAGGTTGACGTCCAGCGCCCAGTCCTGGCCCAGCGCCCCGCTCCACCCGGCCACCACGTCGAACTCGCTGCGTGCGCCGTTGTCGGGCTGGAACGACACGCCCGAGCCCCATACCGAGGCATACCAGCCGCGCTCGCTGCCAAGTTTGACGCCGGCCTGCGCGGCCGGGTCGCCGTCGCTCTGCGAGCTGCCGCGCCAGACGTAATCGGTGGTGAGCGTTGCGTTGCCCTCCACCGCGGCCGCCGCCGCACCACTCATCGCCAGGCCCAGCAGCAGCACGCTGCAGCGGCGCACGATGCGCCCTTTCATCTGTTCAACCACCACGGTAAGCACTCCATCGGACGGCGGCGCCGTCGAGGTGGGCAGTGTTCCTGTTGGGGCCGTAAAGCCGCCATGCCGCGGCGGCGGTGCCGGCGCAAAATCAGCGTAAATCCTGCGTCCACGATGCCGCACAGGGGCCGCGCTATCATGGCTGCTCTGACCTGTTGCGAGTAATGGCGTGGACGCGATCCTGACCCCGGTATCGATTGGCGAGCTGATCGACAAGATCACCATTCTGGAAATCAAGGCCGAGCGCATCAGCGATGCCGGCAAGAACGCCAACGTCCGCAAGGAACTCGATGGCCTGTGGCCATTGTGGCAGCAGCAGCTGGCCAGCCAGCCGGGGCTGGATGCCCTGAAGGATCAGCTCAAGGCGATCAACGTGCGCATGTGGGACATCCAGGACCAGCTGCGCGACAAGGAAGCGGCGCAGGAGTTCGACGATGCGTTCATCCAGCTGGCGCGTGGGGTGTACGGCACCAACGGCGAGCGGGTGAAGGTGAAGAACGAGATCAACCGCGTGGCCGGTTCGCAGCTGGTGGAAGAAAAGCAGTACCAGGGCGAGTAACCCGCCCCGCCCGCGCCGGGTTCAGTGCCCGGTGGCGGCCATGAAGCGTTCGCGGTCCTGCTGGGTGCGCCGGCGGATTTCGGCCAGCGCTTCGTTTTCGGTGGCTTCCAGCATGGATTCGAACAGGCGCTGGAAGTGGTTGCGCATGGCCAGCCGTGCGGCAGCCGGGTCGCGCTGGCGCAGGGCGTCCAGGATGGCGGTGTGCTCTTCGTCGCGGGTGTCGTCGTCGTTGTGGCAGACGTTGGCATACACCTGCTTCACCCGCGGCAGTTCGTTGCGCATGCGCCAGATCAGCTGCACGCAGTGCTCCACCACCGGGTTGCCGGCAATGCGGGCAATGGACAGATGGAACTGGCGGTCGGCTTCGCTGGCGGCGGCCTCGCCCGAGGCCGGGTCGACCATGGCGGCGATCAGGCCGGCCAGGTCCTGCAATTCGGCGTCGGTGATGCGGCTGGCGGCCATGGCCGCCGCTTCGGCCTCGATCACCGCACGGGCGGCGGTGAGGTCGAAGGCAGACACGTCCGGCAGCGCGCCGGGGGCCTGCGACGGGCGCGCCTTCACATATACGCCCGAGCCGGTCTTGATGGTGATCAGCCCCTGCGCTTCCAGCGCGATTTCCGCCTCGCGCACGGTCACCCGGCTGACGCCGAGGCGTTCGGCCAGGTCGCGTTCGCCGGGCAGGCGCGAGCCCGGCGGGAATTCGCCCTTCTCGATCAGCGCGACGATTTCGGCGGCAATGGACTGGTAGAGACGGGGTTCGGACATCATCAAGACCTGGCTGTACGGTGGCTGGGGACCATCATGCGACCCGCGCCCTCAGAGAGCGGCGCGGTTGGGAAAACCGCGCCACTGACCTCAGAAGCGGTAGCGCACCCCGAGATAATAGCGCCGCCCGTAGGTGGTGTACTCGCGGAAGCTGCCCAGGATGGGCATATCCGACACCCGCGGCTCGTCGGTGAGGTTGCTGGCCGACAACGACAGCGACAAGTGCTTGTTCACTTTGTAGGTGGCGCGGAAGTCGAGCGAGCCATTGTCGCGCACGTAACGGTTCTGCGACGGGTCGCCGACGAACTGCTGGTAATAATCCGAGCGGTATTTGTAGATGGCCTGCAGGTCCAGCTTGCCCAGGCCCCAATACACCTGGGCCGAGGCCACGTGCTTGGACAGGCCGAAGATGTTGGCCGGCTCGACGATCCCGGGCGTGAAGACGCCGGTGATGGGGTCGGTGGACTCGCCCAAGCGCAGGTCTTCGGTCTTGAAGTTGGAATGGGCGTAGTTGTAGCTGGCCTTCACGCCCAGCCCGGAGAAGATGCCCGGCAGGTAGCTGAAGCTGTGCGAGCCGGTGAGCTCGAAGCCGATCAGGTCGCTTTTCTGGTCGCTGGTGGCCAGCTGCTCCACCGGCACGGTGACGCTCTGGCCGTCGATGTCGAAGGTTTCGCCCACCACCACCGGTACCGAGCCGCCGTTGAACTGCTTGTAGTAGATCGCCGTGGACAGCATGGAATCGGCGTTGGCATACCACTCCAGCGAGACGTCGGCGTTCCAGGACATCAGCGGCTTGGCGCGCGGGTTGCCGGTAGCGGTGATGTTGCCCAGCGCCTCGGCCACCGTGCGGAAATCGGTATCGGCCTCGTCCAGGGTGAAGCTGCGGCCAAAGCCTTCGGCGGCCAGGTCGGGGCGCGACATGGCGCGGTAGGCACCCACGCGCAGCAGCAGGTCCGGGTGCAGTTCGAAGGCGGCGTTGAAGCTGGGCAGCCATTCGGTGTTGCTGGACTTGAGGATCTGCCGGGTGAAGTCGCCGGTGGGGCGCAGGGTCACGCTGCCATCGGGGTTGTTGATGACATCCAGGCCGCTGCGCAGGCCCACCGAGCGCACGTCGGTACGCACGCCGCGCACGCCGATGTTGCCGGTGACCGGCAAGCCGAACCACTCGCTGCTGTAGTCGCCCATCAGGTAGAGGGCGTTGGTTTTCTCGGTGACATCGTTGTTGGCCGGGTCGCGCAGGTCGGCGCTCAGGCCGGTGTCGTCCACGCCGGTGAAGGCGTTGAACAGGCAGCGGCTGTCGAAGCTGGCCCACTGGTCGATGGTGTTGCCGCTGGCGTTGGCCAGGAAATCCTTCTGCGGGAATTCCTGGCGGCAGGCGCGGTTGGCCGCGCGGATGGCGGCGACATTGGTGGTGGTGATGTCGCGGGTGTTGGTGAAGTCGGTGTAGGTGGCTTCGGAATGGCGCACGCCGCCCTTGATGGCGGTGAAGAAGCCGCTTTCCGGGGTGAACGCTGCATCGAAGCGCTGCGCGCGGATGGTGTGCTCGCGGCTCTGCTGGCGGCGGCGGATCAGCGCCGAATCGGTGTAGTTGTCCGGGTTGTTCACGTCGAACGCCGGATCCAGATAGATGCTGGGCACGTCGCCGCTGTAGTCGTAGGTGTAATCGACGTAGCGGGTGTTCTTGATGCCGCCCACCGGGTTGCCGTTGACGTCGGTACGGCCGGCGCGCAGGCGGGTGGAACGCTCGATCTGGTCGCGCTGGGTGTTGGAGTAGGACAGGTCGGTGGACAGCGTCCAGGCCGGGGTGGGCCGGAAGATGACGTTGAAGCCGCCGCCGGTGTATTCCTCCTTGCGCTCCAGGAAGTTGCCGGTGGAGTCGATGGTGGTGCTGCCGGTGTGGTGCAGCAGCGCGCCGTCGTCGGTGACCACGCGGTTGTTGAGGTTGCGCATCATCGACGACAGCGACAGGTCCGAGCGGTCTTCGGTGTAGTCGCGCTTGGAATGCTGGTAATCGAAGTTCACTTCCACCGTGTCGTTGGGGCGCCACTGCAGCGCGGCAAACTGTGAGTCGCGCTTGTCGTGTTCGATGAACTGGCGGTAGATGCGGCTGCTGGGCACCAGGTAATAGGGCACGCCGTTGGCGACCTGGTTGCCGTTGACCTGCGTGCAGTTGCGGGTGGCGCCCACGGTTTCACGGCCGTCGCAGGCCACCCACGTGGAGCTGCTGGAGAACATTTCTTCCGGGTTGCTGCCCTGCAGGGCCTGCACGCCCACCGAGACGCCGAGCTTGCCGGCCCCGCCCATGTCGAACTGGTCGATGTAGCTGGCGGTACCACGCCAGCCCACGCCGTCCTTGTCCTTGAGGCGGTCGTCGTAGTCCTGCCAGGTGCCGCGGCCGTCCACCTGGATGGTGCGCTTGCCGTATTCGAGCGGCTTGACCGTTTCCATGTTCACGGTGCCGGCCACGCCGCCTTCGACGAAGTCGGCGCGCTGGGTCTTGTAGATGGCCACGCTGTTGATCAGTTCGGACGGGAACTGGTTGAAGTTCACCGAGCGGTCGCCGCTGCCGTTGGTGGCTTCGCGGCCGTTGAAGGTGGACGAGCCCAGGAACGGGCCCAGGCCACGGATGGAGATTTCCGACGCCCCGCCCTTCTCGCGATGGGTGGAGGCACCGGTGATGGTTTCGATGGCCTCGCCGATGGACAGGGCCGGCAGGTCGCCGATGTCCTCGGCAGCGAGCACGTCGGACACCACGGTCTCTTCGCGCTTCTTGTCGATCGAGGTCTGGATGGTGCCGCGCACACCGGTGACCTGGACCTGGTCCAGGGTGGTGGCCTGCGCGGGCGGTGATTCAGCCTCCTGTGCGTACACCAGCGGCACGGCCGCGGTGACAGACAGGGCATACAACAGCGCGCCATGCAGCGCGGTGCGGCGGAGGCCTCGTGGCGAGGCCGTACGGCGGTCATGCAACATCGTGATCTCCCTCCCAGGATGGATCGTCCGATTACACGGATTCGATCCGGACAATTCACGGTTGCTGGACCAATGTCAATGAATTGGTACTAAAGTCTACCCCTGTGATCCGACTAGACCACTTTGGGCGAATTTAATGTGCGGATGCAGCAGAAATATGCGCAACCGGCCTACCACATGCACCTAAAGTGGTATGCGATTGTGGTTGACGCGCGCTGCGCCCGACCTGTTACGATCCGGACTCGCGTTGGACGCCACGGTTGATCTGGGAGGGTAAGCCTGTGACTTTGCACCATTCGCATGCGCCATGGGCGCTGCGCCCGCTTGCTGCGGCATTGGCCACGGGCCTGTTGTTGGGCGCCCTGCCCGCCTTCGCCGCCGATCACCTGGTCCACGACGCTGCCGCCTATGCGCAGGTGGCCAAGAACCTGCAACCCGGCGATAAGGTGATCCTGGCCGACGGTGTGTGGCGCGATACCGACCTGCTTCTGCGCGGCACCGGCACAATTGGTCAACCAATTAAGTTGACGGCGCAGACCCCTGGCAAGGTGATCCTCAGCGGCCAGTCGCAGCTGCGGCTGGCCGGCAGCTACCTGGAGGTGTCCAACCTGGTGTTCCGCGATGGCTGGGCGCCGGGCAGCGAAGTGGTGTCCTTCCGCGCCTCGTCCAAGGAATGGGCCACCCACAGCCGGGTGACCGGGGTGGTGATCGACGGCTACAACAAGCCGGACCGCCAGCAGTCGGACAACTGGGTGGGCATGTACGGCCAGCACAACCGCTTCGACCACAACCAGCTGGTGGGCAAGACCAACGCCGGCACCACCCTGGTGGTGGTGCGCAACGCCACCAGCGGGTTGGACAACCGCCACCGCATCGACCACAACTGGTTCGGCCCGCGCCCCAACCTGGGTAGCAACGGCGGCGAGACCATCCGCGTGGGTACCAGCACCGACTCGCAGTCCAACGCGAATACGGTGGTGGAGAACAACTGGTTCGAACACTGCGACGGTGAAGTGGAGATCGTGTCCAACAAGTCCGGCGGCAACCTGTACCGCGGCAACGTGTTCTTTGAATCGCGCGGGTCGATGGTGTTGCGCCAT
The DNA here is from genome assembly GCF_059758695.1 of Stenotrophomonas sp. GQ19. Classification (NCBI taxonomy): domain Bacteria; kingdom Pseudomonadati; phylum Pseudomonadota; class Gammaproteobacteria; order Lysobacterales; family Lysobacteraceae; genus Stenotrophomonas; species Stenotrophomonas sp. GQ19. The sequence goes on along the minus strand of NZ_JCAXES010000006.1, from coordinate 228,634 downwards.
GGCCACGGCAACGTGGTGGAGCGCAATGTGTTCCTGGGCAACAACAAGGCCCACACCGGCGGCGTGCGGGTGATCAACCGCCACCAGATCGTGCGCGACAATTATTTCGAGAACATCGCCGGCGACAACTTCGCCGCCGCGCTGGCGGTGATGGCCGGCACGCGCGACGCGCCACTGAACCGCTATGAGCAGGTGGACGACGCGGTGATCGAGCGCAACAGCTTCATCAATGTGCGCCAGCTGTTCCTGGGCGCGGGGCTGGACGATGAGCGCAACGCCATGCCGGTGAACAGCCGCATGGCCGGCAACCTGTTCATCGGTGATGGCAAGAACCCACTGTTGCGCAGCCAGGGCGACTTGGGCGGCATTGCCTTCAGCGGCAACGTGCAGAGCCCCACCGTGTCGCCCGGCTTCCCGGCCGGTGTAAGCGCGCGCCAGGTCACCCTGCAGCGCGCGGCCAACGGCCTGCAGTACCCGGTGGAAACGGTGGCCGCAGGCGCCCCGCGCGACCTGGCACCGATCGCCCGCGACCAGGTGGGCGTGGCGTGGTACCCGAAGGAACTGAGCACGGTGGCGCTGGACAGCGGCAGCGTGCGCAAGGTGGCCCCGGGCGAAGACACCCTCACCCGCGCCATTGCAGCCAGCGCCCCGGGCGACCGCCTGCAGCTGCAACGCGGCCAGTACCGGGTGGACCAGGTGCTGGGCGTGGACCACCCGCTGAGCGTGATCGGGCCGGCGCGTGGCCAGGCCCGCCTGCAGTTCACCCGCCCCAGCCTGTTCGAGATCCGCGCGGGCGGTGCGTTGAAGCTGTCGCGGCTGGACATCGATGGCGCCCTGGCGCCCGATGCCGCCGGCAACGCGGTGGTGCGCATCGCCCCGGGCAGCCAGGCGTTCAACTACACCCTGCATATTGAAGACAGCCGTATCCACGGGCTGACCGCCAACAAGGCCTTCGACGTGGTCAACGCCGGCAAAGGCAGCCTGGCCGCGCGCATCACACTGCGCAACACCACGGTGGACGACATCAGCGGCAGCGTGATTGCCGCCGCCGCCGAGACCGACGACCTGGGCACCTACAACGCCGAGCAGGTGGAGATTGTGGATTCGCACTTCACCCGCATCGGCGGGCCGCTGCTGAACCTGTACCGCGGCGGCACCGACGAGAGCACCTTCGGGCCGTCGCTGCTGTTGCAGGGCAACCAGCTGCAGCAGGTGGGCGTGGCCGATGACACCAGCCTGCGCCTGCAGGGCGTGCAGCAGGCCACGCTGGTGGACAACCAGTTCGCGCACAGCGGCCGCGTGCGCTTCAGCCACCGCGTGGGCGAGCCCCACCTGCGCGTGCGCAACAACGTGCTTACCGCCACGGCGGCAATGCAGTCTGATACTCCAGCCGAGACCCTGCCATGACGCGTTCCACGCCCTTGATGCTGCTGCTGGCCGCGTCCTTCAGCGCCGCTGCACTGCCCGCCGTTGCCGCCGCACCGGCCGCCACCCAACAACCGACCAGCGCAGGCAGCGCGCCGGTACTGGTGACCGCCGCGCAGTGGCAGCAGATGCGCAGCGACGGCACCCGCTACCCGGTGTTCACCAAGGAACAGCAGCGCGCCGAACGCCTGGTGCGCGGCATGATCAAGGCCGGCATCGATGTGCCGGTGCCCAAGGACAAGGGCGGGGGTTACACCCACGAGCAGCACAAGCGCAATTACCAGGCCATCCAGGCCGCCGGTGCGCTGTACCGGCTGACCGGCGACAAGGTCTATGCCGATTACGCACGCGACCTGCTGCTGGGCTACGCCAAGCTGTACCCCGGGCTGGGCGCCCACCCGCAGGGGCGCGGCCAGATTCCCGGCCGGCTGTTCTGGCAGACGCTCAACGACTCGGTGTGGCTGGTGAGCGCGGTGCAGGGCTACGACGCGATCCGCGACAGCCTGAGCGCCGCGGACCGAAAGACCATCGACGACAACGTGTTCCGGCCGATGGCCGACTTCCTGAGCGGTACGCCGGAAAACTTCGACAAGATCCACAACCACGCCACCTGGGCGGTGGCGGCGGTGGGCATGACCGGTTACGTGCTGCGCGACCCCACCTATGTGGACAAGGCGTTGAGGGGCAGCAAGCGCGATGGCAGCGCCGGATTCCTGAAGCAGGTGGACCAGCTGTTCTCGCCTGATGGCTATTACGAGGAAGGCCCCTACTACCAGCGCTATGCACTGGCACCGTTCATCCTGTTCGCCAATGCGATCGAGCGCAACGACCCGCAGCAGGGCATCTTCAAGCGCCGCGACGGCGTGCTGCTCAAAGCGGTGGATGCCCTGGTGCAGAGCAGCTACGGCGGCTACTTCTTCCCGATCAACGACGCGATCCTGGACAAGGGCCTGGACACCGAAGAGCTGGTGGCCGGCATCGACATCGCCTACGCGCGCACCACCGATGCGCGCCTGTTGTCGGTGGCCAAGGCGCAGAAGCGCGTGCTGCTGTCGCCCGAGGGCCTGCAGGTGGCCCAGGCGCTGGCACAGGACAAGGCCACGCCGTTCGCGTTCGTGCCCACGCTGCTGCGCGATGGCCCGGACGGCACCGAAGGGGCGCTGGCGATCCTGCGCATGGGCGGTGAGAACGGCCAGGCACTGGTGATGAAGAACACCAAGCAGGGCATGGGCCACGGCCACTTCGACAAGCTCAACTGGCTGTTCTACGACAACGGCCAGCGCGTGGTGACCGACTACGGCGCGGCGCGCTTCCTCAACATCGAGGCCAAGGCCGGCGGCATCTACCTGCCCGAGAACAACAGCTGGGCACGCCAGACCATCGCGCACAACACGCTGGTGGTGAACGAGCAGAGCCACTTCGGCGGCGACTGGAAGAAGGGCCAGCCGCTGGCCCCGACGCCGCTGCTGTTCGCGACCCGCGACGACACCCAGATTGCCTCGGCACGCATGGACAGCGCCTACGACGGGGTGAGCTTCACCCGCACCCAGCTGCTGCTGGCCCACCCCTCGCTGGGCGAGCCGGTGGTGCTGGACCTGCTGCGCGTCAATGGCAGCAAGGCGGCACGCTACGACCTGCCGCTGCACTTCAACGGCCACATCATGGATGTGGGCTTCAAGAGCCAGTCGGCGGTGGCCAGCCGCCCGGTGCTGGGCAAGGCCAACGGCTACCAGCACGTGTGGGTGGATGCCTCCAGCGAGCCCAGCAGCGAGGCGCGCAGCCTGACCTGGCTGCTGGACGGGCGCTTCTACACCTACCGTTTCGCCAGTACCGCGCCATCGCGGGCGCTGATCGGCGAGAGCGGGGCCAATGACCCGTCGTTCAACCTGCGCCGCGAACCGATGCTGCTGCAGCGTGTGGACGGCCAGGCCGCCACCACCTTCTATGGCGTGCTGGAGCCGCACGGCCAGTACGACGGCACGGCCGAGACCGTGCGCGGTGCCAACAGCCGCATCGATGCCATTGCGCATTACCGCGGCAAGGATGCCGACGTACTGGTGCTGGACCTGGCCGGTGGCAAGCGGGTGGCAGTGGGCATTGCCGATGAACCGGACAAGGCCGGCAGCCATGAAGTGAGTGGCGGTGGCCACAGCTGGCGCTGGGACGGCGGCTGGAAGCGCTTTGACAGCAGCACCGGCAAGGACAGCAAATGAAAGTGACCACGCAGGCCCGTACCTACGTCCGTTGGCTGATCGTGGCGCTCATCGCCATTGCCACGGTGATCAACTACATCGACCGCAACGCCCTGGCGGTGATGTGGCCGCAGATTTCCAAGGATGTGGGCGCCACCAAGGAAGACTACGCACTGCTGGTGACGGTGTTCATGCTGTTCTACGCCGCCGGCCAGTTCGTGTTCGGGCGCCTGTTCGACATCATCGGCACGCGGCTGGGCTTTGCGCTGTCCATTGCGGTGTGGTCGATCTCGATCGCGCTGCACTCGGTCACCCACTCCATCCTGTCCTTCAGCCTGGTCCGCGCGATGCTGGGCATCAGCGAGGCCGGCGCCTGGCCGGGTGCGGTGAAGGCCAACGCTGAGTGGTTCCCCGCGCGCGAGCGGGCCTTGGCGCAGGGCGTGTTCAACGCGGGCGCGTCGATCGGCGCGATCGTGTCGGCGCCACTGATCGCAGTGCTGTTCCTGTGGCTGGGCTGGCGCGGCACGTTCATCCTGATCGGTGCGATCGGCTTCATCTGGTTGCTGCCGTGGCTGATCATCTACCGCGCCGGCCCGGACAAGCACCCGTGGGTGAGCGCGGCCGAACGCGCGTTGATCCTGGATGCACCGACCGAACAGCCGGCCACGCCCAAGGCCGAGTACGTGCCGAGCATGCGCCAGCTGCTGGGCCATCGGCAGACTTGGGGCATCCTGATTTCGCGGTTCTTCCTGGACCCGATCTGGTGGCTGTTCGTGTCCTGGCTGCCGCTCTACCTGGCCGACACGTTCGGCTTTGACATCAAGCAGATCGGCATCTTCGCCTGGGTGCCCTACGTGGGCGCGATGATCGGCAGCCTCGGTGGCGGCTGGTTGTCCGGCCGCCTGATCGGCGCCGGCTGGAGCGTGGACAAGGCCCGCAAGGTGGTGATCACCCTGGGCGGCGCGATCATGGCCCCGGCGTTGCTGGGCGCAGTGCTGGCCACCGACCCGGTGTGGGCGGTGGTGACGATCGCCTTCGTGCTGTTCGGCTTCCAGATCGCCATCGGCAACATCCAGACCCTGCCCGGCGACATCTTCAGCGGCAAGTCGGTCGGCTCGGTCGCCGGCCTGGGCGGCATGGCCGCAGTGGCCGGCACGCTGATCACCACCTGGCTGGTGCCGGCGATGACCCACGAGTCCTACGCACCCATTTTCATCCTGGTGGCCGCGCTGGTGCCGGCCTCGCTGCTGGCGCTGTGGCTGGTGACCGGCCGCGTCGAAAAACTCGACGGCCCGGCCCAGCCGCGCTGAACCCCTTCTTTCCTTCCCCCAACGCACTACTGGAGTTTTCCATGACCCAATTCAACAACAAGGTGGCCATCGTCACCGGTGGCGGCCGTGACATCGGTCGCGAGATCTCGATCAAGCTGGCCGCCGCCGGTGCCAAGGTGTGCATCAACTACGCCAACGACGAAGCCAGCGCGCAGGACACGCTGAAGCAGATCGAGGCTGCCGGTGGCACCGCCATCGTGCACCGCGCCGACGTGACCGATGCCAAGGCGGTGGCCGGCATGGTGGCCGCCACCCAGGCCGCATTCGGTGAGCGCATCGACGTGCTGGTGAACGTGGCCGGCGGCATGGTGCAGCGCCGCCCGCTGGCCGAGATCGACGAAGCGTTCTTCCACAAGGTGATGGACCTCAACATGAGCTCGGTCTACCTGACCACCCACGCGGTGGTGCCGCACATGGCCGAGGGCGCAGCGATCGTCAACTTCGCCTCGCAGGCTGGCCGCGATGGCGGTGGCCCGGGCGCGGCGATCTATGCCACCGCCAAGGCCGCGGTGATGACCTTCACCCGCGCCATGGCCAAGGAACTGGGCCCGCGCGGGATCCGTGTCAATGCGCTGTGCTGCGGCATGATCGCCACCCGTTTCCACGATGAATTCACCAAGCCGGAAGTGCGCACCGCCGTGGCCGGCAACACCCCGCTGCGCCGCCAGGGCCGCCCGCAGGAAGCAGCCGACACCGCCGTGTACCTGGCCTCCGATGCCGCCGGTTTCATCACCGGTGCCAACGTGGACGTCAACGGCGGCACCTACTTCTCTTGATCCGTTTGCTTCGCTGACCGCCTGGGAGGGCCGCCATGCTGCGCTGGACCACTGCACTTTCGATTGCACTTGCCACCAGCGCCGCTGCGCTGCCCGCCCATGCCCAGGTGTGGGTGCCGGCATGGACCGCCTCACCCGCACCGGACCGCCAGGACGGCACCCCGGAGGCGCCGGTACAGTTCGCGCACCAGACGGTGCGCCAGGACATGCGGCTGGCCAGTTCGGCCACCGCGCTGCGCTTCCGCATCAGCAATGAACTGGGCGATGCGCCGCTGACCATCGGCGGCGCCTCGGCCCAACGCACCGGCACGGCCACCCCGGCCAAGCTGGTCACCTTCAATGGTCGCAGCGAAGTGGTGGTGCCGGTGGGCGCCGCCCTGCTCAGCGACCCGGTGGCGATGACGGTGCCGGCACTGGCCGATGTATCGCTCACCGTGTACTTCCCGCAGCCCACCAAACCGGCGGTGCGCCGCACCGCGCTGCGCATTGCCGACGGCCGCCTGGCCGAGGTGGGCGACAAGGTCAAACTGGCCTACCGGCAGAACGTGGTGTCGGCGGTGCTGGCCGAACGTGCCAGCAAGCCCGTGGTCGTGGTCGCCCTGGGCGATTCGATCACCGAAGGCGCCACCGCCACGCGCGGCAGCAACGGCGACTGGCCGGCGCTGCTGGCCACCCGCCTGCAGCAGGCCTGCCCGGACCAGGTGGTGGTGGTGAATGCCGGTATCAGCGGCAACAAGGTAATGGACCACGGCCGCAGCCACAGCGCGCTGGCGCGGCTGGACCGCGACGTGATCGCGCTGCCGAACGTCAGCAAGGTCATCGTGTTCGAAGGCATCAACGACATCCGCCACGACGGCGGCACCCCGCCCACCGCCGGCCGCAATGCCGAGGACATGGTGCTGGGCTACCGGCAGATCGCCGAGCGCCTGCACGGCAACGGCATCGGTGCGATCGCCGCCACCATCACCCCGTTCGGCGGCTCGGACCGCTACGAGCCGACCTCGGCGGCCACCCGCACCACCCTCAACACCTGGATGCGCGGCGGCCGCAGCGGCTATGACGCGCTGATCGACTTCGACGCGATCCTGCGCGACCCGGCCAACACCGAAAACCTGCCCGAGGACATCACCCGCGACCACCTGCATCCCAACGATGAAGGCTACCGGCGCATGGCCGCCGGCATCGACCTGGGCCTGCTGGGGTGCCGGGCACGATGAGCGGCCAGCAGTTCAAGGTGGCGGCCTCCAGCGGCCAGCGCTGGGATGCGCTGGCACTGGGCGAGGTGATGCTGCGCTTCGACCCGGGCGAAGGCCGCGTGCGCAACGCGCGCCAGTTCAACGTGTGGGAAGGCGGCGGCGAGTACAACGTGGCGCGCGGGCTGTGCAGCACCTTCGGCCACCGCAGCGGCGTGCTCACCGCGTTGCCGCGCAACGAACTGGGCGCGCTTGCCCAGCAGCTGATCCAGGCCGGTGGCGTGGATACCAGCCAGATCGTCTGGCGCGACTACGACGGCATCGGCCGCAACACGCGCATGGGCCTGAACTTCACCGAGCGCGGCTTCGGCGTGCGCGCGCCGCTGGGCATTTCCGACCGCGCCTACTCGGCCGCCTCGCAATTGCAGCCGCACGAATACGACTGGGACGCGGTGTTCGGCCGCGACGGCGCCCGCTGGCTGCATACCGGTGGCATCTTCGCCGCGCTGTCCGAGCACAGCGCGCAGACCGCCATCACCGCTGCGCAGGCCGCACGCCGCCACGGCGTGGCGGTGTCCTACGACCTGAACTACCGCGCCAGCCTGTGGGACAGCCACCCCGACCCGGACGCGGCGCGCCACGCCAACTGCGCCATCGCCGCCGAGTGCGCCCTGCTGGTGGGCGATGAGTATTCCTTCGCGGCGTGCCTGGGCATGGACCTGGCCGACCTGGGCAAGCGCGAAACACCGATGGACGTGGGCCCGGCCGATGCGGCTGCACAGCGGGCGCTGCAGCGCTTTCCGAACCTGCAGGCCGTGGCCTTCACCCTGCGCGACGCCAGCAACGCGGCACGCAACGGTTGGGCGGGCGCACTGCGCACGCGCGACATGCTGTTCGTGTCGCGCCGGCGCGAGGTGGACCTGCTGGACCGGGTGGGCGGCGGCGATGCGTTCGTGGCCGGCGTGGTGCATGCGCTGCTGGCCGGCAAGGGCGAGCAGGTGGCCGTGGAACTGGGCGCGGCACATGGGGCGCTGGCGATGTCCACGCCGGGCGACACCGCGTGCACCAGCCTGGAGGAAGTGGAAGCGGTGGCGCGCGGGGATGCGGCGGCGGCCAAGCGCTGACCCGTTGGGTGGGCTCAGCCCGCCGCTGACAGCTGTGCCAGGCCCTGGCGCGCGGACAGGGTCAGCGGCGTGGGCAAGGCGTCGGGGCTGAACCAGCCCAGCGCCAGCAGCACCTCCGGTTCCTGCAACACGGCAACGGTGTCATCCAGGGTGCGCGCCAAGTAGACCGGCGCGATCCAGTGCTGCTGCAGCGCCGGTTCAAAATGGTCCACCACGCACAGCAGCCGTTGAATGGCCACGCGCAGCGCGGTTTCTTCGTGCACTTCGCGGACCACGGCAGCTTCGACGGTTTCCATCCAGTCCACCTTGCCACCCGGCAGGCCCCAGTGACCCTGCTCGGGCGGGCGCCCGCGCTGGACCAGCAACACCGCGCCATCGGCGCGCTGGATGACCGCACCACAGCCCACGCGCGGCTGGTGGCGGACAGATGCCTCAGCCATGCGCCTGCTCCCCCAGCACCTGCATCGCCACCGTCACCGCGGCCAGCAGGCGGGCACGGCTGGCGCCGTCGCGGGCCTGGGTGGAAATGCCGTGCAGCACCGTGGCGAAGTAGTCGCCCAATGCCTGCACGTCCGCGCCATCGGCCAGTTCGCCGGCGGTGGCAGCCTGCTGCAGCCGCGCGATGATCTGCTGGGTGCGCTGGCGGCGGTGTTCGGCCAGCCAGTCCATCACCGTCTCGTTCTCCGGTGCGGTACTGGTGGCCGCCGACACCACCAGGCAGCCCTGCGCGCGCCCACGCTTGGTATAGGTGAGCACGGCGTCGTGCAGCATGCGTTCGATGGCCGGGCGCACCGCCTGTTCGCGCAGCGCGCGGTCGGCAAAGCCCCCGTCGCCGGCTTCGTACAGCGCCACCGCCTCGCGGAACAACTGCTCCTTGCTGCCGAAGGCGGCGTAGATGCGCGCCGAGGCGATGCCCAGTGCCTCCACCAACGCCGACATCGACGTGCCTTCGTAGCCACGCGCCCAGAACAGCAGCATGGCCTGCTTGAGGGCGTGGTCTTTGTCGAATTCGCGGGGGCGGCCGGCCATGGGGCATCACTACGGAAAGAAGCGGTGCGGCAATTCTAGCGATACCCGGCGTTGACCGGGGCAAACTTGCGGCCTATTCTTTGTCGCTCGACAAACAATAAGGCGACATCCAATGCGCACCATCCAAGGCCCCAGCCTGCACCTGGCCCAGTTCAGTGCAGACCAGCCCCCCTTCAACGACCTGCCGTCCATTGCCGCCTGGGCCGCCAGCCAGGGCTTCAAGGCCCTGCAGATTCCGGCGTGGGACGAACGCCTGTTCGACGTGGAACAGGCCGCGCACAGCCAGCAGTACTGCGATGACATGATCGCCATGCTGGCCGGCCACGGGCTGGTGATCAGCGAGCTCACCACGCACATCTTCGGCCAGCTGGTGGCGGTGCACCCGGCCTACGACGCGCTGTGCGACAGCTTCGCCCCCGCCGCCCTGCACGGCGACCCGGACGCACGCAGCGCCTGGGCGATCGAGCGCATCAAACTGGCGGCCAAGGCGTCGCAGCGGCTGGGCCTGGACCGCATCGGCACCTTCTCCGGTTCGTTCGCCTGGCCGTACCTGTTCCCGTTCCCGCAGCGGCCGGACGGCCTGATCGAGGCCGCGTTCGAGGAGCTGGCCCGCCGCTGGCTGCCGATCTTGGACGTGTGCGACGCGCACGGCATCGACCTCTGCTACGAGATCCACCCCAGCGAAGACCTGCACGACGGCACCAGCTTCGAGCGCTTCCACGCCGCGGTGGGCGGCCATAAGCGCTGCCGGATCCTGTTCGACCCCAGCCACTTCGTGCTGCAGCAGCTGGATTACCTGAGCTTCCTGGACATCTACCGCGACTTCATCGGCATGGTCCACATCAAGGATGCCGAGTTCAATCCGAGCGGCCGCCAGGGCATCTACGGCGGCTACAGCGGCTGGACCGAGCGCGCCGGGCGCTTCCGTTCGCTGGGCGATGGGCAGGTGGACTTCAAGGGCATCTTCTCCAAGCTGGCCCAGTACGACTACGACGGCTGGGCCACGCTGGAGTGGGAGTGCTGCCTGAAGAACCAGGAAGACGGTGCGCGCGAGGGCGTGGCCTTCATCAACGCGCACATCATCACCGTGACCGACCGCATCTTCGACGACTTCGCCGGCGCGCCGGTCAGCCGTGCGCAGATCCACGGCATGCTGGGGATCCACTGATGACCACCTCACTGGACAGCATTACCCACCGCCACGTCCGCATCGACGGCCGCAGCGTGCATTGCGCGATCCTGGGCGAGGGCCGGCCGGTGCTGCTGATTCCCGGCTGGCCGCAGACCTGGTACGCCTGGCGGCACATCCTGCAGGCGCTGGCCGCACAGGGTTTCCAGGCCATTGCAGTGGACCCGCCCGGCACCGGTGATTCGGACACGCCGGCCCACGGCTACGACACCGGCGCCATCGCCGCCACCCTGCACGCGGTGATGCAGCAGCTGGGCCATGCGCGCTACCAGGTGGTGGGCCATGACGTGGGCATGTGGGTGGCCTACGCGCTGGCCAGCGACCAGCCCGATGCCGTGCAGCGGCTGGCCATCACCGAGGCGGTGATTCCCGGGTTGGCCGAAGCTCCGCCGGTGTTCGTGGCCCCGGAAGACAACATCTTCCTGTGGCATTTCATGTTCAACCAGGTGCGCGACCTGCCCGAAGCGCTGATTGCCGGGCGCGAGCGCGCCTACCTGACCTTCATGTTCGACCGCTGGGCGCACCGCCGCGAAGCGGTGGCGTGCGAGGTGTACATCCGCGCGTATGCGGCGCCGGGCGGGCTGAGCGGTGGGTTCGGCTATTACCGCGCCATTCCCGAGACCATCCGCCAGAACCAGCAGCGCGCACGCACCCCGCTGGCGATGCCGGTGCTGGCCATCGGGGCCGAACATGCCACCGCCAACATGCCCATGGACACCATGCGCGCGCACGCCGCCGACCTGCGCGGCACCATGATTGCCGACTGCGGCCACTTCGTGATGGAAGAAGCCCCGCAGGCCTTCCTGGACCAGCTGCTGCCGTTCCTGCTGCCGGACGGCGCGGTATGAGCCTGGACCCGGATATCGCCCGTTTCCTGCAGACCCTGCCACCGCCGGAGGTGGTGGCAGGGTTGACGCTGCAGCAGATCCGCGCGGCCAGCGAAGCTGCCCTGCCCGCCCTGCAGGGCCCGTTGGAGCAGGTGGCTGACGTACGCGATTTCAGCGTGACCACCGGCGATGGCCATGCCCTCACCGTGCGCGCGTACTGGCCGGCCGGGCATTGCCTGGGCCAGGCGCGCCCGGGGCTGCTGTTCGCCCATGGCGGCGGGTGGTTCCAGTGCTCGCTGGCGGTGTACGACCGTCCGTGCCGGGCGCTGGCCAATGCCACCGGCTGCGTGGTGCTGGCGGTGGACTACCGTCTCGCGCCGGAGCACCGCTTCCCGATTCCGCTGGACGACGTGTACGCCGCGCTGTGCTGGAGCCATGCCCAAGCCGCGCAGCTGGACATCGACCTGACGCGATTGATGGTGGGCGGCGACAGTGCCGGCGGCAACCTGGCCGCAGCGGTGGCCCTGCTGGCGCGCGAGCGCGGTGGGCCGCCCATCCACCACCAGCTGCTGCTGTACCCGGCGCTGGACACGGCCATCGACACCGACAGCCACCGGCAGTTCGGCGAGGGCTATTACCTGAGCACGGCGTTGATGCAGCGGTGCTGGGACGCCTACCTGGGCGACGGCGTGGCCAACGCCGATGGGCGGGCGGTGCCCGCGCGGGCGCATGACCTGCGCGGCCTGCCGCCGGCCACCGTGCTGGTGTGCGCGTACGACCCGCTGCGCGACGAAGGCGAGCAATACGCCGCGCGCTTGGCGCAGGCCGGGGTGGCGGTGCACTGCGAGCGCCTGCCCGGCATGGTGCATGCGTGCCTGCACCTGCTGGGCACCGCGCCGGCATCGCGGGTGCTGTTGACGCGCAGCGCGGCGCTGTTGGCCGCTGCGATCTGAGCCAGCCGACGCTGCGCCCACGAAAAAGGCCCGGCAATGCCGGGCCTTTCCTGCCACGCCGATCAGGCGCGTGGCGATGCGGTCACGCTGGAATTACCAGCTGAAGCGCGGGCCGACCGACCATTCCTTGTCACCGTGGCGATCCATCTTGATGTCGCCATTGATGCCCCAGTTCTGGTTCAACTTCACCTGGCCACCCAGGCGGCCGTAGAACTGGCCATCCGGATTGATGCCGTGCTTCTTGCTGAAATCTTCATAGCCGGCCATTGCGTAGACTTCGGCATGCTGGCCGAACGCGGTGCGGATACCGGCTTCGGCGCTGTAGCCGTTGAAGTCCAGGCCATGGCGCGGGTCGTACTTGTTGTAGGCAACGCGGCCCACGAAGTCGGTGCTGTTGCCGATTTCCTGGTTGTAGCCCACGCCGACGCGCCACTGGTCGGTCTTGGCGTCGTCCAGGTCGCTCTTCTGCTGGTTGAACTCACCAAAGGCGTGGAAGTTCGGCAGGAACGCGTAGGAACCCTTCACGCCCCAACCATCGGCCTTGCCGCCGTCTGCGTCGGTCTTGACGTAGTCGCCTTCGGCGTAGTTGTAGGACAGGCCTTCAGCAGCGGAAGCGGCGAACGGCAGGGCGGCGGCAAGCGCCAGGGCAATCAACGAAGTCTTCATGGGGGTACACCTCTGTCTTGAACTACTTGCAGCTGACGCGGACGTCGGTTGCATCGGAAATGTAAATTCTCCGTTATTCGACACAACCCGCCCTGAAGTGAGCCCCCTTCACCTGCGTGAATTTTTGGCAGGGGTTCAGTTGCGCTGTGACATACGCGCGCGCAGATTCCAGCGGAAAAACAGCTGCCGGGCGTGCATGTGGGGTGAGGAGCGATGCGCGTGGACGGTGCGAGGCACCTGCCGGCGCACGGCGGCGGCGGCAACAAGCGCGAGGAGGATTCTGGTCACGACGATGCCCTTGCGGGGCGTCACGCGCTGGGGAAGCCGCTCTTGGGGAGTAACCGGCTAACGCGTCCATCTCCGTGTTGCACCGCTCGGCGCAGGGTGTGCGACAAGGTGCAGGGCCTTGGGGAAAGGTCCTGCCCGGCGACCCCATAGTGTGCTGAACGCGTCAGCTGGAATATCAGGATGTTCCGCTCCCTCGTTAGGATTTTTCTGACCCCCCGTACGGAATCTCGCCGCCGCGTATCCCGTAAGTCATTGAACGCGTTGGCATTGGCGTGAATTGAGGCGCACTGCCATCACGCCGGCCGCGCGCTCGTGGGCGCATTGTCGATCTGCCCCTTCCCCGCACGTCGTATGTCATGAAGGCGCCCGTTCCGGTGCGCCATCGCCCACCCCTGGAGGCAGCCATGTCCTATATCGACGGTTTCGTGCTTGCAGTACCCACCGCCAACAAAGAGAAGTTCCTTGCCCACGCCCGCGAAGGCGATGCGATCTGTATCGAGCACGGCGCGCTGCGCGTGGTCGAATGCTGGGGCGACGATGTGAGCCACGGCAAGCAGACCGACTTCTTCCGCGCCGTGGAGGCCAAGGACGATGAAACGGTGGTGTTTTCCTGGATCGAATGGCCCGACAAGGCCACCCGCGATGCCGGCATGCAGAAGATGATGGAAGACCCGCGCATGAACCCGGAAAACAACCCGATGCCGTTTGACGGCAAGCGCATGATCTACGGCGGCTTCGTGCCGGTGGTGGAACTGGGCGGCAAGTAGGCGCGCAGGCAGGGGCAGCGCGTCCACGTCTGGATGCGCTTGCCCGGTTGGCCGGTGCGCGGCATGCTCAAGGCCCACCGGCCAGGCCCGGCGGCTCGTGCCGCGATGGGCGCCGAACAGGAGCTGCATCGATGACAGAAGGATCTGCACCGCGCCACCTGCAGGTGCTGGCCGGGATGCTGGGGCTGCTTGGCGTGAGCCTGGCGCCGGCGATGGCCGCGCCCACCGCCGAGGACTACGCGCGCGCCGAACGGGTACTGGACGGACACCTGCGCGGAAAAGTGCGCAATGCCACGGTGCTGCCGAACTGGCTGGACGATGGCCGGTTCTGGTATCGCCATCAGACAGCCCGGGGCAGCACCGATTACCTGCTGGTGGACCCCCGCGTGCCCTCGCGCGAGCCGCTGTTCGATCGCGCGCGGTTGCGCGTAGCGCTGAAGGCCGCTGGTGCTACCGACGCCGACCAGGTGCTGCAGCAGGTGGCCAGCGTCACCACTGCGCCCGATGTTGCCGCGCTGCAGCTGGTGCTGCGCAGCGGCGCCGCGCAGGGCCTGCAGTGCACGCTGCCGGCCTACCGGTGTGCAGCAGTCGCGCTGCCCGCACCCAACCCGCAGGCGCTGACCGCACCGGATGGACAGCGGGCCGTGGTGGTACGCGACCACAACCTGTGGCTGCTCCCGGCCGGAAAGGCACCGGCCATTTCACTCACCCAGGATGGCGAGGCGTCAAACGGCTACGGCGTGCTGCCCGATTTCGCGCTGCGCGGCATTCCCTATCGCGAGGGCCGGCTACAACCGCCGCCGTTCGCGGTGTCGTGGGCGCCCGACGGCAGCCGCCTGTTCGGGGTGCGCTATGACGAGCGCCACGTGCAGGCCTATCCCTACCTGGCCACTGCGCCGGCGCAGGGCGTTCGCCCGGTGCTGCACCAGGTGCGGTTGGGCTTGCTGGGCGATGCCGAGCAGGTCCGCGATGCGTGGTTTGTCACCGACGTGGGGGCAGCGCGCACGCAGACCATCCCCGTGCCCGACGGCTGGCACAGCCTGACCGAGGCCGGTGTACTGGGCTGGTCGCGCAGGGCGGACAAGGTATACACCGCGATCGTGCGGCATGACCGCCCGGCACGGATCCGGCTGGTGGAAATCGACCTGCACCGACACACCGTGCGCACGCTGCTGGAGGAAACGTCCAGCACCCGCGTACAACTCAACAGCTATCCCTACAACCGCGCGGCGGTGCGCGTGCTGCCGGGCCGCAACCAGGTGGTGTGGTTTTCGCAACGCGATGGCTGGGGCCATCTGTATCTCGTGGACACCGCCAGCGGCGCGGTGATCCGGCAGCTGACCCGCGGCCCTTGGCTGGTGCGCGATATCGTCGGCATTGATCCGGACGAGCAGCAGCTGTACTTCAGCGCGGGCGGGCGCGAGCCCGGCGACCCCTACCAGCGCCGCTTGTACCGGGTGGCGCTGGACGGTGGCGAGCCGGTGCTGTTGACCCCCGAGGCGGCCGACCATGCCATCGATGCGGGGGCGGGCGCGCTGATGGGCGGGCGTGACCCGCAGCTGCTGGCACCCTCTGGCCGCTGGGTGGCGGACAGCCACTCGACCGTGGCCGAGCCGCCCATCACCGTGCTGCGCGACACACGCGATGGTCGTGTAGTGCTGCCCCTGGAGCACGCCGACGACAGCGCCGTGCGCGCGGCCGGCTGGCAGCCCCCGCACCGGGAGCAACTGCTGGCCGCCGACGGCCACACCCCGATCTACGCCACCGTATACCTGCCACCCGGCTACACCGCCGGCGGCCGGTACCCGGTGATTGATGCAATGTACGGCGGGCCCCACGTGAGCAACGCGCCGGTGGGTTACCTGGACGCCACCGCCACGATGAATCCGGTGGCGCGCGCCAGCCTGGCCCAGCTCGGCTTCGTGGTGGTCAGCATCGACGCGCGTGGCACGCCCGGCCGCTCCAAGGCGTTCCACGACAGTAGCTTCCTGACCGCTGCCGACGTGCAACTGGACGACCACGTTGCCGCGATCCGGCAACTGGCAGCGCGGTACCCGGGCATGGACCTGGCGCGGGTGGGCATCTACGGGCACTCCTTCGGGGGCTACAGCGCCGCCCGGGCACTGTTGCGCCATCCGTCCTTCTACCGGGTGGGCGTGGCGTCGGCGGGCAGCCACAGCTTCCAGGGCATGTACGGCGGCGGCATCCACGGCATGGACCGACTGGTGGGGGGACAGCCGGTGTATGCCGACGGCAGCGCGGTGCGACCCGATGCGACGGCGGTGCCTGCGTTGTTCCAGCCGCTGGACAACAGCGCGTTGGCCGCGCAGCTGCAGGGCAAACTGATGCTGGTGTATGGCGACCTGGACGAGAACGCCATGCCGGCGCTGACGCTGCAGCTGGCGCGCGCGCTCAACGCCGCCAACAAGGACTACGACCTGCTGTACCTGGCCAATCAGGACCACGAATTGTTCCGCAACGATACGTACTACATGCGCCGCATGTGGGATTACTTCGTTACCCACTTGATGGGTGCCACGCCGCCCGCCTACGAACTGGGCAGGCATCACGACGGCGCGTGAGGTCAGCGCGGCGCGGTGTCGTCGTCGTGATGGGCGCTGCCGGCGCCCATGCCGCCACCGCCCATACCGCCCATGCCTCCGCCACCGCCGCCCGCTTTGCCCCCGGCCTTGTCGGCCTCGCCCTTGCCCTTCGCGCCGGGCGCGGGCCGGGCCGGACCCTGGCGCGGAATGGCCACACTGGCGGGAATGGGCGCCAGATCGAGTGCTTCGCGGATGAAGTTGCGCAGCGACACCACCAGCTCGGCGGTCTGCACCGGCCTGCCCTGCGCCAACTCGGTGGCGGCGGTGGCGGCCAGGCGCACCTGGTCGTCGGTGCCGAGCAGGATGATGTCTGACAGTGCCGCCTCCACGGCATCGCGAATGCGCCGTGCACGGTCGCTGCCGGTGCCCCCATCGACCGGCAACAGCATTGCATCGTCCGGGGCATCGGCCGCGGCCGGCTGCCGCAGGTCGCGCAGATGGCGCGGATCGACGTGCAATGCGCCGGTGAAGGAACCACCGAGGGTCTTGTAGGCGGCGATCAACGTGCGTAGCCGCTCGTTGATCTGGCGGTTCTCACGCTCGCGACGCTGCTGCATGGTCTGCATCACCAGCAGCCGGATGCCGACGCCGATCAGGGTGATGACGGCCAGCCCGAGCAGGGTGGAGAGCATGGCTTGCCAGGAGCTGAAGTCTAGACCGCGCATGGGAATCCGGGAGGCGGCGGGGGTTTGGCAACGATAGCTGGCGTGGGGTGAAGCGGTGATGCAGCCGAACTACCCCTTGCTGCGTGGGCGGCGCCCGTACACAGGCCTCGCTGGATGGGTGGCTCAGGTTCGACGCACAAGGGTCTCAAGGAACAACGCGAAGGAGTCCGCGAAATGCGTGTAGCTGCCATCGTTGTAGTCGAACATCGTTGTAGTCGAACCTGAGGATGGAGTATTCGCCCTCGCTCAAGCCGGTGCGGGTGTCGTAGTAGAACGCCTCCTCCGTGTCTGGCACGTGCAGCGCGATCAGTCCCTTCGGCGCGACGCCGTCTACCGCATCCAACCTGGCGTAGTAGCTCAGGTCGTCGTCTGCGAGATCGCGGTGCTCCGGGGCGCAAAGCGTCAAGACCGGGTAGCTGCAAACCAGGAGATTGCCGTAGGTCTGCAGCCAGCATCTGTACGTTGCAGGCAACGGGCGGCCAAGCTCCCGCTCGGCGTCTTCGACCCACTCAGACGCTACCTGGCGCCCGGGGAACACCTTGGCTCGCGAACACTGCGCTAGCAGGGCGTCGAGAGGCTCAAACATTGCCGGTCATCCTTTGTGAATCCCGGGGTGTTTGGGCTTGTGACTGGCGCTCGGACGTTGCTCCCCAAATGACACGTTCAAAACGTCTGGTCCGGTCTGTGTCAACGCTGTTGCTCTGCAGCCTCTTCCAACCACTGCTTGAAGACTTCCGAATCAGTGTCGTTCAGCCGAGCCACTCGCTCAACGTTGGAAGGCACTGGAGGCATGATCTCCACCGCAACAAGTAGCCTGCTGCGACGCTGCCCTGCGCCGAATGCGCCCTCTCCATCCAATTGGCGTGCGGCCTGCTCTACAGCATCCATACGGAGCTCAATCTCTTTTTTCCACTCATCGACGCCGAGCTCTTGAAGGTTCGGCCTGGCGACGAAGGGCGCGCGAAGCTTCTCAGTGTATTCGCTCCCAAAGTCAACGTATGGAGAATCTGCATACGACCACTTCAGATCCGCAGCTACCTCTGGGCCTTCGCCACTCTCGTCCACTGCCCTTGCAAGCGCCTCTTCAGACCAAGCTGAAAGGAATGGCGCGTGGCCTTCCTCGGTCATGACGAAGGTGCAGTAATAGAAGTTCTCACCACCTCTAAACAAGTCCAGCAGCGCGGGCCGAAATGTCTTGCAGACCAAATTCACCAGACCATTGACACCTTCCATCTTAAAATCTCACCGAAGCGCACTCAGTACCGGGCCGAGGGTCATGCCAGCTGCACTCCGCGGCAGAGCGACGCTCTCGAGGCCATCCACCAGCCATTCCGTAACCCGCCGACCAACGTCCTCTTCGGGCGACTCCCGCGCATCCGCACTCGGTATGCTTACGAAGATCTTCAGGCGCCGTCGCTGCTTGAAATAGCGCGCCTCAACACTCGGTGCTGCGGGGGAAATGTCGGTGATGCTACCGCCGATATGCAGCGTTATATCCATAACATCAAGGCCCGCCAAGGAAACCCCATCCAGTGCAACTTTCAAACGTTTGCGAGCATGAACTACGCCTGCAAGGAACAGGACGCCGACCTCGGGGCCGCCCAAGCGGGCGGTTAGTGATACTTCCATGAAGCCCCCAGCGTACGTTGGACAACGAGTGCCATACTCGTTCCAGGTTGCCGCCTCACCGGACCACTACGTTGTCGGTGATACAGCCCGCCAATTGGTCCATCGAGGTTCCCCCCAGGAACTTGCTGCCGGCGACGGATCCAGTGAACAGCTTGACGTCCGAGAAGCCACAGTCCTCGAACGTGCAGCTGATGAAATGCACATCGGACAGTGTTGCACCGGCGAAGTTACATGCCGTGAACTTACAGTCCGTGGCGAATGACTTGGATAGGTTCGCCCCGGTGAAGTCGCAGCGCACGAACTCTCCGCCCATCCTAGCGCCCGAGAGCTTCGCTTTGACAAAGCTGCAGTCACTGAAGCTACGCCTTACGAAGACGTTACGCATGTCAACCCGATCAAGCCGACACCTCTCCATCTCGGACTCATTGATGCTGGCACCCTCTTTGAACAGGACGTCAGAGAGATCGACATTGCTCACTTTCAGGTAACGCAAGGGTTCAGCGAGGGTCGCCCCGCGAAAGTCGGCCATGCCTAGTTCGGTGAGGCCAAAGGGCGACTCCGGCATAGGCCCCAATTTGAACGACTTCGCAGCGTCGTAGAGCTTCTTCTCGACCAGCCTCAGCTGCTCAACCTGCCACCTGCTGCGAGCTTCTTTAGCAAGCATCCATCACTTCCTTTAGCCTCCTGCACTACAGGAATGCCGAGCATACCTTTACAGCATGATTCAACGCGATCACAGACCTTCGAACGTTTGGGACGGGGGTGCGTATCCAGGCCACATCACATGCCTCAGTCGCGTCAATAATGGAGGTAGTCAGCCTCATGTGGCCAAGCGCTCGTCCAACTGGTCTGCCACGTATTCCGCGAACTGAGGCATGGAAGACGAGCAGCCCTGCGAGGGACACGCAGAAACAATCTCGCCATTCAATTTCAAATACGTTCGATGGGCAGGCAGTCCTCGATAGAAGATCAGTGAGTCAAGATCTGGCAAAGCATCGAGCACACCGCGCTTCAGAACGGGCCACGCGCCTTCTTCAATACGCAACGTAACTATGTTGTGAACTGGCATGGCGTCACCGAAATCGAGAAGCAACGCCGGGAGCTCTGGAGCATCCAGCCTAAGCGCGAAGAACTGAGCAAGGCGCCACCTGTCTGAAATGTGTATCAAGCGCCCCACCCCATACCCGCCCGACGGAAGCGGAATCGCAAACACGTCACCAACCGCACTCTTGATCTTCTTCGCCATTTCAGCCACTCGAACTCAACGCTAGACGTCGATGCTTAGCAGAGATCACCCATGAATTGTAGTCAATCACAAGCCTTCAAACGTAGGGAGCAAAGGCGCATACCCGGGCCCCATCACATCCTTGATGGATTCGCTGCAAAGCTTCTCAAGCAGTTCGCCCATTGACTCTGCCGCATACCGAAGACCCGCCATTCGAGCACCAATACAGTAGATCGAATACTCATCCCCGCACTTTTCATTGAGATCCCAGACGAAATATTCACCATTCTCGCTGGCCGCAAAGGGATACAGGCCGCTGGCGACCATCTCATCGCCGTCATGCTCGAACTCGAAGCACCCCTCGGCGGCGGCATCGTCTATGAAGCCTTTGACGCGCGCACCCTGAGCGAGAACGGAGTCCGGATGCTCCGGCACGCCCGAATAGATGATGACCAGGCCACCAATGCGGCCATACCCGTGCGTCGCTGCGAATTCGCAGTAGGACTCTGGCAGCCTACAGCCCGCTATTCGGACGGAGCTAAGCGCCCTCCTAGTTGCAATCGAACTTGACAATGCGATTGTTCGGAAGGTCATCTCTCGTTATTCCATCGTTCGCATCGAGTGCCAGCCCGATGTACTACGGAGCATCGGGACCTAGCGATCTATCCAATACACGCTGCAAACGTGGCTCCAGCCTATCCACACCCATTGTGCCCGAGCCTACAATTATCAGCTTCTCAATCTTCTTCAGCTCATTGAGGACTTCGATGTTTTCGATCTTGTTGCAGTACTGAATGTTCACGCTCGTCAGTTCCGACTGGCTTTTTAGCGCACCAATATCTACCAACTTCGAGAGATTCTTTAGCTTGATGGACTTTAGCGACGCAAGCTGCTCGACCCCATCCAGATTCACCAGGGAGTTCCCTCCCAAGAGACCGATAGTTTGAATGTCCTCCGAAGCAAGGACGTCGAAGATTTTATTTCCGTTCGGAACGCTCAGGAGGAACATCTCTCGAATCGGAAGCTTCAGAGCCTCCAGCACATTGGACAAATTTTTGTTTGGATTGATGTGGATGGATTCAAGAGAAGGGAAGCTGGCCGCATCGAACTTGATGGATGGCATGGCCACCAGTTCCTTCAGTTTGGGCAAGGTCACTTTTGGCCAACTCAGTGTCCTAAGATCATTCGATATCTGCAACACCTCAAGGGATTCGGGCAGATCGCCATCCGAAAGCTTGGCCCACGCGGCGTTGTCTACCTCGTCGCTCGCAAATAGCGAATGGAGATTGACCATTGCGGAGAGAATTTCAGGAATTGTGGAAATCCCTACGCCGGGCGGAGCCCAGAGCTGCGCACTCTCGACCCCAGCAAGGAGCTTTGAGTCAAACGGCCGATTGTAGAAAATTGGCTCCAACTTGCGACCAGGGTACTGTTCAAAATGGTCGCTATGCATCACCACACACTTCGTCTGTTTCATATCAATCCTAGCAATTTGCTCGCGCGTCCATTGTGCCAGCGGCACGAGAGGACGGTGTGCTGATGGTGCCTCCGCCTCGCGATGCCCCATGCCTGACTGCATCTTGCGCGAACTCGCCGACACGGGTTTTTGCTGCCGCACGAACTTGGTTCAATGATCCGCCTTTTTTGGGTACGTTATTCTCAACTGTCATGATGCCTTGCTCATACCCTCGCAGGATATGGTTGCTCATTCTATTGTTTCCTGCTGCCGTCCCAAGATCCACAGGATAGGTCGTAACTACAACATCCGGGTCGTTCAACAGCCTGAGTGCAGGGTGTTTCGAGTTGGATAGCCGTTCGTGGATATCGACACCGCTACCGGTGTAGTACTCATCTCCAAGTTCAATGTGGTAAACGCCTGCCGAGTTCGGCATTGCATCGGCCACTTCCTTCAGGATCAAGCCCCAAGGATCGGCCCATCCGATAGGGTTTTGTCCGTAGGTATACGTGTTGATCGACCCTAGAAGTCGTATCGGGTCCTGAGAGACGTAGGCCCCAACGCGGTTGTCGTAGTAGCGATACCGGTTGTAGTGGAGCCCCGTTTCATCATCAGCGTACTGCCCTTGGAAGCGCAGCGGATTGCTAATTCTCTCGATCTCCACATTTGCCAAGCCCCAAGCAGCAGGGTGCGCCGCCCAGTACTGGGCGCCACCCCCATCCAGCAGGCGAATGGGGTAGCCGTTGGGATCGCATTGATACCAGTAGACGCCAGCTGACGCCCGCTGCCCCTCGACCGCAACTGCAGCACCTGCCTGCTCGCCCCCCGCAGCATGGGGCTGGATTTGATTGTGGACGTGCGGCTCGCTGGAAACAGCAATGGCTTGAGAGACGGAGGGGACAATTCGGGGCGAAATGGATGATTCAGTTATCGCCTCGGGTGCTTTATCAGCGGACACCGATCTTTCAGACCGCTTGGTGCCAAGACTCAACGAACCCAGTGTTGTACCTGTCCCATTTTCTGGTCCCAGAGTCTGTTCTGCTGAGTTTGGTTCCCCGCCTTCTTGACCAGCATCTTCACTCTGGTTGGGCGCGTGTTTCGCGTTTGAAAGGGACAGACTTCCCAGTGCGCCAAGCCCATTCGGACGTGCACTTCTCGCAGATGCTCTGGCCTTTTGCACAGGGATTTCAAGTTCCACTGCAGGCTGGCGCCCCGGCAGGTTGTGCACCGCTGCAGGTCGGCTAGCCTGCCGCAACTCGCGTTCACCTTCTCCATCCCTCAGAGCGCTGGGACTAACCCCTTGGCATTCCAGCTCGTCTCTGCCAGGTACATTCCGTCTCTCCAGCAACGCCAACGGCACGAAGCTCCGCGGGTAATACACATACTCCCGAACCCCCTCATGCAGCTTCCCCAACCGCCGCTGCCGCCGCTTCACCTCGATCAGGCTGGCCACGTTGTCCACCCACACCGGCGCGGCGTCTTCGGCGTCGTTGGCCTGCTTCACCTCGCCCAGCAGCGCGTCGCCATCCCAGAAGAACCACGTGGTCTCGTCCGGATTGCGCTTGAACACCCGTCGTCCCAGCGGGTCGTAGCCGTAGTGCGTGCTCTTCCCACCGCGCCGGCTCTCGGCCAGCCGATGGTTGGCGTCCCAGATCAGTTCCAGGTCGCTGGCGTCGCCGCCGCCCTGGCTGCCCTTGCGCACCATGTCGCCGGCGCGGTCGAACACGTAGTGCACGCCCTGGTAGGTGCCCTCGCGTGTCCACAGCAGCTCTGCCTGGTCGTCGCCACCGGCCACCTTGCGCATGCGCACTTCGCGGATTTCGGTGCGCAGGCGGTCGCCGGCCGGGTCGTTGTAGTACGGGTGCAGCACGCCCTTGGGGTCGGTGTGGGCCAGCAGCCGGCCTATCGCGTCGTAGCGGTATTCGTCCACGCCCTGCGCGCTGTCCTGGCGGCGGGTGAGGTTGCCGGTGCGGTCGTAGTCGTAACGGGTGTCGAACAGCGGTGACGCATCGCGCAGGACGGTCTGCGCGGTGAGCAGGTTGCGCGCGTCGTACTCGAAGCGGCGCTCCACGTGCGCGCTCAGCTGCTCGCGGGTGGTACGGCCCAGCGCGTCACGCTCCAGGGTGATGGGCGCTTCGTCGTTGATGCCCACCTCGATCAACTGGTCGCGCAGGTCGTAGGCGAAGGCAACGGTGTTGCTGGCGCCGGTCTGGCGCTGGATGCGGTTGCCCACTTCATCGTAGGCGTATCCCACGCGGAAGCCGTCCTGCAGTTCCTCCAGCAGTTGGCCCAGCGGGTCGAAGCGGCGGGTGGCGTGCCGGTGCGGGTTGCGCAACGCGATGAGCTGGCCGCGCTTGTCGTACTCGAACGTTTCCTTGACCTGCCGCCCCGGCTGGCGGATGTCCGGCAGGGTCTTGGCGGTGATGCGGCCCATCTTGTCGGTGGCAAACCCGATGCGCTGGCCCAGCGGGTCCAGGGTGGCGGTGAGGCGCCCGGCCGCGTCGTACTCGTAACGACGCGGTTGGCCCCAGTAGTCCACTTCTTCCACGATGCGGCCGAGCGGGTCGCGGGTGAGCGCGTAGGTCTCGCCCCGCTGGTTGATCACCGCCACCAGCTGTTCTTCGGTGTCGTAGCGGTACTCCACCACCTGGCCGTCGGCCTGCAGGCGCTTGCCGATCTGGCCGATGCCCACGTACTGCAGGCGGGTGCGCGCACCGGCTTCGTCCAGATAGGTGACGAGCTGGTCTTCGGCGTCGTATTCGCAGCGGACGCCGGTGCCGTCGGTGGCGAGCACGGCCAGGAGCCGGCCCTTGGCGTCGTAGGTGTACACCGTGGGTTGGCCGAGCGGATCCACCTGACGCTGCAGGCGGCCCAGCGGATCATGCTCGAAGCGGCTCTCGTGGCCCAGCGGATCGCGCACCACCGCCACCAGCCCATGCCGGTCGTAGCCCACGGCAGTGACGGCGTCGCGTGCGTTGGTCTGGGCATGCAGCAGGCCGTGGGCGTCGTAGGCGTAGCGGGTGCTGGCCTGCAGCGGGTCGGTCTGCTCGATCAGCAGGCCGCGGGCGTCATAGTGCTGCTGCCAGGTGTTGCCGTCCGGGTCGGTCACGGCCAGCAGCTGGTCGTTGTCGTCGAACTGCTGCTGCAGGGTGCTGCCATCGGCGCGCACCAGCACCACCAGGTTCCCGCGCTCGTCATACTCGAACCCAGTCCGCAGCCCCTCCGGATCGGTCACCGCCACGGTGCGGCCGAAGTCGTCGTACTCGAAGATGGTCACCCCATCTAGCGGGTCGATCTCGCACAGCGGCAGGCGGTTTTCGTCGAACTTGACCAGGCTCACATGGCCCAGCGAGTCGGTGATGCGGGTTTCGTGCAGCAGTGCGTCGTAGTCGAAGTGGTAGTCGTACAGGCCGCCGTCGCCCCAGGAATGCACCACGCGCCACTGCGCATCGAACGCGTAATAGAACGACAGGCCAACCCGATCGGTATGGCGCACCATGTAGTGCTGCTGGTAGCCGAAGGTGCGCGGGGCATCCAGCGGGTCCACTGCAGCGATCAGGTCACCGTTGGCGTAGCGGTAGCTCACCAGCAGGTGGTTCAGGCCGCTGGCCGGGTCGTGCAGCTGCAGGCGGTCGATGTGGCCCTGGCGCGCGTCCACTTCGATGAAGCGGCCCTGCAGGCCGTCCACGCCGCTTTCCACGATGCGTACCAGGTGGCCGTCGCGGCGCTCGAAGCGCCAGTGGTTGCCGCAGCGGTCTTCGATGCGCTCGATGGGCAGGCTGCGCTCGTGCGGCAGCACCGCCACGCCGGCGGCCGGGGTGGCGTCGAAGTGGTACTGCAGGCCGCCCTTGAAACGCACGACCCACTGACCGTTGTCGCGCCACAGGCGGGCGCCGTCCACGAAGTCCAGGGTGGCCGCGTCCATGCCGTCGCGGCGCGGCAGCTCGGGGAAGAAGGCCACCTCGTCCGGGCCGGACAGCCAGGCGCTGCCGTCGGCCGACAGCGCCAGCGCGATGTCGGCCGGAGTCTGCCAGCCGTAACCGCAGGCGCCGGTGCGCTGGGCATGGCGCGAGGCGTACACGCGGCGCCAGCTGAGCGGCAGGCGGCCGGGAATGCTGAAGTCTTCGTGGCTGACCGAGACGCTGCCGTCGCGGATGTCCACCGGCTCGGCCCGCAGGATCTTGCACTTGAGCGTGCCCGAGGGCAGATGCCCCCACTTGCCCCGGCGCCACGCGGCGAAGGCATCCATCTTCTTGCGGAAGAAGTCGGTCTTGCGCAGCTTACCCAAGCCGGCAAAGGCGGCGCGGAAGGCCATCGCCGTCCACGACACGGTGGGCGGGCCACCGACCTTGACGCTGGTGGGAATGGCCACGTTCAAGCCGGTGGGCAGCGACATGGCGCGCAGCGGCTTCTTGGGCTTCTTCACCCGGAACGGGTTGATCATGCCGGCCAGGTTGCAGTCCAGCACGGGCATGGCCAGCCGCGAGAACGGCTCGCCATCGGCCGACACGGTGCGGCTGCCCATGAAAATCTCTTCGCCGTCGAACTGCGGGCCCATCGGCGCGGCCAGCGGCGGGCCCCACACGCCCAGTGGAATGTGGATGTCCAGCCCGCCGGTGCCGGCGGTGCCGCGGTGCACGCCGTTGACCTTGATGGTGGAGCCGATGAACGGGATGTAGTCGAACGGGTCCAGCACCAGGCCGATGTGCGGCGTGGGCAGCGGGCACGGCGGCATCGCGTACATGTGGATGTCGATGCCCAGCTGCGGATCGAAATGCTTGGCGGCAATGCTCACGGCAACACTCCTGTGTTGCTTACAGCGCGCGCAGCAGGGCGCGCAGGAAGGCTTTGACTTCGTCGCGGTATTCCACGCCGAGCCACACCACGATGGCCATGCCCAGCAGCACGGCGACGGTCATGACCAGAATGCGGGTATTCATGCGGCAACAACTCCAGGGGTGGCCGCAGGCGGTGCGACGTGGGCAAGGTCGGTACCGGCCAGCAGCGGGCCGGGGTCGGGCAGCGGCTGCATGGCCGGCGGTTCGCTCCAGACCGGAATCTCGTGGTCGAGCGGGTGTTCGATGGTGGGCAGGCCGTTCCAATGCGGGTCGAGGTACTCACGCCCTACCGCGACGATCTTTCGGAAGAACTCGTCGCCGCCCTGCACCAGCCGTTCGCGTTCCTGCTGGGTGCGGTGGAAGGTCTGTTCCAGGCCCGCATGCAGCTGGGCGTCGATGACATCCAGCTGCACGCGGGTGGGCGTGGGGCCGAGCTTGGCGGCGACCTCTTCGGCCTGCGCGTGCAGCGCGGTGGTCTGTTCGAGATAGGCCGGGGCGGTGAGCTGGATCTTCTCGGCGCGGCGCAGGTCCTGCAGCTGCAGCAGGTCCCACAGCGCCTGCGGCAGGGTGGTGGCCTTGCGGTCCTGCGTGCTGAGGGGCTTGGCGATGCGGATGGCTTCCAGCAGCTGGGTACGCGCTTCCTCGCGCTTGCCGTGCTGGAGCAGGCAGTAGCCGGCCATGCGCTGGCCTTCCAGCTGGAACATCGGGTGCGGGATGGTGGCTGCCGAGGTGGACGCCTGCAGGTAGGTCTGCGCGGCGCGCTCGGGGTTCTTGGCGGTGAGCCAGCAGCCGGCTTCGCCGAACCAGCTCTGCATGACCAGCTCGGGCGCGGCAGCGTTGCCGGCGCTGCGGGCGGCATCGGCGGCGCTGCGCGCCTGGCGGTAGGCGGTGATGGCCTGGCCGTGGTCGCCGGCCTTGAGCCAGGCACCGGCCACCATCATCTGCACCACCGAGGCCTGCTCCTGCCAGCCGTGGCGCTGGGCCAGCCCCAGCGCGCGCTCGGCGCGGGCCACCACCTGCTGCGGGCTGCCGCGCTCAAGCAGCAGCATCAGGTCGGCGAGCAGCTGGCGGTACAGGACTTCCGGGCCGGTGCCGCCGGACTGCGAGGCGGTGTCGCGGGCGATGGCAAACATGTCCACCGGCGCGTCGATGCGCGCGGCCACGCTGGCATGGCGCTCAAGCAACGGCTGCCAGCGCGGGTCTTCCTCGGTGTCCACCAGCACCAGGCGCAGGCGGTCGCCGGGGGCGGCGGCCAGGGCCGCATCCACCCAGCGTTCGAAGCCGTCGCCGGGCACCATGCGCTCGGGTTCCAGCACGGCGGCCAGCAACCGCAGGTGGTTGCCGTGGTGCTCGGCGAAGCTGTCCAGTACCTGCACCACGCCGGCGGCGCTGTCGGGGTGCTCGGCATGCGGACCGCGCCAGCCGAGCGTGATGCCCTGCCCGCGCAGTTCGTCCTGGCTGCCCAGGTAGCGCTCGAGCAGGGTCTGCTTGATCTGTCGGCTGTAGCGGAAGCCGAGCTCATAGGGCGTGTCCACGCGCAGGAAGTAGTCCGGCGTGTCGCGGCCCTGGTCGTGCCGCTGCATCTCGAAGAAGGCGGCCAGCAGGCGGCTGGCGTTGGCCGGCAGCCGCCAGACCAGCAGCCGCCGGCTGGGGTCGGCGGCGGCGGCAAGCCAGGCGTCGCTGAGGCGTTGGATGCCGCGCAGCATGGGGGTGTCGTGCATGGGTGTCCCTCCGATGGACCGGTCAGCAGTTGAGCTTGATCTCGCTGCCGTTGACCGACACGCCACCGCTGTTGATGACCACTTCCGAGCCGCCGGCGGAGATCTTGATCTCGCCGTCGGTGATCTCGATGAAGGCGCCGCCCACCGCCGCGGTGAGCTTGCTGGCCGAGCCGAGGGTCATGTCGCCGTTGGACAGCTGGCTGTGGGTGCCACTGACTTCGTGCTCGAAGGTGCCGTCCACGCCCACGGTGCGTGCGCCGATGTTGGTGTCTTCCACCGCGCCCTGCACGCCGCGCTTGTCCAGCCCGGTGATGGTGGTCTCGCGGCCGGCCGAGTATTCCTGGGTGACCTTGCCGATCACCTGGCGCAGCGAGGTGGAGGTAACGGTTTCCTTCCAGGTGCCGGTGCGCTGGCTGGTGTAGTTGCCGGTGAGGGTGGTGCCGAAATCGCCGGTGATGGTTTCGGTGTAGCCGGCCGCGGCGATGGTCTTGGTCTGGCCGGACTGGTAGGCCTCGGTGACGGCGCCGGTGACGTTGGTGGTGCGGGTGCCGGTGACGCCCAGGGTGTCGGTGCCGGTGACGGTGATGCCCCGGTTGGCACCCACGCTGATGTCCTGGTTGGCGCCCACGCTCATGCTGTGGTTCACCGCCACCGCGGTGGACTTGTTGTTCTGGATGCTGGCGTTCTGGTCGTTGAGCACGGTGGTGACCATGTCGCGCTGGGCACGCATGTTGAGCAGCTCGCCACCGGCGGTGTCGTGCATGGTCATTTCGTTCCAGCCGGCGCCCTTGACCGTCTTGGACTTCAGGCCGCTCACTTCCAGGCCGAACGGCGGCATGTTCTCTTCATTGAAGACCCGGCCAGTGATGATCGGGCGGTCCGGGTCGCCGTCGAGGAAGTCCACCACCACTTCCTGGCCCACGCGCGGCGGCGATACCCCGCCCATGTCCGCGCCGGCCCATGGGCTGGCGCTGCGGATCCAGCAGGAGCTGTTCTCGGCGCCGTTGTCGCGGCGGTCTTCCTTGCGGTCCCAGTGGAACTGCACCTTCACCCGGCCGTAGGCATCGGCATGCAGTTCTTCGCCGGGCGGACCCACCACGGTGGCGGTCTGCGGGCCGGGCATGCGCGGCCACGGGGTCTGCCGCAGCGGGCGGTAGGGAATCTTGCGGCGCAGCACCTCGGCCTCGATGGCGTGGCTGGGCGCTTCGGCGCTGGCGAAATCGCTGGCGAAGTTGTTGCGCCCTTCGCGCTGCAGGCGCACCACGAAGAACTGGCGGTCTTCGGCGCCGCGGCCGATGAAGTCCGGCTGTTGTTCCAGGGTGAAGCAGCCGCCCGCCTGCAGCCCGGCGGCGTTGCCGGCGCATTCGAACAGCTTGGTGGGCCACGCGGTTTCTTCATTGCGCACCGCCGCCAGCGCCTCGCCAATGCGGCTGTCGGCGAAGCGGGCCGCACCGTCGTACCGGTACTGGGTGAGTTCGGGCAGCACGCCGCGCGGCGCCTCGTTGCCGCGCACCACGCGCAAGGGCGTGCTGGGCTGCTTGAAATCAAAACTGCTCAGCGCGTGCGCGCCAGGGCCCACGCGGCGGCGGGCACCCCAGCGGTGCAGGCCGGTCTGCTGCTGCACGCCCTGGTCGGCACGGAAGTACACCGGCGCCGGTTCGCCCAAGGCCACGCTCAGGGTGGAGTCGTCGCTGAGCAGCAGGGTGTGGCCGTCTTCGTCGTGGCGGAAGCTGTAGTAGATGCCGGCGTCTTCGAGCAGGCGCGAGACGAAAGCGAAATCGGACTCGTTGTACTGCACGCAATAGGGCAGTTTGGGCAGCTTGCCGGTGTCCAGGTCGTAGTCGAAGCGGGCCAGGTCGGGGTAATCGGCGAACACCGTTTCCACGATCTTCAGCACGTTCATGTCCTGGAAGATGCGGCAGTTGCTGGTGTAGTCCAGAAAGGCGAACCACGGCGCGATCTCGGCGCGGTAGGCACTGAACTGCGCCTCGCGGCCGGTGCTGGCGAATTCGCGCACGTAGCCGTGGACGCCATGGCCGCCGAACTCGTCGCCCAGGATCAGCCGCAGCGGCTGGCCCACCAGCTGTTTGAGCTCCAGCCGGGGTTGGATCGAGAGCAGCTCGACCTGGTAGGCGAAGGGATGGGACACGCGTTCGCTGCCGTCGAACCGCTTGACCAGGAAGGTCTGCGGGTCCAGCACGGTGTCGACACGGATGAGGCGGTGGTCCTGGTGCAGGCGGGTGAGCGCGTGACCGGCGGTGAGGGCTTCGGCATACATCGGGCGTTCCTTCGTCCCATGACTTCGAGATCCCGACTCTGCCATTTCTGCATGACGTGCGCCAACATTCTGACGCGGGTATTGCGTAAACCCCTTCAGCTTTGTGCAAGCGAAGGTGGCCCATCACGGCGCCCGCCCGCAGGCAGGCGCCGTGGTCACCCCTTACTTGCGGGCGCGCTTGGCCGGGGCCTTGCGGGCCACGGGCTTGGCAGCACGCTTGGCCGGGGCGGCCTTGCGGGCAACGGCCTTCTTGGCAACGGCGGTCTTCTTGCCGACAGCCTTCTTGGCCACGGCGGTCTTCTTGGCGACGGCCTTCTTGGCCACGGCAGTCTTCTTGCCGACGGTCTTCCTGGCTACGGCGACCTTCTTGCCGACGCTCTTCTTGGCAACGGCGGTCTTCTTGCCGACCACCTTCTTGGCGGTGGCGGACTTCTTGGCCACAGCCTTCTTGGCCACGGCGACCTTCTTGCCGACGGTCTTCCTGGCAACAGCCGTCTTCTTGCCGACGACCTTCTTGGCGGTGGCGGACTTCTTGGCCACAGCCTTCTTGGCCACGGCGACCTTCTTGCCGACGGTCTTCTTGGCCACGGCGGTCTTCTTGCCGACGACCTTCTTGGCGGTCGCGGTCTTCTTGGCCACGGCCTTCTTGGCCACGGCAACCTTCTTGCCCACAACCTTCTTGGCGGCGGCGGTCTTCTTGGTCACGGCCTTCTTGGCGGTGGCGACCTTCTTGCCGGCAACCTTCTTGGCAGCCTTGGTGGTCTTGGTCACGGCCTTTTCAGCGGCGGCCTTCTTCTTGGCAACCTGCTTCTTCAGCGAGGCGGCTTCGGCCTTGGCGTTGCTCTTGGCCGTTTCCAGCTTCTTCTTGGCGGTGGCCAGGGTCTTGCCAACCGACTTGGCGGCCTTGTCGGCCTTCTTGGCGACGGTCTTCTCGGCCTTCTGCACGGCCTTCTTGACCTTGGCAACCTGGGTGGTGGCAGCCTTGCGTGCGCGCTTGACGGTCTTCTTCACCGACGCCACGGCATCCTCAGCGGCGGTAGCGATGGTCTCGCCCACGTTGCCGGCCACTTCTTTCACTTCGTCGACGCCCTGCGACAGGGTCGCGGTCACACCATTACCGTTGCTCATGATTGCCTCCTAAGGGGCCTGGTCAGTTAAATCGCTGGCGATGCTATACCGGCGCGGTCCATCGTGGAACGGTCTTGTCGCAGCCTGTGAGCCGCACCTGTGCTTGGCGGGACGACGCCAGCGCTGCCCGGCAAACCAGGCGTTGGCAGCAAACCCCTTTAAAACAGCTTCCGTGCACGGCACGTGCGTTGCCGTGCCGGTCCTTCCTGCGCGCGTCGAGCGCTAGTGACGCGACGTGCAATTGGCTGTCGTACGCGTTCGGTTGGTTGGCTTTTACTGCACAACTGCGCTGCCTTCGCGCTCGAAAAGGCCGGCGGTGTTGGCCCGGTCAACCCGCCGAGGCATGCGGCAGAGGGCGGGGGTCGGGGTTGAAAACGGGGTCATGCAGCGGGCCCATCCTGGTCGCAGACATGACGTCACCGATGACCTGCATCGGCGGCATGGACAGCGACAGGGGACAGCGGGGTGCGTGCCACCGATGGTTGGTCGACGGCGGCATCGCGCGCATGGCCGACCCCGCCGCCGGCGCGCAGCCGACCGCTGCACGGCGGCCTTCAACGACACCAAAGCGGATGGCGCGGGAGCGTCGCCCGCCGCGCGGCGGGCCGGATTTCATTCGCGGTTTAGGCGCAGGCAGCCACACTCATTCAGCTTGCTTTACCTTATAGAGGCTTCTGCCTCCCACGCCGCTCTTCGTTACGGAACCGACGGACCATGCGACCGCTCCCCACCCTGCTCACGCTCGCCCTTGCCGCCGCCTTCGGTGGCTTTGTCGCTTCGGCGATCAACGTGCACCTGGACAACCGTGCCGAAGCAGCGCCGGCGTCGCTGGTCATTCCGGCCACGGCGGCATTGCCGGCCTCGGTGGCCGGGCAGCCGGTGCCGTCGCTGGCGCCGATGCTGGAACGGGCCATGCCCGCGGTGGTCAGCGTCAACACCAAGCAGGTGGTGCGGGTACGCAACCCGTACTTCAACGACCCGTTCTTCCGCCGGCTGTTCCCGGAAGTGCCGCAGGAACGCATAAACGAATCGCTGGGCTCGGGCGTCATCATCGACGCCAGCGCCGGGCTGGTGCTGACCAACCACCACGTCATCGACAACGCCGACGACGTGCAGGTGACGCTGGCCGACGGGCGCACGGTCAAGGCCGAGTTCATCGGCTCGGACCGCGACACCGACATCGCGTTGATCCGCATTCCCGCCGACAAGCTCACCGCCCTGCCGCTGGGCAACAGCGACCAGCTGCGCGTGGGCGACTTCGTGGTGGCCATCGGCAACCCGTTCGGTTTCAGCCAGACCGTCACCTCCGGCATCGTGTCGGCGGTGGGCCGCAGCGGCATCCGCGGGCTGGGCTACCAGAACTTCATCCAGACCGACGCGTCGATCAACCCGGGCAACTCCGGCGGTGCGCTGGTCAACCTGCAGGGCCAGCTGGTGGGCATCAATACCGCCAGCTTCAATCCGCAGGGCAGCATGGCCGGCAACATCGGCCTGGGCCTGGCCATTCCGTCCAACCTGGCGCGCGACGTGGTCGACCAGCTGGTCAAGCACGGTGTGGTGGTGCGCGGCACGCTGGGCGTGGAAGCGCAGAACCTGACCCAGCAGATCGCCCAGGGCCTGGGCTTGAACGAAGCGCGCGGCGCGCTGGTGACGCGGGTGCTGGCCGGCTCCGGCGCGGCCGCCGCCGGGCTGCGTCCGGGCGATGTGGTGGTGTCGGCCAACGGCCAGCGCGTGGACAGCGCGCAGGCGCTGCACAACATGGAAGGGCTGGCGCCGGTGGGCAGCACGCTCACCCTGGACATCCGCCGCGACGGCAAGGCGCAGCAGCTCAAGGCCACGCTGAAGGAACAGGCGCGCGCGGTCAGCGGCGACACGCTGGACCCGCGCCTGGCCGGTGCCACCTTCGTCGACCTGCCCGAGTCGCTGCGCCAGGCTGGCATCAGCGGGGTGCAGGTCAGCGAGGTCAAGCGCGGCAGCCGCGCGGCCAGCTCGGGCCTTGCCGCCGGCGATGTGATCACCGAAACCACGGCCGGCGAGTTCGCCGACCTGGCCAGCTGGCGGGCCAATTTCCAGCAACGCCCGCCGCAGCTGGTGCTGCGCATCGTGCGTGGCAACACGCCGGGCGTGCTGGTGATGCGATGAACGGGTCAGCAAGCCCTAACGCCCCTTACACCCCGCCGATGCTATTACCTTGTGTTCGTTACCGCAGGTCTGCTGCGGTCACCTTCCCCATCGCACATAACGGAGAGTCACGATGAGCCCCACCAATACCGAGAACCTGAAGGAACACCTGGGCGAAGCCGGTTCGCACCTGAAGTCGGCGGCCACGGCTGCGGGCGGCGCGATCAAGGGCGCCACCGGTGCCGCTGGCGACGAACTGCGTATCGGCAAGGCCAACGTCAAGGCCGAGCTGTCCGACACCGCGCTGTCGGGCCTGGCTGCCGCCGAGTTCGGTGGTGCCGCCGCCAAGGAACAGGTGGATGCCCTGATGGACAAGGGCAAGGACCTGGTGGACAGCGCCGCCGAGCTCATCCGCGAGCGTCCGCTGGCGTCCTTCGGCGTGGCCTTTGCCGCCGGTTGGATCATCGCCAAGCTGGCGCGCAGCGGCGGCGACAAGTAATCCGGCGTGAGCGATCAAGCCCAGTCGACCGCCACCGGTGGCGCGGATACCCCGCCACCGGACGGCGCTGAGAAGGCGCCCC
Organism: Stenotrophomonas sp. GQ19; assembly: GCF_059758695.1. NCBI lineage: Bacteria > Pseudomonadati > Pseudomonadota > Gammaproteobacteria > Lysobacterales > Lysobacteraceae > Stenotrophomonas > Stenotrophomonas sp. GQ19. The sequence continues at coordinate 194,629 of NZ_JCAXES010000006.1, read as the reverse complement.
ACCTGGATGAGAGCATCCGCCAGGTGGGTGCTGCCGGTCGTGACACGGTAGAGGCGGCCAAGCACACCCTGCGGTCCCTGCGCCGGTTGGCCTCGGCCGATTTCGCGTTGGCGCGCAGTGCCTTCGGGCGGGCGCTGGCGTGGAGTGGCGTGGCGATCGTGTTCGGTGCATCGGCCTGGCTGTTGCTGGCCGGTACGCTGATCGCGCTGATGGTGCGCTGGGGCATGAGCTGGTTCCACTCGCTGCTGATCACCTCGATCCTCAGCCTGATCGTGACCGGCTATGCGATGTGGCGGGTATCGTTCTTCTTCCGCCATACCGGCATGCATGCCACGCGTCGCCAGTTGTCGCGGCTGGGGCTGTATGACGAACCCAGCGAGGAAGATCCCGATGCCGACGTCGATACGACGGGGGCCAAGCGATGAATTTTGAAGCCTTGCGGCAACGTGTACAGCGTGCCGAACTGGTGGTGGCGGTGCGGGTGGAGAAAACCCGCAGCAGCTGGTTCAGCCTCAGCGGCGCATGGCGGGCCGGTTGGACGCCGTTGCGCATCATCACCGTGGGCCTGGCCGGCGGTTTCCTGGCCGGCAAACTGGAGCCTACCGGGCTCGGGGCGAAGGTCCAGGGCGCGCGCTGGCTGCAGATGATCGGCTCGGTGTCCAACCTGTTGGCCAGTACCCAGGCCGCGTTTGCGTCGATGCAGGCCAGTGAAGCGGCCGATACCGCCGAGCAGGCCGCCGACAAGGTGGACGATGCGGTGGACAGTGGCGTGCCGCGCCAGCCGCCCGCGCCACGCGCCGCGGCCACCGCAGCGCCGCGTGTTGACGCCGATGACCAGCGCCAGCCGCAGCCGGCTGAAGCGGCGACGGATCTTTCCGAGCGCTGAGCCGCACCGGTCCACCGGCGCACTGCACCTGAAGCCCTGCCGCCGCCGCGGCGGGGTTTTTTATTGCGCGCCCCGCACGCGGTGGGCCTGGTTGTGTCCCGCCAACGAGCGGGTGCATGTGACCCCGCCACCAACACGCCGCCCGCACCCGGCTTGCCCAATAATGGCGCACCTTTCCTGCCCGGCGCCCGCATGAGCGTTCCTGCCGTTTCCCTCGATGACACCGTCACCGCGCCCCCACCGCCGCGTCCGCGCGCGCCGATGTCGCTGGTCGTGCTGGCCACGCTGGCCGTGGGGTTCACGCTCTGGGCCGCGCAGGAGGTGATCCTGCCGGTGCTGCTGGCGATGTTCCTGGCGCTGGTCTGCAACCCGATCCTGCGCCTGCTGGGCAAGCTCTGGATTCCCCGCTTCCTGGGCGCGGTGCTGGTACTGGGCCTGGGCCTGAGTGGTGCCGCCGCACTGGGCGTGCAGCTGGTGGGGCCGGCCATGGAGTGGGCGCAGGAAGCGCCGCAGCAGCTGCGCAAGGTGGCCCGCCAGGTGCAGGACCTGACCAAGCCGGTGCAGCAGGCCAACCAGGCCGCGGAGAACTTCGCCCGCGTCGCCGGGGGCGAGAGCAGCCGGCGCGTGCAGATCGTGCGTACCCAGCTGGACGACCCCTACAAGGTGCTGACCCGCGCGCCACGGCTGGCCGCGTCGGTGCTGGCGGTGGTGCTGTTGACGCTGTTCTTCATGATCTATGGGCAGAACCTGCAGAAGCATGCCATCGCGCTGTTTCCCAGCCGCCAGCAACAGCGCTTCACCACCGACATCCTGCGTTCGATCGAACGCGAGGTATCGCGTTACGTCCTCACCATCACCGTCATCAACGCCCTGGTCGGGCTGGTGTTCTCCGGCGTGTTGCTGCTGCTCGGGATCAGCCTGCAGGAAGCGCTGCTGTGGGGCACCGTGGCGGCCCTGCTGAACTTCGCACCGTACGTGGGACCGCTGATCGGCGTGGCGCTGATGCTGCTGATGGGCTTTGTGGAGTTCAGCGATCCGCTCAAGGCCCTGCTGCCGGCGGCCTGCTACCTGGCCCTGCACACCATTGAAGGCCAGGTGGTCACGCCGATCGTGTTGGGCCGGCGCATGGCGATCTCGCCGTTGATCCTGATCCTGTCGCTGCTGGTGTTCGGCTGGCTGTGGGGCATGATCGGGCTGCTGCTGGCGGTGCCGCTGCTGGTCTGCGTCAAGCTGGTGCTGGCGCGGCTGGACGGCATGCACGGCTGGGCGCGGCTGCTCGAGTGAGCATGTAATGCCGAGGATTCGGCTGGCCGCACACTCATGATGCTGCCAGAATAACCGCCCTTTTTTCGGATGGACCCGGCCTTGATGTCTTCCCTTGTTACCCGTTGCCTCGCCCTCGCCGGCCTTGTCACCCTCGCTGCGCCGGCGTTGGCCGCTCCCCTGCCCAGCGCCGACGTGGCCGGGCGCCAGCTGGTGGAAGCGGTCACCTGCAAGCGCCACCTGACGCCTGCGCAGTTCGCCGCCCTGGCCAAGGTGCTCAAGCCCACCGAGCTGCAGGCTTACGGCGCCCTGTCCGACGGTGAGTATGCGTTGACCACGCCGCTGCTGGTGCTGGGCCAGCCGGTGAACCGCCTGCACCTGTACGACGGCGCCAATGGCGAGGACGGCATCGACAGCTACACCGCGTACTTCAGCACTGCCAGTGTCGAGCAGATCGCCGCGCTGGCGAAGATCCGGGACAACGTAGCCGGTGACTACACCCTTGAGGTGGGGCGCCATGACCTTAACGTGCGGCAGCAGGATGGCCAGGCATCCATCGGCTGTTCCTACGACCTGCGCTGAAGGATCTTCACCGGCGATCCCTGCGCGCGCCATGAAAGCCCGCGCGCGCAGGCGTAGAATGGCGGGGTGAATTTCCCAGTCCAAGCCATCACCCTCGACCTCGACGACACCCTGTGGCCGTTCGCCCCCATCGGCGCGCGCATCGACCAGGTGCTGTTTGAGTGGATGCTGCAACACAGCCCCGCCACCGCCGCGATGTACCCCGTGGCGGCCATGCGGGAGCTGCGCGAGCGCTCCTTCCACGACAACCCGCAGCTGCACCACGACCTGAGCGCGCTGCGCCGGTTGACCCTGCACGAAGCGCTGGAGAAAAGCGGTGCCGACCTGGCCCTGCTCGAGCCGGCCTACGAGGCGTTTTACGCCGCGCGCAACCAGGTGGAGTTCTACCCGGACGCACTGGACGCGCTGGCCCGCATCGCCGCGAAGGTGCCGGTGGCCGCGCTCAGCAACGGCAACGCCGACCTGCAGCGGATCGGCCTGGCCCACCATTTCAGCTTCCAGCTGGGCTCGCGCGAACACGGCGCGGCCAAGCCGGCGGCCAGCATTTTCCACGCCGCCTGCGACCGCCTTGGGGTTGCCCCCACCCACGTGCTGCACGTGGGCGACCACGCCGAGATGGACGTGGTGGGCGCCATGCGGGCCGGCCTTCGCGGCTGCTGGATCAACCGCGAAGCGCACGTCTGGAACCACCCTTCGCTGCAGCCTGACCTGCAGTTCGACACCCTGACCGGACTGGCCGACTGGCTCGATGCGAACGCATCGGCGCAGCACGCCTGACCACGAACGGAGCCTTTTCCCGCATGACCCAGATCAACGGTTTCACCACCGAGGCCGCCAAGGCCCTTCCGCTGCACGTGATGGAGCGTACGCAGTTCGCCGCTTGGCGCGCGCAGCAGAGCGAGGCGCTGGTTGCCTGGATCGATGCGCAGCATTTCAACGGCAGCGGTGGCAGCGTGGTGCTGCTGCCCGGCGAGCATGGCCTGGCCGGTGCGATCGTGGGCGTGGGAGATCCCGGCGATGCCTATGCGTACGCGCATGCGCCGTTCGCGCTGCCCGAAGGCACCGTGTGGAAGGTGGCCGATGCGCTGCCGGCGGATGTTGAAACCCTGCTGCACCTGGGCTGGGGCTTGGGCAGCTATCGCTTCGCGCGGTACCGCAAGCCCAACCGCGCCCCCGCGCAGCTGCTGGCCACGCCGTCGGCCGAAGTGCGCGACGTGGTGACCGCCAGCCTGCGCGTGCGCGACTGGGTCAACACCCCCACCGAAGACATGGGGCCGCAGCAGCTCGAAGACGCCGCGCGTGCGCTGGCCGACGCACATGGTGCGCAGCTCGAGGTGATCACCGGTGACGCGCTGCTGGCGCAGAACTTCCCGGCCATCCACGCTGTTGGCCGCGCCTCGCACCGTGCCCCGCGCCTGATCGCGCTGCGCTGGGGCACCGCCGGCCAGCCGCATGTGGCGCTGGTGGGCAAGGGCGTGTGCTTCGACACCGGTGGCCTGGACATCAAGCCGGCCGACGGCATGCGCAACATGAAGAAGGACATGGGCGGCGCGGCGCATGCGCTGGCGCTGGCCGGGCTGATCATGGCCCAGCAGCTGCCGGTGCAGCTGACCCTGCTGATTGCCGCGGTGGAAAACGCGATCGGCCCCGATGCGTTCCGGCCGGGCGAAGTGATCGCCACCCGCAAGGGGCTGAGCATCGAGATCGACAATACCGACGCCGAAGGCCGGCTGGTGCTGTGCGATGCACTCACCTACGCCAGCGAACAGCAGCCGCAGATCGTGCTCGACTTCGCCACCCTCACCGGCGCGGCGCGCATCGCGCTGGGCCCGGACCTGCCGGCGTTGTTCAGCAACGATGACACCCTGGCCCAACAGTGGCTGCAGGCCGGCGAACGGACCCGCGACCCGGTCTGGCGCATGCCGCTGTGGCGCCCGTACCTGCGTTACCTGCACAGCGGCATCGCCGACCTGGCCAATGCCGGCTCGCGCATGGCCGGCTCGGTCACCGCCGCGCTGTACCTGGAGCGCTTCATCGCCGAAGGCCAGGTCTGGGCGCACCTGGACGTGTACGCCTGGAACGACGGCGAACGCCCGGGCCGCCCGGCCGGTGGCGAAGCGCTGGCGCTGCGCTCGGCGTGGGCAATGCTGAAGGCACGCTACGCCTGACCCCGTAGAGCGGGGCTCTGCCCCGCTGCCCGGCTGACCGACCAAACATCGTAGAGCGGGGCTCTGCCCCGCTGCCTGGCTGACCGACCGAACATCGTAGAGCGGGGCTCTGCCCCGCTGCCTGGCTGACCGACCAAACATCGTAGAGCGGGGCTCTGCCCGGCTGCCTGGCTGACCGACCGAACATCGTAGAGCGGGGCTCTGCCCCGCTGCCTGGCCGATCGATCTGCCGGGTAGAACCCGGCACTACGTGGCTGCCTGGCCGATCGATCTGCCGGGTAGAACCCGGCACTACGTGGCTGCCCGGCTGATCGGGCTGCCGGATGGAACCCGGCACTGCCCCCCGGCCAACTCTTGTCGAAAATGTGAATATCGGCGTGCGCTGCCTTCTGACACCATGCCCCTGTCGCCCACCCACACACACGTGAAGGCAGGATTCCGGACATGTCGCTCTTTGGTTACACCCGCGCCGGCCAGGAGCCGGGCGCCCCGCGTCCCCCGTCGCCGCTGCTGTGGATCGCGCTGATCGCGCTGATTGCCGGCCTGCTGGTCCTGGCGTTTGCCTGGCTGGCCGGCTGGATCGGTCGTGACCGCGCCACCGCGCAGGCCTTCACCGACAGCATCGAAGCTACCGGCCCGCCCCACCCCGGTTTCCGCCGCGCGCACAGCAAGGGCGTGTGCGTGAGTGGCAGCTTCCAGGGCACGCCGGACGGTGCCGCGTTGAGTTCGGCCCGCGTGTTCCGCCAGGCGCAGGTGCCGGTGCTGGGCCGCCTGTCGATCGGCGGCGGCGATCCGCACGGTGCCGATGCCAATGCGCGCGTGCGGAGCATGGCGCTACAGCTGGTGAGCGATGACGGCCAGGAATGGCGCACCGCGATGAACAGCTTCCCGTTCTTCGCCGTGCCCACCGCCGAGGCCTTCCTGGAACAGACCCGCGCCGGCATTCCCGACCCGGCCACCGGCAAGCCGGACCCGGCGAAGATGGCCGCTGTGCAGGCCAAATACCCCAGCGCGCGGGCCTTCGGGGAATGGGCCAAGACCGCGCCGTGGTCCAACAGCTGGGCCAACACCGACTACAACGGGGTCAACAGCTTCCGCTTCACCGCCGCCGACGGCAGCCAGCACTTCGTGCGCTGGAGCATGCGCCCGCAGGCCCCCTTCGTGGAGATGACCGCCGCGCAGCGCGCGCAGTCCGGGCTGGACTACCTTGCCGTCGAGTTCGCGCAACGGCTGGCGCAGGGACCGGTGCGCTGGGACATGTGGGTGACGCTGGCCGAAGCGGGCGACCCGATCGATGACCCGTCGCAGGTGTGGCCGGCGCAGCGCCGCCAGGTCAAGGTGGGCACGCTGAGCCTGGTGTCGATGCAGCCCCAGGCCGAGGGCGCGTGCCGCGACCTCAACTACGACCCGCTGATTCTGCCCAGCGGCATCGCCGGCACCGATGATCCGATCCTGGCGGCGCGCTCGGCGGTGTATTCGCAGTCGTTCAACCGCCGCGAGCGCGAAATCGCCAGCGGCAAGGGTGCTGCCGCCACCGGCAAGGAAGGTGCGAAATGAACCGCGATACCGGCCACTTCAACCTTACCGCGCGGGTGCTGCACTGGCTGATGGCCGCGATGATCCTGACCATGCTGTTCGTGGGCGTGGGCATGGTGGCCGCGCTGCAGTGGCGGCCGATGCTGGTGGACCTGCACCGGCCGCTGGGTATCGCGATCCTGCTGCTGGTGCTGGTGCGCCTATACAACCGCCTGCGCCACCGGCCGCCGCCGTTGCCGGCCGACCTGCCGGCCTGGCAGGCCGCTGCCGCGCATGCCTCGCACTGGGTGCTGTACGGACTGATGCTGGCGATGCCGCTGGTGGGCTGGTCGATGTTGTCGGCCGGTGGGTATCCGATCGTGATGTGGTCCGGGTTCAACCTGCCGGCGATCGTGCCACATGATCCGTCGCTGTACGCCGCGCTGCGCAATGCGCACAGCCTGCTGGCCTATGCGTTGTTCGCTACCGTGGTGGTGCATCTGTCGGCCGCGCTGTTCCACCTGTGGGTGCGCCGCGATGGGGTGTTCCAGGCGATGGCGAAGGGGCCGGGGCGCGCCGACGGTCTGGACACCGACAAGCACCGGTAGCTACCGACCGTTGGTCGGTAGATGGCCATCCGATCAGCGTTGCGAGGAGCCGGCCAGCGGCCGGCACTACCGGTGCGATTGCGTTGCACCCACCAACGGTGGGTGCCTACCGGGGGGGGCGTGGCGGCGGTCGGTATCGGTATCGCGCGCGTTGCACCCACCAACGGTGGGTGCCTACCCGGTTGGGCGTGGCGGCGGTCGGTATCGGTATCGCGCGCGTTGCACCCACCAATACGGTGGGTGCCTACCCGGTTGGGCGTGGCGGCGGTCGGTATCGGCGTCGCGCGCGTTGCACCCACCAACGGTGGGTGCCTACCGGGTTGGGCGGACCGGCTATTGGTATCGGCATCGCGCGCGTTGCACCCACCCGCGGTGGGTGCCTAGCGGGCGGCGCGGTGGGCTTCGACCAGGGCGCGGTAGCGCTGGCGGTGTTGGGTGCATTTGGCCAGCACTGCCTCGGGCGTGCCGGTGGCGTAGCGCTCGCCCTTGCCCAGCAGCATGGCGTCGAAGCCGGTGCTTCTGAAGCGCTTCCCCTCGTGCCCCACGTACACGTCGATGTGCTGGTAGAACTCGGCCAGGGGCATGCTCGCGCGTGGATCGCGGGCGCCGATTTGGTGGTCCTGGCCGTGGGTGGGAACGGTGGCCGGCCGCACCGCGCCTTCCACGTGCGGCAGGTTCGCCTCGATCCAGGCGAACTCTTCCAGCGGCAGGCTGGCCATGCCCATCTCCAGCTTGGCCAGGCGCGGCAGCGCCAGCAGCGCGCCCATCACCGGCGACACCTTCGGCGCGCGGAACCACGACACATTCAGTCGCTCCAGCGCCGGCAGGCCGGCAAGAAAGGCGAAATCGTCCACGGGCTGGTTCCAGTCCAGCGTGCCCAGAAGGGTCAGGTCGCGCAATGCAGTGGCGCCGGCCAGGCCGGAAAAATCGTGCACTCGTCGCAGGTTCTCCATGTGCAGCGCCTGCAGCGCCGGCAGGCGGCCCACGGGCGACAGATCGGAAAACGCCGAGACGTACTCCAGCACCAGTTCGCGCAGCCCGTGCATGCCCTCCAGCATCGCCAGCGTCTTTGGCCGCGCATGGCTGATCCGCAACGCGGTCAGCTGCGGCAGCTGCGCCAAGGCAGCCAGCTGGGCCTGGTCGGGTTCGTGCAGGGTCAGTTCGCGCAGCGCTTCCAGCTGCAGCACGCGCACCCAGTTGCGGTCGTGGCGGGTCAACGTGAGCCGGGTGGCGTCGTCGGGCGCGTCGGCCACGTCCTCGTAATGGCACGCCCAGCGCTGCGCGTTCGGCGTGATCGTCCACACCCCGCTGGCACGGTCGATGAGATCGGCGAAGTGGTGTTTCATCGGGTGCGCATCCGGTCCATGGAACGCACAGGATACCCGCTCGCCTACAGCCAGCCTTTCTGCCGCGCCAGCCGATACGCTTCGATGCGGTTGGCCACGCCCAGTTTGCCGATGCATTCGGACAGGTAGTTGCGCACGGTGCCGTGCGACAAGCCCAGCTGGGTGGCGATCTCGCTGGCCGAACGCCCGTCGCCGGACAGGCGCAGTACCTGGCGTTCGCGGTCGTTGAGCGGGTCGGCCTGCGACCAGGCATCCAGCGCCAGCTGCGGGTCGATCGCGCGTCCGCCGCGCTGCACCTGGCGCAGGGCATCGGCCAGGCGTTCGGCCGGGGCATCCTTGAGCAGGTAACCGCACACCCCCGCGTCCAGCGCGCGGCGCAGGAAGCCCGAGCGCGCGAAGGTGGTCACGATCACCACCTTGATCGGCAACTGCTGGCGCGCGATGCGCTGGGCCAGCTCCAGCCCGGACAGACCGGGCATTTCGATGTCGGTGACCAGGATGTCCGGCTGCAGCTGCTGCAGCATGCGCCACGCCGCCTCGCCATCGGCGGCGCTGCCGAGCACCTCGATGTCCGGCTCAAGGCCAAGCAGGGCCGACAGCGCGCCGCGCACCATCGCCTGGTCTTCGGCCAGTACGATGCGGATCATACCGGCCCACCCGCAGGCAGCGACGGTGCCGTCGGCAGGTCGGCCGGCAAGGCGGCCACCGCCGCGGTTGCCGCTGGCAGCGGCACGCGCACCGTGACGCAGGTGCCCTCACCCTTCACCGACTGCAGCACCAGCGTGCCGCGCAATGCCGTCACCCGCTCGCGCATGCCGCCCAGCCCGTTGCCGTCGGCGTGCACGCCGCCACGGCCATCATCACGGATCTCCATCAGCAAGCTGCGCCCTTCCTGTTCAAAACGTATCCAGGCCTGGTGTGCCTGCGCGTGCCGGGCGATGTTGGTGGCCGCCTCGCGCAGCACCAGCGACAACCCGCGCTCCACATCCGGCGGCATCGGCGGCGGCGGCGCGTAATGCAGGTGCACGTGCTGGCATTCCAGCAACAGCCGCGCCGACGCCAGCTCGGCTGCCAGGTCGCTGGCGCGGATGCCGGTGACCGCGCTGCGCACTTCGGCCAGGGCCTGGCGCGCGATCGCTTCGGCCTCGGTCACTTCGCGGCGCGAGCCCTGCGGGTCGCGGTCGGCCAGCTTGCGCGACAGTTCCAGCTTCAGCGTGATCAGCGACAGCGTGTGCCCCAGCAGGTCGTGCAGGTCACGGCCGATGCGCTCGCGTTCGGCGGTGGCGGCCAGACGGCGCACTTCCTCCTGCGACAGCTGCAGCGCCGCGTCACGGTCCTTGTTGGCCCGTTCCACGTTGATGACGATGCCGAGGATGAGGCCCATCGAGGGAATCCACACCACCAGCTGCCACGGGTAGCCCACCCACAAGGCGACCACCACGAACAGGCCGTTGAGCGCCAGCAGCTGCAGCATGTAGCGCAGCATGCTGGTGTCGCGGCACACCCGCAGCATCACGCACCCGAAGATGAAGTAGCTGATGCCCGAGGGATAGAACGGCAGCAGCGCCAGGCCCATGGCCACCATCGCCAGCGCATAACGCGGCCCGTGGTGGCGGGGCGCCAGCAGCAGGCGCACATACAGGACCAGGAACACCGGGTAGGTGAGCAGGGTCAACCACAACCACTCCAGCGTGTAGCCCGTGCCGAAGATGGGGGTGAAGAACACCCAGCCGGTCCACAACAGGTGGACCGCGTCGGCCCAGGCCGGCTTGCCACGGCGCAGGTTGTCGGCCACCGACGAATCCGGCGCGGGGCGCAGCAGCGAGGCGATCCAGCGCGAAGGCACGGTCGGTTCCAGGGCGGGGCGGTCAGGCGCGATCATGCCAGTTTCGTCCGCCGCTTAGCCAACCCGGCGCAGGCGCCGCCGCGCCAGCCCCAGCGCCACACCGGTGACCGCCAGCAACACCGCGATGTGCACCCACGTGCTGCCCTGGGCCGGCATGCCCACCGCCGGCAGCGCCAGTTGGGCCAGGTGCCAGGTGGGCCACAGCGGGGCCAGCGCGGAAAACACTGGCGGCAGGATCGACAGCGGCAGCCACAGCCCCGACAGCAGCGCCAGCGGCAGGTACACCAGGTTGACCACCGCCGGGGCTGCACTGGCACTGACATGGCTGCCGATCCACAGCCCGATCGCGCCCAGCGGCAGCGCGGCGAAGCCGGCCACGGCCAGCAGCCGCAGCACCATCGCTGGCGCCAGGCCCACCCCGGCCAGGGCGGCCACCCCCAGCAGCACCAGCGCCACCAGCAGCGCGAACAGCACCGCCATCAGCAGCCGCGCCAGCAACGGCGCCATCGGTGGCAAGGGGAGCGCGCGCTTCAGCGTGAGCAGGCCGCCTTCGCGGTCCAGCGCCAGCTGCACGCCGAAGCCGAACAGCGCCGGGGCCATCGCGCCGAACACGCAGTAGGTGGCCAGCAGGTACTGCGGCGCGTGACCGCGCCCGAGCAGTATCCCGAACAGCGCATAGAACAGCACCGGAAACAGCAGCGAGGGCAGCGCGAAGGCCGGCGTGCGCCAGGCGCGGCGCAGTTCGCACAGCGCTTCGGCGCGGTAGATCCGCCAGCTGGAGGCGCGCGGGTGCGCGGTCGGTACGGTGGTCAGGGTATTCATGCGGCCTCCCGGGTCAGTTCGACGAAGGCGTCGGCCAGGCCGCCGCCGTGTACCTCCAGGTCCTGCAGCTGCGGGTCTTCGGCCAGCAGCCGCGCCACCACCGGTTCGGCCGGTTCGGCCAGCAGCTGCAGGCGCAGCCCATCGCGCTGCACCTCGCGCACGCCGGGCCAGGTTTTGAGTACCTCGGCATCCAGCGCGCTGCGGCAGCGGATCCGGCGCGGGGCCAGTTGCTGGCGGAACTGCGCCAACGGTCCGTCGGCCAGCACCCGTCCCTGTTCGATCACCACCACGCGCTGGGCCAGTGCTTCGGCCTCTTCCAGGTAGTGGGTGGTCAGCAGCACGCCGCAGCCTTCGCTGGCCAGCTGCCGGATCGCCTGCCACAGCGCCTGCCGGGCCTGGATGTCCAGGCCGGTGGTAGGCTCGTCGAGGAACAGCAGCTGCGGCCGCCCACACAGCGCGATGGCGAACTGCACGCGGCGCTGCTGGCCACCGGACAGCTGGCCGTAACGGCGCCGTGCCAGATCGGCCAGCCCGGCCAGTGCCAAGCACTCTTCCAGGGGGCGTGGGTCGTCGTAGCAGGCGCTTGCCAGCGCAATCAGTTCATCCACCTGCAGCACCGGCGGCAATGCGGTGCTCTGCAGCATCACCCCGATGCCCCGCCGGCTGGCCCGCTGTTGCGGGTCGCCGCCCAGCAGCTCGGCCTGGCCAGCATCAAGGGCGCGCAGGCCCAGCAGTACCGAAATCGCGGTGCTCTTGCCCGCGCCGTTGCGGCCGAGCAGGGCCAGCACTTCGCCGCGCTGCAGCGAAAAGCTTACGCCCTGCAGTGCGGCGACAACACCGTAATGCACCTGCGCGTCGCGCAGCGTGGCCAAGGCAGTCGGGCAGGAAACGGACATCGGGACACTCCGTAGCGGGTTCGGCACAGCGTCGCGCTGCGGCGGCCCCGGTCCCAGTGGCCGCCGTCAGCGCAAGCAGGTGACAGCTGTCACTGCCGTGGCGCCCGGCCGGTGGGCATGCTGTGCACCTCCCGGCCCGGTGCCGGTTTGTCCCCGGCCGCCGTTGCGGTCACACTCGACCCGATTCCCCGTCCAGACTCACGATGAACGCATCCGCTGAACTGCTCAAGGAACTCCGCATCGACCGCAAGGCGACTCCGCCGCCGTCCGCGCCCCGCCGAGGGCTGTGGATCGGGGTGGCCATCGTCGCCGTGCTCCTGCTCGTTGGGATCGGCTGGTTCCTGTTCGGCCGGCAACGCCCGATCGAGGTGACCACCGCGCCGGTGGTGGCCATCCAGCAGGGCGGCGCCAGCGGTTCGGTGCTCGATGCCAGCGGCTACGTGGTGGCGCGGCGCATGGCCACGGTGTCGGCCAAGATCACCGGCAAGGTGCGCGAGGTGATGATCGAAGAAGGCATGCGGGTGGAAGAAGGCCAGGTGATGGCCACGCTCGACCCGATCGATGCCAACGCCCAGCGCAGCCTGTCGGCCTCGCAGCTGGAGGCCGCGCGCAGCCAGCTGGCCGGGCTGCAGGCGCAGGTGGCGCAGGCCAACGCCGAAGCCGGCCGCCTGCAGACGCTGGTGGGCCAGCAGCTGGTGTCGCGCTCGCAGTACGACCTGGCCATCGCCCAGCGCGACAGCCTGCGCGCGCAGCTGCGTACCGCCGAACGCAACACCACGGTGGCCAACGATGCCCTGGCCATCGCCGACCTGGGCGTGGACAACAACACCGTGCGCGCGCCGTTCTCCGGCGTGGTCACCGCCAAGGCCGCGCAGCCGGGCGAGATCGTGTCGCCGTTGTCGGCCGGCGGTGGCTTCACCCGCACCGGTATCGGCACCATCGTGGACATGGAGTCGCTGGAGATCGAAGTAGAGGTGGGCGAGTCGTTCATTGGCCGCGTGCAACCGAAGATGCCGGTCGAAGCCACGCTCAACGCCTACCCGGACTGGAAGATTCCAGCCGAGGTGATCGCCATCATCCCCACGGCCGACCGCGGCAAGGCCACGGTCAAGGTGCGCGTGGCGCTGAAGGTGAAAGACCCGCGCATCGTGCCGGAGATGGGCGTGCGGGTGAGCTTCCTCGAGGCCGCACAACCGGCGCAGGCCGCCGCCCCGAAGGGCGTGCGCGTGCCGGCGGCCGCCCTCGTGGAGCGCGAACAGAAAACCGTCGCCTTCGTGGTGAAGGACGACCAGCGCGTGGAACAGCGCACGGTCACCGCCGGCGCCACGCTCAACACCGACCGCCAGGTCAGCCAGGGGCTGAGCGCGGGCGAGGTGGTGGTGCTGGACCCGCCCGAGGCGCTGAAGGACGGCAGCAAGGTGGTGGAAGCCAGTAAGTAGGCGGCGCCGCCGCGCAAGGCGGCGCAACCCAGTGTGTGACCCGCGCGCCCCCGCGCGCGGCCTCGAACGTGCGCTACCCGTGCCGTGCAGGCGCGCAGGCTGGCCGCTGTCTGCCACCGCGCATCCCACCCGGGCACGGCCCTCATTCCGCCGCAGGCAGGCACGGCTCCTGCATGCCGGTGCGTCTTCGATCCGCCTTGATCCACGGAGAACCATCCATGTCGACCCTGGTTTCGCTCCGCAACATCACCAAGACCTACCAGCGTGGCCCCGAGAAGGTGCAGGTGCTGCACGGCATCGATCTGGACATCCAGCGCGGCGATTTCGTCGCGTTGATGGGCCCGTCCGGCTCGGGCAAGACCACCCTGCTCAACCTGATCGGCGGGCTGGACACGCCCAGCGACGGTGAGATCGAGATCGAAGGCGAACGCATCGACCGCATGAGCGGCGGCCAGCTGTCCACCTGGCGCAGCCACCACGTCGGCTTCGTGTTCCAGTTCTACAACCTGATGCCGATGCTGACCGCGCAGAAGAACGTGGAACTGCCGCTGCTGCTTACCCACCTGGGCGCGGCCCAGCGCAAGCGCAACGCCGAGATCGCGCTGACCCTGGTGGGCCTGGCCGACCGCCGCAGCCACCGCCCCAATGAGCTGTCCGGCGGCCAGCAGCAGCGCGTGGCGATCGCGCGGGCAATCGTGTCCGACCCCACCTTCCTGATCTGCGACGAGCCCACCGGCGACCTGGACCGGCAGTCGGCCGAGGAGATCCTGGGCCTGCTGCAGCAGCTCAACCGCGAGCACGGCAAGACCATCATCATGGTCACCCATGACCCCAAGGCCGCCGAGTACGCCACCCACACCGTGCACCTGGACAAGGGCGAACTGGCCAGCGCGCAAGCGGCCCACTGACGGAGGATGCCGCGATGAAGTATTTCTCGCTGGTCTGGGCCCAGCTGTTCCGCAGCAAGACACGCACGCTGCTGACCCTGCTGTCGGTGGTGGCCGCGTTCCTGCTGTTTGGCATGCTCGATTCGGTGCGTGTGGCGTTCAACTCCGGCGGTGAGACCATCGAAGGCGCCAAGCGGCTGGTGGTGTCCTCCAAGCTGTCGATCACCCAGAGCCTGCCATTGCGCTTGCTGCGCGACATCGAGGCCACCCCGGGCGTGCGCAAGGTGAACTACGCGATGTGGTTCGGGGGCATCTACCAGGACCCGAAGAACTTCTTCCCCAGTTTCTCGGTGTCGGACAACTACATGGACCTGTACCCGGAGTTCGAGCTGCCGCCGGCGCAGGCCGAGGCGTTCAAGAACACCCGTACCGGCGCCATCGTGGGCGAGACCCTGGCCAAGCGCTTCGGCTGGAAGCTGGGCGACACCATCCCGATGCAGGCCACCATCTTCCCGCGCAAGGGCAGCAACGACTGGCCGCTGGAACTGGTGGGCATCTACCGGGCCAAGGACCGCAACAACGCCGGCGCGGAGAACCAGTTGCTGCTGCACTGGAGTTACTTCGACGAGTCCAACGATTACATCAAGAACCAGGTCAGCTTCTACACCGTGCAGCTGGACAACCCGGCGCACGCCTCGCGCGTGGCCCAGGCGATCGATGCGCTGTCGCTCAATTCCGACCGCGAAACCAAGTCGCAGACCGAAGCGGCGTTCTCGCAGGCGTTCGCCAAGCAGTTCGCCGACATCGGCCTGATCGTCACCGGCATCATGGCCGCGGTGTTCTTCACTCTCGTGCTGCTGACCGGCAACACCATGGCCCAGGCGGTACGCGAACGCATTCCGGAACTGGCCATCCTGAAGACACTGGGCTTCAAGGACGGCACCGTGCTGGTGCTGGTGATGGTGGAGTCGGTGCTGTTGATCGTGCTGGGCGGACTGATCGGCATGGGCCTGGCCGCGATCCTGATGCCGGCCATCAGCGCCAACAGCCAGGGCATGATCAGCCTGCCGGGCGTGCCTGCGCAGACCTGGGCCATGGCGCTGGGCCTGATGGCGGTGATCGGGGTGGTAGTGGGCCTGCTGCCGGCATTGCGCGCGCAGCGGTTGAAGATCGTCGACGCACTGGCCGGACGCTGAGGAGCCCCGCATGAAGACGCACTGGATGTGGAACGTGTTGACTGTGCTGCTGCTGGCGGTGGCCCTGGTGGTCTGGATCGTGTTGCCGTGGCCGGCGGTGCTGGCCATCGCGGTGGCCGTGGCGGCCTGGCTGCTGCTGACCCGCAGCGGGCGGCTGTCGCTGGCGGCCGCACGCATCGGCATTGCCAGCTTGCCGCAGCGCTGGGGTGCCTCGTCGGTGATCGTGGTCGGCATTGCCGGCGTGGTCGGGGTGCTGGTGGCGATGCTGGCGATGGGCGACGGCTTCAAGGCCACGCTCAACCGCAGCGGCAGCGACGACGTGGCCATCGTGCTGCGCGGTGGCTCGCAGGCCGAGACCAACTCGGTGATCATGCGCGACCAGCTGCCGCTGATCCAGAGCCTGCCCGGCGTGGCCCGTGGCACCGATGGCAAGCCGCTGGTGTCGGCCGAGCTGTCGCAGGTGATCAGCCTGCTCTCGCGCAGCGACCACAGCGACACCAACGTGCAGTTCCGCGGGGTGGGCGACAAGGCGTGGGAGGTGCGCAAGACGATCCGCATCATTGAAGGCCGCCGCTTCAAGCCCGGCCTGCGCGAGATCGTGGTGGGCAAGGGGGCCAAGGCGCAGTTCGAGGGCCTGGAGGTAGGCAAGACCCTGCAGCTGGGCAAGCAGGACTGGACCGTGGTGGGCGTGTTCGCCTCCAACGACGTGCACGAGTCCGAGCTGTGGGCCGACACCCAGACCCTGTCCACCACCTACAACCGCAGTGCCTACCAGTCGGTCAACGTGCGTACCGACGGCACGGCCGGATTCGCCCGTTTCAAGGCGGCGATGGAAGCCGACCCGCGGCTGAAGCTGGACGTGGAAACCAGCCGCGCGTACTACAGCAAGCAGTCCGGCGGGTTGAGCAAGCTGATCAGCATCCTGGGCACGGTGATCGGCACGATCATGGCCATCGGCGCGGTGTTCGGCGCCCTCAACACGATGTACGCGGCCGTGGCCACGCGCGCGCGGGAGATCGCCACCATGCGCGCGATCGGGTTCCGTGGCCTGCCGGTGGTGACGGCGGTGATGCTGGAAACCATGCTGCTGGCGCTGCTTGGCGGCCTGCTCGGCGGGTTGGTGGCCTGGCTGGTGTTCAACAACTACACCGTGTCCACGCTGGGCAACAACTTCAGCCAGGTGGTGTTCCAGTTCCAGGTATCCCCGCAGCTCTTGTGGACGGGGCTGAAATGGGCGCTGGGTATCGGGCTGGTGGGTGGGCTGTTCCCGGCCCTGCGTGCAGCACGCCTGCCGATCACCACGGCACTGCGCGAGACCTGACACCGCAATAGAGGCACCCGCGCGCGCGTTTGCGCACACGCGATAGCAGGCCACGAACCGCATCCGCAAGGGTGCGGTTTTTTTTGCGTAGCCACCCATGGGGTGGCTCTACCGGGTGGCGGATGCTGAACGCTTGTCGTTGTGCGCGTCTGCCGGCACTCAAGTTGCAGGGTGCATCGCCGTTATCGGTGCCTCTGCCTGCATCGTTGCGATGCACTGCACACACGACGGCGCGCATTGGAAAAAGATAGTTCGCCAACCCGCGAATTTGTCAGCCATCGTTCATTTTTGGCTGTTTTTATGCTTTCAAGTGAAAGTAAAAATTTTGAAAAGTCATTAGACTCCCGCCCCCCGCGTCGTGATGTTGTTCCCCACGTCGCCCGCAAGGGCGCTTGTTTTTCCTGAAAAGAGATATCGCACGGATGTATTTGAAGACCCACCCGCTGCGCAACGCGATTGCCATCGCGCTTGTTGCCAGCTGCAGTGCCCCTGCCTTCGCCCAGACCGCCACTGACGGCACCACCAATCTGGACCGCATTGAAATCACCGGCTCGCGCATCCGCCAGGCCAGCGTCGAGAGCGCCCAGCCGGTCGTCGCGCTGAACCGCGCCGAGATTGAGAAGAAGGGCTACGTCAACGTCGCCGACATCCTGCAGGACGTCACCGCGGCCGGTGCGCCGGCGATGAGCCGCGCCAACTCGCTCGAGTCGGGCCGCGATTTCGGCGGCATGTACGTCAGCCTGCGCAACCTGGGCCCGGAACGCAGCCTGGTGCTGATCGACGGCCGCCGCATGGGCGTTTCCGCCGCCGGTTATTCCGACCTTGCCTCGATCCCGTCCTCGATCGTGGACCGCGTGGAAGTGCTGACCGACGGCGCCTCGGCGCTGTACGGCTCGGACGCCATCGCCGGCGTGGTCAACATCATCACCCGCAAGAACTTCGACGGCGCGGAAGTGAACGCCTACGTCGGCCAGTACAGCGAAGGCGACGGCCAGAAGACCGGCTACAGCGCCACCTTCGGCAAGACCTTCGACCGCGGCTGGGTCACCGTTGGCGGCGAGTATTCCGACGAAGATGCGGTGCTGGGCAGCGCGCGTGAGTTCACCGCCTACCCGAACGGCCCGCGCCACCCGACTGACGGCCTGAGCGGCGTCACCCCGTGGGGCTATGCCACTGTCGACGGCAAGAACCTGAGCGTGGGCCCGGGCGGCGACCCGACCCAGCTGGGCAACTTCGTGCCGGCCAACAAGGCCAACGATGCCAACACCAAGAGCAACATGAGCCTGCTCACCGGCCTGCAGCGCAAGTCGGTGTTTGCCAACGGTGGCTTTGCCATCAACGACAACCTGCGCCTGGTGGCCGACGCGCTGTACACCGAGCGTGAGTCGACCAAGCAGCTGGCCGGCTACCCGTACCAGAGCACCGGCTCGCGTGCGCTGCTGTCCAAGGACAGCGCGTTCAACCCGTTCGGCCGTGACGTGGCGTTCGCGCACCGCACTGAAGAACTGCCGCGCGCCACCGAAAACAACCTCACCACCAAGCGCGCCAGCGTGGGCGTGGAAGGCAGCTTCGAGACCGGCTCGCGGTACTGGGACTGGAACGTGAGCTACATGTACAACCGCAACGAAGGCGAGCGCATCGGTACGGGCAGCATGTACCAGCCGAACGTCAACCAGTCGGTCGGTCCGTCGTTCCTGGATGCCAATGGCGTGGCCCACTGCGGCAGCGCCGGCAACGTGATCGCCGGCTGCACGCCGTGGAACCCGCTGGCGCCGATGGGCTACACCGGCCCGGGCGCACTGGGCAACCAGGACGTGCAGGACTTCCTGTTCACCCGCTTCACCGACAAGATGCAGAGCACCACCAAAGTGGCCAGCGCGAACATCTCCGGCTCGCTGTTCAGCCTGTCGGCCGGTGACATCATGGGCGCCATGGGCTTCGAGCACCGCAGCGAAGAATCCAGCTACGACCCGGACATGATGGTGCAGAAGGGCCAGATTGCCGGCACCTCCGGCCAGCCGACCCGTGGCGACTACTCGCTCAACGAAGCCTACCTGGAACTGCAGGTGCCGCTGCTGGCCGACATGGCCTTCGCGCGCGAGCTGTCGCTGGACATGGCCGCCCGTTACTCGGACTACAGCAACTTCGGTTCGACCACCAACACCAAGTTCGGCCTGAAGTGGAAGCCGATCGACAGCCTGCTGGTGCGCGCCACCTACGGCACCGGCTTCCGCGCACCGACGGTGGAAGATCTGTACGGCGGCACGGTCACCACGCGTGATTCGTACACCGACCCGTGCGACATGACCTTCGGCGCTGCGGCCAACAACCCGCAGGTGCTGGCACGCTGCCTGGCCAAGGGCGTTCCGGCCAACTTCCACCAGCTCGCCGCCGACGGCAATGCCGCCACGGTACCGGGCCAGCAGGGTGGCACCGACTTCACCTCCGGCTCCAACGCCGATCTGAAGCCGGAAACGGCCAAGACCTGGACCGTGGGCCTGGTGTACAGCCCGGAGTTCGTGTCGGGCCTGGACCTGAGCCTGGACTGGTGGAAGATCCGCATCAACGACGTGATCGTCGGTGAGTCGGCCACGGACATGCTCAACCAGTGCTACGTGCAGGGCGTGGACGCAGCCTGCAGCCGCTTCACCCGCAGCAAGTCGGGGAAGACCATCGGTCAGGTCAGCAGCCTGGACCGCACCCTGCTCAACGCCGGCTACCAGGAAACGGCCGGCTATGACATTTCGGTGCGCTACCGCCTGCCGGAACTGGCGATCGGCAAGTTCGCGATCACCTGGAACACCACGTATGTGGATTACCTGGAACGCAAGAACGACAACGTCGACACCACGCCGGTGCGCCAGTACACGGGCTGGGAAGGCAACTTCCGCGTGCGCTCGAACCTGAATCTGGATTGGCAGTACGGCAATCTGGGCCTGGGCTGGACGGCACGTTACTACTCGGGCATGCAGGAAAACTGCGCATTCGCCACCGAGTGCAGCAACCCGGGCTTCAGCTCGCCGTACACCGGCAACCAGGGCATCAACAAGGTGGGTTCGAACACCTTCCATGACATCCAGATGCGTTACATCCTGCCGTGGAACGGCACCATCTCGATGGGCATGAACAACGTGTTCGACCACCAGGGTCCGATCATGTACAGCCAGCCGAACAGCAGCTTCACCTACTACGGTGGCTTCGACATCGGCCGTTACATGTACATGAAGTACCAGCAGCGTTTCTGATCCACGGCTTACTCTCTCCAAGCCGTTGAATGGAAGTAAGGCGGCGCCCTCGGGCGCCGCCTTTTTTATTAAGAAGCCACGAGAAAAAAGCAGTGCAAACCCGTGCGTTTGTCGGGCTGGGCTGGTGGGAGGGAGTTGGCGGGACACGCCGTGAATCCATCCCTGGAGGCTCGTGGGCGCCTTGCTCGTTTGTGCAGTCCTGCACAAACGGCAAGACCGGGGTTGGGCGTCCTGCCCAACCCGTCCGGCGCATGCGCCGGACCCATGGCGCCCAACGGTCCCGCCAACCCCCTCCCACCAGCCCAAGACACATTGCGGGTTCTCACAGAAACATCCGAAGCAACAGCCCGTTGTTTCCATGTGCGCTCTTGCTTGAGATTGTTGTGAGTGGCCAGGGCCTTCTTCGGCGGGCAACATGCGTTCGCCGCGCTGGCCAACGATATCGGCAGTCGTTTGGGAACCGACCCTACCTCGTATCAATTGCCTGTGCCTGGCCTGCTTGTGCCGCTTGCTTTGCTTGCCCATGGCTACCGATCCACTGTCGGGGGTGGGGCTGGGTGGGCTTGCGGGACCGTTGGGCGCCATGGATGGCGCTCACGAGCCTACACGGACGTACTTGCGGCGTGTCCCGCAAGCCCACCCAGCCCCGCCCAGCCCGTCGCACGCGCCAACCAGGGCTTTGCGCTTTGCGCTTTGCGCTTTGCGCTTTTGCGCTCTTCAAGCTTCTAAAAAAACAAAAACCCTCACCCCCGCCGCGACCGCCACACACTGTCGCCGATAAACAGCAACAGCCCGGTCCAGATCGCCGCAAAGCTAATCGCCTTGGCCGTATCGAACGGCTCGCGGAAGAAGAACACCCCCAGCAACAACCCCAGGCTCGGCGCGATGTACTGCAGGATCCCCACCAGCGACAGCGGAATCCGCTTCACCCCGTAGGCAAACCCGATCAACGGCAGCGCCGTCACCGCACCGCCCAGAATCAGCAGCGCATCGTTCTTCCAGCCCCACCCGCTGAAAAAGCCCCCGCCGTGCCCGTTCTCGCTCCACAACGCAAACCCGATCGCCGGCAGGAACAGATACAGACTCTCCACCCCCAACCCCGCCACCGGGTCCACCGAAATCAGCTTCCGCAACAACCCATATAGCCCGAACGAACAGGCCAGCCCCAACGCAATCCACGGCGGCGTGCCCGCATCGTAGGTGAGCCACGCCACCCCCAACGCCGCACACCCCACCGCCAGCCACTGCAACCCGCGCAGCCGCTCCTTCAGCACCACCACCCCCAGCACAACGCTCACCAGCGGATTGATGAAATACCCCAGGCTCGTCTCGATGACATGGCCCGCATTGATCGCCCAGATGTACAGCCCCCAGTTGAACGCAATCGCCACACTGCTCAGCGCCAGCGTCGGCAGCGCCCGCTTCTGCGCCGCAATCTGCTTCCACCAGCCCGTCCCCGCGCTCAGCAGCAGCCAGGCCACCACCAGCACCGTGCTCCAGATGATCCGGTGCGCGATGATCTGCTGCGACGGCACCGCCTGCAGCAGGTGCCAGTACACCGGCACCAACCCCCACAGCGTGAACGTAAAGGCCGTGATCGCCAGACCGCGCCGTTGCTCCTGCAGGCTGTGCTGCGGCAACGCGCTCATTTCGCGCGCGTCCGGGCCAGCGTCAGCACCAGCACGCCCACCAGAATCACCACCATCGCCGCGATGTCATGCAGCCCGAAACGCTCGTGGCCGATCAACGCGCCCAGCATCACCGCGATCACCGGGTTCACATAGGCATAGCTGGCCGCCAGGGCCGGGCGCACGTTGTGCAGCAGCCACACATAGGCCGTGAACGCCACGATCGAACCGAACATGCACAGGTAGGCCACCGCCAACAGACCGTTCATGCTCGGCCACGCCGTCGGCCGCTCGCCCGTGGCCACGCCCAGCGCCACCAGCATCGCCCCGCCGCACAGCATCTGCCCGGCCGCGGTCATGAACGGGTTGGGCAGGTCCAGCCCGCGCGCCCAGACCGAACCGAAGGCCCACCCGATCGGCGCGATCAGCAGCAGGATCAACCCCTGCGGCGACGCCGTCAGGCTGCTGCCGGCGTTGAGCCAGACCACGCCCAGGAAGCCGATCGCGATGCCCAGCCACTCGCCACGGCTGGCGTGGGTGCCGCGCATCGCCCCGAACAGCGCCATCCACAACGGCACCGAGGCCACCGCCGTGGCGGCCAGGCCCGACGACACCGTGCGCTCGGCCAGCACCACCATGCCGTTGCCCAGCACCAGCATGGTCAGGCCCATGATGGCCAGGTTGCGCCACTGGCGGCCGGTGGGCGCGGCCATCCCGCGCCAGCGCAGCACCGCGTACATCAGCGACCCGGCGATGATGAACCGGGCGCCGGACACCATCGTCAGCGGCAGGGCGCCGCCCTCCAGCGCCAGCCGGATGCCCAGGTAGGTGGACCCCCAGACCACATACACCAGCAACAGGGCCAGTACGACGAGGCCGCTCCGGGGAGCAGCCGCTGAGGGTTCGGGCGAAGACATGGCACACCACCATCCGGGGGAACCCGGATTCTAGGCCACTGCGCCGCCCGGTTCACGAAGTAAAACGGCAAACTGTGTCTGCTTTGGCCGCCCGGCGCGCCGATGTCGGGCACCTGTCGTTGACGTGCGGTAGGGTAACAAGGGTGACGCACTACCGTTTCCCAGCCAGGACACCCTCCCTGCATGAGCACCCCTTCCTCCTCCGCCGCCGTGGCACACCCCGAGCGGGCCGCGCTGCGGCGCTCGATCTCCAACACCCTCAAAGGCTCGGCCGGTAACCTCGTCGAGTGGTATGACGTCTACGTCTACTCCGTGTTCGCGGTGTATTTCGAATCGCAGTTCTTCTCGGCCGCCGACAAGAACTCCACCATGTACGTCTGGGCGATCTTCGCTGCCACCTTCCTGATGCGCCCGATCGGGGCCTGGTACTTCGGCCGTTTCGCCGACCGCTACGGCCGGCGCCTGGCGCTGACGGTCTCGGTCACGGTGATGGCCGGCTGTTCGTTCCTCATCGCCATCACCCCCACCGCCTCGCAGATCGGCATCTGGGCGGCGGTGATCCTGCTGTTCGCGCGCCTGCTGCAGGGCTTCGCCACCGGCGGTGAATACGGCACCAGCGCCACCTACATGTCCGAGGCCGCCATTCCCGGCCGGCGCGGCTTCCTGTCCTCGTTCCACTACGTCACCCTGGTGGGCGGCCACGTGTTGGCGCAGCTGACCCTGCTGGGCATGCTCACCTTCTGGGACAAGCCGCAGATCTCCGAATGGGGCTGGCGCATCGCCTTCGGCATCGGTGGCATCGCCGCCATCGTGGTCTTCTGGCTGCGCCGCAGCATGGACGAATCGCTGGAGGTGTCGTCCATCGAAGCGGCCAAGGAAGGTCGGGCCAAGGCATCCGGCTCGATGTACGAACTGTTCGTGCACCAGTGGCGGCCGCTGCTGCTGTGCTTCCTGATCACCGCCGGTGGCACCGTGGCCTTCTACACCTACTCGGTGAACGGGCCGAAGATGATCCAGAGCGCGTTCGCCGGCACCGACGTGATGACCGGGACGCTGATCAACCTGGGCGTGCTGACCTTCCTGATGGTGCTGCAGCCCATTGGCGGCTGGTTGTCCGACATCGTCGGCCGCAAGAGCCTGCTGGTGTTCTTCGGCGTGGGCGGCGTGCTGTACAGCCACTACCTGATCACGGCACTGCCCCAGCAGCAGGATCCGCTGATGGCCTTCGTGATCCTGGCCATCGGCTTTGTGATCCTGACCGGCTACACCTCGATCAACGCGGTGGTGAAGGCCGAACTGTTCCCCACCCACGTGCGTGCACTGGGCGTGGGCTTCGGCTATGCCATGGCCAATTCGCTGTTCGGCGGCACCGCGCCGCTGCTCTACCAGGCGGCCAAGACCACCGACCGGGTGGGCCAGTTCGCCTGGTATGTCACCGCGATCATCGCGGTATCGCTGGTGGTGTACGTGTTCTTCCTGAAGAACAAGGGCCCCAACTGGCTGGACGGCACCCGCACCCAGCCGTAAGCGTTGCACCGTGGCGGGCCGCACGCGCGGCCCGCGCTTCAATCACGGCCGGCCGATCGCGTACCCTTCTCCGTGACCCTGCGCCGATGATGCGGCGCAGGGCACTGGATGACGCAGCAGAGGGACGTGGCGGTGCGGGGATGGATCCTGTGGATGTTGATCGGGCTGGGGCTGTTGGTCCCGGCCGTGGGCGGTGCCCGCGAATGTCGCGCCGGGCAGCCGGTGCCCGACCGCTACCCGAGCAGCGTGGCCCGCATGCCTACCGCGCTGGAGCAGCAGGCGCATACGCTGGCCTGCGAACGCCTGGAGCAGCGCGACCGGCCCCTGCGGCCGTGGCTGAGACCGGTACACCATGCGTTGACCGGGGTACTCGTGGGCGCGGCCCTGCTGTGCGTGGTCACGCTGTTCCGGCAGTGGCGCTGGCGGTATCGTGGGCGCGCGGGCGGTTACGCCTTCGTTGCGGCGGCCGCGCTGAGTGCCGGGATGTTGCTCAAGATCGCGGTGGCGGTCTATCGCGGAGTGACCTTGTCCAACGTGCGCGGGCCGCCGCGCTGGCTCTGGTACGAACTCTCGCCGGTGGCCTTCACCGTGCAACAGTGCATCGAGGCGGCCTTCGCGCTGGGGATGGTCGGCTTCGGGTGGGCCCTGCTGCGATTGGGGCGCCCGCTGCCGCCCCCGAACCCGCTGCCGCGCCGCGGGCCACGCCGTGGACCGCGCCGCCGCTGAGGCGCCTCAGCGGCGCGAGGCTTCGCTCTGCTCGCGTACCTTGCGGAACTCTGACCCTTCTTCCCAGTGCGGCCAGCGGCGGCTGTTGGCCAGCTCGGCGCCCAGGTCGTACACCAGCAGGGTATCGGCGGCATGGCCACTGGCATCCCAGGTGGGGGTCCACGCGTCGCAGGCCTGGTGGTAGCACGCGGCGAAGTAGGCATCGCGCAGTTCACGGCCCTTCTCCACGCCGCCGTCGGTCATGTCCAACCCCGGGCCGATGGTGATCGCCGGCACGCCCAGGCGGGCGAAGGCGAAGTGGTCGGCACGGTAGAAGAAGCCGGCCTCCAGGTTCGGGTCCGGCGAATAGCTGCGGCCGCGGGCCTTGGCCACGCGCTCCAGGTCGCCTTCCAGCGACACCCGGCCCTTGCCCCAGGACGCGATGTCACGGGTGGGGCCATCGGGGCTGAACATCTCGATGTTCAACACGGCGGCGGTCTTGTCCAGCGGGGCGAGCGGGTGCGCGGCGTAATAGCTGGCGCCGAGCAGGCCCTTCTCTTCAGCGGTCAGCGCCACGAAGTACAGCGTGCGCTGCGGTTGCGGGCCGGCGGCGAACACGCGGCCCAGCTCCAGCACGGTGGCCACGCCGGTGGCGTTGTCGATCGCGCCGCGACGGATGCGGTCGCCCTTGGCATCGGGCTGGCCGATACCGAACGCGTCCCAATGCGCGGAGAAGATCACCGCTTCATCGGCATGCGCGCCGCCGGGCAGCTTGGCCACCACGTTGCGGGTGATGACCTGCTCGCGTTTGAGCTTGAAGTCCACCGACAGGCGCGCGTCGCCCAGTGCCACCGGCTTGAACGCCGGGGTCATGGCCTTGCGCTTTTCGGCGTCGAAATCCAGGCCGGCGTCGCGGAACAGCTGCTCGGCCAGGCTGCGCTGCATCCAGCCGCGCACCGGCACGTGCTGGGCCAGCGCCTGCTCGGGGGTGCGCTCGATATCGAACAGCGGCGAGGTGCCCGAGCTCTTCACCGTGGCCCAGCCATACGCGGCCGGCGCGGTTTCATGCACGATCAGCACGCCCTGCGCGCCGCGGCGGGCAGCCTCTTCGAACTTGTAGGTCCAGCGGCCATAGTAGGTCACCGCCTTGCCATCGAACGCGCCGGGCTGGTCGGCCTCGAAGTCGGCATCGTTGATCAGCACCACGGCGATCTTGCCGTGCAGGTCCACGTCCTTGTAGTCGTTCCACTGCCGCTCGGGCGCATCGATGCCGTAGCCGACGAACACCAGCGGCGCGTCCTTGATGGCCACCGCCTGCTGCGGGCGCAGGCTCTGCAGGGTCACGTCCTCGCCATTGGCCAGGGTGCGCGTGCTGCCCTTCTGGCGCAGCTGCGCACGCACCGGCCCATCAACCTGGGCGCGCACCATCGGCACCGGCTGCACCCAGCTGCCGTCCACGCCGCCGGGCTGCAGGCCGTACTTCTTGAATTCCTCGATCAGGTACTGAACCGTGCGCTCTTCGCCCGGCGTCGCCGGGGCGCGGCCTTCGAAGTCGTCCGAGGCCAGGATGCGCACGTGCCGCGACAGTGCCTGCGGGTCGATGCCGCCGCCGGGCAGGTCATTGGCCGCGTGGGCCAAGCCACCCACGAACAGGCAGGACGACAGCAGCAACATGCGCATCGGATTCACGGCAGGCACCAGCACGGAAAGCAAGGGCCTGCGAGTGTAACGTGACACCTGCATGACCGTGCAGCCGATGCCGTGGCGGCGATGCCGGGAGCATCACAACCAACGGTCATGGCCTACCGGCGGTCGCGGTCCAGCCAGCAGGCCAGGCCCTGCGCATTGAGCTCGATGTCCATCGCCAGCACCTGCGTCACCGCCGCATCGTCAAGCCGGCACCCGTGCGCCTGCGCGCGCTCCAGGTACAGCGCGGTCAACGCCGCCACCAGGCAGCGGTGGCGGTCGGGGCGCGCGTCGCACTGGTGCCCGATGTGGACCATGGCATCGATCTGCTCGACCAGGTCGGCGCCCAGTCTGGCCACGTCCTCGACGCGACCGTAGTGGGTGAGGAACATCGCCTGCGGCGCGACCGCCAGCAGGCGCGCAATCGACTGCTTCAGCGGTTCCGGGTCGAACTGCACCGGCGAGGAGGTGGGCACGATGAACGCGCCGCGGTCGCTGTCCAGCTCGCGGTAGGACAGCCCGAAGGTGTCGCCGGTGAACCATGCGCGGCTGCGCGCGTCCCACACGCACAGGTGGTGGCGCGCATGCCCGGGGGTGTCGATGCAGAGCAGACTGCGCCCGGCCAGATCCACCCGATGGCCGTCGTCGGCGATGGCCACGCGGTCGGGGCTGACCGGCAGGATCGGGCCGTAGCTGTGCTCGATCTGCGTCTGCCCATACACCTCGGTCGCCCCGGCGATCAGCCGGGTTGGATCGACCATGTGCGGCGCACCGCGCGGATGCACCACCAGCCGGGCGTGCGGCAGTTGCTGCATCAGCAGCCCGGCACCGCCGGCGTGGTCCAGGTGCACGTGGGTGAGGATCAACCAGTCCACCGCGTCCACGGCCAGCCCGGCGCGTTGCAGCGCGGCCAGCATCGCCGGCACGGCAAGGCCGGTGCCGCAGTCGATGAACGCACCGCGACCGTTCTCCACGACCAGGTAGGCCGCGTCGAAACTGCCGCGTTGCATGAAGCCGGTATCGATGGTGTGGATGCTGGGGTCGAACGACATCGGATCATCCCGGGCGGATTACGCCTCCATCTTAGGACGATCCACCGGCCTGCTTCGATGCGGCTTTGGTCGCACGCTGGGCCAGCCACGAAGTGCGCAGCAGGATCGCGCCGACCAGCACCGCCAGGAATGCGCCATAGGCATACAGCACCGCCAGCACCTGGCGCCAGATCGGTCCGGCATCGGATTGCACCACGCCGATATGGTGGCCCCACAGCATCGCCGCGATGCTGAGCACGAAGGCCAGCAGCAGCGCGACCGCATCGAACCCGCGCCGCGCCGCATCGCGCGGTTGCCGCGGGAACAGCCAGTACAGCGCACCCAGCAGCACGAACCAGGGCAGGAACAACAACAACGACAACCAGGCCATCGCAGTCTCCCCTTCAGGATGCCCGCATCATGCCACGTGCCCGAACCCGGTAGCGCCGGCCGCTGGCCGGCACTACGTATCGCCACGGTTGCCTGGTTGCCGGCCAGCGGCCGGCACTACGGATCGCCGCGGCCGGCATTACCCGCGCAGTTCCTGCAATGCGGCCAGCACCACGTCCACTTCGGCGTCCAGCTTGAACAGCTCGCTCTGCAGGCCATCGCCGTGTTCGGTCTGCTTGAGCACGCCGATCAACTGGCCGGCATCGCGCGGCGAATCGAAGCCCTCGCTCTGGATCAGCAGGCTGCCGTCACCGGCCAGCAGCTTGAAGTAGAAGCGGCCGTCCTGCTCACGGTACTGCTTGAACAGCGGCGGTGCCGCGCGCGCTTCGGTGGCATCGTCACCGGCGATGTCGCCGGCGCTGGACAGGTCACGCAGACCCACCGCATGGCGCAGTTCCTTCAGCAGCGGCACGGCGTACTGCTCGCGCAGCTGCTGGCCACGGCGGCGCAGCAGCGCCTCGATCTTCTCCGGCTCGGCCATCAGCGCCTCGTAGCGCTCGCGCAGCGGGGTGAGCTCGGCGTCGATGCGCTCGAACAGCTGCTGCTTGGCATCGCCCCAGCTGATGCCGTCGGCGAAGGCCTGGGCAAACGCGGCGGTCTGTTCGGCGCTGGCGAAGGCCTGGTACATCTGGAACAGCGCCGAGCCGTCGGTGCTCTTCGGCTCGCCCGGTGCGCGCGAATCGGTGAGGATGGAGAACACCAGCTTCTTCAACTCCGCGCGCGGGGCGAACAGCGGAATGGTGTTGTGGTAACTCTTGCTCATCTTGCGCCCGTCCAGGCCGGCCAGCGTGGCCACCTGTTCGTCGATCACCACCTCCGGCAGCGGGAAGTACGCCTTGCCATACACGTGGTTGAAGCGCTGGGCGAAATCACGCGCCATCTCGATGTGCTGGATCTGGTCGCGGCCCACCGGCACGCGGTTGGCCTTGAAGATCAGGATGTCGGCGGCCATCAACACCGGGTACATGAACAGCCCCGCGCTGATCCCGGCGTCCTCGTCCAGCTGCTCCTCGCGGTTCTTGTCCACGGCCGCCTTGTAGGCATGCGCGCGGTTGAGGATGCCCTTGCTGGCGATCGCGGTGAGGAACCACATCAGCTCGGTGGTTTCGGGAATGTCGCTCTGCCGGTAGAACCACACCTTGTCCGGGTCCAGCCCGCAGGCCAGCCAGCTGGCCGCGATCTCCAGGGTCGAACGCTGGGTGCGCTCGGGCTCCTGCGCCTTGATCAGGCTGTGCAGGTCGGCCAGGAAGAAGAAGCTCTCGATCTCCGACGCCTGGCTGGCCGCGATGGCCGGGCGGATGGCGCCCACATAGTTGCCCAGGTGGGGGGTGCCGGAGGGGGTGATGCCGGTAAGAACGCGGGTGGTCATAAGGGGGATCATTACGGACAGGTGAACCAGACCAGTTTACCTGCCCGCGCCCAACCCCGTTGGCAGCGGTAGGCCGTTCAACCCATCACCCCAACGTGGAGCCGTGCCATGAAACGCCTGTTGCTGCCCCTGCTTGCCGTGCTGGCCCTGTGCGGCTTCCGCCCGGCCCCGCTGCCCCCGCGCCTGGATCCCGGCCCGGTCTACCTGACCGTGCTGGACCGCGATGCGGGCACCACGCTGCCGCAGTACCGCGACGGCAGCCAGCGCTGGATCGCCGGGGAGAAGGGCCACCGCTACAGCGTGCGGCTGCGCAACCACAGCGCCGAGCGGGTGCTGGTGGTGGTCTCGGTGGATGGCCTGAACGCCATCAGCGGCGAGGTGGCCGCGCCCGGCCAGACCGGCTACGTGCTCAACCCCTGGCAGACCGCCGACATCAGCGGCTGGCGCAAGTCGCAGGACGAGGTGGCGCAGTTCGTGTTCACCTCGCCCGGCAAGAGCTACGCCGGGCGCACCGGCCGCCCGGACAACATCGGGGTGATCGGCATCGCGGTGTTCCGCGAAGCGGGCGCCGTGCTGACCACGCCCGCGCTCAAGCCCGTGCCGGGGCGCCGACGTTTGTCCACGCAGGACGCCGGCGCGCAGGCCGAAGCCATGGCTGACAGCAGCGCGCGCGGTTCGGCTGCGCCTGCACCGGCTGCACCGGCTGCACCGGCTCAGCGGCTGGGCACCGGGCATGGCGCGCGCGAAACCTCGCAGGTCCGCGATACCACCTTCGAACGTTCCACTGACTACCCGGTGCAGCAGACCGAACTGCGCTACGACAGTGCCAGCAACCTGCGCGCACGCGGCATCCTGCCGGTGCAGCCGCCGCGCCAGGACGGTCCGCGCGCGTTCCCGTCGCAGTACGTGCCCGACCCGCCGGGCGACGGTCGCCGCTGAGCGGGGCACATGCATCCCAAAAAAAACGGGCCGCAATGCGGCCCGTTTCGTTTCATACACCCGGTGAAGCTGTGGCTGGCACGTGCGTGCCGGCATCACTTGTAATCTGGGTAGTCCTTGCGAATGGCGGTTTCGAAGTCGCGGACCTCGGTTTCGGCGCGGTCGCGGGCCCAGCCATAGCGTTCCTGCAGGCGACCGGCCAGGTATTCGGCGTTGCCTTCGGCTACCTTGAAATCGTCATCGGTGAGGTCGCCCCACTTGGCCTGCGCCTTGCCCTTGAGCTGCGTCCACTTGCCGGAAATGATGTCTTTGTTCATGGGTTCGCTTCCTTGATTGCAACGGCACCTTCGCCGCACGCACAGAATGCGATGGACGACGTTCGGTGGCGGTCAAGCGCGGATGAAACGCATGCTCACGTGGTTGAACAGGTGCTGGCGGGCGGCATGCGACAGACGCGAAAAAGGCCGGGAGTTCCCGGCCTTTTTCGGTGCAGCCTGATCGCGTGGATCAGTTGGTCTTGGCGGCGTCTTCGACCTTCTCGCCGGCCTTCTGCACGTCCTTGCCAGCACCGGCAACGGTGTTGCAGCCGGACAGCATGGCTACCGAGAACATCGACAACAGCATCAGTGCAATAACACGCTTCATGGGGTTCTCCTGTTTGTACCTACGTCGACACCGGAATCCGGTCCCACCTGTCAGATGAACCCGCCACCGCACGGCGGCAATGGCAGATCCTCTTCCCGATCGCGGTGACGTCGTGGCTGTTTCCAGCACCGCCGCCGCGTGAAGTGCAATCTGGCGGGAGACGCGTGCAGCGAATGTGAACGCACCGCGCCAGCGTTCAGCAAACCGCAGGAAAGCCCCGGCCGGCGGGGTCTTCAGTCGCGCATCAAGGTGGATTTTCCGAACAGGCTTTCCACCAGGTCCACGGCCAGCACGGCAGTGCTGTTGCGGTTGTCCAGCAGCGGATTGAGTTCCACGATGTCCAGCGACCCCATGCGGCCGGTGTCGGCGATCATCTCCATCACCAACTGCGCCTCGCGGTAGTTCACCCCGCCCGGCACCGTGGTGCCCACGCCCGGGGCGATGCTGGGGTCCAGGAAGTCCACATCGAAACTGACATGCAGGTGGGTGTTGTCGTCGATGCCGTGCAGCGCCGCCTCCATGGTGCGCTTCATGCCGGCTTCGTCGATGTAGCGCATGTCATACACGTCCACCTGGTGCTGCTTGATCAGCCGCTTCTCTTCCTGGTCCACCGAGCGGATGCCGATCTGGTGCACCTGCTGCGGGCGGATCGCCGGGGCATCGCCGCCCAAGCGGGTCAGCGCGTCCGGTCCCAGCCCACACAGGCAGGCCACCGGCATGCCGTGCACGTTGCCCGACGGGGTGACCTCGCTGGTGTTGAAATCCGAATGCGCGTCCAGCCACAGCACGCGCAGGGTCTTGCCCTGCTCGCGGCACCAGCGCGCCACCGCGGTGATCGAACCGATGCCCAGGCAATGGTCGCCGCCGAGCATGATCGGCATGCGGCCGGCCTGCAGTTCGGCGTAGGTGGCGTCCATCAGCGCGCGGTTCCACGCCACCACCTCGTCCAGGTGGCGATAGCCCTCCACCGGCGCGGTCCACGGGTTGCGCGGGCCGTCCAGGTTGCCCAGGTCGCGCACATCCACGCCACGCGCGGCCAGCGCGTCGCCCAGGCCGGCGATGCGCAGTGCATCCGGGCCGAGACCGGCGCCGCGATGGCCCGCGCCGATGTCGGTAGGAACGCCGATCAGGGAAACCGGGGGATACGTGGCCATGGGATGCCTCCTGCAAATGCGAAAAAAGAGCCACAGTCTAGCCAGACCGGTGCAGGGCCACTCGCGGCGGTGCAGCAGGCCTGCCGAAGCGACCGTTCGCGACGCTGCATGACCCTGTGCGTCGCATCCGGACACAGGGGGAACGTCGGTGTCCGTCAGTGGTTTGACACGCCCGAAAGTAAGCCTGCGATTCATCTTGCGTTAGCCTTGAAGGCAAAATTTCCGTGCTACATTTCACACTTCGTCGCAGTACTGATTGACTAATCCCTCGCGGGTTGGTCGTTTTTTGTTGTGTGCCAGGGGGCAGTACGTGCAGCGCAGTACCATCCATCAGATCGTCCGCAGTGCCAGCGGCGAGAGCCAACCGGCCCGCCAGCTGTATGACATCGACGGCATCGACGCGACGTTCCGCCAGGCGCGCGAACGCGAATCCAGCCTCACCCTGCTGATGCTCTCCACCGCCGATGGCCGTGCCGTCGCCGAGAGCTCTGCGCTGGGCGTGGATGGCCGCCGGCTGGCCGCCATGGCCAACTCGTTCCTGACCCTGGGCGAGACCGTGTCGCGCGAACTGGCGCTGAGCGAAGCCGACTACGCCACCATCTGCACCCGCCAGGGCAACGTGGTGCTGATCCGCATCCAGGGCGACAAACCGCTGACCCTGACTGCGGTGGGCAGCCACGACCTGAACATGGCCGTGCTGCTGTTCCATGCGCGCGAATGCGCCACCCGTCTTGACGCCGTGCTGCGCCCGCGCGCGGCCTGATCGCCTTCCGCTTTCCTGCAGTGCCTTCGGGCAGGCCGTCGGCCTGTCTTCCCCTTTGCCTGACTCACAAGGATTTTCGTGTCCAACCTCAATCTGGAAAAGCTCAATTCGGTCGCTGGTTTCGTCGGCGCCGCCCTGGTCGACAGTGACAGCGGCATGGCCCTGGCCACCCTCGGTGGCGGCAGCATCAACCTGGAACTGGCCGCCGCCGGCAACACCGACGTGGTGCGCACCAAGCGCCGCGTGGCCGAACAGCTGGGCCTGGCCGACAGCATCGAAGACATCCTGATCAGCCTGGGCACGCAGTACCACCTGATCCGTCCGCTGGAGAGCAACCCGGTGCTGTTCCTGTACGTGATCATGGACCGCACCAAGGCCAACCTGGCGATGTCGCGGCATGAGCTGAAGGCCTTCGAGAAGACCCTGGATTTCAGCTGATTGATGCATGTCCCGTGCGGCGCAGGCCGTGCGGGACGTTTCGCGCCGACGCGTGCCGCGTGCACGCCGCCATCGGCCGCAGGGACACCCCCATGAATACCCCCATTCGTTCCTTCCAGATCGCCGCGCTCGGCCTGGACCTGCTGCACCAGACCCGGCTCAAGCTGGCCAGTTCCCTGCTGCTCGCCGAGCGCATGGACGTGACCCTGGCTGCGTGGTCCGGACAACGCGTGGACCTGCTGGTCCTCAGCCTTGACCATGCGGCAAGTACCGCCGCGCTTGCCGATGCCAGTGCACTGGGCGTGCCGACGCTGCTGATTGCACGGCGCTTCAGTGCCATCGCGCACGGCGAGCTTCCGCACGGCGCCACCGTGCGCGACATCAACGAACAGCTGTCCACGCTGCTGCTGCGCGCACCGGAAACCGCCGATGTCGTGCAAGGCACGCCGCTGCTGATGCAGCTGGCCCGGCACGACGCGCAACCGGCGGGCCTGCACCTGCTGCAGCGTGGCGGTATGACGCTGCTGGTCGACCCGGCCACGCGCAGCATCGCGCTGCCCGCCGCCACGGCGCTGGCCGAGGTGGCCGCGCAGCTGGACGACGCAACCTGGTCGCTGACCGCGATCGACGCGGAGACCTTCCAGCACCAGTACGCCTACCGTCTGCCGCAACGCCACTCGTTCGAAGCGCTGTTCTTCTGCATCGCACGGCATCGGCCGGAGCTGATGCCCGTCCCCGCCGCGCAGGCGTCGCTGCAGCTGCGCCAATGGCCCGACCTGAGTGCCGATGACGTACCCGGTAACTGGCTGTTGGCGATCGCCCGGCTGCACGCGCGTCCGTGGCGTGCCACCGCGCTGGCCAGCGCCTGCCGCATGCCGCAGGACACCGTACAGTCGCTGTTCTCCGCCGCCCTCGCCAGCGGCCTCGCCTTGACCCAGGACGCTCCCGTGCCGCCTTCGCCGCCCCGCGCTGACAACAACGATTCGCGCTTCTTCTCCTGGGTGGCGCGGCGCTTCGGCCTCAGCCTGTTCCAGGGAGCCGCGTCATGAGCCAGCCGGCCAACAAGCTGGTGTTCGTCGGCGGCATGGGCGCCGGCAAGACCACCGCGGTGCGTGCGATCTCGGATGTCGAACCGGTCAGCACCGAAATGCCGCTCAGCGAGGACGCGTACGGCGACAAGGTCGAAACCACCGTCGCGCTGGACTACAGCTCGATCGAGCTGGACGACGGCGAACTGCTCCACGTCTACGGCGTGCCCGGGCAGCGTTACCTGGATTTCATGTGGCCGATGGTCTGCGAAGGCGCACTGGGCGTGATCGTGCTGGTCAGCGCGCGCCATCCCGACCCGATCGCCTCCACGGTGGAACTGCTGCAGGAGTTCTCGCGGATCGCGCCGCAGGCGAGCCTGGCAGTGGGCATCACCCGTACCGATGAGCACCCCGAGCTGCTGGTGCCCGACGTGCGCCAGGCGCTGCTGGATGCCGGCTTCCGCCTGCCGGTGATGCGCGTGGACGCACGCTCGGCCACCCAGGTGACGTTCCTGGTGAAGTCGTTGTTGTCGTATCGGTTTGCTGAAACCAGCTGATCGGAGCCGATCGCTGAGGGGCGCAGAAGATGGTGCGCTTATCCGACCCACAAAGTCAACTCGACTTGTTGACTATGCAAATAAAGCGCAGCCAATCATCACGACTACCCCCCCAAAAAAGTACCCCCATGCGGAGTGGAAGCTCGTGGACGAAAGTGGACGCCCTATCCACGGAATCCCGCTTCATTGGAGGCAGACTCGTTACCAAGGAAACGTTCCGGGCGGCACGGCTGCAACGCCTCGGCTTGCGTTGCATCCACTATCTCTTCACTGGCGAGGCGCCCAACTACTGCAGCCAGCGTTACCCCAGGATGCATCGTGCAGACATAGACGCGCGAGTGGCTTGGCAAAAATCCAATGATAGGCAGGCCGTCGGCAGCGATCGGACGCAATCCCGTGCAGGCAACTTCAGCTCGCGGAGTGCCAACAACATCGAAGTGACATCTGATAGCTTCGGCTGTTCGCAACGCGAGTGCTTCTGGTGAATTTTGGTCAGAGCCATGAAGGAAGTCCTCAGTAGCGAAGAGTACTCCATCGGGGCTCTGTCTGATCTCAAAATCAGGACCAGAGATGATGGAATCCACGAATTTGGGTTGCATCTCATAGCGGATGTAGATCGCGGGCGAAGCGTCAATCGGGAGTGTCTTCCCGAGCATCTGCACAAGTGCAGCGGTGCCAGTGCCTGCGGCGCAGACCACCACTTCGGCCTCTATACGACCGGCGGTGGTCTCAACGCCATTCACCCTCGATTCGGAGGTCAAGAATCCTATGACATTAGCCCCGGTCAATACTTTAGTGCCATGACTGACTGCAGCTTTGACCAAGGCATGAGTTGCCGCAACGGCGTCGATCGCACCTTGCTCCGGTTCGTGCACCCCATATTCCGGCGGATCTCTGAAGCCGGGCTCAAGCCTGGCTATCTCAGAGCGCGTAACTAGTTGAGCTGTAGAGCTGTGCCTGCGCTCATGCGCATCCAGCGCGGATGAGGTGTAGCCAAGTGATCCACTCCACAGAACGTCCAATTCTTGAACCTCCGCTTCCAGCCGGCGGTAGTCATCGATGGCTGTGCTCCGCAGCAGTGCAATGGGATCGGCAGGAGGCTGGGTAGTGTTGATCCAAGCGAACGAGGTGCCCGTCACCCCGCTCGCGACGCTATCGGCACCGACAATCGTCACGAGCGCTCCCTTGCTGGCCAAGTGATACGCCACCGACGCACCAACGATTCCCGCACCAATGACGATTACCCGTTTGCGCTCGCTAGTTCGCATCTTCTCCTCTGCTTCAGCGATGCTACCAATGCTTGCACAACGCATCCATGCATGGCTAGCGCGGACAGCGTAGGAAGCCATCCACCATCGGCCACGAAGCGCAATGGCCGGCGACTTCCGAAGGCGCCCGTGCCACCACCCTGCAAGACCTTACTTTTGATCAACCGACGGGATACGGTTAAGCCCGAGGCCGACGAGTCCCGTCAGGCGTCTATCATGAGGCAGGTATGCCGTTTAGTGCCAAGCAGCTGAGAACATTGGATCACCACCTTTCTACCCTCTTCGGCCGCAAAGGTGTCGAGCCGTATTCGTTTAGAGCTGCTAGCCGCCTAGGTGCGAGACGATTGCGGTACGAGTTCCGCTTCCCAGGCGACCGTACTGTCCTCCTCACAGAGCGGGGAATGGCAGCATTCGAAGCAATTAGCGCATCACTTAAGAGCGAAGTGCTGGTCGCTTTCACTACCCCGGCGGACACCGCAAATGCGTTCCGAGCGATCGTTCAAGTGCTGCTTGGCGAAGGTAGTACTCCAGAAAGCGTTGACAGTATTGTCAAGCTGGTTACTGAGCGCCTGCAGGCCTCTCGGCGTACCTACTGGCACGCCTCCCCAGTCCACGGGCTGTTGCTGGAAAAGGTGGCTTCAATCTCTCTAGGCTGCCTCACTCTGGAGCACCCTAGCGAGCAATCCCTGAAGCAGAGAGGGGCTAGGATTGGGGATACATTAATCGAGGACATGATTGGCAGCGGTCCATGCTTGATAGGGTCCATATACGGATCTGAGGCCTTCGCTCGGCAGGAGTTCAAATATCGAGTCGAGGTTGTGATCGGCGTCATGATGGTCGTAACTGCCGTTTGCTTCGCCGAAGGGGCCACTCCCTTTCGGATCACGGCCGAAGTGAGTGTCGCAGGAATGCGTAGTTCCCGCCGGGGCATATCCTGGGATGACGAGAGCGGCGGAATTCAATGGTCATGCGCATCCACCGAGCACCAGAGCTTACGCGTTGATGCCGAGATGGCTGACTTTTTGCAGAACACGCCGTATGTAGTACATGCACTAGGCCTAGCCGCAAGGGACAACCTGTCAGAGATTGAAGAGGCGCTGCTTCGGGGCTTCTTTTGGTTCTCCGATGCGCAGCAGGACTCTCTACGTGTGATGCAACTCATCAAGTACTGGAGTTGTGCAGAGGTAATCTTCTCTGGCGACAGAGGTGTCATCACAAAGACTGTCAGCGACGGAGTGACCTCCATCCTGGTAGCCGGCGTCCAGCAAGAGAAGCCGGAGAATTTCAGCCAGGTCGCTGCCCGCTTGGTCAGCCTCTATGAGCTGCGGTGCGATGCCGTACACGGCGCGCAGCACGACAAGGTCACTTACAAAGATGTTGTCGACTTAAGCCGCTGGACTGCATGGATGCTGCTGGGAGTATCTGGACTCGTTAAAGAGATGGGATACACCAGTACCGCTGAAGTGCGTGAGCAGACCAAGCGTCTAGCCGGAGTCTACCGAACGGTGGCTCATGAGCCGGAGCTGTAACAGCTTCGCATCTTCATCGCCAATGCAAGGAAACGCTCTACACACGCAGACCTTCTTGCAATACGCCGAGAACAACTCTTGCGCTTGATTGGGCGCCATGACGCCCCTCAAAGATCCTTTGGTGTGCCCAGTGCATTGCGGGTAGCCCAACCAGTGACCTCCACGACGCTCAAGCCGTCGTCAGAGTCGATGAACTGCTTGAAGTAGTCGCGAAGACCTGTTGCCGACGTGTTGAATCTATTGAAGCACCACGACGACTCAAGAACCCTAACAGCCATGAAATTGGCTAGCTCGTCGTAGAGCGGCTGATAGTTACGTGTCTTGCGCAGATCGTAGTCTAAAAAGTAGAGCGCCACAGCATCCCCCTAAATTTTTCTAGACCAGTTGAATGTCGAAGCTGCGGCCCTAGCTACACTACATACTGCCCCAGCAATCTCCAGCTTGATACGTCATCATCCTAATACTGGCTAGTTCACCGATCAAGTTGCGTCATTTTCCAATGGACGCGCAATCAGATTGACGGAATATTGAGACCCTTTCCTCGGCCAAAGAAATAGGCGCCGCGTTCTAAACACGCCCCCCCGTATTGTCGCCACGTACTTGGCTTAGAGCAGCGCGTCCCACCGTCCATCTAGGACCAACTCTGTGTGAGAGATGGAGACCGGTAGCCCGGCGCCCAGAGCAGCGCGCTCGTAGTTCGGCTAGAGTTGATCTATCACCAAGCCCAACTCCCTAGTCAGCTGCTCCATCGTGAAATCGGCTCGGAAGCTAGCCTGTAGTGAAAGCTCTTAGATTCCAAGAAAGAACTGCGTTGATCCTCGCGTCGCGAGCACCAGATTGTGCCGAGTAATCAGCAGCATCTTGGCTCCAGCAGAGGTGGCGCCCGAGCTCGCATCTTCAGCAAGAATATCAACCGCGACGAGTAGTTGGTCGGAGTGAATTAAAGCACTGACGGTGCTCATGGCATGCCAGCCTTGGGCCTTTGCACACTATTTCCCACCCTACGCGACGTATCCAAAACGCGATTGAGAATGAGTGGGAAGATGGACATATCGTTGACTAGGATATTAGTTGAAAGTCAGAGGACACCGGTTATGACATAGCGCTCAGACTAAGCACTCATTCGCGAGCAACCTCTCAGCATGATCGATGAATTCAAGAAGCTCACGTCTGCCCACGCTGGATCCTGCTCGCCACTCCAGCTCAGAACGAGGCCCCGTCAGTCGTTGGACTCGGTCGCTGAAGTCGGTCAAACCTGAGTTCACGCTACCGCCCCGCGTCTGGTAGAGCTCGGCACACCTGCAAAAGGCCAGGAGCCACATTGAGACCGCCATGGCATCGTCCCACGCCGACCAAGACGAGGTACTCGCGAGCGGCTGCTGGATGACACGCCGACATCTTCCAAGAACGCGTTCCAACTCTTTGAGGATGGAAGCCTGCGTCTTCGCTTCACTGTTGGCAAACAGGAAGGCCAGTACGTTCAAGGTTCGACCCTCCCGAGAAGCATCAAATAGTCGAGACGCGCCGGATCTCAAAGGATCGAGCATGGACTTTACCTCCTTCTGCCAGATGCTAGCGGCGTCATCGTACTTCGCTCGCTTCTTCTGTAGCAAAGGGAGCACCACATCATCAAACAGCCAAGGCTCCGCCCAGGCCAAGCTCCCCATATGACCTCTCATGGAATCCACAACAGTACGGAGGTCATCTGCTGAGATCATCGCGGGAAGCAAACCATGGAGTGCATCAACCAGACCTGTGCGCGGAACTTCGCCGTGCCTACCGGCTGATGACCATTGGATGAATGCGCCAAGAACTTGAACTTTCTCGAGGGGAGTAAGAACAGCCAATTCCTTCAACATCTTTTGTAAGCCGTCGGGTTCTTTTAGGAGCTTGAAAAGTCCCGCCACGCCCATCCACCTCAAGAAACCGACTTGGCTGGCAAGCAACTTCTCCCGGTGAGCGTCATTCAGTCCAAGCTGAACTGACCAAGACATATTGCTAACTGCCTGATTCATAGCCGCGATCCGGACAGCCCCTGTAGCCGAACCTGGCTGCTTCAGATGTTCCAGCCAGCCTTCGAACAGCGTTAGCAGGGCCTGAGCATCATGCGCCCAAAGCAGCTTGATCGCGTAATACTCTGTCCAGCCCAAGGGCCGCAGGCGCGTGTAATGCACCAGCTCCTCTGCGCGATATGGCGTACGTAGTAGGTCGCCCAAGGACCTGGGAATCAAGCTAGCATCCGTTGCTGCGATTTCGGACTCCACCTCTTGAGGATCGAGGAGAACAGCACTCTGCAGATGCCCCACGAGGAACTGCAACAACCCGGGCTGCTCGCCAATCTCGGGCAATTCCTCGTCACCAGCTGGTGAATGCGCCATCAACCAGGCGAGCACCTCCCAGATACCGCTGAACCCAGAGTAGTCCCCCCCCAGAGCCTCGACGCACCTGATAACTCCCGCTGAATCAGGCAGTTGGATCCTTTCATCCACGATCAACGCGGCACCCTTCATTCGACCAATCAACTGGTCACCGCTTAATCCGCTGAGTGAAGTGTTACCCACCCATGCGCTAATTACATCCCCCGCGCGATCGTGGTCGAGGATCTGAAGCGGCTCGTAGGATGCTGCCGCAACTGCTGGAGAGGGGCCAGGCTCAAAGATCAGCCTCATGCTTGAGCTCTGCAGCTGCGATTCGCTCGCCGCTTGCGCCTCTCGAACAAGGCCCTGCTTGTACCTATTCACCTTGGGCAAGAGATCGGCGGGGATTGGTGTCACCAGCAGCGGATGGTACTGGGCAGCTGCCTGCATTGAATTGGAAAGGTTGAATCCTGCAACAGGAATGCCATCGCGCCCCACGACGAGAATGTATCGATCGTGTAGGCGCTTTGCCGCCATACCGAAGATTCGCAGTTTCACATCTGCGATTAGCTCCCGGCTGCTTTCGCAACTTGTCACAAGGTTCTGCACCCTCGAAGGTGCGTCCGGCTCGGACGCATCCGAGGCGTGTGCCTCGTCACCACTAGCCTCATCGGCCTCGTCGACCGCGGGCTCCTCCATCATCTCCTCGCCTCCTTCAGCCGGCTTCTTCTGCTTCGGCAGGGAAGTGAATACGAGATAGTCGGAGTTCCCGCTGGCAGAAACCAAGATCAGATCAAGACCAGCTGTATCGAAGAACGGATCAAAGATGACAACCTCGTGATCACTGTACGTTGCTAGCAGCTTCTTGAACCACTCTGCGAATTCCAGGCGCCCCGCCTTGTCGCCGATACCTGATCGCTCAAAGAACCCACCCTCCGACGCAGCAGGGAAGACCTTTGAGAACAGTTCGGACATCTCTCTATTGATCGAAACCCAAGGATCCGCAGTTCGACCACGGATGGTGTCATTGAACGCCGAAGCCCGGCGACTGACTGTCATAACGCTATCCGCGCGCGCCCTGTGGTCCTCGCGCCGCACAGTCTTTTGCAGCCAATCAGATTTGATTACGCTATGGCTCGATCCAACTATGCCACCTCTGAGCGCGATCTCGCGGATGAAGCAGCATCGCCAACGGCAGCAAAGGACTTCCTCATCTGGTCGTCCAGACTTCGCCCAGTAGACTTCGACATCAACAGTATCGTTCTGCTCACTAAGATGGTTGGTGATGGCGAACGTATAAGAGTATTTTCCCTCATCATCCAAAGACGCCTTAGCTGTAGCTGCGTGCATGACATTGCCAGCGTCCTCCAGGGATACCCGGAACCTGACAGTGGCAACCCCACTGAGCTGCGCTGGATCAAACCGGACGGCCAGCCCCCTCCGCTCATCTACCCACTGCACGTCGAGAAGGCTTCTATCTTGGTCGCCCAGCGCCGGAAACGCGAGCAGCTCCAGATCTCCAAACCGGACGTTGTCAGGACGTGCGAAGTCCAAGCCCGTATCCTCGCTCATCCGACTAACAGCCAGAGCGATCAGCTCTGGTACGCACTCTCCGTCAACAAGAAAGAGACCCGGCTTGTCAATCCTGGTGATAGAAGCACTCAATGCACTAGCACGACCATGCGGGCTTAAAGTTCCCGGCATGTGCGAGTCGCGATTGGCCAAGAAGGCCACGGGTCGATAGACCAGAGCCTGGTGACCCAAAGAGACATCCCCAATTCTCACCGCAAGCTCTGGGCTTAGATCCAGCTCAAGGATCTCGCTAATACTGTTGATGGTCTTGCCAGAGGCCAACAATCTCAGCAGCTCAGCACAGCTAGAGCTCTGCACATAGAGGTTCAGACGGACCACCTGCGCCTGGATACCCGCAGGTGATTGGAACTTATCCCTGTCACTTGCCGACCATTTCGCATTTGAGTAGGTATATGGCAGCAGCCGGCCATAGAGAACGCGGTTCTCGACCGAACCTGAGTGCCTGATCTGAAGAACCCAAAGTTGCAGTGCGCAGTGCAGATCTTCGCCAGAGAACAATCTTCCGAGCCGTTCGTCGCCTACAAGGTCATCAATGGAGATAGCAGAGGGAGCTTTGGATGCAGGCCTTCTTAGCTCTCGATTACGCACGTTCATTGAAGCTCATCCTTGTATCCTGTTCTTACGGCGGCTGTGGAGGCGTTCGGTGTCGCCGATGCGTGGAGCGCCTGAGCAAATCAGGAGGTGACGTTGATCGGGACAGTGAGTGGGAGCTGCTGAGTAAGCCAGTTCGCCGATGCAAGCGCGCGCGCTCCCTCGTTGTAGATGTCTGCGCTGTCACTGAGGGAGCGAAGAGTGACAATTATCACTGCGCGCATTGGATCCTGCGCCGGTGGCTCATTCGCCCGCCGCATCATGCTTGCCTGAAGCGTCCAGTTCGAACCACTCACTCCTGAGAAGACCTTTCGATGGCTCTTCACTGGGGACCACTTCCCACCGTGCTCGACCTGCGCGCTCTCCAAGCCGTCGCTACCCTGTTCCCATTTCATGGGCGCGCGTCCTCGGAACTGTAGGGCCCCGTCTTCATCAGGCTCTAGTGTGCCGAAGCCAACTTCAAGGTTCGCTCTAACGTACTCCGCTCCTGCAGAAGCATCGACCGGAGGCGAGTAGACCGCAGTTATGACCACTT
The DNA here is from genome assembly GCF_059758695.1 of Stenotrophomonas sp. GQ19. NCBI lineage: Bacteria > Pseudomonadati > Pseudomonadota > Gammaproteobacteria > Lysobacterales > Lysobacteraceae > Stenotrophomonas > Stenotrophomonas sp. GQ19. Next base: position 151,899 of record NZ_JCAXES010000006.1, on the reverse strand, counting down.
CACCGGTCAACTTGCCGGCGACCAACATTGATGCAGGAATCGGGTACCGATCCTTTCGCCACTTAGTTCCCGTGATCAGGTCGACCTCAAATACAAGTGTGAAGCTGTTTGAGCTGTCATAGAGAACTGCCAATGGGTCACTGGGCACTCCCGCGCCGAAGTAGCGGCGCTCCTCCGGCGGTCGCACTGGCGAGGAGAGCTCGGCACTGTGAATAAGTAGCGCCTTGATCAGGGCAGGGGAAGGAACAAGTCCGTGCTGACGTCCACCGTGACCTAGTGCATTCCAGGTCTGTGCGGCCATTGCCGAGACAAGAGGGGCCGCAAAGCTTGTGCCTACGTTCCTTAGAACCCCATTGTTCGGCGCCAAGACCTTGATTCCTAGCGCGCCGGCTGTCCAAGGCGACTCAAGCCCTCCGCCCACGTGCACGATGTCAGGTTTTGGCGTAAAGACTGGACCTGGGCCGCGACGACTATAGTTGGCCGGCTCACCGATAGCGACGAAGGATGCAGGGCTCTCCAGATGTGCTACGGCGCCAACTGTGAGGGACCGGATTGAGTCTGCCGGGCTCGATATCCGGTCTGCCAAGCCTCCAGCACAGGGCCAGCCGCGATGGGGCAAGTCGAGGTAGTTCCCCGCGGCAACTACGAATAGAACGTTGTGCCTGTCGCTCAGCGCGTCGAGCTCTTGAGCGAACTCACTGAATCCTGTGTCTCCGATGCCAGTTGATGAGCCCAGTGACAGGTTCCAGACCCGGATGTCGGGTCGATTGATCAATGCTGATCGCAGCCGTTGAATAAGGTCACCGACATTCGCACTTGTAGACTCCAGCCCACACACGTCGTGCACACGGCAACCGGTGGAAGGGATTTGAGCATGCTGCTCGTTCAGTCCACGCGCGTCGGCGATCAGAGAGGCGACCATCGTACCGTGCTCGTAGTTGGTATCTACACTAGTTACGAAGGTCTCGGTTGAGGACACCCACGGTGCAAGTAGCGTTGCTGCGGGGTGAACACCGGTATCGAAGACGCCTACGATAGGAGCGTCCTGAGATGGTTCTCGTTCAAACGTGCTTCCTGAGGGGGACACGGAAACATATCCGTCCGGTTCCACGGATGCCTTTGGCTCAGGCTGGACCGATCTCACTCCCGGGAATGAAATAACCGCGTCGAGCGTTTCGTCGGACAGTGTTCCGCCGGCATCGACCACGTAGATCGGAGGCCCCTTGATCTGGTCCAGAACAAAGCCTGTAGCATTTCCGGCGTTGAGCTCTGCGTCGAGCGCCGCGACTACCGCTGCTTGAATCTGCGGATCCTGATACTTGAAGAGCTTGATCCAGATGCGGCCATTCGCACGCAGGCGATTTCGGACAACCGCAGAGGACGCTGTTTTAAGTGAGGTGGGCAGCCTTGACTGAGCCGTCCACGGTTCAACCTCACTGACCGCGCTCAGATTCGCACGGATTGCCTTGGTGTTACGGGAGGAGACTGCATGCCTAAGAAGCACCATCTTGCTTGGCGTCGCCTCTACGAGCATCTCCTGCATCCCGGCGTGGCCGATGACACTCATGTCCGCTTCCGCGGCCAGCGCCAGAGGACGATGGCTCTTGGCAATCGCCTCCGGCCGGAGGCGCAGTGTCAGAACAGTGGGGATCCCAGGATAGCGAGTCGCATTGGCGGCAACGATCTCTCCTGCGGCAAGGACCGTCTCATTCAGACGCGCCCGATAGGCATCGTCTACCTCACAGAACTCCCTGCCCCCTCCGCCGGCCACCTCCGTGCCAAAAACGTCACCGGGCGAGAAAGGAACGTGGAAGAACGGATTGTCACGTCGGGGCTTGGGCAGCCTCGTCGCCTTCGTATCGCGCGGCATCTTCCTTATGCTCCTTGAGTATGTTGTTGATTTTTCTCGTAGTCACGCCGTAGTGCCGCGCGAGTTCTCTCACAGAAAAACGGCGCGCATCCCAATTGCGTAGCCAGCGGACTTCATCATCTATCGATGTCAGGCTATTACCTTGCATAAGCGCCATGGCCAATGCCAGTCGACGATGGGTCTCCCCCTCATCGACTGTCGGCAGGCGAGCGAGTACAGCGTGGCGCTTTGCATCCAAGCAGACCTGTTCAATTAGAGAACCTGTAGCGCCAGCGGATCGGCGCGCAAGCGCATCCAGGTCCAATGTAGAGGAGGTGAAGTTGGTAAGGTATCGTCGCCAAAGATCCTCGCGCAATTTCGCGTCCGGCAACGGCATCGGCAGTTGAAAAGCGAACCGTCTCCATACCGCCGGATCAAGCAAGCGCTCGTGATTGGTTGCCGCAACGACTACTGTGCTCGGCTCAAGCGCGTCGATGTTCTGCAGCAGTGAAACTACAACTCGCTGCAACTCGCCCACATCCCGCTCGCTTCCCCGCGCAGATGCTAAAGCATCTACCTCGTCGAGGAAGAGGACCGCCGGACCGCTCTGGGCGTACTCAAATACACGGCGCAGATTCTTGCTGGTCTGCCCCAACAGGCTACTTATCAGCGTATCGCACCGTACGGTCAGGAGCGGCAACCCCAGCTTTGCAGCAATCCAGTGGGCCGTCTGGGTCTTTCCGGTTCCAGGCGGCCCGTAGATGAGCAAACGAGGCGGCACGGCGGCCCCAGCTCTTGCGAGAACGTCGTAGTGACGGGACGCGTCAAGCAAGTCCTCAACCCGGCGCTCCACACCAGTTGGCAGGGCCAGAAAGACATCTGCGGGAGACGACCTACTGTAATCAATCGTGTGAAGTCGGCTCTCGCCGTCCACGGGCAGCTGCCCAGTGCCACCAGGTGAGGCAGCATCCTGAGCACTGGCCAGCGCCTTCGGGGCGCGGATCAGCCGCTGTCGCACCAAGCTCGCCTGCTCTCGCTCGCCGGCTGACTCCAGCTTTTCAGCCAGAAGCCCCGCGTAGCTGGATGCCATCGTGGCATTAGCCTTCAAGGCGCCATCGAGGATCTTTAGTACTTCAGATAGAAATTCCACGTGCAAGCCGACCTGTGCCAAGGCGGGCTCAATATACGCGATTTTCGTCGCACAGACAGTGCATTTCGAATCATATGCGTCCAATTCCGTCTCAAACCGACGGCTTTTCGTCCCCCGAGACCAAGGGCTGTCGCGAAATGATCGCCTTAGCTGGCAATGTAGTGTGGACCACCGAAGTGCGCCGCACGCTCCAGTATCCGAAGCGCCCTGGCGATTGCCCTGTCGTCCCGCAGCCTTGCAGCTGCCTCCGTGACTACGCATTGAGTTCGGTCAAGCGGGTCTACTCTGGAGAAGGGCTTCATCAACGTCTACCCCCGTCTTTATTGGGCTTCAAGAGACCCGCGAGGGCATCGCTCTCCTTGCATGGCGACGATGGTTTGCGGCGGCGATCTTGGTGCAGTTTTAGGCTCGTCTCGACGCAGCCAGTCAGGCCAGATCGTTCGGCGCCTTCATTTCTAAGGAGATTTTTGTCCAGCGGCGGCTAGGCCTGATTGGCGCTGAGACGACCAAGCCTCCTGCCGCGGGCAACCATCCATGCACTCCTTACACGCTGGGCGAGCTTCTTTGCTGATTTCATCACTAGTCCCTCTATGAGCGGGTAGCGTCGGCCACCGAAAATCGCGTGTATCTCAAGCCCGGCAATCGCTCCCAACTTGAAACCAAAGCTCCTTGAACTGGTCCGATTGATCCGCCGCCGGTGGGTGACCACGACTACGTGTATCCCGATGGTATTGGCAGCTATAAGCCCGGCGAGACAGTTGTGAAGGGTACTGATGGCAAGCTCTACGCGCGCCGCCCCTTAGCGGAAGGAGCGTGGTGCAACATAAACGCCGACGCTTATCGTCTTGGTACCGGCCATGCAAGGCGAGATGCGTGGGTGCTGTACTGATCTAGGTTTGCAGTCGGCGGCTATCGCCGTCGACTGCCATTCTCGCGAGCTGCCCAAAGAGAGCACGGGCTAGATCACGCCGGACGACTCGAATTCCAGAAAAAAATGGCCTGCTAGGCGACTACTCACACCGGCACCCGTTTGGACCCATGATCCATCTAATTCAGCAAGTTAGGCATGTCTAGAATTGCACGGCGGGCATGAGCGAGAATTGTCTCCTTCGAATACCTTCTTGGAACCAATCATGGAAGACCGCTTGAGAATGGGAACACTCAACCGGACGCAATGGTCTATTGCTGTAGCTCAGTTCTTCGAGAGATTTTCGCGTCTAGAGATTTCAATCGACGAGATCAACTCCGCCATCTCTGCAATTGGTGGCGGCTACGCTGGGTCCAAACGCCAGATGAGCGCGCCTAGCGCCAGCTGGCTACACCATCCTCTTGAGAGACGCATTGACAAGGTTACTTCCAAGCTGAATCGACTGAACGCATCTGCACAGTCTGATCGTTGGACTAGCGTCAGCCAGCAATTGGAAAAAGCGAGGTCCCAGGTCGATGTGCGCAATACTCTCTCCCACGGCTTCCTAGCCGCGAACGCGGCACGCAATGGACCTGGAGGATACGTAGTCGTAAGTAGGGCTCTGCGGAATGAGTCAGGCGATCTGCTTCAGGAGCAAAAAGTCGTCCGATGTAGTGATGTCCAGGAGGGAGCTCTGAAGCTCATGGAGATCTCTGAGCATCTATCCAAAGTCATCCGAGAGTTGCTCAAGGAGGGAGCTGTTTTCGATGAGAGACCGCCCCCCCCCTCTACCACATGGCAGCAGAACGAACGCCTTTCTAGGCTATCTATGGCTCTTGGGAGGTTCTTCATCGAGATGAACTTCATAGACATGATGCTCTTCTCCGTCTACGAATCTGTGCTGGGGATAACTTGGTCTACTCAGAACGAGAGGCCCAAGAACTTGTCTGGCAAGCACCTCGATAGCATCACATTGACTGAGGTTTGCTCCGACCTCAGAGCAAATCTCCCGCTTGAAGATGAGTTCAGCCATCTACGGAATGTGATCTCAGAGATTTCGGAAACTAAGCTCATCGAGGACAGAAATATGCTCAGCCACGCAAGGCTTTGCTATCTTGAGCAAAGCGGCGGTGCGCTTTCACTCACCGCTGTGAGGCGAACGCGAAAAGGCGTGGAGCTTCGTTCCGAGATCGAGGTTTGCAATGTGATTGCCCGCAGCATCAAGCTATCAGACGATCTGTCAGAGACACTTGCCTGCACACCACGGTTAATGTGAGAGCGGAGCCAGAAGTCCTTCTATCCAATTCGATTCGACTTCCAAGTCATGCAATCAGCGTGGACGGATCTGTAGTAGCGACCGCCAGTGCGCAAACAGCCAATGCAGCTTAGATCACACTGGTCGTTGAGGCCGAAAAGCTCGATTCTTCAATCCGCTGAACTTGTCATACCATGCGGGGGCGATGCCTGCGCCAATGAGCGCGGGCAGTCACAACAGGCTTCTTCCGCGCGGCGGCAGGGCGGATGGCAATGCTGGAACTTCACCACGCCAACGACCAGGTACGGGCGGATGGCGAGGAACAGGCGACCTCGGCGAAGGTGCCAGCGAAGAGATGATGCTGGCCTGCCAAGGTTTGGCGAATAGGTGGAGTGGTGGGCGCCGAGGGGGAACATCGCTCCAAGCGTCACCGGCGCAGGAGATTAGGGCTGATCCGCACATGTGGCTGCGCTGTCACCGTTGCCCGGGCAATCTGGCGAATCATCGGCGAGACACGGCCTTTTGGTCCGAACCGGTTGTCGATCAGTCGAAGGCGCCGTGGATAGCCTTCGCGCATGACCAGATAGACGGCTGACACGAGGGTGCCTCGCTTGTACATGAAGTCGTCGTACACGATCTCGTCCACTTCACTCAGCATGACGGTGTGCCAGCGATGCAAGGTGCCAAAGTTGTGATATCTCAGGGTACCTGCCGCCTCGTCCAACTCCACACGCTGCCAAGCCATTGGCCCACCTACCACGCCCAGCAGCACTGCAGCGGCAAGCGCCCCCATTGGAACGACCCACCAGGGTTCACTTTGCGATGAAGTGCGCATCCAACCGACAAAGGCACCGCCAGCTGCCCCGAGCCACAGAAGCAGTAGCACCTGACTCTTTTCCGTACGATAGCGACGAATCGAACTATCACCCCTGTGGACACGGCGGCCGCTCACCGCCCCCCACTCCGCCTTCCTCAATTCGCCTGGGCGGGCGAACACCAGCGGCGCGAATCTGAGGGCGCACAGGGTCGTAAGCTGTCCCGAATATCCGTCAATCGCCCGCAGTAGCTCTCCAATCTTTGCTGGATCTGTGATCGAGGCGTAGTGACGGTTCTTTGCGGTCTTCAACGCCCCTCGCAGGGCTGCAGTAGGGTCCCGATCAAGCCGACCGGTTGCCACTGCGTAGCGAAACACCTGGCCGCAGATCTGGCGCAGTCGTTGGGTCGACTCAATCTTGTCCTGTGCCTCAAGCCGGCGCAGAACTGACAGAACCTCTGCGGTGCTGATGTCCTCGATTGCGCGCTTGCCCAGCCATGGGAACGCGTATGTCTCAAGCATCCACTTGGCCTTGGACCGTGTGCTTTCTGCCAGATCCCCCTTTGTCTCAAGCCACTCAAGGGCCACAGCTCCGAAGCGACCATCTACCGACAGCTGGGCCTTGAGCTTGCCCAGCTGCTTCTCCTCGGACGGATCCTTGCCGTCTCTCAGCTGCGCGCGCGCGGCGTCGCGCTTGTCACATGCCTCCTTCAGGGTCACCTCCGGGTAGACCCCGATGGAGAGCAACTTCTCCTTGCCCGCATGGCGGTACTTCATTCGCCAGTAGCGATTCGCATTGGGCATGACCTGCAGGTAGAGCCCTGCTCCTGCTGCAAGCTTGTAGGGCTTCTCCTTGCCCTTCGCATTCCTTGCAGCCATATCCGTCAACGACTTATGGGCCATTGGGGGTACATCCTCCTATCCATCTTGCTTGATTCCCCATGTACCCCCAATTGCACCCCCAGTCTGGGTGGATGCTCATGGACGGCCGGGGACAAAAAAGCACAAAAAAACCCGCTATTTCAGCGGGTTGATTGTGCACCGTGGACATCCGTGGATGCCAGTGGATCGGAAGATGGTGCCGCTTATCCGAATCGAACGGATGACCTACTGTTTACAAGACAGTTGCTCTACCAACTGAGCTAAAGCGGCATGGCCCGCGGGAATTCTAACGCACCCGCGCGCAGTCCAGCGAGCGTTGCTGGGCTGCACCGCTGCGCTGCCGGGCGACGCTGGCATCGGCCGGGGGCGCCAGGGTCGCGTCCAGCCACCATTGCGCGCTGCCGTCGCCACCGCTGGCGATCAGACGGGCGTTGAAGCCGGCGGCACTCAGCGCGGCCATGCGGCGTTCGGCGCCCTCGCGGTTGCGGTACTGGCCCAGGGCAATGGCGTTGGCCTCTTCCCCATTGGCGATGATGTAGTAATCGCTCAGCCCGGCGGCGACGATGCGCTTGACCGTGGCCTGGGCGTCTTCGCGGCTGGCGGCCGCGGGCAGCACCACCCGGTAGCGGGTGGCCCCGGCATCGGCCACTTCACGCAGGCGCGCGCCACGCAGCGTACCGCCGGCTTTGGCCTGCGCGGCCTGGGCCGCGGCGCGGTCGGTGAACGGGCCCAGGCTCACGCACTGGGCGGGCGCGGTAGGCACGGGGGCAGGAGCTTGGACTGCGGCCGCTGCGGGCGCAGGCGCGGGCGGCGCGGCGGCGGGCGCAGGCGCCACCGCCGTGGCGGCGGGTGATTCGGCGGCCGGTGCCGGCGCCTGGGCAGCAGCTGGCGGTGGCGGCAAGGGGGCCGGCGTCACGTCATCCAGCGCCGCGGCAGCGGGCGTGCCGGCAGCGGCAGTGGCAGTGCTCGTGGGCGCGTTGGCATGGGCGGGCAGCAGCTGCAACTGGGCCACGCCGGTGGTCGGCGGCGGCGGCGCAGGCGCCGGTTCGCCCCGCAACATCCACCACAACGCCACCCCCAGGTTGAGGATGGCCAGCACGACGATCAGGGCACGGGTCAGCATGCGGCGATCCTACCGTGTGCCTGCCGGCTGATGCACGGCCCAGCGCGCCAGGCCGTCGAGCACCAGCGCAGGCTGGTAGTGCGCATCCTCCAGCAGCGGCATCAGCGCGGGCGCGCCGCCGCCATGCACCAGCAGCGCCGGCACGTGTCCCAGCAGCCGGGTCGCCTGTGCGCGGCTGCGTTCAATCAGGGCCACCGCTGCACCGTCGCAACCGGAGGCGAGCGCGTCGGCCGTGTCATTGGCGAACTCGCTGTAGTCACCGCCGGTGGCCGGCAACTGCACCGCGCGCGCATGCAGCGCTTCGCGCATGGTCGTGGGCGATGCGGCGATGCGGCCGCCGTGGTGCAGTCCGTCGGCGTCCAGCAGGTCGATGGTCAACGCGGTGCCCACCCCGGCCACCACCACCGCTTCGCCGCGCTCGGCGGCGGCCAGCAGCGCCAGGAAGCGGTCCACGCCGAACTTCGCCGGGTCGGCATAGGCCACCTGCACACCCGCACAGCGCGCCTGGGTGCGGGCCACCCGCACCTCGCGGAAACGGCCCTGCAGGATCGCCAGCATGCTGCGGGTCAGGGTAGGCGCGGCGACGCTGGCCACGTAGGCCACATCGCCACTGGGCAATGCCTGCAACTGCTCGGCGGGCATGGTCTCGGCACCGTGCGGCCAGGCCTGCACATCGCCGGCGCGCACACCCTGCAGCGGCGCGAATTTGAACCGGGAATTGCCGAGGTCGAACAACCAGTCGCTCATTGCGCCCTCACGCTGACTTCGCCGGCATGCACGTGCTGCTCCACGCCGTCGATGCGCACGCGCAGCGCGCCATCGTCGGCCAACCCCAGCGCGGTACCTTCGCGCCATTGCCCGCCCTGCTCGACGCGCACGGTCTGGCCGCGCAGCAGATCCAGTTCGGCATAGCGCGGCAGGAACGGCGCCAGGCCTTCGGCATCAAACGTCTCCAGCGCGGGCAACAGCCGCGCCAGCACCGCCGCAACCACTGTATTGCGGTCCACCGGCGCGCCGGCCAGCGTGTCCAGGTCGATCCAGGGCTGGGTGATCTGGTCGGCGAAGGCGGCCGGCATGTGCACATTGATACCGATACCGATCACCGCCCGCGCGGGCCCGGCATATTCGCCACCGCCCTCGGCGAGCAGCCCCACCAGCTTGCGCCCGTCGACCATCAGGTCGTTGGGCCACTTCAGCCGCGCCTGCACATAGCCCAGGTCGTGCAGTGCTTCGGCCACCGCGATGCCGGCCACCAGGCTCAGGCCGCTCAGGCGCACCAGCCCGCCAGAGAACAGCCGCAGCACCGACAGGTACACATGCGCGGCCAACGGCGAGGCCCAGGTGCGGCCGCGCCGACCCCGGCCGCCGGTCTGGCGTTCGGCCAGCAGGACGCGAACGCCCTGTTCAGGCGCGCTGCACCGCAGCAATTCGGCGTTGGTGGAGTCCACCGTCCACGCCACCTGCAGGTCGCGCACCAGGGCCTGGGCGTCCTTCGGCAAGCGGGCGCGGATGGCATCGGCGTCCAGCAGGTCCATCGGCCGGGTCAGGCCGTAGCCTTCGCCCGCGCGCCCCTCCACTTCGACCCCGGCGGCTCTAAGTCCTTGAATCCGCTTCCAAATCGCGGCCCGGGTCACGCCCAGCTCATGGGCCAGGGCGTCGCCGGACAGGCGCCCGGCGCCCAGTTTGGCCAGCAGTTGGCGGTCGTCCACGGCAGCTTCCATCAGGTGATCGGCAAAAGTATGCGGGAAAGCCCCGCCGCTTGCCTGCCGGGCGGGGTTCCAATCACGGCCCTGAATCGGGCTAGAATCGAAGACTGACCCGCCCTTCCGGATGTCGACGATGCGCCCGTTCGCCCATTGCCTGATCCTGCTGATGGCCCCCTTGGCCGCGCATGCTTCCGATGCGCTGACCAGCACGGGGCGGGGCGGCTGCGTGTATTCGCCGGCCGAAAGCGAGCGCACCGCACCGGCGGCGGCACCTGCCGCACGCGCACCGGCCGTGAAGCCGAGCGCGGCCAGCGGCACCAGTAGTGGCGGTGGCGGCGACGACGACGTCCTGCCGCGCCTGCGCGCGCCGAAGTGGCACAGCTTCCTGCCGGGCATGTTCCGCTGATCGAACGTATGTGGGGTTGGCTGCGGCGCACGCCGCGCGCGATTGATCCGGTCCTGTGGCAGCGCAGCTGCCAGCGTGGCCCGTGGCTGCAGGGGCTGGACGCACCACGCCGCGACCGACTGGCCGGCCTGGCTGTGCGCTTCCTGCATGAAAAAACCATCAGCCCGGTGGGTGGCCTGGTTCTGGATGACAGCGATGCGGTCCTGCTGGCCGCGCTGTGCTGCCTGCCGCTGCTGGAACTGGGCGAGGTAGGCCTGCGCGGCTGGTCGCAACTGATCGTGTATCCGGACGCGTTCCGCGTACAGCGCAGCCACGTGGACGCGGCCGGCGTGCTGCACCAGTGGGACGACGAGCTGATTGGCGAATCGTGGGACAGCGGTCCGCTGATTCTGTCCTGGGCCGATATCCAGGCCGATATCGCCGATCCGCATGCGGGCTACTGCGTGGCCGTGCATGAGATGGCGCACAAGATCGATGCGCTCGATGGGGCGATCGACGGCACCCCGCCGCTGCCGCGCGACTGGCAGCGCGAATGGGCGAAGGATTTCCAGGCGGCGTATGACAGGTTCTGCGCCCAGGTGGACCGTGGCCGGGAGACGCTGATCGACCCGTATGCGGCGGAAGCGCCCGAAGAGTTCTTCGCGGTGGCGACCGAATACCACTTTTCTGCGCCGGATCTGTTGGCGCAGGAGATGCCGGGCGTGGCCGCGCATCTGCGTCGGTTTTATGGGGCTTCGCCGGGATTGCCGGGTACCGACCAACGGTCGGTGCCTACCGCGGTGCGCTGATCGTTTTTCGTACCGACCAACGGTCGGTACCTACCGTGGGATGTTGGGGGATTTTCGTACCGGCCCCGTGCTTGGCGCGTTGGCCATGTCCAGTAGGCATCGACCGTTGGTCGATGCATTGCCGGCACCCGCGGTAATCGCTCGCAACCGCGCGGCGATCACGGCCCCGGCGGCAGCTTCACTTCGAACCGCGCACCACCCAGCTCGGGCGAGCGCTTGACCTGCAGTTCGCCGCGGTAATCCTTGATCAGGTCCTGCACGATCGAAAGGCCGATGCCATGGCCCTGCACACGCTCGTCGCCGCGGACGCCACGCTGCAGCACCTTGGCGATGTCTTCCGGGGCGATGCCCGGGCCGTCGTCGTCCACCGACAGCACCAGCCCGGCGCGGCGTGCGCCCGGGGCCGGCAACGGCTTGGCGGTGAGCAGCACGCGGCGCTTGGCCCACTTGAAGGCGTTTTCCAGCAGGTTGCCGAGCAGTTCCTGCAGGTCGCCCGGCTCACCGTGGAAGCGCGCGCCTTCGTCGATATCGAATTCGCACAGCACGCCCTTGCCGGCGTACACCTTCTCCAGCCCGCGCACGATTTCCTCGGCGTTGGACTCGATCGGCAGCGGTGCCGAGAACAACTTGTGCCCCGACGAGGCCGCACGCGCCAGCTGGTAGGACACCAGGTTGTTCATGCGCCGCAGCTGCACGTCGAACTCCTGGCGCAGGTCCTGGTCCTGCGCGCCGCTGTCGAGCTGCGTACGCAGCACCGCCAGGGGTGTTTTCAGGCTGTGCGCAAGATCGGCCAGGGTGTTGCGCTGGCGCTCGAGATTCTCGCGCTCACTTTCAATGAAGGCGTTGATGCTGTCGGTCAGCGGTTCCAGCTCGCGCGGATGGCGCTCGCTCATGCGCTCGGTCTCGCCGCGCTGCACCTTGGTCAACTCGGTGATCACGCGCCGCATCGGGCGCAGGCTCCACTGCAGAATCACCGTCTGCAGCATCAGCAGGATCAAGCCGGCGCCGCCCATCCAGAACCAGACGCGGCCGCGGAACACGCGCAGCTGCGCGCCAAGCGCGCGCGAGTCTTCCATCACGTAGATGGTGTACGGGAATTCAGTGGCCGGGTCGGCGTCGGCATCCCACACCAGGCCCAGCCCGTAGCGGTACACCGAGCCTTGGCTGCCATCGATCTGGATCATCGGCAGCGGGCCCTCGAACACCTCCTGTCGCGGGGCCAGCAGGCCACCGCCCACGGTGGGCAGCATCGGGCCTTCGGCGGACATCGAGTTGCCCTTGCCGCCGGGCATCACCACCTGCAGGTACAGACCGCTGCCGGGCACGTCGAAACGTGGATCCGGCGGCTGTTCGCGGATGTACAGCGAGCGGTCGCGGGTGAAGTCGATGCCGGCCGCATAGGCGGTGGCATAGTTCTTCAGCCGCTCGCGCAGGTTGGCGCGCGCGGTGTCGGCGAAGGCCGCATCCAGCGCGTAGCCGGCGATGGCCAGAAACGCGACCAGGCCGACCGAGGCGGCCAGCAGCTGGCGCGCCTGCAATGAGCGCGGCCGCCAGCGTTTAAAGAACCACAGACGGCCTGACATCATCCCTTCGCCCGGCTAGCGGCTCAGCCCTCGTTGCGCGGAATGGCGAAGCGGTAGCCCCGGCCACGCACGGTTTCGATCGGCTTGAGTTCACCGTCGGCATCGAGCTTCTTGCGAAGGCGGCCGATGAACACTTCCAGCACGTTGGAGTCGCGGTCGAAATCCTGCTGGTAGATGTGTTCGGTGAGGTCGGCCTTGGAGACCAGTTCACCGGCATGCATCATCAGGTATTCCAGCACCTTGTACTCGTAGCTGGTGAGGTCCACGTTGCTGCCGCTGACGCTGACCGTCTGCGCGGCAAGATCCAGCGCAACCGGCCCGCATTCCAGCGTGGGCTTGCTCCAGCCAGCGGCACGGCGCAGCAGCGCATTGACGCGGGCCAGCAGTTCCTCGACATGGAACGGCTTGACCAGGTAATCGTCGGCGCCCTGCTTGAGCCCTTCGACCTTGTCCTGCCAGCTCGAGCGTGCGGTAAGGATCAGCACGGGGAATTTCTTGCCCTCATCGCGCAGCGCCTTGATCAGTTCCATGCCCGACATCTTGGGCAGGCCGAGATCGATGATGCCAACGTCGAACGGCACTTCGCGGCCCATGTACAGACCTTCCTCACCGTCCTGCGCAGCGTCGACGGCAAAACCTTCGCGCTTGAGCCGGGCGGCCAGGGTTTCCCGCAGCGGGGCTTCGTCTTCGACCAGAAGGATACGCATGAACTCTCCCTAGTGTCCTGGGTATGGCCGGGGGCCAGTGGAATACAGTTGATTACGACAACTATCCCTGTTCAGGGGTTATCGCCGCGTAGTGAAGACATATCCGATCGCGGTGCGCGGGGCTGTGAACGCGCCGGCGCGGGGTCGTCCATGTAGCGGACCCGACCACGATCGTCCATGTATTTGACCCGGTTGATGTCGCGGCCGTCGTAGGGCACCCGTTCGGCACCCAGGATGTGGCCGCCGGTGGTGCGCTGGACGCGGCGGACCGCGTCGGACAGCGAACGTTCCGGCGCTGCCCCGCGTGCGGCCCGCACCATGGCCTCACCGCGTGCCGGATCCGGGGTCGGTTCCTGCGCCGACACACTGCCGATGGAGGCAGCGGCGCCCGTCGCCAGCAGGGCGAGGACGGCAAGACGGCGTTGGCGGGTCACGGAGAGCATCGGTTTGATCCTAGCGGAGCACAGCGAAACGTTCAAAAGTTGTGAATCGGAGCCGCCGACCTGGGCCGGCGCTTTACGAATCTTTAGCGAATTCTTGGTTTTACGCAGTGAATCCGGTCTGAACTTTTCCGGTCGCACCTCGGCGCCGTTCATCTAAGTGAACATTGGCGGCTAAAGTGGGTGCCTTGTCAAGCCGACAAGGTGACGCGCCTCACGCGGCGACGCGTTCGGCCTGGGCGCGGGTCACCGCCAGCGCCTGCTCGATCAGCGCCCAATCGGCGCCCGCGCGGTGCGAACCCTCGCTGAGCACCTGGCGGAACGCGCGGCCCCCGGGCTGGCCGTGGAACAGGCCGAGCAGGTGACGGGTGATGTGCTTCAGGGCCAGGCCGCGGCCGAGCTGCGCCTCGATGTACGGGCGCATGGCGCGCAACAGTGCCTCGCGCGGCTGCACGGGCGCACCGGTCTGGGCGGCCTCCAGCTGATGCAGCACGTAGGGGTCGTGGTAGGCCGCGCGGCCCAGCATCACCCCGTCCAGCGCCGGCAGCTGCGCCTGCGCCGCCTCCACGGTGGCCAGGCCCCCGTTGAGCACGATCTGCAGCGCCGGGCGGTCGGCCTTGAGCCGGTGGGCCCAGTCGTAGCGCAGCGGCGGCACTTCGCGGTTTTCCTTCGGCGACAGCCCCTTCAGCCACGCATTGCGGGCGTGCACGATGAACATCGCACTGCCCGCGTTGGCAGACTGATCGACGAAGTTGCGGAAGGTTTCGTAGTCGTTATCTTCATCCACGCCCAGGCGGCACTTCACCGTGACCGGGATGTCCACCGCCGCGACCATGGCCGCCACGCACTCGGCCACCAGGGCCGGCTCGCGCATCAGGCAGGCACCGAAGCGCCCGGCCTGGACCCGGTCGGACGGGCAGCCGCAGTTGAGGTTGACCTCGTCATAGCCCCAGTCCTGGGCGATGCGGGCAGCCTGCGCGAGCAGGGCCGGATCGCTGCCCCCCAGCTGCAGGGCCAGCGGATGCTCGCTGCCATCAAAGCCGAGCAGGCGTTCGCGGTCGCCATGGATCACCGCGTTGGCGTGCACCATCTCGGTGTACAGCCGCGCACCCGGGGCCAGCAACCGGTGGAACACCCGGCAATGGCGGTCCGTCCAGTCCATCATCGGGGCGACGGACAAGCGCAGGGAGGCGGCGTAACGTGCGGCGGCGTCGGTGGCGGGCAGGGTCATCGGGCGGAGCGTCGGATACTGCTGGCATTGCCAGCGCAATCAATAGTTTACCTGCTTGGAATGAACGTTGCCCGCAGGCAGGGGCATGTCGTCAGGCATTGACACGTGCGAGGAACTGCGAAAAATTTATGAACTAGACATGAAGTCAACATGGGGGGGACATGAAGTCAGCAAGACCTGTTGTGGTTGGCGTTGGCGTTGCCGCACTTTTGATTGCAGCCGCTGTTACATGGACAACACGTGGGCTACCCAACGCGAAGCAATCCCATGCGGCTGGTTCTTCTTCAGAGCAGCCCGTCAGCCTGGGGTCGGACAAGGCTCCAGTTGCGCGCGCGCCTATCGCTAGTCGCTCATCGGGCTCCGCTTCAAGTGCCTCCCCACGTATTGGGGATGCTCTTTCCGGCGCGAAGACCGAAGCCGACGTGGCGTGGTTGGTGCGCAATGGATATCCCTCAACTGAAGCGGCCCGCGATGCTTTGCTTCGACGAGGTGCGAGAGGCCCACTCGAGCAAGCCGAGCTACTGGATCCCACTGCGATCCTGGACGCAGAACAGCTAGCACTTCTTGACTCCTCCCGACGCACGGAAGCGATGGAGTTTCTGGCTGCTTCTGCACAGTCTGGGTCGATCTACGCACTAGAGACCATCGCGCGGATTCATGAGGATGGTGTAGATGGCATTTCTGACCCCGTACGAGCTTCAGCCTATCGAAAGGCAGCTGAGTTACGAGGCAGTTGGCCGGCAGGATTGGTCAACGGCCGGTCAAAGCTGACGCCACAGCAAGAGATGTACGCGACCCTGATGGCGCACCAGGTTATTGCGAATATTGAGGTGGACCGGCAGAAAAATGGACTGCCTCCACTTGGAATCGATAGCCGCCCAGGATTGAACGATCTAATTTCGGAAATCGCAAAGAGCGGCGCACCTGCATCTCGCTGAGATCGCTGCTTCGACTCATTCGCATTACCCGCCAGTCGCCGTCAGGGCGCCGACGGCGTCAGGTACTCATGGAAGGTGCCCGAAGGAGCGTATGTCATGCGGTACAAGCTTGCTTTTCCGTTTCTTTTGCTCGCGTCGGCGGCAGCAGTTGCGTGTGCCGTAAGTGCTCTCATGAGCGCCCCCATTAAAGTCAACGCCGCAAACACGGTCGCCGCTCACTGGCGCACCATCGGCGATGAACTGCAATCGCAATTTGGATCTGCGCTTCGGGACGTAGAGCTCAACGTAAAAGTGCCCCTTCAGCTGTGCGCTGCTTTTGGAGTAGCATGCGCGCCCCCTGTTGAAACGAACATGCACAAACCCTGCGGCAAGACCATGAAAGAAGCGGCAAATGATATCGCCAATGGCGCCAACGATGGCGGCGGTGGAATAGGCGGGGACTGGGGCGGATCAGGTGACAGCGGGGGTAGTGGCAGCAACCCTTGGGAAGGGTGTTTCTCTGGGACGCAAACGGGGACAGCATGCACTTCAGCCGGTGGCGGTGCTGAGCACTGTGTTTCGACCTCGATCCCCATTCTGGAATGCCCAGGCATGGGGTAATTTGTCCCACTGAGAAGCGCAGCTCATGCCGCGCTTCTCAGGCCACGATGGCGTTAACCGCCGCTGGAAGCAGTCACCTGAATGCGTTTGCAGTGCGCTTGGTCCTTGTCGCCCAAATTCAAGCGAGAATGCATCGCCCCGCACCGCAAGACACAGAATGTCCCCTTCCCGCCCACGCCCGTTCGACCCCACCACCGAACAAGGCGTGCTGCGCCTGTCCATCGCCGCCTCGCTGGCCATGGCGGCGGCCGCCGTGGTGTTTGGCTTCCTGGCCAACTCGTCGCTGATCATCTTCGACGGCATCTACGGGTTGATCGACGTGGTGATGACCTGGCTGTCGCTGCTGGTGGTGCGGCTGATCAGTATGTCGACCAACGTGGACACCCTGCAGTCGCGCTTGAACCAGCGCTTCACCATGGGCTTCTGGCACCTGGAACCGATCGTGCTGGGCGTCAGCGGCACGCTGATGATTGGCGCGGCGTTGTATGCGGCGGTCAATGCGGTGGATGCGTTGATGTCGGGTGGGCGCGAGATCGCGTTGGGGCCGGCGATCCTGTTCGCGGTGCTGTCGATCATCGCCGAGATCGGGCTGGCGGTGTTCATCCGGCGCGTCAACCGCAGCATCGGCTCGGAGTTCATCGCGCTGGACGGCAAGAACTGGGTGGTCTCGGCCAGCATGTCGGCGGCCTACCTGGTCGCCTTCATCGGCGGCTGGCTGCTGGGCGGCACGCACTGGGCCTGGCTGGTGCCCTACATCGATCCGGCCATCCTGCTGGTGGTGTGCCTGTTCGTGATGGTGGCGCCGCTGGGCACGGTGCGCCAGGCGCTGTCGGACATCCTGCTGATCACCCCGGTGGACCTGCAGGCGCACGTGGATGCCGTGGCGCGCGACATCGTGGCCCGGCACGGTTTCCTGGAATACCGCAGCTACGTGGCCAAGGTGGGGCGTGGCGAGCAGATCGAATTGTTCTTCGTGGTGCGCGCCGACGATCCGCCGCGTGCGCTGGTGGAGTGGGACCGGCTGCGCGATGAGATCGGCGAAGCGCTGGGCGAGGAGTCCACTGATCGGTGGCTGACGATCATGTTCACCACCGATCGGGAGTGGGCGATCTGACGTGTGCCCGTCGTGCACGCGCATTTGGAGCAACACCGTCTCCTGTCGAGGCATAGTCACTGCCGTACTGAACGTCGATTTCCATCCCGCCATCGGATTGGCCGACCGGACACGTACCCACTAAGCTCCTCGGTACCGTTCACGTCGAACGGTTGAAAACGCGTGCAGCCCAGCGCGCGACGCACGAGGAGCAGATATGGTCGACCATGGAACGGGCAGGCTGCTTGCCCTGTGCTTGTCCGTCGCAGGCGTGCTTGCCATGCCGGCAGATGTCGGTGCCGCCGCGCACACCACCGTCGTTACCAGCCACACGTATGTATCGGGCGATCCCGAAGGTACCCGCGTCCTTGAGTGGATCGCAGCGCACTCGCCCGACAGACGCCCGCTGGCCCGTAATGGCGCAGTCGTCGTGGAGAGGAAGCAGTACGTCCCCGGATCGCCTGCCTCCATCAGCGCGCCAGACAGCGTGCGAAGGGCAACCCGGGCGATGCCTACAGCGTGAAAAGCACATTTGCCGATGGCACCACCCAGACGTGGGACTATCGCTGGGCAGCGCCGCCCGCCGGCGAAGGGGGCGAATGGGGCTTGACGGGCTACGCGTTCCGAAAGGGAAGCGCGCCCGTGGAAACTCCCTGACGCCGAAGGTGAAATCGCGAGCGGCCGGCGGGCAATGCATCACTGCATGTTTCCGATGCCACGGTCACGATGGATCAGTCGCGGCACGCACGCCCTCTTTCCACTGCCGCGGCGACTGCCCGGTCTGCGCCTTGAACGCGCGCGACAACGCCGCTTCGCTGCCATACCCCACATCGATGGCGATGCGCTTGAGCGGCTGCCCCTTGCGCAAGGCCTGCTGCACCAGCCGCGTGCGCCAGCCCTGCAGGTAGTGGCCGGGGGTGCTGCCGATGGTGTCGCGGAAGCTGTCGGCGAACGCGCTGCGTGACATGCCGGCACGCTGGGCCAGCGATTCCAGCGTCCATTCGTCGGCCGGTGCCTCGTGCATGGCCACCAGCGCATGGCGCAGGCGCGGATGGGCCATGCCGGCGAGCAGCCCCACACGCAACTGGCCGCTTTCCATCAGCGCGCGCAGGATCTGGATCAACACCACTTCAAACAGGCGGTCGAGCAACGCCTGGCGGCCGCAGCGCTGGGCGAAGGCTTCTTCAAACAACACCGACAGGATGGGCTGACCGCCGTAAAGCTGGTCCAAAGGCAGGCAGATGACCGGCGGCAGCGCGGCGGCGACCGGATTGTTGCCGGCGCCTTCGAACTGCAGGTGGGCGCAGGCGAAGTCGGCGCCGCGCTGGGGATCGGTCACAAAGCGATGCGCCAGCGGGCGCGGATACAGCAGCACGCTGGGCTGGTCGATCTGCAGCACGCTGCCGTCGGCGTGCTCGACGCGGACCAGGCCCTCGCGGATGAGGTGCAGCTGGCCGCGTTCGCCATCGGCGGGCAGGTCGTTGATGCCGCACAGCGGACCGGCGTGGAAGACTTCGGCGCTGACCGCAAAACGGCTCAGCAGGGACTGGAGGCGATCGACCATTCTGGACTCCTGGTCAAGTTTGACAGACGAAATGTAACCCAACGTACCCCTGGACCGGTCAAAGTACACCTGCCATCTGGCCCACCCCATTCCACGCCACAGGAGATTCCCATGTCCATCGAAAAGGTTCTGTACACCGCCACCGCCACCGCTACCGGCGGCCGTGAAGGCCACGCCACCTCGTCCGACAACGTGCTGGACGTGCAGCTGTCGACCCCGCGCGAGCTGGGCGGCGCAGGCGGCCCGGGCACCAACCCGGAACAGCTGTTCGCCGCTGGCTACTCGGCCTGCTTCCTGGGCGCGCTGAAGTTCGTGGCCGGCCAGGCCAAGGTTGCGCTGCCGGCCGAGACCGCGATCACCGGCAAGGTGGGCATCGGCCAGATCCCGACCGGCTTCGGCATCGAAGTGGCGTTGGAGATCAGCGTGCCGGGCCTGCCGCGCGAGCAGGTGGAAGAGCTGGTGCAGAAGGCGCACATCGTGTGCCCGTACTCCAACGCGACCCGCGGCAACATCGACGTGACGCTGACCGTTGCCTGATGCCACAGGTGCCGTGCCGGCCTACGGGCGGCACCTGACGCACGGGTAAAAAAATGGGCGGCTGCCTGGCTGGATAGCCTGGCAACCGCCCATCCCACCGCGGTGGATCCCGTGGGTGCGCCCACGGGATGCGTCTGGTGTGGCGGGCAACGACCAACGGTCGTTGCCTACCCGGTCGTGTTTGGGTTCATGCGGTTGCCGGCCAGCGGCCGGCACTACCCGTTACTTTTCGTTTGCGATCAGCTGCACGACGCTGGAGAAATCCAGTTTGCCGCGGCCGGCCTGGTGATTCATCGAGTACAGGTTGCGGGCCAGTTCGCCGAGCGGGATCGAGGCGCCGACGCTCATCGCCGCTTCCACCGCCAGGCCCATGTCCTTGAGCATCAGGTCGCTGCCGAAGCCGCCGCTGTAGCCGCGCGAGGCCGGGGCGTTTTCCAGCACGCCGGGCCACGGGTTGCACACTTCGGTGGCCCAGCTGCGGCCGGTGCTGACCGCCATCATCTGCGACAGCACCTTCGGGTCCAGCCCGTGCGCGACACCGAGGGCGATCGATTCGCCGGTGACGGCCATGATCACGCCCAACGCCATGTTGTTGCACAGCTTGGCCACCTGGCCTGCACCGCTGGCGCCCACGTGGAAGATGTTCTTGCCCATCGCCTGCAGGATCGGGCGCGCACGTTCGAGCGCCTCTGCCTCGCCACCGACAATGAAGGTCAGCGTGCCGGCCTGTGCACCGGCAGTGCCGCCGGAGACCGGCGCGTCCAGCATCTGCAGGCCACGCGCCGCGGCCGCTTCGGCCACCTTGCGCGCGGTGGCCGGGGCGATCGTGCTGCAGTCGATGACCAGCGCGCCGCCCGGGATGTCGCCGAGCAGGCCGTCATCGCCCAGGTACACGCCTTCGACGTGGCGGCTGGCCGGCAGCATCGAGATCACGATCTCGGCGTCGGTCAGGGTGTCCAGCGCGGAATGTGCGGCGGTGGCACCGGCATCAACGGCGGCCTGCACGGCGGCAGGCACCAGGTCGAACACGCGCACGGCGTGGCCGGCCTTGGCCAGGTTGGCGGCCATCGGGCCACCCATGTTGCCCAACCCGATGAATGCAATACGGCTCATGCGTGGCTCCTTTCAGGGACGGAGGTGCCAAGGTCGGCCAGCGGATGCGCGGCGTCCGACCACGGCGAAACGAAGAAGGTCTGGGCCCACGGCGCGGTGGCGTCGGCCAGCGTGCGCGGCTGCCACTGCGGGGTGCGGTCCTTGTCGATCAGCAGCGCGCGGATGCCTTCGGCGAAATCGCCGTGGGCGGCCGCATGCAGTGCGGCGATGTATTCGATGCGGTAGACCTCGGCCAGCGTTGCGCCTTCGGCCAGGCGCTGCAGCTCGAACGCCAGCCGCGCCGAGCCGGGGGCACCGGCGGCCAGCGTGGCCTGCGCGGCCTGCAGCCACGGGTCATCGGTCTGCAGCGCGGTGATGGCGGCCACGATGGCCGGCACGTCATCCCCGGTGCACAGCGCGTCGATGGCCGCCGCGTTGCGCAGCAGCGGGCCGGTGGCCGCGTCGCTGGCGTGCTGCTGCAGCAGTGCATCGAGCTGGTCGTGGTTGCGCTTGGCGTCGTCGCTCCAGTGCACCTGTGTGAGCGCGTTGAAGACGGCCCCCCGTTGCGCTTCGGCGATGTGGATGTCGGCCAGGCCGGCGTAGATGGCATCGCCCGCATTGAGCGCTGCGCCGGTCAACGCCAGGAACAGGCCGCCCTTGCCCGGTACGCGCGGCAGCAACCAGCTGCCGCCCACGTCGGGGAACAGGCCCACGGTGATCTCCGGGAACGCCAGCTTGGAGCGCTCGCTGACCACGCGGTGGCTGGCGCCGGACATCAGCCCGATGCCGCCGCCCATCACGATGCCGTGGCCCCAGCACAGGATCGGCTTGGGATAGGTATGGATGGCGTAGTCGACACGGTATTCGACGTCGAAGAATTCGGCAGCGTAGGCGTTGTCGCGGATGTCGGTCTTTCCGGCTTCACGGTAGTCGACCATGCTGCGGTACAGGCTGTGCAGATCGCCGCCGGCGCAGAACGCCTTCTCGCCCGCGCCCTGCAACACCACCAGCGCGATGCCGTCATCGCGGGCCCAGGCATCGAGCCGTTCACGCAGCAGGTGCGCCATCGGCAGCGAGAACCCATTGAGGGTGCGCGGTGCGTTGAGCGTGGCAATGCCGATGCGCGTGCCGTTGGCGGCCGCGCGTTCTTCGAACAGCACCGGGGCCTCGTCGCTGGCGGCCGGCGTGCTCATGCGTTCTTCCACTGCGGAGCGCGCTTTTCCAGGAAGGCATTGACGCCCTCGGCCTGGTCGGCCCGGTCGAACAGGTCCACGAAGGCCTCGCGCTCGGCCACCAGTGCCGAGGCGTGGGTGCCGGTGCGGGTGGCCTGCACCAGGGTCTTGCAGGCCGCGATGCTGGTCGGGCTCTGCTTGCCCGCCTTGTGCGCCCATTCCAGCGCCAGGGCCTTGGCCTCGCCCTTGCCGACCTTCTCCTCGGCCAGGCCGATGCGCACGGCCGTATCGGCGTCGATGCGTTCGCCCAGCAGGATCATCCGCTTGGCCCAACCCTCGCCGACCAGGCGCGGCAGGTTCTGGGTGCCACCGGCGCACGGCAGCAGGCCCACGGTGGCCTCCGGCAGCGCCACCTGGGCGTGGTCTTCGATGATGCGCAGGTCGCAGGCCAGCGCGCATTCCAGGCCACCGCCCATCGCGTAGCCGTTGATGGCGGCAATGGACACGCCACGGAAGCCGGACAGCGCTTCGAATGCTTCGCCGAACCGGCGCGCCGCTTCGCGCGCCGCGGCCTTGTCGCCAGAGGCGAACTGCTTGAGGTCGGCACCGGCCGAGAAGAACTTCTCGCCGCCGCCGGTGATCACCAGCGCATAGATGCCATTGTCGGCATTGAGTGCGCCCACCAGGTCGCGCAGCGCCGACAGGCTGTGCACGGTCCAGGTGTGGGCCGGCGGGTTGTCCAGCGTCACCACGGCAACGTGGCCATCGGCCTCGACCTTCAGGCCGGTGTGATCATGCGTGCGCCAGTCGATCATCGCAGTTCCTCGTCGGTATTGAGCAGGTGGCGGGCCACGATCACACGCATGATCTCGTTGGTGCCCTCCAGGATCTGGTGCACGCGCGAATCGCGCAGCAACCGTTCAATGGGGTATTCGCGGATATAGCCGTAGCCGCCGTGGATCTGCAGCGCGTCGTTACAGATGTTGAAGCCGGCGTCGGTGGCGAAGCGCTTGGCCATCGCGCACCACACGTTGGCATCGCTGGCACGGGCGTCGAGCTTGCGCGCGGCGGTGTGCACCATCTGCCGGGCAGCCACCAGCTGGGTGGCCATGTCGGCCAGCTTGAACTGCAGCGCCTGGAATTCCGACAGCGCCTTGCCGAACTGGCGGCGCTCGCCCATGTAGCGGCGGGCGGCATCCAGTGCGCCCTGGGCAGCGCCCAGCGAACAGGCGGCGATGTTGATGCGACCGCCGTCCAGGCCTTTCATGGCCAGCTTGAAGCCGCTGCCTTCCTCGCCCAGCAGATGGCTGACCGGCACGCGCACGTTCTCGAACGTGATGCCACGGGTCGGCTGGCTGTTCCAGCCCATCTTCTCTTCTTTGCGGCCGTAGCTGATGCCCGGCAGGTCGGCCGGCACCGCGATCGCGCTGATGCCACCTGCGCCGGCACCGCCGGTGCGCGCCATCACCACCAGCAGTTCGGTGGCACCGGCGCCGGAGATGAAGGCCTTGGAGCCATTGAATACGTAATCGTCACCGTCACGCACCGCGCTGGTTTTCAGCGAGGCGGCATCCGAACCGGCACCCGGTTCGGTCAGGCAGTACGAGGCCAGCTTGGTGCCGGACGACAGGTCTGCGCCCCACGCGGCACGCAGGCTCTCCTGGCCCCACTTGTCCACCATCCACGACGCCATGTTGTGGATGCTGACATAGGCCGCCGTGGACGGATCCACATTGGCGAGCTCCTCGATGACGACGGCGGCGTCCAGACGGCTCAAGCCGCTGCCACCGACCTCGGGATCCATGTACAAACCACAGAACCCGAGTTCCCCTGCCTTGGCGATCGCCTCGCGCGGAAAGATGCCCTCCGCATCCCATCGCGCGGCGTGCGGCGCCAGTTCGGCCTGGGCGAAGTCACGCGCAGCCTCTCTATAGGCGTGCTGCGCTTCGTCGAGTTCCGTCGTCATCGAGTGGCTCATGGTCGAACTCCGTTGTTGCTTACTTCAGGCTGATGGTGGTGTTGACGCCATGACCCAGCGTCTCGTCGTCGAACCAACGCGAGGTGATGGTCTTGGTCTGGGTGTAGAACATCACCACCTGCTTGCCGTACGGGCCCAGGTCGCCAAGCTTGGACGCGCGCGAACCGGTGAAGGAGAACAGCGGCACCGGCACCGGGATCGGCACGTTGATGCCGACCTGGCCCACGTCGATGTCTTCCTGGAACTTGCGGGCGGCCGCGCCGGACTGGGTGAACAGTGCGGTGCCGTTGCCGTTCGGGTTGGCGTTGATCAGCGCGATGGCGTCTTCCAGGGTGTCGGCTTCCAGGATCACCAGCACCGGCCCGAAGATTTCCTCGTCGTACACGCGCATGCCCGGCTTGACGCCGTCGAAGATGGTCGGGCCAACAAAGTTGCCCTTCTCGAAGCCATCGACCTGCGGGTTGCGGCCATCCAGCACCAGCTTGGCGCCCTGCTCCACGCCCGAGGCGATCAGCGCTTCAACACGCTCGCGCGCGGCGCAGGAGATCACCGGGCCGACGTCGGTACCGGCGACGCTGCCACCGCTGACTTTGAGGGTCTTGGCCTTGGCCACCAGGTCCGGCACCCACTCGCGTGCTTCGCCCACCAGCACCAGCGTGGAGGCGGCCATGCAGCGCTGGCCGGCCGCACCGAAGGCGGCACCGACCATCGCGTTGAGGCTCTGTTCCTTGTTGGCGTCCGGCAGCACCACGGCGTGGTTCTTGGCGCCCATCATGCACTGCACGCGCTTGCCGGCCAGCGAGGCGCGGTTGTACACGTGGGTGCCGACGCGGGTGGAGCCGACGAACGAAACAGCCTTGATGTCCGGGTGATCGCAGATCGCGTTGACCACCTCTTCGCCACCGTGCACGACGTTGAGCACGCCCTTGGGAATGCCGGCCTCCAGCGCCAGTTCGACCAGGCGCATGGTCACCATCGGGTCCTGCTCGGACGGCTTGAGGATGAAGGTGTTGCCGGTGGCGATGGCCATCGGGAACATCCACAGCGGAATCATCGCCGGGAAGTTGAACGGGGTGATGCCGGCGCAGACGCCGAGCGGCTGAAGCAGGGTGTAGGTGTCCACGCCGTTGGCCACGTTGTTGGCCAGTTCGCCCAGCTGCAGATTGCCGATGGCGGCCGCGTGCTCGACCACTTCCAGACCGCGGAACACATCGCCTTCGGCGTCGGGCACGGTCTTGCCCTGCTCGGCCGACAGGATGTGGGCCAGCTCGCTCATGTGCTCGCGGATCAGCTGCTGGTACTTCAGGAAGATGCGGGCGCGGGTGCCGATCGGGGTCTTGCGCCAGGTCTTGAAGGCTTCCTTCGCCGAGGCCACGGCGGCGTCAACCTCGCCCAGGGTGGCGAACGGGACCTGGGCCAGGACGTCCTGGGTGGCCGGGTTGACCACGTTCTGCCAATGCGAGCTGGCCGATTCGATGAACTGGCCATCGATCAACATACGGATACGGGGCGCTGCAACAGTCATGGACAATCCCGGGGGGTCGAAAGTTGTTGGCATTATTCACATGGCCATCCTCGATTTCCGGGCTGTATGCGCTTAATCTGGCCAATGCCCGCTACGATTCTTGTGAATTCTGTGAATAGCCAGCCCACCCATCGCCAGATCGGCCTGCGCCTGCTGAAGCTGCGGGAGCAGCGCGGCTACAGCCAGGTTGAGCTGGCCCGGGCGCTGGGGCTGTCGGCCAGCTACCTGAACCAGATGGAGCGCAACAAGCGCCCGCTGACGCCGGCGGTGCAGCAGAAGCTGCGCGAGGTGTTGGGCGACGTTTCCGGGCTGTTCGACGTGGATGAACCCGGCGCGTTGCAGGAAGCGTTGAGCGACACCCTGCGCGACCTCGGCCTGGACGACGTGAGCAGCACCGAGCTGCGCGCCATGGCCGGCAACCTGCCGCAGGTGAGCCAGGCCCTGCTGGACCTGCATCGCCGCCATCTGGCGTTGCGCGAGCACGCGGCCGCCCTGGAGTTCCAGCTGGGCGACGTGCATGCCGGGCAGGCGCTGCCGGCCGGCGACCAGGTGCGCGACTTCTTCAACCGCATGCACAACCACATCCCCGAGCTGGACGACCTGGCCGAGCAGCTGTTTGGCGAATGGGGGCTGGTGGCCGGGCACGTGGCGCCGCGGCTGCGCCAGCTGCTGGCCGACCGTCACGGGGTGCTGGTGGAGGTGGCGCCGCTGCAGGCCGGTCGCGAGAAGCGGGTCTATGACGGGGGCAGCCGCACGCTATGGCTGCCCGATTATCTGGAGCCGGGCCAGCAGGCGTTCCAGATGGCCGCCGAGCTGGCGTTGCTCGGCTATGCGGCGCAGATCGATGCGGTGATCGCGCGCGCCGGCTTCCGCGAAGCGGAGCAGACCGCGCAGGCGCGGATCGGCATGTCCAACTACTTCGCCGGCGCGCTGGTGATGCCGTATGCGCAGTTCCTGCGTGCGGCCGAGCACAGCAGCTATGACATCGATGCGCTGGCGCACCGCTTCGGGGTGGGTTTTGAAGCGGTGTGCCATCGGCTGAGCACGCTCGCGCGGCGCAGTGCGCCGGGGCTGCCGTTCTTCTTCATCCGCGTGGACCGGGCCGGCAATGTGTCCAAGCGCCACTCAGCTACCGACTTCCACTTCTCGCAGGTGGGCGGGTCGTGCCCGCTGTGGATCGTGTACGAGGCGTTCAACCAGCCGGGTCGGGTGCTGACCCAGACCGCGCGCATGCCCGACGGGCGCCGCCACTTCTGGCTGGCGCGGCAGGTGAGCAGCGGCCCGATCGGGCACGGGCAACCGCGCAAGACCTTCGCGGTGGCGCTGGGCTGCGACCTGCAGCATGCCGAACGGCTGATCTACTCGCGCGGCCTGGACATCCAGAGCCCGGGCAACTCGGTCTCCATCGGCCCGGGTTGCCGCGTGTGCCCGCGCGAAGATTGCATGCAACGCGCGTTCGCGCAGCTACCAGGCCGCGGGTAGCGTCGACCGTTGGTCGACTTGCAGCCGGCTCCAGGAATGTTTGAACCCGATGCAGGTAGAGTCGACCGTTGGTCGACTTGCATCCGACGCCAGGAATGCTGGACCCCGATGCGAAGGGCAGCCGACCAACGGTCGGCTCTACCGGGTGTATGCAGTTGATCGGGATGCGGTGTATGCAATCGATCGGCATGCGGTGCCTGCCATCGGTCGGGGTAGGCGTGCATGCGTTCCACCCGCGTAGAGTCGACCGTTGGTCGACGTATGCCCTAATCCCAGAACACCGAAAAGACCTGGAAACCTTCGGCCGGCACAGGTGCTGCGGCATGCTGGCCGTACGGCCAGCCTGCGCTGGCGCCGTCCGATTCCAGGCCTTCCAGCCATGACTGCACGGTGGGCGCGTCAGCGGAGGTGAGGATGTGGATGTTCTCCGCTGCCGGCCAATCGGTGTCGTCTTCCAGCGCCATGCCCCAGTCCTGGTGCAGGCCGACATACACGCCCTGGACGTCCGGGCGCGCGGCGATGGCCTGAAAGCGTGCGTGCAGCTCGCGGATGGGCGGGCGCCCGAACTCCCATTGGTTCGGCGCGATCGATTCTTCCTGATCATTGCCCGTGAAATACGCATCCAGCGGGACCACCGGCAGGTGGTCGGGGTCGAGCGCGTCGAGATGTTCGAGTGTCTGCAACAAGGCCATGCGTGGGGTCATGCGGTTCCATCCTGGTGAGAGCGGTGCGTCAACGAGCATAAACGAGATGCGCAGCCGACCAACGGTCGGCTCTACCGGGCATGTCGCGTTTCATGAGCAGCCGACCAACGGTCGGCTCTACCGGTAATGCTGGGTTTCATGAGGAGCCGGCCAGCGGCCGGCACTACCGGGCATGTCGCGTTCCATGCGTTGTCCGGCCGGCGCCCCTCCCGGCTCAGTAAATCGGCGTGACCTTCATCTGCGGCAGCGGACGCGGCGCGCCGTCGGTGAGGTCGGGGCCGAGGTCTTCCCAGGCTTGGCCCTGCTCGACCATCAGCCGCCACAGCTGCTGGGAGGCGCGCCGCTTGTCTTCCGAGCCCAGCCGGTACGACGGCGGCGGCGGTTCGCCGGTGGCCACGCTCTGGTAGGCGTCACGCCAGGCGGCCACGCGCTGCGCGGGATCGTCGGTGCGGGCGATCTCCAGCGTGTAGCGCTGGTAGGCCGAGGCCAGGTTGCGCCAGCGGATCCAGTAGTGGTTCTGGAAGGAGAAGCCGCAGAAGCGTTCGCCCGCCACGCTGCCCTTGGCGGCGATGCGGCTCAGCACGTCCTGCGGCATGTCCAGGTTCATGCCGCCTTCGTCGCCCTGCAGCGACACGTGCACGATGCGGTCGCGATACCCCGGTGCGCGGGCCTGCAGCACGTCGCGCCAGTTCTGCATGGTCGATACGATCGAGAACAGGAAGCCGGACATCTCCGCAGCTGCCAGCGGCCGCGCAATGGCGTGGTAGCTGCGCTGCCAGCCCTGGCGGTTCTCGGTAGGCAGGAACACCGCCTGTTCAAGCTGCGCCTGCGCGCCATGCCTGCCGGCGTCCAGCACGCTCACCGCATCGGCGTGGCGCGGGTACACCAGGTTGATGCCGAAGGTGGGCCAGCGCGGCAACGCCGCGTCGAACAGATGGATGGGGAAGTTGCTGCTGATGCCACCATCGGAGAACCAGCACACCCGGAAGGCGGTGATCACCGGGCCACAACTCTGGCCGCCGCTGGTCAGACCTTCCATGCTGTCGGCAACGTTGCTGTTGTCGTGCGGCGCGGACGCCTCCGGCTGCGGTTCACAGCGCCGCTCGCGACGCGCCGGCTCGTGCAGCGGCACCGCGCTGATCAACAGCGGGAAGCTCAGGCTCATGCGCGTGGCCACCAGTACCGGCAGCTGATCGCCATCGACCAGACGGTAATACGCGCGACCATCGACCTGTTCGGGCGCGCCGGCCTGGGCCACCAGCCACTCCACCACGCTGGCCGGGAACAACTGCGCGAACTCGTCGCGCAGGAACCAGAAGTGCGCCGCATTGAACGGCAACGTGCGCGGCTCGGTATGCGACACGCAGGTGGTGATCATCTGCAGGCTGATGGCCTGCGCGCCGGCCGGCTCGCCGGGGTACCGCGGGGCCTGGTGCAGGTCGCCGAAGGTGAGCGGCTGGCCCGGCGGTTTGCCCGACAGCGCCTGCAGGCGGTCATGCAGCCAGTCGGTCAGGGCCGGGGTGGCGGCGTCGGCCTGGGTGCTGCCATTGCACAGCCCGAGCAGGTTGCGCCGCGCCACCCGCGCCACCCGCAGCGCCGACGCCAGCACGCCGGCGCCGTAGGCGCACAGCAACGACGGCAGCAGCGTCGCCCACACCCCCGCCACGCCGCCGGCCAGCCAGCCGATGCCCAGCAGGCCGATCAACGCGACCAGCAGTTCCAGCGGCGCGATGGCGAATACGGCGGCCAGCAGGCAGGCGATCTTGCGCGGCAGGCTGGATTTGCCGGTGAGCATCACCAGCAGGCGGTAGGCAGTGCGCGCGCCGTGCGCGGGCTGGAACAGGCTGTAGATGAAGCCGCGCGTGGACAGCTGCGCCGACACCGCCGACAGGCCGGGGAAACCCACCTGTGCGTCCACCGCCTCGCCGGCGTGGCGGCGGCGATCCCCCAGTGCCGCCGCCGCGGCCACCGCCGCGGCAATCGCCCCGGCCGAGGTGCCGCCGATGTTCTTGAAGCGGTATTCGCGCGCCAGCGACAGCACCGCGTTGGGATACACGATGCCGCTGGTGATGCCGCCCTTCATGACCAGATCGCAGTACTTGTCCGCCACGCCCGACTCCTCACGTCCGCCTGCCCATGCGCGGCCGATCCGCGCAGGCCCCGCAGGCATCCCGGCCAGGGGCCGGCACCCAACGGGCTGATAACGACAGTATCGCCCGGGGCCTTCTCACGGCCTGAGAAGCACGGCACGGAACGCCTTACTCGGGTTTGGCGCCCGACTGCGGCACGCGGCGCACCTGCGACAGGTCGTAGCCCAGCGCGGCCAGCCGGGTCATGGCGGCCTTGTAATCGGCCTCCGGAATGGTCGGGGTGCGCGCCATCAACCACATGTAGTCGCGCTTGCTGCGCCCCACGATGGTCTGCTGGTAGCCGTCGTCCAGGTACACGATCACGTACTCGGCCTGGATCGGCCAGATGAACTGCATGCCCCACTCAGCACCGTTGGTGCCGGGCTTGACCTTGCCGATCGGGTGCATGGTCTTCACCGGCGCATCGAAGCTGCCCTTGCGGTAGCGGAAGGTGGTCTGGATGCGTCCATCCGGGCGCAGCGCGTAGGACTCCACCGCATCGAACGCCTCGCGCTCGGGGCGGCTGGGGATATGGGCGATCACATACCAGTCGCCCATGAAGCGCGGCACATCCACGTGTGCCACGGGCGGAATGGGACGGGTGTTGCCGCCGCAGCCCAGCATCAGGCTGGCCAGCAACAGGGGAGCGAGGGCGCGGTAAGACATGGCAGGATCCTCATGGCAGGCGGGGTCACGGGCGGTCGAACAGGTAGTGGGCCACCTGCCATTGCTGGCCGTTCTGGTAGCCGAACAGCTCGGCGCAGGCCATCCAGAACATGCGCCAGCGCTGTGCCCACAACGCCGCCGAGGGCGCGCCGTAGCACTGGCGCATGATCTCCAGCACCGCGTCGCGGTTCTGGTCCTGGTTGGCCAGCCAATGGTTGGCGGTGCGCTCGTAGTGGGTGCCATCCAGCAGCCAACGCTGCTGCAGCTGCAGGTGCTGCTGGAAGCACAGCAGGGTGTCGGCGGCCGGCATCAGGCCACCGGTGAAGAAGTGCCGGCCCATCCAGTTGTCGTCGCCCTCGGTCTCGAAGGGATACATGAGCATGCGGTGCACGAAGATGTGCACGAACAGCTTGCCCTGCGGGCGCAGCCAGCCATGGATGCGCTGCAGCAGCTGCCGGTAGTTGCGCATGTGCTCGAACATCTCGATCGACACGCAGCGGTCGAATGCCGCCGCATCGAGCACCAGGGTATTGGCATCGCGGGTCAGCACGGTGACGTTGTCCACCCCACGCAGGCGGCACTGCGCCTGGATGTGTTCGCGCTGACTGTTGGAATTGGACACCGCGGTGATGCGTGCGTTGGGGTAATGCTCGGCCATCCACAACGTCAGCGAACCCCAGCCACAGCCCAGTTCCAGGATGTCCTGGCCATCGGCCAGCTGGGCGCGCTGGCCGTACAGGGCCAGCATGGCCTCTTCGGCCTGGTCCAGCGTTTCGCGGCCGGTGGGGTAGTAGCAGCTGCTGTATTTCAGCCGCTTGCCCAGGCACAGTTCAAAGAAGCCGGCCGGTACTTCGTAGTGCTGGCGGTTGGCCGCGTCCACGTGCAGGGCCACCGCGCTCTGCGACAGTTCGGCGATGCGCGCGGCAAAGCGCTGCGACTGCGCCTGCTGGCCACCGGCCAGTTCGTCGCGCAGGCGTGCCTCGCATTGGCGGCGGATGCCCAGGCGCAGCAACGCGTCGGGCAGCAGGCCGCGCTCGGCCAGGCCGGTCAGGCCCGGCGCGTGGTCGGGCGCGGGCAGGGAGTCACTGGCGACATTCACGGGGACGGCTCCTTGCGGGTATTCGATGAGCGGGAGGGAAACCACGGAAACAGCATCGGCGTGGTGCGCTGGTAGTCGCGGTAGTCCTCGCCACGGCTGCGCAGCGCCTGGGCCTCGGTGAAGGGAATACCGCTGACCCAGCGCAGGAACACGTACATCACCACCGGGCCGGACCAGGCCAGCCACCACAGCGGCGAATGCACGGCCAGCAGCACGTAGGTGAACCAGTGCAGCCATTCGAAGAAGTAGTTGGGGTGCCGCGAGTAGCGCCACAGCCCGTCGCGGCAGGTCTTTCCCTTGTTGCCGGGGTCGGCGCGGAAACGTGCCAGCTGGCGGTCGGCCAGCGCTTCGCCGCCCACGCTGAGCAGCCAGACCGCGATGGCGGCCAGGATCCAGCGCAGGTCATCGGGCTGGGGGTTGTGCGCTACCGCAACGAACGGCAACGCGAACAGCACGATCAGCCCCGCCTGGAACTGGAAGAAGCCGAAGATCTTGCCCTGGTGGCCGTTCCAGTGGGCGCGCAGGTGCTGGTAGCGGCCGTCTTCGGGTTCGCTGCGCACGCGGTGCCACAGATGCAGCGCCAGCCGCGATCCCCACAATCCGCCTAGCACCGCCAGCGCGATGCGCGGTGCCGGTGCGCCGCTGCCCAGCACGGCCAGCAGCAGGGCCGACGCGCCCACGCCCTTGGCCCACAGCACATCGACCACGCCGATGTTCTGGTGGCGGCGCTGCCACCACCAGCCCCAGCTCATGATCAACGCGGCATACAGCCATACCCACCACAGCAACTTCATGCGTGTTCTCCCGCGGTATCAGAAAGGGCGTGCGACGTGCGCTGCCAATGCCGCGCGCACGCGGCCAGCACCGGCAGCGCCAGTGACCAGCCAAGGCCAAGCAGCAGCACGCCCTGCCAGCGGGGCGTAGCGAAACTCACCGCCGACCAGCCACGCGCTGCCGACAGATACGCCAGCGGCGCCAGCAGCAGCCCGACCAGGGCGGCGATGCGCAGGTGCTTCTGCAGCACCGCAAACGACACCGGCAGGGTCATCGCGAACGCCGCCCACAAGGCCAGGATCCACACCGGGGCCACCCACGCCGGGCCATTGCCGGCCGCGTACTGCACCCAGCCCGAGCCACCGGCCACGCCGTCCACCAGCAGGCCGCACAGCAGTGCCACGCCCAGCAGGCGAAGTTCCACGCCGGGCTGCGGCGACAGTGCCAGCTGGCTGCCCACGTACACACCGGCGGCCAGCAGCGCGGGCCAGCGCAGGCCGTGCCCGGCGCCAACCACCGCGCACAGCCACACCAGCTGGTTGCCGATCACATTGGCCCAGAAGCGCACCATCTCAGCCGCCTTCGCCGTGCGCGACAGGCCGGTAGCCCGGGCGCGCCATCAGCAGGTGCGACACGCCGATGGAGCGTTCCAGGAAACCGCCTTCGCAGTAGGCCAGGTAGAACTCCCACAGGCGGATGAAGCGCTCGTCGAAGCCCTGCGCGCGCACCGCCGGCAGCTGCGCCAGGAAGCGCTGCCGCCAGGCGCGCAGGGTGAGCGCGTAGGACGTGCCGAAATCATGCTGGCCGATCAGCTGCAGGTCGCTGCTGCGGGTCTTGGCCGCCATGATCGCGTTGATCGAGGGGATGAAGCTGCCGGGAAACACGAAGCGCTTGATGTAGTCCACGCTGCGCCGCGCCTGTTCGTAGCGCTGGTCTTCGATGGTGATGGCCTGCAGCAGCGCCAGGCCCTCGGGCTTGAGCAGGCGGGTGAGCGTGTCGAAATAGGTGTCCAGGTACTGCGCACCGATGGCCTCGATCATCTCGATGGAGACCAGCTTGTCGTACTGGCCGTCCAGGTCGCGGTAGTCCTTCAGCAGCAGCGTGACCTTGTCCTGCAGGCCGGCCGCTTCCACGCGCGCCTTGGCCAAGGTGTACTGCTCCACCGAGATGGTGGTGGTGGTGACGTGGCAACCGATCTCGCCGGCCGCGTACAACGCGAACCCACCCCAGCCGGTGCCGATCTCCACCACGTGGTCGCCCGGTTGCAGCTGCAGCTGCGCGCAGATGCGTGCCAGCTTGCGCCGCGAGGCGTCTTCCAGCGCGTCGGCCGGGCTGGCATACAGCGCCGAGGAGTACATCAGGTCCGGCGACAGGAACAGCGAGAAGAACGGATTGCCCAGGTCGTAATGCGCGGCGATGTTGCGGCGGCTGCCTTCGCGGGTATTGCGACGCAGCCGGTTCCAGCCCTTCAGCAGCCAGCCGCCGATGCGCGCCACGCCGCGCTCCATGCCGTCGAGCAGGTCGCGGTTGCGCACCAGCAGCTGCACCAGCGCCACCAGGTCGCTGCAGCGCCAGTCGCCACGGATATACGACTCGCCCGCGCCCACGCTGCCCTGCGCCGCCACTGCCCGGTAGAAGGCGGGGTCATCCACCCACACGGTGACGCGCAGGCTCGCTGCCGGATCGCCCAGCAGTACATCGCCGGCAGCGTCGCGCAGCTGCAGGCAGCCACCGCTCAAGGGCGCCAGCTGGGCCAGCAGGCGATCGCGCAGGAAGCGCTCCAGTGCCGTGGGCATCGGCAGCGCAACCGGGCCGGTCATGTCGTTCATGGGCGTTTTCCTGCAAGCGAAGGATGGTCGTGGACGGGGGTGCGCTTGAGCCACAGGCGCAGTGCCTGCCAATGAATGGCGGCCACCACCTGGACGGTCATCAGCGGGAAGCGCAGCAGCACGCCGGCCAGGCTGCGCGCGGTGATCGGGTGGCGGTGCAGCACCAGGTCGGCATCGAACTGGCGTACGCCCGCGCGCCACACCTGCATGTGCACGTGCAGGTCGTCGCCCGGTGCGGTGAAGCGCCAGCGGTAGTGGCAGTCCATGGCCATGAAGGGCGATACATGGAACTGCTTGTCGAATTCCCAGGCCAGCGCGCGGCCACTGGCATCGGCGGCGGCCACCGGCAGCACGTAGGCGTGCCGCTCCTTCCACGGGGTGTTGGTGATCTCGGCCACGATGCAGTCCAGCGTGCGGCCATCGTCGGCGTAGCAGTAGTAGAAGCTGACCGGGTTGAACACGTGGCCGGCGTAACGCAGGTGCGTGAGCAGGCGGATCGGGCCGTGCGGTGCGCGGCCCAGCGCGGCGGTGATGCGGGCGCGTACCGCATCGGCCAGCGGGTGCGCCGGATCGCCGAGGTAGTCGCTGCGGCGGAATTCGGCCAGGTTGCGGCGTCCCACCGACCACAGCCAGCGCCGCGCGAACAGCGTATCGATCTCGTCCAGGTCCAGCAGCAGCTGCGCCACCGGGTAGCCGAACGCATGCGGGTGCGGGGCGTGGCGGCGGTGGCGCATGCGGCCACGGTAGAGGGCGCTGGCGCTCATGCCGGTTGCGCCTGGGCCAGCGGCCAGTACGACTCGGCGTCCAGTGCCTGCAGCGCATCAACCACGCGGCGTGCACTGCGGATGCCGTCTTCGTGGAAGCCCCAGCCCCAGTACGCGCCGGCAAACCAGGTGCGGCGCTGGCCCTGGATCTCGGCCCAGCGCTGCTGCGCCGCCACCATGGCATGGTCATGCACCGGGTGCGCGTAGTGCAGCGTGCGCAGCACCTTGGCCGGGTCGATGGCGGCCGTGCGGTTCAAGGTGACCACCAGCGGCGTGGGCGTATCGATGCCCTGCAGCTGGTTCATCAGGTAGCTGACCGTGCAGGGCGCGAGCGGGTTGGCCGGTACGTGCGCGTTCCAAGCGGCCCAGGCCTTGCGGTTGCGTGGCAGCAGGCGCGCATCGGTGTGCAGCACCACCTCGTTGGGCTGGTAGCGGATCGCACCGAGCACGCTGCGTTCGGTGCGGTCGGCATCGGACAGCAGCGCCAGGGCCTGGTCGCTGTGGCAGGCGAGCACCATCTGGTCGAAGCCTTCCAGCCCAGCCGCGCTGTGCACGCGCACGCCATGCTCGTGGCGCTCCACGCCGAACACGCGGCAATCCAGCCGTTCACGCACGTGCCAACGCCGCCGCATCGCGTCGATGTAACGCGCCGAGCCGCCCTGCACCACCCGCCACGGTGCGCGACCACTCACCTGCAGCATCTGGTGGTTGGCCATGAACTGCGCCAGGTAGCGCGCCGGGAAGGCCTCCAGGCTGGCGGTGGGCGAGGACCACAGCGCCGAGGCCATGGGCAGCAGGTGCTCGTCGATGAAGGTGCGCCCATAGTGGCCGGCGCGCAGGTAGTCCCCCAGTGAAGGCCCGGCATCGTCGCCATGCAGCAACGCCGGTGCCTCGCGGTAGAAGCGCCGCAGGTCGCCGAGCATGCCCCAGAACCGCGGGGACACCAGGTTGCGACGCTGGCAGAACAGCCCATCCAGCGAGGTGGCGTTGTACTCCAGCCCGCTGCGCTCGCTGTGTACCGAGAAACTCATGGTGGTGGGCTGCGAAGCCACGTTGAGCTCGTCGAACAGCGCGGTGAGCAGCGGGTAGTGCAGCGGGTTGAACACGATGAAACCGGTGTCCACCGCGTGGCTGGCGCCGTCCACCTGCACCTGATGGGTGTGGGTGTGGCCGCCCAGGTAGTCGTTGGCCTCGAACAGCGTCACCTCGTGCTGCTGGCCCAGCCACCAGGCGCTGGCCAAGCCGGCGATGCCCGATCCGATCACGGCGATACGCATGTCAGTGCTCCGCCTTGGCCAGCACCCAGGCCGGCACGGGTTTGAGGTCGCGCACCAGGCCTAGCGCCGCCATCAGCCGCAGGCCGTACCAGGTCACATCGATCTCCCACCAGTAAAAGCCCTGGCGCGCGGTGCCGGGGAAGAAGTGGTGGTTGTTGTGCCAGCCCTCACCGAAGGTGAGCAGGGCCAGCCACAGGTTGTTGCGGCTGTCGTCACCGGTGTTGAACCGCTGGCGGCCGAATCGGTGCGCCAGCGAGTTGATGGTGACCGTGGCGTGGAACAGCACCACGGTGGAGATGAAGAACCCCCACACCAGCATCTGCCCGCCGCTGGTGCCCCAGGACGGCGCGAAATGTTCGAGCAGCGCGCCCAGGCCGAACAGGGCGGCGGCCAACGCGATCGGCACCAGCGTGTCGAAGCGGTCCAGCCAGCGCAGTTCCGGGTACTTGGCCAGGTCGGGGATGCGGTCCCAGCGGGTGCGGAAGCCGTCGGTGGTGAGGAACCAGCCCATGTGGCTCCACCAGAAGCCATGCACGCCGGGCGAGTGCGGATCGGCGGCGGTGTCGGTATGGCGGTGATGGACGCGGTGGTGGGCGGCCCACCACAGCGGGCCGCGCTGCACGCTCGCCGCGCCGATCACCGCGAACACGAACTGCACCGCGCGCGAGGTGCGGAAGGTGCGGTGCGAGAAGTAGCGGTGGTAGAAGGCGGTGATGGCGAACATCCGCACGGCGTACAACGCCACCGCAACGCCGACCGCCACCCAGGAGACCCCCACCCAGATCACCGCCAGGCAGGCCAGGTGCATGGCCGCGAACGGGATCGCGCGCAGCCAGTCCACGCGCTGCGCCGCTTCGTCGGCCACCGCCGTCCCGGCGCTGGTATCGAACCAGCGCCGCACGGTGGCCATCAGGCCACGGCGGGCCGTGCGGGGTGCTGCAGTGGCGGGTCCGGCCGACATATCGCGTATCTCCTGGCGTTCTTGTCAGGAGATACGGGAGCCAGGCCCATCCGGATGCACGGATCCGGAAAAAAAGGTTCTTCGCCCATCCGAGGGGGAGCGTCTTGTTGCAAGGGCAGTCGCAGCGTGAGCACGACGCTACCCGGGTAGCCGTGTGTGCAGGCGCCGTTTGGAACGGCTGGCGTCTCCGATGGGGCCGGTCGCGGGCGTCAGGGCCCCGTAGCTGCCGGTAGGCCCCTGGCGCAAATGTCCCCCGGCCGCGTGGCGGCCTCCTCCTTTATTTTGCCCAGGAGCCTACCGGCAGCTACGGGGCTCGGCTTGCGGTGGGGGCGGGGAGCCGGGCTTTTTGGGGGCCGTTGGCGGGTCGGGTGCTGGGCCCCCATGCCCTTGGAGGCGAAATAAAGGAGGAGGTGGCGGCCGCAGGCCGACGCCGGGGGACATTCGCCGGAAAGGGCATGGGGGCCCAGCGCCCGACCCGCCAACAACCCTGCCTGTAAAGGGTCAAAGCACGCTTCTGCTCACCCCGCAAAGGGGAGAAGAACCAAAAAAACGCGTTACAGGGTGGCGATGTCGCCCTTGGCGATGATCGGCCCGGTCGGGATGCCCTGCGGCGCGCCGCTGGACGGTTCCAGCGTGATGGCCAGCACGGAGCCGTTCACCAGCGCATCACGCAGTGCGTCCGGCACGGTCACCGTATGGGCGCGGTTGATGGACACCAGGCCCAGCGAACGCGGCGTGCCGCCGGCCGGGATCAGCCACAGCTCCGGGGCGCGCCCGGCCGCATCGGCGGCGGCCGGCACCGGCACCATCAGCACCTTGCCCTGGGCCTTGTCCACCGAGGCCAACCAGCCTGGCGTGCCGTCGTCGTGCAACAGCGGGGTGACCGGCTTGGTCGCCTGCTCGGGCTCGGACGGGGTGGGCGGCGGGGTCGGGGTGACCGCCACCGGCGGTGCAACCGGGGCCACCGGTTCCAGCTGGCCGCGGCTGAACACCGCCACCAGCGCCACCACGGCGGCCAGCGCGGTCATGCCCTGCCAGAACCCGGTGCGCTGCCAGGCGCGCGGCGCGCCGGCACCGACCGAGGGCCAGCCCAGCGCGGTACGGATGCGCGGCCACACGTGCGCGGGCACCGCTTCACTGCCCAGCGCGTCGAGCATGGGCGCCAGGCGGTTTTCCCACTGGCTCACCAGCCGGGCAAAGCCGGGGTCGTTGGCGATGCGCTGCTCGGCCTCGCTGCGCTGGGCGGCATCAAGCACGCCCAGCACGTATTCGCCGGCCAGGATGTCGGCGCTGGGCGGTTGCCCGTCGTCATGCAGGTCATGGAGGTCGCGGATGTTCATCGTTCCAGGCACACCCGCAGTTGGCCCAGGCCGCGGCGGATCCAGCTTTTCACCGAACCCAGGGGCGAGCCGATCCGGCGCGCCAGTTCCTCATAGCTGGCCCCGTCCAGGAACGCCAGCCGGATCAGCGAACGGCGGCGGGGTTCCAGGGTGTCCAGGCAGTCGTCCAGGCGCTGCCGGTCGGAGGCCTGTTCGGCCACCTGGGCCGGCTGCGGGGCGAAATCGGGGATTTCATCGGCCACCGACAGGTCGTCCAGCGGGCGCGGCGGCGCCGCGCGCAGGCGGTCGATCGCGCGGTTGCGCGCCATCATCGACAGCCAGGTCATGGCCGCCGCCTTGGCGCGGTCGAACTGCGCCGCCTTGTGCCAGACGCTGGTGAAGACATCCTGCAACACCTCTTCGGCGTCGCTGCGATCGCGCAGGACGTGCAGGCAGATCGCGAACAAGCGCCCGGACGCCAGCTGATACACCGACTCGAAGGCCTGGCGATCGCCGCTGGCAACCCGGACCAGCAGGTCGTCGAGGCGCCGTGCGGCACCCGTGTCGGCAAGCTCCAGCTCAGGCATCGCAGGCTCAACGTCGGCAGGAAGACAGCCCGCATCGTCGTCGCTGCGCGCGCAGGGCGCAAGGGGGGACTCAACCGGCGCATGTGGCCACCAGCGGCTGCTGCCGTGCCGCGGCCAGTTCGGCGGCGGTCGCCGCGACTGGCTCGGCGGGGAATTCAACGCGCACCTGCGGGTAGCGCCCCTGCGCATCGCGCACGTTGCCGGTGCCACTGAACTGCAGCAGGCGCGGGCTGTTGCGTGCATACACCAGGGTGACCGCCGGGACCGCGAAGCCGAACCAGGCATCCAGCCGCATCTGCAGCTGTTCGGCCGGCTGGCCCTGCCAGGTGACCGCCGCGCTGCGCTGTAGTTTCAACGGCACCAGCCGCTGGCGGCTGGGCAGCAGGAACTGGAACGCCACCGGGCGCCCGGCCTGCAGGGCGTCCCAGTGGCCCAGCACGGCGGCGTCGAAACCGGCATCGACCACCGCATCGGGCGGGATCGCGATGGCACGGCTGACCCGGTCAGCGCGCGCGTCTTCACGCACATACACGGTACGCGCCGTGGCGCTGCCCTGCAGACCTTCCTGGTAGCCATTGCGCGCGTCCTCGAAGGCGAAGTCGGGGGTCTGCGGGCTGCCCTGCGGGGTCATCCACTTGCGCGCGAAGGCGCGGCCGTCGGCGCAGCGGTACAGCACCAGCCGCGATCGGGTCGCCGCCGGCCCCTGCAGCCAGTGGGTCTCGCGGTATAGCAGTCGGCCATCGGCCGGCGCATAGGCCCGCCCTTCCTGGCGCAGCACCTGCTGGGCCGCCGCCGGCAATACCGGGCACAGCAGCAGCACCAGGGACGGTAAGAGGGATCGGCGCATGCCCGGCTCCACGTGGGGGTCACCAGCAGATACGCAGCCAGCGCCGCGGCGGATGCACTGCGGGCGGCGGGTAAACTGGGCGGCTTGTCACCTGCCCCTGAAGAACCCGATGCCGACGCCCACGCTGCGTTCCCCTCCTGCCGGCGCAGCCGCATGACCAGCGCACTGGAAATTGCCGCCAATCTCACCGTGGCCGCCTCGATCCTGCTGGCCGGGCGCAACAGCGTGCACACCTGGTGGACCGGCATCATCGGCTGCACGTTGTTCGGCCTGGTGTTCTACGAGGCGCGCCTGTACGCCGACGCGGTGCTGCAGGGCGTGTTCGTGCTCACCAGCGTGATCGGGTGGTGGCAGTGGCTGCGCGGCGACCATGGGCATGCCCTGCCGATCAGCCGGGTGCAGCTGCGCACGCTGGGCTGGATGCTGCCGGCAGCGGTGCTGGCCAGCGTCGGCTATGGCCTGCTGCTGCATACCTGGACCGACGCCTATGCGCCGTTCCTGGATTCGGCCGTGCTGGTGCTGAGCGTGGTGGCGCAGCTGTTGATGATGCGCCGCAAGCTGGATTCGTGGTGGTTCTGGCTGCTGGTCAACAGCATCGCCATTCCGCTGTACGCCAGCCGAGGGTTGCACCTCACTGCGGTGTTGTATGGCGTGTTCTGGATCAACGCGCTGGTCTCGCTGCGGCACTGGCGGCGGTTGATGCGCGAGCAGAGCGTCGCCACCGCAGCGGCCGATGCCGCGCATGGGTGAGCGTTTCGCCACCGGGTTGGTGGTGGGCAAGTTCAGCCCGCTGCACCGTGGCCACCAGGCCCTCATCGACCATGCGCTGAGCCGCTGCGACAGCGTGCTGCTGCTCAGCTGGAGCCAGCCGGAACTGCCCGGCTGTGATGCCGACCGGCGTGAAGGCTGGCTGCAGGCGCTGTACCCGCAGGTAACCCGGCTGGTACTCGACGAGGCGCGGTTGGCGGCACACTGCGCCCGACAGGGCGTGCCGATGCGGCCGCTGCCGGACAACACCGACGACGACGCGACGCAGCGCGCGTTCGTGGCCTGGGTGTGCAGCACGCTGTGGCAGTGCCGGGTGGACGCGGTGTTCACCAGCGAGGCGTACGGCGATGGATTCGCGGCCGCCCTGCAGCGCCATTTCAGTGCACAGGCGGGCGTGCACTGGCCGGTGGCGCATGTGTGCCTGGACCCGGCCCGCAGCCGGGTGCCGGTATCGGGCACGGCGTTGCGGCGCGATCCGCATGCCCTGCGCGGATTTCTCGACCCGCGCGTGTATGCCAGTTTCGTCGGCCGCATTGCCCTGCTCGGCGGCGAATCCAGCGGCAAGACCACGCTCGCCGCCGCACTGGCCGGGCAGCTGCAGACCGTCTGGGCCGCCGAGTTCGGACGTGAGCATTGGGAGGCGCGCGGTGGCGCGCTCGACTACGACGACCTGCTGCACATCGCACGGGTGCAGGTAGCGCGCGAGGACACGCTGGCCGCGCAGGCCAACCGCTGGCTGGTCTGCGATACCACGCCGCTGACCACGCTGCTGTACTGCCTGTCCATGTTCGAACGCGCTGAACCGGCACTGCATGCGCTGGCGCAACGGCGCTACACCCACCTGTTCCTGTGCGCCCCGGATTTCCCGTTCGTGCAGGACGGCACCCGTCGCGATGACGCCTTCCGGCACGCGCAGCATCGCGCGTACCTGGAGGCGCTGGACGCGCGCGGCATGCCGTTCACCGTGCTGGGCGGCCCGCTGCAGCAGCGCGTAGCGCAGGTGATGACCGCGCTGGAGGGATCACGCGCAGCGGGTTGTTGACGGTACAGGACAGAGGAGTAGCATTGGCACCAGCCAAGGGATAGACCCACGGCACCTGCAACGACATGGGGGATTCTCATGGAATACGACTATCTGGTGTTCATTGGGCGTTTCGAGCCCTTCCATAACGGCCATGCCGCCGTCGCCCGCCTCGCACTGAGCCGGGCCAAGAAGCTGATCTTTCTGGTCGGCTCTGCCGATACCCCCCGCAGCCTCCGCAACCCCTGGACCGTGGCCGAACGCGCCGTGATGATCCAGGCTGCGCTTGAAGGTGCGGGCGAACGCCTGCTGATCCGTCCGCTCAAGGACCACCTGTACAACGAAGCGCAGTGGATCGCCGGCGTGCAGCGCACGGTGGCCGATGCGGTGCGCGCCGACGGGCATGCGGGCGACGCGAAGATCGGTCTGGTCGGCATGGACAAGGATGATTCGAGCTACTACCTGCGCGAGTTCCCGCAGTGGCCGCTGGTGGATGTGCAGCACACCGAAACGTTGTCGGCCACCGAACTGCGCCGCTACCTGTTTGAAGCCGGCAGCGTGGATTTCCACGGTGCGCTGCTGATGCTGCGCGGGAACGTACCGGCGCCGGTGTACGCCATGCTCGAAGCGTTCCGCAAGAGTGGTCCGGCCTACGCCCAGCTGGTGGCCGAGTACCAGTTCATCGAGCAGTACAAGGCCGCCTGGAAAGACGCGCCATATGCGCCCACGTTCGTCACCACCGATGCGGTGGTGGTGCATTCGGGCCACGTGCTGCTGGTGCGTCGCCGTGCCGAGCCCGGCAAGGGCCTGTGGGCGTTGCCGGGCGGCTTCGTCGGCCAGCAGCAGGGCCTGCTCGACAGCTGCCTGCGCGAACTGCGCGAAGAAACCCGGTTGAAGATTCCCGCGCCGGTGCTCAAGGGCTCGCTCAAGGGCCAGCATGTGTTCGACCACCCCGAGCGCAGCCAGCGCGGCCGCACCATCACCCACGCCTTCCACTTCGATTTCCCCGCTGGCGAACTGCCGGCCGTGCGCGGCGGCGACGATGCCGACAAGGCGCGCTGGATCCCGGTCAGCGAAGCACTGGACATGGGCCCCAAGCTTTACGAAGACCACCTGCACATTCTGGAGTTCTTCCTGGGCCGGGGCTGATCCCGGTTTTCCCGCCGGCGGATAGACCGCCGGTGTCACCCGACGCGAAGGAGCTTCCCGTCATGCATTACCTCGACAATCTTCTCCTCAACACCGACAGCTACAAGGCCAGCCACTGGCTGCAGTATCCGCCGGGCACCGACGCCACCTTCTTCTACGTGGAGTCGCGCGGCGGCCACTACGACCGCACGCTGTTCTTCGGCCTACAGGCGATCCTGAAGGACTACCTGGCCAAGCCGATCACCCACGCCGACATCGACGTGGCGCGCGATCTCTTCGCCGCCCACGGCGAGCCCTTCAACGAGGCCGGCTGGCGCTACATCGTCGACACGCACGGCGGCCTGATGCCGATCCGCATCCGCGCCGTGCCCGAGGGCAGCGTGGTGCCGGTGCACAACGCGCTGATGACGATCGAATCGACCGACCCGCAGGCGTTCTGGGTACCGTCGTATCTTGAAACGATGCTGCTGCGCGTGTGGTACCCGGTCACGGTGGCCACCACCAGCTGGCACGCCAAGCAGACCATCCGCCAGTACCTGGAGCGCACCAGCGACGACCCGGAAGGCCAGTTGCCGTTCAAGCTGCACGACTTCGGCAGCCGGGGCGTGTCGAGCCTGGAATCGGCCGCCATCGGCGGTGCCGCGCACCTGGTCAACTTCCTCGGCACCGACACCGTCTCGGCCCTGCTGTTCGCCCGCGCCTTCTATCACGAGGCCATGGCCGGCTATTCGATCCCGGCCGCCGAGCACAGCACGATTACCAGCTGGGGCCGCGACAACGAGGTGGAG
Organism: Stenotrophomonas sp. GQ19; assembly: GCF_059758695.1. NCBI lineage: Bacteria > Pseudomonadati > Pseudomonadota > Gammaproteobacteria > Lysobacterales > Lysobacteraceae > Stenotrophomonas > Stenotrophomonas sp. GQ19. Next base: position 108,395 of record NZ_JCAXES010000006.1, on the reverse strand, counting down.
GCCTACCGCAACATGCTGGCCCGCTTCGCCACGCCTGGCGCGCTGGTGGCCGTGGTCTCGGACAGCTACGACATCTTCCACGCGATCACCCGGCACTGGGGCACCACCCTGCGCCAGCAGGTGATCGACTCGGGCGCCACCGTGGTGATCCGCCCGGATTCGGGCGACCCGGTGGCGGTGGTGCTGCAGTGCCTGCAGCTGCTCGACGACGCCTTCGGCCACGTGGTCAACGGCAAGGGCTACAAGGTGCTCAACCACGTGCGCGTGATCCAGGGTGACGGCGTCAACCCGACCAGCATCGGCCAGATCCTGGCCAGCATCACCGCCGCCGGCTACGCCGCCGACAACGTCGCCTTCGGCATGGGCGGCGCACTGCTGCAGCGGCTGGACCGCGACACCCAGAAGTTCGCGCTGAAGTGCTCGGCCGCGCGCGTGGACGGGAAATGGATCGACGTCTACAAGGACCCGGTGACCGACAGTGGCAAGCAGAGCAAGCGCGGCCGCATGCGCCTGCTGCGCCATCGCGAGTACGGCCAGTTCCGGACGGTGTCGGTGCCGGCCGACGCGGAATCGCTGACAGCCGCCGCGCTGCCGCTGGGCTACGAGGATGCGATGGTCACGGTCTGGGAGAACGGCACGTTGCTGCAGGACGATACGTTGGCTGAGATCCGCAGCCGGGCGAATGCTGCACGACCGTAATCGGCCAACCTCGCCGTCGCCATCCTTCACGCAACCCGCGCCGGGGCCCCTACGTCCGTTGCACCGGTGCCGGTGCGGTACAACGCCAATGGGTCCCGCGGGCGGCTTCGATCTGATGCCCTCTTGACCATCGCCCGGCTTCGGCCTACCTTGTGCTCGCCGAAGGTATCCATCTCTTCATGCAGATGAAGGGATGGGTTTAAACGGGAATCCGGTGAAGGCGCCTCGTGCGCCCATTCCGGAGCTGCCCCGCAGCGGTGAATGGAAACGAATCCTGCCAACAGCACTGGGCCCCGGCCTGGGAAGCGGCAGGTACTAGGTGGGCGTTCGCGCCCGTGTCCATCAGCCCGAATACCGGCCCCGGCCGGGGGACACGACCGTCCCCTGATTCGACCTGGAACGTCCGCGGGGAGGTTGCCGGGGCCTGCCGCCATGCCGCCCGCGTGGCGCTGCCCCCGTGCGTCCGCTCCACGACATCCGGTTCGCCCGCGGGGGCGAAGGTCGCTGGCGGGGCGGACACGGCAGCCATGTCGTGCACGGCGCGCGGTTCCTTCGTTCCTCAATGCCGCTACTGCAATGAGGACACGTTCCATGACCACTGTTACCAACCTGGGGTTTCCCCGCATCGGCGCCAAGCGCGAACTCAAGCGTGCGCTGGAAGCGTTCTGGTCCGGCGAAAGCAGCGCCCAGTCGCTGCAGGACACCGCCAGCGGCCTGCGCGAGCGCCATTGGCAGCTGCAGCGCGAGGCCGGCGTCGATGTGCCGCCGAGCAACGACTTCAGCTTCTACGATCAGGTGCTCGACGCGGCCTTCCTGTTCGACGCCATCCCGGCGCGCTACCGCGCCCTGGCCGACGCCGAGCCGCTGGCCGGGTACTTCGCCATGGCCCGGGGCGTGCAACGCGACGGCTATGACCTGCACGCGCTGGAAATGACCAAGTGGTTCGACACCAACTACCACTACCTGGTGCCCGAACTGCAGGCCGGCCAGGGCTTCGCGCTGCGTGGCGACAAGCCGCTGGCCGAATACCGCCAGGCCAAGACGCTGGGCATCGAGACCCGCCCGGTGCTGATCGGCCCGGTGACCTTCCTGCTGTTGTCCAAGACCACCGACGGCAGCCGCGCACTGGACCTGCTTGACGCCCTGCTGCCGGTGTACGTGCAGCTGCTGGGCCAGCTGAAGGACGCTGGCGCGCAGTGGGTGCAGCTGGACGAGCCGGCGCTGGTGCAGGACCTGGACGAGGCCACCCGCGCCGCGTTCACCCATGCCTACGCGGTACTGGCCGAGGCGGCGCGGCCGAAGGTGCTGGTGGCCACCTACTTCGGTGCGCTGGACGACAACCTGCCGCTGGCCGCCTCGCTGCCGGTGGATGGCCTGCACGTGGACCTGGTGCGCGCCCCGGAGCAGCTGGATGCGGTGATCAAGGCGCTGCCCCCAGGTCGTGTGCTGTCGGCCGGTCTGGTCAACGGTCGCAACATCTGGCGCACGCATCTGGACAACGCACTGGTGCTGGCCCGTTACGCGCACGGCCACGTGGGCAGCGATGCGCTGTGGCTGGCCCCGTCGTGTTCGCTGCTGCACAGCCCGGTCGACCTGGACCTGGAAAAAAAGCTGGATGACGAACTGCACAGCTGGCTGGCGTTCTCCAGGCAGAAGCTGCAGGAGCTGCGCGTGCTGGCCGATGCCATCGACTCCCCGGCCCGCGCCGAGGACGCGCTGGCGCACTCGCGTGCGTGCATCGAATCGCGCCGGCGCTCGCCGCGCGTGCACAAGGCCGCGGTGGCCGCGCGCCTGGCCGCCCTGACCGCCGCCGATGCGCAGCGCCACAGCCCCTACCCGCAGCGCCACCTGGCCCAGGCCGGTGCGCTGCAGCTGCCACGCTTCCCCACCACCACGATCGGCTCTTTCCCGCAGACCCTGGAAGTACGCGAGGCCCGCGCCAGCAACAAGTCCGGCAAGCTGTCCGACGCCGACTACGATGCGTTCCTGGCCACCCAGACCGAACACTGCGTACGCGTGCAGGAGCAGATCGGGCTGGACGTGCTGGTGCACGGCGAGTTCGAGCGCAACGACATGGTGGAGTACTTCGGCGAGCAGCTGGACGGCTTCGCGTTTACCAAGAACGGCTGGGTGCAGAGCTATGGCTCGCGCTGCGTGAAGCCGCCGGTGATCTTCGGCGACGTGACCCGCCCGCAGCCGATGACGGTGCGCTGGTCGCAGTACGCGCAGTCGCTGACCGACCGCCCGATGAAGGGCATGCTGACCGGCCCGGTGACGGTGCTGCAGTGGTCGTTCGTGCGCGATGACCAGTCGCGCGCGGACACCTGCCGGCAGATCGCATTGGCGCTGCGCGACGAGGTACTGGACCTGGAGGCGGCCGGCATCGGCGTGATCCAGATCGACGAGCCGGCCATCCGCGAAGGCCTGCCGCTGCGCCGCGCGCAGTGGCGCGAGTACCTGGACTGGGCGGTGGAAGCGTTCCGGATCAGTGCCAGTGGCGTGCGCGATGCGACCCAGATCCACACGCACATGTGCTATTCCGAGTTCAACGACATCATCCACTCGGTGGCGGCGATGGATGCCGACGTGATCTCGATCGAGACCTCGCGCTCGCGCATGGAGCTGCTGGATGCGTTCGTGCGCTTCCAGTATCCCAACGAGATCGGCCCGGGCGTGTATGACATCCACTCCCCGCGTGTGCCCGACAAGGAAGAGATGCTGGCGCTGCTGCGCAAGGCCGCCGAAGTCCTCCGGCCCGAGCAGATCTGGGTTAACCCCGACTGCGGCCTGAAGACCCGCGGCTGGAAGGAAACCCGCGCCGCGCTGGAAGCACTGGTGGCCGCCGCGCGCCAGCTGCGCGAGGAGACCGCCGACGCCAACGCCGCCTGATCCCCCATGTAAAGATGACCCAAGGACCGCACCGCCGCCGTTGCCGGCGGTGCGGTCGACGAGACGTACATGACCACGCCCACCGTTACCCCGATCGACCGCCCCACCCTGTCCCTGCCCGACGGCCATACCCGGCTGCTGCTGCATTCGTGCTGCGCACCGTGCTCGGGCGAAGTGATGGAAGCCATCACCGCCTCGGGCATCGACTACACGATCTTCTTCTACAACCCCAACATCCACCCGGCCAGGGAATACGAACTGCGCAAGCAGGAGAACATCCGCTTTGCCGAGAAGCATGGCGTGCCGTTCGTCGACGCCGACTACGATACCGACAACTGGTTCGCACGCGCCCGCGGCATGGAGGCCGAACCCGAGCGCGGCATCCGCTGCACGATGTGCTTTGACATGCGCTTCGTGCGCACCGCGCTGTATGCGCACGAGCATGGCTTTCCGGTGATCAGCAGTTCGCTGGGCATCTCGCGCTGGAAGGACATGAACCAGATCAACGACTGCGGCCACCGCGCCGCCGCGCATTACCCGGGCATCCAGTACTGGGATTACAACTGGCGCAAGGGCGGTGGCGCCGCGCGCATGGTGGAGATCAGCAAGCGCGAGCAGTTCTACCAGCAGGAGTACTGCGGCTGCGTGTACTCGCTGCGCGACGCCAACCGGCACCGCCGCGAAACCGGCCGCGAGCGCATCAAGATCGGCCTGCTGTATTACGGGCAGGACAACGACGCGCCCAAGGGCGATTGACGTTCGCACGCGGGGCCGCCACGCTGGTTGCCCCGCTTCCGTTGTGTTGGATCTGCCATGACCGCCGCCCTACCCGCCGATGTGGCCCTGCTGGTGATCGACCTGCAGCCGGACTTCATGCCCGGTGGCGCGCTGGCCTGCGAACAGGGCGACGCGCTGGTGGCCCCCATTGCCGACCTGCTTGCGCAGCGCCGCTACCGCACGGTGGTGGCCACCCAGGACTGGCACCCGGCCGACCACGCCTCGTTCGCCAGCCAGCACCCGGGGCATCTGCCGTTCGAGGCGATCCTGCTGCATGCGCAGCCGCAGACCCTGTGGCCGGACCACTGTGTGCAGGGCAGCGTCGGTGCGGCACTGCACCCGGGCGTGGACTGGACCGTGGCCGACCTGATCCTGCGCAAGGGCACGCGCCAGCAGGTGGACTCCTACAGCGCGTTCCGCGAGAACCACGGCCCGGACGGCAGCCGCCCGCCAACCGGGCTGGCCGGCTGGCTGCATGAGCGCGGTATCCGCGAGGTGCACGTGTGCGGGTTGGCGCGCGATTACTGCGTGCTGTGGAGCGCGCAGGACGCGGTGAAATCCGGGTTCCGGGTGAAGTTCCTGTGGGACCTGACCCGGCCGGTGACCGACGCCAACGACGGCATGGTGCGCGAGGCGTTGGCGAAGGCGAAGATCGCGGTTATCTGACGGGCGACGCCGGGCGCCGGCCGGAACGGCGTACCGACCAACGGTCGGTACCTACCGGATCAAAGAACGATCGGCGGGTGCCGGCTGTGCGCTGGTAGTGCCGGCCGCTGGCCGGCTCCCGATACCGTTTGGAGCATGCGAGGAGCCGGCCAGCGGCCGGCACTACCGGAGCGTCGTACCCACCAACGGTGGGTACCTACCGGTCAGCGGAACACGACCGTGCGATGACCATTGCGCAGGATGCGGTGCTCCACATGCCGGCGCACGGCACGCGCCAGCACCTGCGATTCGGTGTCGCTGCCCAGCCGCACCAGGTCGCGCGGGGTCATGGCGTGGTCCACGCGGGCCACGTCCTGTTCGATGATCGGACCTTCGTCCAGGTCTTCGGTGACGTAGTGCGCGGTCGCGCCGATGATCTTGACCCCGCGGGCGTGCGCCTGGTGATACGGCTGGGCGCCCTTGAAGCTGGGCAGGAAGCTGTGGTGGATGTTGATCGCCCGGCCCGCCAGCGCCTGGCACAAGCGCGGCGACAGGATCTGCATGTAACGCGCCAGCACCACCAGGTCGATCTGCTCGCGCTCGACCAGGTCGATGATCTGCTGTTCCTGCACGGCGCGGTTGTCGGCGTTGACCGGCAGGTGGTGGAACGGCACTCCGTACGAACCGGCCAATGCGGCGAAGTCGTCATGGTTGGACGCCACCGCCGCGATATCCACCTGCAGCTGGCGGCTGTGCGCGCGGAACAGCAGGTCGTTCAGGCAATGCCCCTGCTTGCTCACCAGCACCAGCAGCCGTGCACGGCGGCGCGCGTCGTGCAGTTGCCAGTCCATCTGGAACTCCGCCGCCAGCGTGGCCATGCGCGCTTCGACATCGGCCAGCGCCTGGCTGGCGGCGCGATCGAAGTGCACGCGCAGGAAGAACCGGTCGCTCTCTTCGTCGCCGAACTGCTGGGCATCCAGGATGTTGCAGCCGAGCTCGAACAGCAGGCCAGACACGCGGTAGACAATCCCGGTACGGTCCGGGCACGAGAGGGTAAGAATGGAATCAGGGCGCATCTGGCCAGTTTAAGCGAGCACCGCCGGTGGGGGGACGATGCTCTCAGATGCAACCAAGCTGCACTCCTGCGGATCCGGGCAGCGCCTTGTCTCAACCGGATCGCTGGAGCCAGTGGCTTGCATTTGCATGGGGTACTCAGGACGGATCCTGGAGGGTGCGGATCCTTTCATGCTCAAGGGTTTCGCTACGCAGGGGCGGCAGCGTTGCAAGTACCCTGGTCACGCCGAAGAGAGCGAGCACGCGATACGCTTCGCTGTAGCTCAGTTCCTCAACGATGTCTTGGTATCGAAGCGTGGTCACTCCGGCCTCATTGAAGCGAAGTGACGCAACGAAGCGCTGACGCGCCGGTACAGAGAAGGACCGCAGTGGTGAGTCCGGCGAGAGACGCTGTAGATGCTCCTGCAACCGTACAGCGCTGTTGATGGGTGCATTTTTCTGCGCGATCGCCAGCGTTTCAGCCTGAGAATCGATAGGGGGAACATCCTGCAGCCCATGGGCGGAGGACGGGAGTGCGCCCAACGAGGCAGCAAAGACGACGAATGACATCAAGCCTGGACGTAACTTCATGACCGAGTCCTTTGAGAGTTGGAGTTGCCGCAACCCGTGCGGCAACGCCAAGCTAACCAATCACGTTTGTCCAGAACCGGTTTCCCATCACGAGATAGGGAGAATCCCTCGATTCCTATCTGAAGTAATAGTTTCCTTATGATGAATCGGCCGGGTTGGAGTCTTCGCTACACCGCCGCCGGATCCACCTTGTCCACGTGGATGCCGTATTTTTCGATCGCCACCTGCAGCTGCCCGCGCGCGATCCGCCCATCATCAGCCAGCGCCTTCAACGCGGCCAGCACGATGAAGTGGCGGTCCACTTCAAAGAACGTGCGCAGTGACTCGCGCGTGTCCGAGCGGCCGAAGCCGTCGGTGCCAAGTGCGGTGAAACGGCGGCCGTCGACGAACGGGCGGATCTGGTCGGCCACGATCTTCATGTAGTCGGTGGCCACCACCAGCGGTCCGGCGTGTGCGGCCAGGCGCTGCTGCACGTACGGCACGCGCGGTTCGTCGGCCGGGTGCAGCAGATTCCAGCGCTCGGCGGCCAGGCCGTCACGGCGCAGTTCGGTCAGGCTGGTGGCGCTCCAGACGTCGCTGGCGATGCCGAAATCCTGCTGCAGCAGCGCAGCGGCTGCTTCCACTTCGCGCAGGATCGCGCCGCTGCCCATTAACTGCACGCGCAGCGCCGGGTCGCTGTCGGTGGCGGACGGATGCAGCAGGTACATGCCCTTGAGGATGCCGTCCTCGGCGCCCTCGGGCATGGCCGGGTGCGGGTAGTTCTCGTTGAGCACGGTGATGTAGTAGTAGATGTCTTCCTGGTCCACATACATGCGGCGCAGGCCGTCCTGGATGATCACCGCCAGTTCGAAGTTGTAGGTGGGGTCATAGGAGATGCAGCTGGGAATCACCGAGGACAGCACGTGGCTGTGGCCGTCGTCGTGCTGCAGGCCCTCGCCCATCAGGGTGGTGCGGCCGGAGGTGGCGCCCAGCAGGAAGCCGCGGGTGCGCGCATCGGCTGCTGCCCAGGCCAGGTCGCCCACGCGCTGCAGGCCGAACATCGAGTAGAAGATGTAGAACGGAATCGTGGCCAGGCCGTGGTTGCTGTAGGCGGTGCCGGCGGCGATCCAGGAACAGATCGCGCCGGATTCGTTGATGCCTTCCTGCAGGATCTGGCCGTCCTTGGCTTCCTTGTAATAGCTCAGCTGGCCGGCGTCCTGCGGGGTGTAGAGCTGGCCCAGGTAGGAGTGGATGCCGATCTGGCGGAACAGGCCTTCCATGCCGAACGTACGCGACTCGTCGGGCACGATCGGAATGACCAGCTTGCCCAGCGCTGGGTCCTTGAGCAGCGTGCCCAGGATGCGCACGAAGCCCATCGTGGTGGACTGGCCGCGCTCGCCACTGCCCTGCAGCTGGGTGGCAAAGGCCGACAGCGGCGGCACCGGAAGCGGCGCGACGTGAGTAACGCGCGCCGGCAACTGGCCGCCCTGGGCCTGGCGACGCTGGGCGAAGTAACGCGCCTCCGGGCTGTCCGGTGCGGGGCGCAGGTAGGGCATGTCGTCCAGCTCGGCATCGCTGACCGGCAGGTCAAACCGATCACGGAACGCACGCACGGCATCGGCGCTCATCTTCTTGAGCTGGTGGTTGATGTTCTGCCCTTCGCCGGCCTCGCCCATGCCGAAGCCCTTGACCGTCTTGGCCAGGATCACGCTCGGGCGACCATTGCCGGCCACCGCCTGCGCGTAGGCGGCATACACCTTCTGCGGGTCGTGGCCGCCACGGGCCAGCGCCCAGATCTCGTCATCGCTCATGTCTGCGACCAAGGCGAGCAGCTCCGGCGAGGTGCCGAAGAAATGCTCGCGCACGTACGCGCCGCTCTGCGATTTGAAGGTCTGGTAGTCGCCGTCCACACATTCCATCATGCGCTGGCGCAGCAGGCCGCTGTGGTCCTTGGCCAGCAGGGCATCCCAGCCGCCGCCCCAGATCACCTTGATGACGTTCCAGCCGGCGGCACGGAAGGTGCCTTCCAGTTCCTGGATGACCTTGGCATTGCCGCGCACCGGGCCGTCCAGGCGCTGCAGGTTGCAGTTCACCACGAACACCAGGTTGTCCAGACGCTCGCGCCCGGCCACCGAGATGGCGGCCAGCGATTCGGGCTGGTCCATTTCGCCATCGCCCAGGAATGCCCACACCTTGCGGCCCTGGTGCTCCTTCAGGCCGCGGTATTCCAGGTAGCGCATGTAGCGCGCCTGGTAGGCGGCGGTCAGCGGGCCCAGGCCCATCGACACGGTGGGGAACTGCCAGAAGTCGGGCATCAGGCGCGGGTGCGGGTAGGACGACAGGCCGTCACGGTCGGATTCACGGCGGAAGTTGTCCATGCGCTCGGGCGCGATGCGGCCTTCGACAAACGCGCGGCCGTAGATGCCCGGCGCCGAATGGCCCTGGATGTAGATCATGTCGCCGTCGAAGGTGTCGGTGCGGCCACGGAAGAAGTGGTCGAAGCCCACGTCGTACAGCACGGCCGCCGACTGGTAGGTGGCGATGTGGCCGCCCACGTTGGAGTGCTTGCCGGCGCGCAGCACCATCACCATCGCGTTCCAGCGGATCATCGCATTGAGCCGGCGCTCGATCGCCAGGTCACCCGGGTACGCCGGCTGGCGCTCCACCGGGATGCTGTTCACGTAAGCGGTCCAGGCGCGCGCATGCAGGTCGCCGTGGTGGGCCACGTCCTGGTCGCTGAGCTGGTCCAGCAGGTAGTGCGCGCGCGGCCGCCCGGCCACCTGGGTGACCGCCTGCAGTGCTTCACGCCATTCCTGGGTTTCCTGGGGGTCGGTGTCGAGGGGGGCGAGCGCAGGGTTCATGGTCCATCTCCGGCAAAGGCGGCCAGGCCCGGTGCAGGCGCGCGCCGGGTGGCGGGCGCAGCCCGGGGCTGGCGGGGACACCCACCTTAGGAGCGGGCCCGGGCCGCCGGTAGATCGGGCCCTGTTGGCTCTTTCGAAAGACAAACTTTGCAATCACAGGCGAGAATGGCGGTCACCATGAATATTCTCCAGTCAATCCGCAGCTTCATCCGTACCGCCGACGCCGGCAGCCTGGCCGCGGCGGCACGCACGCTGGGCATCAGCGCGGCGGCGGTCGGGCAGAACATCGCCCGGCTGGAGGCGCACCTGGGCGTACGCCTGTTCAACCGCACCACCCGCCAGCTGGCGCTGACCGAGCGCGGCGCGCTGTACCTGGCCCAGGTGCGCTACATCGAACGCGACCTGCAACGCGCGCAGGCAGCGGTGACCGATCTGGACGCCACGCCCGAGGGCCGGCTGCGGATCGCCTGCAGCACCTCGTTCGGGCGGCACAAGCTGGCCCCGCTGCTGCCGTCGCTGAAGGCGCGCTACCCGCGGCTGGCGATCGAACTGCTGCTGGCCGACCGGGCGGTGGACCATGCGCGCGAGGACGTGGACGTGAGCATCCGCATCGAACCGCAGCTGGAAGAAGGGCTGGTGGCGCGGCCGATCGCGCAGGTTCCATTCGTGTTCTGCGCGGCGCCGTCGTACCTCGCGCGCACCGGCGTGCCGCGCACGCCCGAGGCCCTGCGCGAGCATCGCTGCCTGTTGTTCCGGCATCCCAAGGACGGCCGGCACCTGCGTTGGGGCTTCGTGCGCGACGGGCTGCGCTTCGATGCCGACGTCAGTCCGGCGCTGGTCAGCGACGATATCGATGCACTGGCCGCGATGGCGCTGGCCGGCGGCGGCATCACCCGCCTGGCGGCGTTCGTCGCCGCGCCCTACCTGGCGCGCGGTGAACTGCAGGCCCTGTTCGAAGGCAATGAAGCCGGCGATGCGCAGGCGTTGCCCGAGCCGATGCGGCTGTTTTTGTGTGTCAGCGACCGCCGCGACCTGACCCCGAAGGTGCGCGCGTTGATGACGCACATCGTCGAAGGGCTGCCAGCCGAGTGGCGGGTGGACGTGGCCTAGCGGCGCGCAGGCGATGGCACGTGGCCACCGCCTGCGGCTGGGGGTCAGCGCGGCGGTGCGATGAACACGCCGCGTGCTTCGCGCGGTTCGCAGCGCAGGTACTGCGGCGCCGGTTCCAGCGAATCGCCCAGCGCGGCGGCGGCGTGCCACGGCCAGCGCGGGTCGTAGAGGATGCCGCGGGCCAGCGCGATGGCATCGGCGTGGCTGTGGCGCAGGATCGATTCGGCCTGGGCCGGGTCGGTGATCAGGCCGACGGCAATCACCGGCATGCGCAGCTTCTGCGCCTTGATCGCCTCGGCGAACGGCACCTGGTAGCCCGGCGACAGCGGAATCTGCTGGCGCGGATCGTTGCCGCCGCTGGACACATGCAGGAACTGGCAGCCCCGGCCGTCCAGCACGTGCGCCAGGGTGGTGGTCTGTTCAATGTCCCAGCCGCCGGCCACCCAGTCGCTGGCCGAGATGCGCACGCCCACCGCGATACGGTCGCTGACCGCTTCGCGCACCGCGTCGAACACGCGCACCAGCAGGCGCATGCGGTTCTGCAGCGAGCCGCCGTACTCGTCATCGCGCTTGTTGCTCAGCGGCGACAGGAACTGGTGCAGCAGGTAGCCATGCGCGGCATGCAGTTCGATCAGGTCCAGGCCGATGCGCTCGGCGCGCTGGGCGGCCGCCACGAAGGCGTCCACGATCGCATCGATGCCGGCTGCGTCCAGCGCCTGCGGGGTCGGGTCGGTGGGGTGGAACGGAATCGCCGACGGCGCGAGCGTGGTCCAGGCGCGCGGATCGGTGGCCGGCAGTGCGCCGCCGCCATCCCACGGCCGTGACGAGGACGCCTTGCGCCCGGCATGCCCCAGCTGGATGCCGATCGGCATGGGCGACCAGCGCTTCACCGCGTCGATCACCTTCTTGAGTGCCGCTTCGGTGTCGTCGTTCCACAAGCCCAGGTCGGCCCAGCTGATGCGGCCTTCGGGCAGCACGGCGGTGGCTTCCAGGATCAGCAGGCCGGCGCCGGACTGCGACAGCTGGCCCAGGTGGATCTGGTGCCAGTCGTTGGCCAGGCCATCGGTGGAGGAGTACTGGCACATCGGGGCGATGACGATGCGGTTGGCCAGCGACAGCGGGCCAAAGGAAACGGAAGAAAAGAGCTGGCTCAAGTGGGGGACTCTGGCGGAAACGGGAAAACCGGGCGTCATTGCACTCCTGCTGCGCGCGCAAGGCAACCGTATCGGTGGATCAGTGTTTCGCGGCGGCGCTCAGGCGGTGCTGGCCGACGGCAGCAGGAAGGCCAGCGCGGCCGCGCACGGCTGTTCGATCTTCAGGCTGAGCAGGTCGTCGGCGCGGGTGCGGCCCAGGTTGAGCGCAGCCACCGGCACGCCGGCGCTGGCCGCAGCCTGGACGAAGCGGAAGCCCGAATAGACCATCAGCGAGGAGCCCACCACCAGCACGGCGTCGGCCTGGGCGAGGTGCGCGTGGACGGCAGCCACCCGCTCGCGAGGGACATTTTCGCCGAAGAAGACCACATCTGGCTTGAGGATGCCGCCACATTGCGGGCATGCCGGCACCTGGAACGGGCTGAAGTCCACCCCGTCCAGGTCGGCGTCGCCGTCCGGGGCCAGGGCCGCGTCGAGCTGGTCCCAGCCGGGGTTGTGGGCCAGCAGGACCTGCTGGAACGCCTCACGCGGGGTGCGGGCTTCGCAGCCCATGCAGCGCACCTGGTCCAGCCGGCCGTGCAGGTCGATGACCGCACGGCTGCCGGCCCGCTGGTGCAGGCGGTCCACGTTCTGGGTGAGTAGTACTTCCAGCTGGCCGCGGGCTTCCAGCGCCGCCAGCGCGGCGTGGGTGCCGTTCGGGCGGGCATGGCCGAAACGTGGCCAGCCCAGCAGGCTGCGCGCCCAGTAGCGCTGGCGGGTGGCCAGCTCGCCCATGAAGGCCTGGTAGGTCACCGGCGGAGTACGTTTCCACTGGCCATCGGCATCGCGGTAGTCCGGGATGCCCGAATCGGTGCTGCAGCCGGCCCCAGTGAGCACGAACAGGCGCTGGGCGCGGTCGATGAAGTCGGCGAGCGGGCGGGTCATGGTCTACAGGTGGGGGCGCGCGGCGGGCAACGCAATCGCGGTTACGGCCCGGGAATGGCGTCGGGCAGCGGCGGCACGGCGATGGGGTGGCCATCGGCATCCAGCGCGATCATCACGAAGTGGCCGCGCGTGCAGAGCTTGCGCTCGCCGCTGTGCAGGTCTTCGGCGATCAGTTCCACTTCCACCTTCATCGAGCTGCGGCCCACTTCGACGATGCGACCGATGGTTTCCACCATCTGGCCGATGCGGATCGGCAGCTTGAAATCGACCTGGTCCGAGCGCGCGGTGACCACGGTGCGACGCGAGTAACGGGCCGCGGCGAGGAAGGCCGCCTTGTCCATCCAGGCCAGCGCCTGGCCACCGAACAGGGTGCCCAGGTGGTTGGTGTGGTTGGGGAAGACGATCTCGGCCATGCTGATTTCAGTGGGCGGGATGGGGTCTGGGGTGGTGGACATGGGGGTGGCCGGTTGGGGTGTGGCGCGATGGTACGGCAGCGGCGCGAACAAGGTCGTGGATGACCGCCACGCGTTCAGGCTGTGCCCATTTCGTGAACTACGGCGTTGACCCTGCCAACGACAGCCGCCGACACTGCCCATTGCCCCAACGCGCGAGCCGCTGCATGTCCCTGCATGACTGTTTCGTATTTCCCGCCGCACCGCAGTTGCCTGCGCCTGACATGCCTGCGCTGGAGCGATGGATGCTGCAGGAGAAGATCATCCTGCCGGCGGTGGGTGCGGATGTCCCTGGCAAAGCGTTATACGAGCTCAGCCATGCCATTGAGCGCCTGCCGGGTGCCAATGCCCTGCTGGTGGATGCGGACTGGCGAACGGCAGCGGACGTGGTCGCCTCCCATGTCCAGGCGGGCAACCTGCCCGATTCGCTGCACGTGCACGGCGACGGCAGCGTGGAAGACTGCGTCGCGGCGATCCGGGACCATGGCATCGCGCTGGGTGATGCGTGGTTGTTCTGGGAACACAACGCGTCCCGCTGGTTCAGCCCTCGCTACCGCGCAGGCCCGGGCATCGTGGATCTGTTCGATATCGCCGATCGCGGCCAACCCATCGACGATCTCACGATCGTCCTCTTCCAGATCGATCCGCAAGAACCGCCGTTCGTCGTTGCTGGGGAGGGAACCTGCCCTCCACTCGTGCCGGGCGAATGTGATGCACGCGAGGACTTCCCTCCCTTCGGCGATTACACGGATTTCATTGGTGTCGCCTACAACGACATCCGTGCGCAGTGGACCCATCCTGACACTGGCCGACGCTACGGCATTCTGGATCTGGACTGGGAATCCGGATTGGGAATTGGCTGGAGCTTCATCCAGTTCGAAGGTGGCAGCGGGCGGGATCTGGCGCCGTTCGCCGACGCCGTTGGCAAGGTATGCGGGCAAGGCATGATGTACGCACATCGGCACCTATAGCGCTGTGCTGACCCTGCTGTGCCAGTCCGTCGTGCGTGGCATGGCGCTGCCACGATTCTGTTCACCCCTGCCTTCATACACCACGGCCTTCCCATGACGATGCATGACTGTTTCGTGTTTCCGGCAGCACCGCATTTGCCTGCGCCGGACATGCCGGCGCTGGAACGGTGGATGTTGCAGGAAAGGATCATCCTGCCGGCGGTGGGCGCGGATGTGCCCGCCAAAGCGTTGTACGCACTCAGCCATGCCATTTCACGCCTGCCGGGCGCCAACGTCCCGCTGGTAGACGCTGACTGGCGGACGGCGGCGGACGTGGTTGCCACCCATGTCCAGGCCGGCAACCTGCCTGATGCGCTGCGCGTACACGGCGACGGCAGCGTCGAAGACTGTGTCGCGGCGATCCGGGACCATGGCATCGCGCTGGGTGATGCATGGTTGTTCGCCAAACATGCGGATTGCACATGGTTCAGCCCACGCTACCGCGCGGGACCGGGAATGGTGCGCCTGTACGATCCCGACCGCATCGGCGAGATCGACCACCTGAGCATCGTGCTGTTCCAGATCGACGCGGGCGAACCGCCCTTTGTCGTGTTCGGCGCGGGAACCTGTGCGCCAACGGTGCCCGGGGAGACCACCGAACGGGAGGACTTCCCGCCCTTTGGCGACTACATGGACTTCGTCGGTGCCGTGTACGAGGACATTCACGTGGACTGGGTCCATCCGGACAGTGGTCGCCGCTATGCCCTGCTGGATCTGGACTGGGAATACAGCCTGGGTATTGGCAGGTGCTTCATCCAGTTTGAGGATGGAAGTGGTTATGACCTTGAGCGGTTTGTGCAGGCCCTTGGCGAGGCATGCGGACAACGCATGACGTATGCACATCGCCTGTTCTAGCAACGGATGCAATCGCCGGTAGAGCCACCCCATGGGTGGCTGCGCGCGGTGCCGGTTTCAGGTGCAGCCACCCATGGGGTGGCTCTACCGCCGCGCGGGAACGAAAAACCCCGGCACTGGGCCGGGGTTTTCGTTGATGCGTGTGACGCGGGAATCAGAACGACATGTCGAACGAGACTTCGCCCTTCACGCCCACCTGGTAGGCCGAGGAGCGGCGTTCGAAGAAGTTGGTCAGTTCCTGCACGTCCTGCAGTTCCATGAAGCTCAGCGGGTTGCGCACGTTGTACTTGCGCTCCATGCCCAGGCGGTGGAAATGGTTGTCGGCGCAGTGCTGCAGGTACTGGCGCATGTCGCGGGTGGAAATGCCCGCCACGCCGCCGGACAGCACGTCTTCGGCGAACTGCACTTCGCATTCGATGGCTTCGGCCAGCATGTCATAGACCTGCTGCTTCATGGCATCGTCGAACAGGTCCGGCTCTTCCTCGCGGATCACGTCCACGCATTCGAAGGCGAACTCCATGTGCGCGCTTTCGTCGCGGAACACCCAGTTGGTACCCGAGGCCAGGCCGTTGAGCAGGCCGCGCGAACGGAAGTAGTACACGTAGGCGAACGCGGCAAAGAAGAACAGACCTTCGATGCAGGCGGCAAAGCAGATCTGGTTGAGCAGGAACTGGCGGCGCTCGTCGCGGGTTTCGATGCGGCGCAGGTCCTGGATCGAGTCGATCCACTTGAAGCAGAAATCGGCCTTCTTCTTGATCGAGTCGATGTTCTCCACCGCGGCGAACGCTTTGACGCGCTCATCCGGATCGGGCAGGTAGTTGTCGAGCAGGGTCAGGTAGAACTGCACGTGCAGCGCTTCTTCGTACAGCTGGCGCGACA
Organism: Stenotrophomonas sp. GQ19; assembly: GCF_059758695.1. Classification (NCBI taxonomy): domain Bacteria; kingdom Pseudomonadati; phylum Pseudomonadota; class Gammaproteobacteria; order Lysobacterales; family Lysobacteraceae; genus Stenotrophomonas; species Stenotrophomonas sp. GQ19. The sequence goes on along the minus strand of NZ_JCAXES010000006.1, from coordinate 92,520 downwards.
GGTACATACGCGCTTCGGGCGCGTTCAAGTGCTGGTACAGGTTCAGCACCAGGTTGTTGGACACGATCGAATCGCCGGTGGCGAAGAACGCGACCAGACGGTGGATCAGGTGGCGTTCGCCCGGCGACATCTTGCTGTGCAGGTCGCTGATGTCGATCTGGAAATTGATTTCCTCGACAGTCCAGGTGTTCTTGATCGCGTTGCGATACATGTCATAGAACTGCGGGTAGCGCATCGGGCGCAGGGTCAGTTCAAAACCTGGATCGAGCAACATCTGGCGCGGCGTGTCTGCCATGGGGGGTTCCTTGGTTCAATTGGCGGCTTCCCGGTGGGGAAGCGTCGAAAGACCCGCGCGTGTGCGCGGCGGGCTTCCGGCACCGCGGGCAGAGGCAACGCCCGGCGGTGTCAGCGTGTTTGGGGTGGAGCGGTGAAGCAGCCGGGCTGGGCCCGGCATTCAAGCGGTATCGATCATTTCCCGTACCCACCAACGGTGGGTACCTACCCAAGGTTGCCGGCCCAGTGGGCCGGCACGCCTTTTACTGGCAGGCTTCGCAGCTTTCCGGGTTCTCCAGCGAGCAGGCCACGGCTTCGTCCGGGGTGAATACCTTTTCCGGCGCGGCATGCGAGCCCTGGCTGATCGTGGTCTTGGCGATCTTGGTGGCCGGACGCGAACGCAGGTAGTAGGTGGTCTTGATGCCCTGCTTCCAGGCGTACATGTACATGGAGGACATCGCACCGATGCTCGGGCTTTCCATGAACAGGTTGAGCGAGGCGGACTGGTCGATGAACGCGCCGCGGTCGGCGGCCATGTCGATCAGCGAACGCATCGGCAGTTCCCACGCGGTGCGGTAGATGTGACGCAGGGTTTCCGGGATCTGGGTGATGCCCTGGATGGAGCCTTCGGCCATCTTGATCGCGTCGCGCATTTCCGGCGTCCAGTGGCCCAGCTTCTTCAGCTCGGTCACCAGGTAGCGGTTGACCTGCAGGAAGTCGCCGGACAGGGTTTCGCGCTTGAACAGGTTGGACACCTGCGGCTCGACGCACTCGTAGCAACCAGCGATCGAAGCGATGGTCGCGGTCGGGGCGATGGCGATCAGCAGCGAGTTGCGCAGGCCATGTTCCTTGATGCGGTCACGCAGGGCATCCCACCGGGCGGTGTCCTCGGGCACCACGTTCCAGGCGTCGAACTGCAGCTCGCCGCTGGCCGCACGGGTGTCGGCGAAGGACGGGTGCTTGCCGCGTTCCTGGGCCAGCTCGCACGAGGTTTCCAGGGCGTGGAAGTAGATCGCTTCGGCGATCTTCTTCGACAGCGCGCGGGCTTCGGCACTGTCGAAGGCCAGGCGCTTGCGGAAGAACACGTCCTGCAGGCCCATGCAGCCCAGGCCGACCGGACGCCAGCGCAGGTTGCCGCGGCGGGCGGTTTCGATCGGATAGAAGTTCAGGTCGATCACGCGGTCGAGCTGGCGCACGGCCAGGCGCACGGTGTTGGCCAGCTTGTCGAAATCGAATTCGCCGTGGGCGTCGAAATGGTTGCCCAGGTTGATCGAGCCCAGGTTGCACACCGCGGTCTCTTCGGCCGAGGTGATTTCCAGGATTTCGGTGCACAGGTTGGACAGGTGGATCACGTTGCCCGGACGCAGGGTCTGGTTGCTGGCGCGGTTGCACTTGTCCTTGAAGGTCATCCAGCCGTTGCCGGTCTCGGCCAAGGTGCGCATCATCCGCGAGTACAGCTTGCGCGCGGGAATGGTGCGCTGGGCCTTACCCTGGGCTTCGGCCTGCAGGTAGGCCTGCTCGAAGGCTTCACCGAACAGGTCGGTGAATTCGGGCACCACGCTGGGATCGAACAGCGACCATTCCTGGTCGGTCTCCACGCGCTGCATGAACAGGTCGGGGATCCAGTTGGCCAGGTTCAGGTTGTGCGCACGGCGCGATTCGTCACCGGTGTTGTCACGCAGTTCGAGGAAGTCCTCGATGTCGGCGTGCCAGGTTTCCAGGTACACGCAGGCCGCGCCCTTGCGCTTGCCACCCTGGTTGACCGCGGCCACCGACGAATCCATGGTCTTCAGCCACGGCACGATGCCGTTGGAATGGCCGTTGGTCGACTTGATCAGCGAACCACGCGAACGCACGCGGCTGTAGCTGACGCCGATGCCGCCGCTGAACTTGGACAGCTGGGCGATGTCGCCGTACTTGGCGTAGATCGACTCCAGCGAATCCTGCGGGGAGTCCAGCAGGAAGCACGAGGACAGCTGCTCGTGGGTGGTGCCGGAGTTGAACAGGGTCGGGCTGGACGGCAGGTAGTCCAGGTTGCCCATGCGCTTGTACAGCGCCAGGGTTTCCGGCACGTCTTCGCTCAGGGCGCTGGCGATGCGCAGGAAGAACTGCTGCGGGGTCTCGATCACCTTGCGGGTGTGCGGATGGCGCAGCAGGTAGCGGTCGTACAGGGTGCGCAGGCCGAAGTAATCGAAATGCAGGTCCAGCGACGGATCGATGGCGTCGTTGAGCTTGCGTGCGTTGATCTGCACGAAGTCCAGCAGGCGCGCGTTGATCAGGCCCACTTCGTGGCCACGGCCCACCGACTGCGAGAACGCGTGGATTTCCTGGCCGGACACTTCCTTGGCGATGAAGTTGGCCAGCAGGCGCGCGGCCAGGCGGCCGTACTCGGGCTCTTCACCGATCAGCAGGGCGGCGGTGCGGATGGACAGCTCGTCCAGCTCCTGCGTGGTGGCGCCGTTGTACAGGCCGGAGATGGTGCGGGTGGCCACGCGCATCGGGTCCACCGCGTGCAGGCCCTCGCAGCAACGCTGCACCGCGCGCACGATCTTGTTCAGATCCACCAGTTCGGTAGTGCCGTTGCGCTTGGTGACACTCATGGCGTTGGCCGTAGGCGGCGAGGTCAGAAGGAACTCGCTTTCCTGCTCGGTGGCTGCGCTGGTTTCGGTGCTCACGGCGTTTTCCTCTTGGCGTGATTTGGGATGGCACAACGTTGCCTGCTGGGCAGGTGCTGGACCGGCGCTCGGACTCTCAGAGTGGACCTGGGGTGTCGCATGGGCCGCGACTGCGCAGGCAGGCCTGCGGGCGGTTCCCCTGCGTCACCGGTCCTCTCCCCTCAGAGTGGTGCGACCGATACCTCAACGCTGTACGTGTAGTGCGGTTGTCAGTAGGTTTTCAGGCCATCGGCGTGAAGGCGATTCACCCGTCGACTTGTGGTCGGCGGGACCGACGGCCACAAGATAGTGGGGGTACCGGGGATCGTCAACGCCAAATCTGGGGAAAATGAGCAATCCCTTGCGCCGCAACGATCCGCCTTGAGGGGCGTCCGACGAACGGTCTGGACCCGTCGAAACCGAGTGCGCAGTCAAGGCCGGAAGAGGCACGCCGGGTGAGAAACTGAATCCGAAAACAGACCCCTGAACTCACACGAACGTAACAAACCCGACGCGTCCCCGCCGGTCGGGGTGACTTCCGACCCGCGCCGGCAACCGCAGGGGGTGCGAGCCTGCAGGCGTCCCCCTTGCCGAGCCCCCCGCATGCGCCTGCCCCTGACTGGATGTCTGCTGCTGGGCCTGGCCGTGGCCCTGCCCGCCCACGCCGATGACAAGGACGCCGTTCCGGCCCTGTCCTCGCGCCAATGCGGGGTGAGCACGCCCTACAACGTGCTGGTGGACAGCGGCGGGATCTGGCTGCGCCAGCCGGGCCAGGTCCCGGCGGAGATCTTCTTCCACGATGGCGAGCTCAACATCGACCGGACCCCGGTGCCGGTGAGCGCCGCCGACGCCCAGCGCCTGCGCCAGCTGGAATGGGGCACCCGGCAGCTGGTACCCGCCGTGGCCGGGCTGGCCGGCGAAGTGGTGGACATCACCTTCGATGCGTTCGGTGCCACGGTGGAGATCCTCAGTGGCAGCAAGGGCAAGGCGCGCCAGGTGGCCCGGCTGCGCGACGACGCCCACCAGTACGTGGACCGCACCCTCGGCCGCGGAATCTGGGAGCAGGCCGATTTCGGCGACGGCTTCGAGCAGCGCGTGGAGCAGGCGGCCGAATCCATGGCAGATTCGCTGGCCCGGGGCGTGATGTGGTCGATGTTCACCGGCGGTGCGCAGCGCATGGAGGCGCGTGCCAACAAGGTCGAGGCGCAACTGGAGCGGACCATGGAAACCCGCGCCCAGGCGCTGGAGGCCCATGCCCAGTCGCTGTGCACCCAGGTGCTGGCGCTGGACCAGCTGCAGCAGGCGCTGGAGGTGCGCTACCAGGGCCAGCCGCTGGGGATGCTGGTGGTGGACCGCGACGACGACGCCCCCGCCCCGCGCGAACAGCCGCGCAGCAAGAACGTCGCCCTGCCCACCCCATAGCGGCGGGCAGGCCACGGCGCCACCCTCACGCCTTGTGCGGGGTACCCAGGTACTCGGCGCTCTGCATTTCGATCAGGCGCGAGGCGGTACGCTCGAACGCGCCCTGCAGGCGCACGCCCGAATACAGCGCCACCGGGGTATCGGTGGCGGTGCAGACCAGGTTGACGTGGCGGTCGTAGAGCTCGTCGATCAGGTTGACGAAGCGGCGCGCGGCATCTTCGTTGAGTCTGTCGAAGTGCGGGATGTCGCCCAGCAGCACGGTGTTGAACTCGTGCGCGATCTCGATGTAGTCCGACGGGCCACGCGGCCCCTCGCACAGCGCCTTGAAATCGAACCAGGCGATGCTCTTGCCACGCGCCCGCACCGGGATCTTGCGGCCCTCGATCTCGATGTTGCCCGGCTTGGCCGGCTGGCCGCCGCTCAACTCCGCCCAGCGCGTGCCCAGCCAGGCGTCGCTGCCGGCGTCGCGCGGGGCCTGGTACACCGGCGAGCGGGTCAGCGCGCGCATCCGGTAATCCTCGGTGCCTTCGGCGTACAGCTCCACGCAGTAGGTCTGCAGCAGGCCGATGGCCGGCAGGAAGCTGTCGCGCTGCAGGCCGTTGAGGTACAGGTTCTCCACGGCGGTATTGGAGGTGGTCACCAGGGTCACGCCCTCGGCGAACAGCCGCTCCAGCAGCCGTGCCAGCAGCATGGCATCGCCGATGTCGGTGACGAAGAACTCGTCCAGCACCAGCACGCGCAGCTTGGCCCGCCATTCCTGGGCGATGCGGGCCAGCGGGTCGCTCTGGCCCTGGTGCTCGCGCAGCCGCTCGTGGATGCCGCGCATGAAGCGGTGGAAATGGGTGCGGTACTTCTGCTCGATCGGCAGCCCGTCGTAGAACAGGTCCACCAGGAAGGTCTTGCCGCGCCCTACCCCGCCCCAGAAATACAGGCCCTTGACCGGCTCGGGCTTTTTCCAGAACGCCGACAGGCGGTCCAGCCAGCCGTCCTGGGCGCTGTCCACCAGCGCCACATGGATGCGGTCCAGCTCGGCCAGCGCGGCATGCTGGGCCGGGTCGTTCTGCCATTCGCCCCGGGCCACGCCTTCGGCGTAGCGCTGCGACGGGGTCAGTGCGCTGTCACTCATGCGTCTGCGGTGCCTGCATCGGGCAGCCAGTGCTTGACGCCGTGGGTGATGGCCCCGCGCAGGTCGATCAGCTTGCGGTGGAAGAAGTGGCTGGTATCGGGCATGCGCACCAGTTCGTGCGGCGCCTGCAGGCTGCCCAGCCAGTCATAGACCGCTTGCGGGTCGACAATCTCGTCTTCCTCGCCCTGGATGACCAGCCACTGCGCCGGCGTCTGGATGCCGTCGAAGTCCCAGCGCCCGGCGGGCGGGGCGATCGAGATCTGCGCGTCCGGCTGCAACGCGGCGGCGGCCTTGAGCGAGACGAAGGCGCCAAAGCTGAAACCGGCCAACCACAGCTGCTCGCCGGGGCGCTGGGCGCGGACCCAGGCGACGACGGCCTTGAGATCGTCCTGCTCGCCGTTGCCGTGGTCGAAGCTGCCGGCCGAGGTGCCGACGCTGCGGAAGTTGAAGCGCACCGTGGTGATGCCCAGCGCGCGCAGGGTGGTGGCGACCATGGTCACCACCTTGTTGTGCATGGTGCCGCCCTCGGTGGACAGCGGGTGGCAGATCACCGCGACGATTGGCTGGGCCGGCGCGTCACCGGTGGGCAGGTCGACGGCAACGTCCAGCGGCCCGACCGGGCCGTCCAGCACCAGGGCGGCGCTGGTGGGGGGGAAAGGGGGATTGTGCATGGCGTCATAATACCGCTCCTCCGCGGGCTGCACGGCCGCGCTTGCCGGGTTCGTCATGCTCTATCTGGTTTTCAGTGTGTGCTGCAGTGTGCTGGTGTCGGTGCTGCTGAAGCTGGCGCCGCGCCAGCGCCTGGACATGGCCCAGGTGGTCACCTGGAACTACCTGCTGGCCAGCGTGCTCAGCCTGGTGCTGCTGCGCCCGTCGCTGGCCTCGCTGCAGACCGCGCACGCGCCGTGGCTGGCGCTGCTGGGGCTGGCGGTGACGCTGCCCACCATTTTCCTGGTGATGGCGCGCGCGGTGACCCGCGCCGGCATCGTGCGCAGCGACGTGGCCCAGCGCCTGTCGCTGCTGCTGTCGCTGCTGGCCGCGTTCCTGGTGTTCGGCGAAACCGCCAACAGCTGGAAGCTGGCCGGCCTGGGGCTGGGCCTGCTGGCCATCGTGGGCATCAGCGTGCGTCCGCGCGCCAGCGCCGCCGCACCCAGCGGCGAACGCGCCTGGCCGTGGCTGCTGGCGGTGTGGGTGGGCTACGCGCTGGTGGACATCATGCTCAAGCAGGTGGCCCTGTCGGGCACGCCGTCGATGGCGGCGCTGACGGCCAGCTTCGGCCTGGCCTTCGTGCTGATGCTGGCGCTGCAGCTGTGGCGGCATGCCAGCGGTGCTTCGCCGCTGCAGTGGCGCAACCTGGGGGCCGGTGCGCTGCTGGGGCTGCTGAACTTCGGCAACATCCTGTTCTACGTGCGCGCGCACCAGCACCTGCCCGACAGCCCGGCGGTGGTGTTTGCCGGCATGAACATCGGCGTGGTGGTGGTGGGCGCGCTGGTGGGCGTGCTCGCGTTCGGCGAGCGCACCAGCGTGTGGAACCGCGTGGGCCTGGCCCTGGCGGTGGTGGCGATCGGGCTGATTGCGTGGGGCACGGCGGCGGGCTGAGCGGTTGCGATTCAGCGCATTCTTCTCCACCCGGGCAGGACCAGGCCGGCCTGATCCTGCCTTCGGAGAGGTGCGATTTACGCGGTCAGGCGCAGCTACGCATGGCGTGGCTCTACCCCTCGGGTCGCTTGGTTACGCGAATCGATCAGCGGTCGAAGCCGAGCAGCAGCGGGTCGTGGTCCGAACTGCGCCACGGGCCTTTTTCATTGCGGTCGCGGTAACCCACATCGTCGGCTTCGTCGGCGTTGGTGTGCCATTCGGCGGCACCGCGCAGGCGCGCGGCCATGCCCGGGCTGAGCAGGGCGTGGTCGAGGCGGCCGCTCATGCCGTTGTAGACGTAGCTGTAGGGGCGCTCGATCTTGGCCACGGCAAACGCGTCGCGCCAGCCGGCGTCGTGCAGGGTGCGGATCGGGTCTTCCATCGCGTACGCATTGAAGTCGCCTAGCAGGACGGCGTCGCTGCCGCCGGTGCCGGTGGGATCGGTGCGCAGCCACTGGTCGAGCAGCTTGGCCGATGCGACCCGGGTAGCGTTCCAGCAGGCCTGGTCGTCCTTCTGGTCGGCATCGGCGCCGGTGGCGTCGGAGCAGCCCTTGGACTTGAAGTGGTTGGCTACCACCACGAACGGGGCGCCCTTGCCCGCACGGAATGCCTGGGCCAGGGGCACGCGGCTGTGCGGGCCGAACGGACCCTGCTCGAGGGTGGCCGGCGCGCCCACCGGCGTAACCCGCGAGGCGCGGTAGATGATGCCGACCCGGATCGGGTTTTCGCCCGGGCCCTTGCCGGCGTCGATGAAGCGCCAGTCGGCGCCGGCGCCACGGTCGGCGTTGAGCGCGTCGACCAGTTGGGCGATCGCCGACTGCGGGCCGTAGCCGTCGTTTTCCAGTTCCATCAGCGCGGCGACATCGGCGCCGAGGGCGTTGATGGTGGTCACCAGCTTGGCCTTCTGCGCCTGGTGTTCGGCCAGGGTGCGAGCGCCGCGCAGGGTCGGGAAACCGCCGCCCTGGCCATCGCCGTTGAAGAAGTTTTCCAGATTGAAGGCGGCCACGTGCAGGCTGCCGGGCACGACCGGCACCGCCGGGCGGTCGAGCTGGGGCAGCACCAGCGGGCGGGTCACCTGCAGGCGCGGGGTGCCCTTGGCGTCGATGCGCACGATGCCTTCGACGTTGCGCAGCAGCATGCCGGTGCGCAGGTCCGCATTGGCCGGCAGGTAGGCCACCGGGCCGGGATCGCGTGCGTCGCTGCCGTCATCGAGCACCAGGCGGCGGTGCGCGTTGTCGGCCGTTACCTGGGCATGGCCGGCGCTGCGCGGCGCGGCCACTTCGCTGGGCTGCCAGAGGCGGCCATCGAAGGCCACGCTGAGTTCGCCGAAGCGGGCCAGGCCGTCCGTGCCGGCCAAGGTCAGCGGCGCGGCGATGCGCACCTTCTGGCCGTCCAGGGTGCGCCAGTCGGTGGGCGGCGCGGTCAGGGTGATGCTGGCCGACGCGGTGGCTGCGGCCGGGCGCGCCTGCGGCGCGGTAGCGGGCTGCGGCTGGGCGGCGTGGACTACGCCGGACAAGGCCAGCGCAAGGGCGAACACAAGCGGGGAACGACGCATCGGTGGGGCGACTCCGGAAAGGGGCGATACAAGTGTGGGGGCGAAAGATGACCCGCCAGCGACCGGCGACGATGGTAGCAATGCAACGCCGCTACCGCCCGGGGGCGGTGTGGGTGGGTGCGCGGGATGGGTGGAAGCCGTCGGATTACCGGACGACGGGGATCACCGGACGACGAGGGTCGGCAGACGCCGGTAGAGCCGACCGTTGGTCGGCTGCTCCGGGGTAGCCGACCAACGATGGGGTCCACGGGGCGTTCTGGCAGCCGACCAACGGTCGGCTCTACCGGGCGTTCTGGCAGCCGACCAACGGTCGGCTCTACCGGAGGTTGGCCAGCATCCAGTCGACGGTGACGTGGATCTGCTCTTCGGTGAGCGCCGGGTTGCCACCCTTGGGCGGCATGATGCCGCCGTCCGGACCGGTGTAGCCCTCCAGCGCGTGCTTGTAGAGGGTGTCCTTGCCCTGGGCGATGCGCGCATCCCAATGGCTGTGGTCCAGGGTGGGGGCGTTGCCCACGCCGTTGGTGTGGCAGGCGGTGCAGAGGTTGTCGAAGATCACCTTGCCGTCGGTGGTGCCGCCGTAGGCGACCTGCGAGGCCGCCTTGGCCAGCGCCGCGGCTTTGGCGGCGGCCTGGGCTGCCGCGCCGGTGCTGCCGGCATAGACCGCCCCAGCCGGGGCGATGCGCTGTTCGGTACGCTTGGCCGCCATGGGCGAGACTTCAGCGGGAATGCTGGTGTGCAGGTATGCGGCGAAAACGATCAGGCCGAGCGTGATGGCCACCAATAATGCGATGACCATGGAAAAGCGTTTCAGGAACTCGAGGTCGTAATTCCGCACTCTCTTTACCCCTGGCTGGTAGTCGTTGGACCACGGCTTGTCGCCCGAGTATGACCAGCGTCAGCGGGGCTCTGCAAGCCGCCGCTTTCTATCGCAATGCAGCATGGGCCCGGCTCAGGCGCCGGCGGCCCTTAGGCAGAAAACGCAGATCGACTCCACCAGCAGGTCTTCGTCGCCGTGCGCGTCGCGGCTGGGCGCAGTCGGCCCGACCAGCGCCTCGGTGAAGGCACCGACGATGCAGGCCGCCGCCACGTGGGTGTCCTGCGGCGGGAACGTGCCCGCTTCAATGCCTTCGGCAACGATGCGGCGGAACACCTCGCCGAACAGGCGGCGGCAGCGGATGCGCTCGGCCTCCACCTCCGGGTCGACCGGTTCGGCGATGAACGCATAGGCCAGCCCGGGGCCGGCCAGCGCGCGCCGCACGAAGGCGGTGATGGCCCGGCGCAGCCGCTCGGGCGCCGGCAGCGGCTCGGCGGCAATCGCCTCGAAGATGCGCAGCTCGTGCTCGACCGCGGCGGTGAGCACCTCCACGAACAGCTCGGCCTTGGACGGGAAGTGGCGGTAGATCAGCCCGGTGGACACCCCGGCCTCGGCCGCAACCGCGGTGACCGGCGCATTGCGGTAGCCGCCGGCGGCCACCAGCGCACGGGTGGCCAGCAGGATCCGTTCACGGGCGCCTGCCAGGCGTTCTTCCATCAGTGCTGAGCGTTTGTAGGCCATTTGTTGATTCTATGTTCAATTTTTGAATTTGTATTCACTTCTTCCGCGAACCCCGCTACGCTGGGCCATATCGCCCGCGGGACGGCTGGTGCCGTCCACCCCAACCGGCGCGCCCATCCAGCAGTTGCGGAGTCGCCCCATGCACGTTCCCACCATGAATTTCGATCTCGGTGAAGAGATCGACCTGCTGCGCCAGAGCGTGGCCCATTTTGCCTCGGTCGAGATCGCGCCGTTGGCCGCCCAGGCCGATGAAGAGAATCTGTTCCCGCATGCGCTGTGGCGCAAGCTCGGCGAGCAGGGACTGCTCGGGCTGACCGTGGAAGAAGAATACGGCGGCAGCGGCATGGGCTACCTGGCCCACGTGGTGGCGATGGAAGAGATTTCGCGTGCCTCCGGCGGCATCGGCCTGTCCTACGGGGCGCACTCCAACCTGTGCGTGAACCAGCTGCGCAAGAACGGCAACGAAGACCAGAAGCAGCGCTTCCTGCCCGGCCTGTGCAGCGGCGAGAAGGTCGGCGCGCTGGCCATGAGCGAACCCGGCGCCGGCTCGGACGTGGTGTCGATGAAGCTGCGCGCCGACAAGCGCGGCGACCACTACGTGCTCAACGGCAACAAGATGTGGATCACCAACGGCCCCGATGCCGACGTGCTGGTGGTCTACGCCAAGACCGACGTGGAGGCCGGCGCCAAGGGCATCACCGCGTTCCTGGTCGAGAAGGGCATGAAGGGCTTCTCCACCGCGCAGAAGCTGGACAAGCTGGGCATGCGTGGCTCCAACACCTGCGAACTGGTGTTCGAGGACTGCGAAGTGCCCGAAGAAAACGTGCTCGGCGCGGTCGGCGGCGGCGTGAACGTACTGATGTCCGGCCTGGACTTCGAGCGCGTGGTGCTGTCCGGTGGCCCGCTGGGCCTGATGGCCGCGGCCATGGACGTGGTGATGCCCTACGTGCACGAGCGCAAGCAGTTTGGCCAGGCCATCGGCACCTTCCAGCTGATGCAGGCCAAGCTGGCCGACATGTACGTGGGCCTCAACGCCTGCCGTGCGTATGTGTATGCGGTGGCACGCGCCTGCGACCAGGGCCGCACCACCCGCCAGGACGCTGCCGGTGCGATCCTGTATTCGGCCGAGAAGGCCACCTGGCTGACCGGCCAGGCGATCCAGGTACTGGGCGGCAACGGCTACATCAACGAGTACCCGACCGGGCGGCTGTGGCGCGATGCCAAGCTGTATGAAATCGGCGCGGGCACCTCGGAAATCCGCCGCATGCTGATCGGTCGCGAACTGTTCCAGCGCACCAAGTAAGGGAAGGCCATGAGCGTATTGAGCAGCCAGCTGCAACCGGGCAGTGATGTTTTCGAGGCCAACCGCACTGCCCTGCAGGCGGTGGTCGATGACCTGCGCGCCACCCTGGCGCAGACCGCGCTGGGCGGCAGCGAGGCGGCCCGTGCCAAGCACACCGCGCGCGGCAAGCTGCTGGTGCGCGATCGCATCGATGCGCTGCTCGATGCGGGCAGTGCATTCCTGGAGATCGCGCCGCTGGCCGCACACGGCATGTACGGCGACCCCATCCCCAGCGCGGGCGTGGTGGCCGGCATCGGCCGGGTGTCGGGCGTGGAGTGCGTGATCGTGGCCAACGACGCTACCGTCAAGGGCGGCACCTACTACCCGATGACGGTCAAGAAGCACCTGCGCGCGCAGGAAGTGGCCGAGCAGAACCGCCTGCCCTGCATCTACCTGGTGGATTCGGGCGGCGCGTTCCTGCCACTGCAGGACGAGGTGTTCCCGGACCGCGACCATTTCGGCCGGATCTTCTACAACCAGGCCAACCTGTCCGCACAGGGCATCCCGCAGATCGCCTGCGTGATGGGCAGCTGCACCGCCGGCGGTGCGTATGTGCCGGCGATGAGCGATGAAACGGTGATCGTGCGTGAGCAGGGCACCATCTTCCTCGGCGGTCCGCCACTGGTGAAGGCAGCCACCGGCGAAGTGGTGACAGCCGAAGAACTGGGCGGTGCCGACGTGCACACGCGCATCTCCGGCGTGGCCGACCACATGGCCGACAACGACCTGCAGGCGCTGGCCCGGGTCCGCGCGATCATCGCCCAGCTCAACTGGCGCAAGCCCGAGCCGGCCCTGGCCGTGCAGGCCGCGGTGGAACCGCGCTACCCGGCCAACGAGTTGTATGGCGTGATCCCCGCCGACACGCGCAAGCCGTACGACGTGCGCGAAGTGATCATGCGCCTCGTCGACGACTCGCGCTTCGACGAATTCAAGCCGCGCTACGGCAACACCCTGGTGACCGGCTTCGCGCACCTGCACGGCTATCCGGTGGGCATCATCGCCAACAACGGCATCCTGTTCTCCGAGTCCGCGCTGAAGGGCGCGCACTTCATCGAACTGTGCACCCAGCGCGGCATTCCGCTGGTGTTCCTGCAGAACATCACCGGGTTCATGGTGGGCCGCAAGTACGAACACGGCGGCATCGCCAAGGACGGGGCCAAGCTGGTGATGGCGGTGGCCTGCGCCAAGGTGCCCAAGTTCACCGTGGTCATCGGCGGTTCGTTCGGCGCCGGCAACTACGGCATGTGCGGCCGCGCCTATTCGCCCAACTTCCTGTGGATGTGGCCGAACGCGCGCATCGGCGTGATGGGCGGCGAGCAGGCTGCCAGCGTGTTGGCCACGGTCAAGCGCGACGGCATCGAGGCCAAGGGCGGGCAGTGGTCGGCCGAGGAAGAGGACGGCTTCAAGGCGCCCATCCGCGACCAGTTCGAACAGCAGGGCCATCCCTACTACGCCAGCGCGCGGTTGTGGGACGACGGCGTGATCGATCCGGCCGATACCCGCCGCGTGCTGGGCCTGGCGTTGTCGGCCAGCCTCAACGCACCGGCACGGAAAACCGACTTCGGCGTGTTCCGCATGTAAGGCACGTGCGGCACCGCTGGGTGCCGCCCCTTCTTCGCCATTGGCCCGCGCAACGAGACTCCCATGTTCACCAAGATCCTGATTGCCAACCGCGGCGAAATCGCCTGCCGCGTCATCGCTACCTGCCAGCGCCTGGGCATCGCCACCGTGGCGGTGTATTCGGATGCCGACCGCAACGCGCGCCACGTGCGCCTGGCCGACGAGGCCATCGCGATCGGCCCGGCGCCGGCCCGCGAGAGCTACCTGCGCGCCGACGCCATCCTCGACGCCGCCCGCCGCACCGGCGCGCAGGCGATCCACCCCGGTTACGGGTTCCTGTCCGAGAACGCCGGTTTCGCCCAGGCCTGTGCCGAGGCGGGCATCGTCTTCATCGGTCCGTCGGCCGATGCGATCCGCGCGATGGGCGACAAGAGCGCGGCCAAGGCGCTGATGCAGCAGGCCGGCGTGCCGCTGACCCCGGGTTACCACGGCGATGACCAGGATCCGCCGTTCCTGCGCGCCCAGGCCGACGCGATCACCTACCCGGTGTTGATCAAGGCCAGCGCCGGTGGCGGTGGCAAGGGCATGCGCCGCGTGGAAGACAGCGCCGACTTCATCGAATCGCTGGCCAGCTGCCAGCGCGAGGCGCAGGCCGCGTTCGGCAACGCGCACGTGCTGGTGGAGAAGTACGTCGAGCGCCCGCGTCATATCGAAATCCAGGTGTTCGGCGACAGCCACGGCAACGTGGTGTACCTGTTCGAGCGCGACTGCTCGGTGCAGCGCCGCCACCAGAAGGTGCTGGAAGAAGCGCCCGCGCCCGGCATGACCGCCGAGCGCCGCGCCGCGATGGGCAAGGCCGCGGTGGACGCCGCGCGCGCGGTGAACTACGTGGGCGCCGGCACGGTGGAATTCATTGCCGCCCCCAACGGCGATTTCTTCTTCATGGAAATGAACACCCGCCTGCAGGTGGAGCACCCGGTTACCGAGTGCATCACCGGCACCGACCTGGTGGAATGGCAGCTGCGCGTGGCCAGCGGGGAACCGCTGCCGCTGCAGCAGGACCAGCTGCAGATCCGCGGCCATGCGCTGGAAGCGCGGCTGTATGCCGAAGACGCCGACCGCGGCTTCCTGCCGTCCACCGGCACCCTGCGCCACCTGCGCCTGCCGGCCAACACCGCGCACGTGCGCGTGGACGCGGGCGTGGAACAGGGCGATGCGATCACCCCGTTCTACGACCCGATGATTGGCAAGCTGATCGTGTGGGACGTGGACCGCGACGCGGCGCTGCGCCGCATGCAGCAGGCACTGGCCGAGTGCGAAGTGGTCGGCGTGACCACCAATGCCGCGTTCCTGCGCCGGCTGGTGATGACCGATTCATTCGCCCACGCGGACCTGGATACGGCGCTGATCGAGCGCGAGCAGGCCGCGCTGGCGCCCAGCGCCGATAGCGGCAGCCCGACGCTGTGGGCGCTGGCCGCCATTGCCGCGGTCGGCAGCCAGGCCGCCGCCAGCGTGGACGCACGCGACCCGCATTCGCCGTGGCAGCGGCAGGATGGCTGGCGGCTGGGCGCACGCGCCCCGCATGCGCTCAGCCTTGAATACCGTGGCACCGCGCAGGCGGTGACCGCGCTGGAACACGACGGCACCTGGTCGGTGACCGTCGGGGACGCGCGGGTGCTCGCCCACGGCGCGCTCGACGGCGACATCCTGCGCGTGCAGACCGGCGATGCGCTGCACCGTGCCCGCGTGGTCCGCGACGGCAACGAGGTGTACCTGTTCGGCACCGAGGGCGCGCAGCGCTTCACCCTGCATGACCCGGTCAGCGAAGCCGACCAGGCCGTGGCCGATGCCGGCAGCCTGCTGGCACCGATGCCCGGCCGCATCGTTGCCACGGTGGTGACGCCCGGCACGAAGGTCAAGCGCGGTGCGCCGCTGCTGGTGCTGGAGGCGATGAAGATGGAACACACCCTGCAGGCACCGGCTGACGGCGTGGTGCAGGGCTACCGGGTCAAGGCCGGGGACCAGGTGGGCGATGGGGCGGTGCTGGTGGATTTCGAGGCGGACTGAATCCGCCTCACCCGGCCGGCTGCCATACATGGCGTCCTGGGTCGAACTCGCTGGTGGTCATCTGTTCACTGCGCAGCCCGATGCCGCAGATGGCCATCGGGCTCTGCTGCATCGGATCCAGCCCCAACGCCTGCTCGATGTCCTGCTCGTTGATTGCGGCCGTAACAAAGGCACCGAGCCCCTGTTCGGTGGCACAGCTCAGCAGCAGTTGGGAGACGTGGCCGACATCCAGAATGACGGCGCGGTAGGCCTTGGGGTGTTGGCGGTACTTCCAGAACGTACGGGCAAAGCGCGGCGCGAGAATCAGCAACACGTGCGCGTTGGCGAACCAGTCCTGGCCAGCCACGAAACGCCGTGCCAGTGCATCGCCGGAGGCTGTCCGGCTGCACGTCGGGCTGAGCGCATGGGCGCCGGGATGGTAGTGATAGAGCCCCGCTTCCAGCCCATCCACATCCTGGACCAGCAGATAGGCGTCAGTAGGATGTAGTCCACCAGCAGACGGCACGTTTTTCTTGAGAAAGACGGCCTGCTCGCCTTCGCGCTGCTCGCCGTGGCTGGCCAGCGTCCGCCACAGCAGCTGAGACAGCGCGGCCAGGTCCAGCGCGCGGGTGCGGTCGAAGTTGCGGCAGGTCGCACGGCGCTTGAGCCAGGCGTCAAAAGGGACCTGGACCGGGGGCGGCAGCGCAACCGCGTCGGGACCGGGGTCGAACATAGCCGCAGGCGGCGCGCCCAGCCGCGCGCACAGGCCCGCAGCGGTCTCCATACCGGCCTCGCGCAAGGCCTCTACGCTATCCTGATTTTCCCAGCGCGCCAGCCGGTGCATCACGGCGGCGGGCGTCCACCATGCACTCGCAGTAAGCGCGTGTTCGTCCTGCAGTGCAGCGGTAGGTGGGCTGTCGTCGCGAAAGGTCAGGCCCGCCGCCACCAGCCGCTCCAGCACCACCATTGCGTCCGGCGTGTCCGGTGCGGACCATCGCTCGGGGGAGAGACGGCCGAGTGCAAGCAGCATCGCCTCATCCAGCGCGACCGGTACCGGCAGGTGCGGCGCCAGCGCGACCCACTGCATCGTCGAGGTCACCGAGGTCCCGCCGGCAAGCAGGTCAGCCATGGAATACTGCTCAACCATTCGAGGTTCGGTCATCAATTGGCTGCAGCGGCGGTAGCGGGCGGGAGGCATACGGGTTACCAGTAGGAAGTTGCAGGAAGAATGTCGGCCGACAACGGCTATTCTTGCGCCTCAAGCTGTTGCTGCATCAGCCGCTACCTGCAAAGGCGCCGCTCCTGGACGCCGTCCCCAACCCGCCGCCTATGAGTGCTTTTCCATGACCCCGGATCTCCCCCTTCTTTCTCCCGAGCAGGCCCTGCAGTTGCTGGACCTTTTGTCCAGCGACGATGACTTCCGCAGTGTTTTCCATGCCTCGCCGGCAAAGGCGCTCGAGCGCATCGCACCGGACGTGGCGGCGGCGTGCGGAAGCTGCGCGACACAGGGCCCGCTGGCCAGCAAGGAAGAGTTCCAGCTGTCGCGCGCGCGGCTGGTCGAGCGGCTGAGCTCGAAGGCCATTTTCCGTGTGCCGCATTGCTTTGTCAGCGGAGAGATCGACGCGCAGCTGAGGCATCCGCCTGCCCCGTAACAACACGCTGGCCTGGCGTTTCCTGCAAGCGCGCCATGCGGAGATCGTGGGTGTTGAACACCTGCAGCACGTAAGATCCCGCGCTCTCCGCATACGCCCGGCCGGCCTGCGCCAGCAGCCATTTGCGCGCATCCTGTTGCTGGGTGCCGGCCTGGCCTGCCAACGCCTGCCAAAGCACCACGCGTGCCTGGTAGAGCTCGGTACCATCCAATAGCGGCTGCAGCCGTTTCACGGCTTGTTCCTGTTGCCCGGCCAACCGCTCGCCATTGGCTTCGACGATCGTAATCAGTTCAGCGCATCGCGCATCGTTGAGTGCCTTCGACGCCGTGCGCAGCGGCTCCAGAAGACGCACAGCCACCTCAGGGTGACCGGCACGCTGCGCGCCGTACACGGTAGCGGCCGCCATGAACAACCAGTCCTGCCGGTCATTGCCCTTCGTATCTGTTGCCAGCCGCAAAAGCTCACGGGCCTTCTTCTCGAAGACCTTGGCAGTGGTCGGCTTATCGGTCGCCACGCCCAGCATCAGACCCTGAAGGTCAAACAACTCACACGCCAATCCGCCGTCACCGCAGTTTGCCCGCGCGTGCTTGTTGACCTTCCAGGCACGTCCGGCATCACCAGCATCGATGGCAACGGCGACGCCCTCCAACCCGCTGCTCAGTTCATCCTCCGGCTCGCCTTCGATCATGCGCATCGCAGCGGGGATATCGCCGGATGCAGCCGTGGCGGCGATCACATGGCGGTTGCTGGTCCAGCGACCGAGCTTGGCGGACACACGATAACTCTCCAGCGCATCGCCAAAGCGGTTCTGTGCCAGCTGCGCGCGCCCGACGTCCTGCCAGGCAATGGACTGGAGGGCATTGGAGGACACCGCCGCCCGCCGTGCCGCCGCTTCGGATTCGACATAGTGGCCCAATGTCTGCATGGCCCACGCGTAGTTGGCAAAGGCGCCGTGGTAGTCAGGGTAAAGGTCCGCCAGCAACTTCCACTTTGCCGCAACGTCCTCCACGCGCCCGCCGCGCAGCTCTACTGCCCAGGCATCCAGATAGAGACGGTCGCGACCCGGAAGGCGCGTGCGAATGGCGGTTGCCTTGTCGAGCATGGCCCGGGCCTGGTCCAGATCGCCTTTCAACACATCGATCCGCATCAACCCAAGGTAGGCGAACGCAAAGGAGGGATCAAAGCGGGTGGCCTGATCGAAGTAGCGGGTCGCCTCGGCATAGTGGCCATCGCCGTATGCCTGCAAACCAACCGCATAGGCATGGAGGGCGTCCAGATCGGTGGTGGCCACCTGGGGCAGCGGCAGCGAGGTCTGCGAGACCTGCTGCAGCGCTTCCCCCAGCTCCTTGCGCAACGCAGCGGTCACTGAATCGGTGGAGGCGAACAGCGAGTTCAAACCTCGGTCCTCAGCCGACGTGGACCACACGACCTTGCGGCTCACCGGGTCAACCAGCTGCGCAGTGACACGGAGTCGACCACTTACCTCTTCCACCCGCGGTACCACGACGGCGCGTGCGCCTTCTCGACTGGCCACTTCGACGGCTGCATCCAGGTCCAGCGTGGGTCGCTCGCGTTGCATCCGGCCAAGCGCTTCCTCCACTTTAAGGTTGCTCAGCACGTTCACGAAGCGTGACTGTTCCAGGCTGATGCGAAACGCCTGTTCGAACCCGTCATCGAGCAGCATGTTTCCTGACAGGTTCTGCACATCGGCCAGCACCACCCAATCGCGTTCGGCGAAGGCAATGGCGGGCACCGGTCGCAGCAGCGCCCAGCCGGCGACCAGCAATACCGAGGCGATCACCATCTGCACCCCAAGCGCCATCGGCTTGCGCCACCACGGCGTGGAGGGACGGGCCTTGCCGTGGCCGCGTGGCCGACGGAACTGGGCAACGTCGGTTTCCCCGACTTCGAACACTTCCTGGACCGGCTCGACGCCTTTGAATCGCCATCGGCCATGCGAGCGCCACTTCAGACCGTGCGCGCGCTCACCCAGTTCGGAGCTGCTGCGCCGGACCATCGAATCGGCTGCGGCGGACAGCAGGATCTGGCCCGGCCGTGCCAGCTGCATCAACCGCGCCGCCATGGGCTTGGCCAGTCCCTCGACCTCCACCGGCTTGGCACCGTGGGCCACGGCTTCGGCGCTGTTGTTCCACAGGATCACCTCGCCCACGTTCAGGCCGGCCCGGGCGCGCACTTCGAGGCGGCGCTGGGTACCCAGTGCACTGAGGCTGCGCTGGTAGTCCAAGGCAAACCCCAACGCGTCAACAGGCCGCTCGAACAGCAGGAACAGCCCGTCGGAGCGATCGATCAGCTGGCCGTTCCAGCGCTGCTGCAGGTTCAGCACCAAGCGGTCGTGCTCCTGAAACAGCTCTGCCGCGGCCGCATCGCCGATGCGTTCGACCAGGATCAACGAATCGCATAGATCAGTGAACAACAGCGCCCGCATCTGCGGTGCCTGGGTCGACGTTCCGATGTCGCCGTTCATGCCGATCTTCCCCCGATCAGGGTGATGCGGTCGCGGCACGCGACCAGTGCAGCCGGTTGCCGCCCAGGCGCTTGGCCTGGTACAGCGCGTTGTCGGCGCGAGCGTACCACTCGCTCCAGTCGGTGTGGGGCTCGAGCAGGCGCACCCCGATGCTGACCGGGCAGACGTGCGGCACGCCGTGGGCGCGGTCCATCAGGCCGTGCACCGCGCTGAGGATGAACTCGGCGGCGTGCTGCAGGTTGTCGGCGGTCGCCGTGCGCAGCAGCAGGCAGAACTCGTCGCCCCCCAGCCGGCAGGCCAGGTCGGCCTCGGTGGCCACCGAGCGCAGGATGTTGGCCACGCTTTGCAGGACCCGGTCGCCGGCCTGGTGGCCGTGCTCGTCGTTGACCTGCTTGAAGTGGTCGCAGTCGATCAGCAGCAGGCCCTGCGGCGCGCCGTCGGCATGGTTGCGGCAGTCCTGCAGGTACAGGGCCAGCCCACGCCGGTTGTGCAGGCCGGTGAGCTCGTCGGTGCGCACCAGTTCGCGGGTGTGGGTGAGCTGGTGGGTGGTGACGTACAGGTTGTCCAGCGCGGTTTCCAGGTCGTGGTTGCGCCGCCGCAGCTGGCGGATCAGGACCTGTTCGTTGCTGACCACGCGCATGATGGTACGGCGCAGGAAGTACGCGACCAGGCCCGGGTCGCGGTCGACCAGGCGCTGGAAATCGGCGTTGCCCAGTTCCAGCACCACGCTGTCGGTCACCGCGCGCGCGTCGGCGCTGCGCGGATGGTCGCCGATCAACAGGCCCAGTTCGCCGAAGAATTCGTTGGGGCCGAGCGACTTCACCACCAGGTCGTCGCCGAAATCCAGCTCGATGCTGCCGCTCACGACCACATACATGGTGTCGCCGGCTTGACCGCGCTGGAACAGCAGGTCACCGTTGGTCAGGCATTGCTGTTTGCCGAATTCGGCAAACAGCGCGAACTCGGCGTTGCTCAGGATGGCGTGCACGATCTCAGCCATCGCGGTCTCGGCGATGCCTGGTTCCTGTTCGCACACAATCGCCGCAACCTTGCCGGTCATCCCGTGCACCCGCTTCCCAGCGTTCCCCCGGTGAGCCGAGGAGAATAGCACCCCTAAAAAGTGTGCGCCTCATCCCATTTCAGAGCACGGGCGCCGAAATTTCCCGGCCGGCCCGGCACATCTTCCTTCATGACGCGATCCCGGCCTGCCAGCGGCCATCCGGGTCGCCTTCACGCGTCGCCGTGAAACCCACACAAGCCGACGGGCGGTCCCCCGACCGCCCGTCGCCCCGGCCTTCCCTGGCCGCCCTTGGTGATCGTCAGGCCGCCCGTTCGGCGTTGAACTGCTCTTCCTCGGTCGAGCCGCTCAGGGCGGTGGTCGAGGACTGGCCCTGCTGGATCGCCTGGGTGACCGCGTCGAAGTAGCCGGTGCCGACCTCGCGCTGGTGCTTGACCGCCGTGAAGCCGCGGTCGGCGGCGGCGAACTCGGCCTCCTGCAGCTCCACGAAGGCGCTCATCTGGCGGCGGGCGTAGCCGTGGGCCAGGTTGAACATGGAGTAGTTCAGGGCGTGGAAGCCGGCCAGGGTGATGAACTGGAACTTGTAGCCGTACTTGGCAATTTCCTTCTGGAAGGTCGCGATGGTGGCGTCGTCCAGGTTCTTCTTCCAGTTGAAGCTGGGCGAGCAGTTGTAGGCCAGCAGCTTGCCCGGGAACTTGGCATGGATGGCCTCGGCGAACTGGCGGGCGAACGCCAGGTCCGGCTTGCCGGTTTCACACCAGATCAGGTCGGCGTAGGGAGCGTAGGCCAGGCCGCGGCTGATCGCCTGGTCCAGGCCGTTGCGGGTCTTGTAGAAGCCTTCCACGGTCCGCTCGCCGGTGGTGAACGGCTGGTCGTTGCCATCCACGTCGCTGGTCAGCAGGTCGGCGGCTTCGGCATCGGTACGCGCCACCAGCAGGGTGGGCACGCCCATCACGTCGGCGGCCAGGCGCGCGGCGTTGAGCTTCTCGATGGCCTCGCGGGTGGGCACCAGCACCTTGCCGCCCATGTGCCCGCACTTCTTCACCGAGGCCAGCTGGTCTTCGAAGTGCACGCCCGCCGCGCCGGCCTCGATCATCGCCTTCATCAGCTCGAAGGCGTTGAGCACGCCGCCGAAGCCGGCTTCGGCATCGGCCACGATCGGCTGCAGGAAGTCGATGTCGTCCTTGCCTTCGGCGTGGTGCAGCTGGTCGGCACGCAGCAGGGTGTTGTTGATGCGCTTGACCACCGCCGGCACCGAGTCGGCCGGGTACAGCGACTGGTCCGGGTACATCTGGCCGGCCAGGTTGGCGTCAGCGGCCACCTGCCAGCCGGACAGGTAGATGGCGTTCAAGCCGGCCTTCACCTGCTGCATGGCCTGGTTGCCGGTCAGCGCACCGAGTGCGTTGACGAAGTCCTTTTCCTGCAGGTAGGTCCACAGCTTTTCGGCACCCAGCCGCGCCAGCGAATGCTCCACGTGCACGGTGCCGCGCAGGCGCACCACGTCGGCGGCGGTGTAGTTGCGGGTGATCCCGGTCCAGCGCGGGTCGGTGTTCCATGCGTGCTGGATCTGTTCGGCGGTCTGCAGGGTGCTCATGTCGGTTCTCCAGGAAGGGAATGCGGGACGCCGGGCGGCGCCGGGCTGGGGTGGGAAGGGCAGCGGGGCAGAGCCCCGCTCTACGGGGTGTTTCGGCGTAGAGCCGGGCTCTGCCCGGCTAGCGGGGTCCAGGGCAGCGGGGCAGAGCCCCGCTCTACGGGTGTTTCGGTGTAGAGCCGGGCTCTGCCCGGCTGGGCGGGGCCAAATGCGGCGGAATCAGGCGAGGCGGTCGTAGGCCGGCAGGGTCAGGAAGTCGGTCAGGGTGTCGCGGCGGCTGAGTTCGGCCAGCAGTGCGATGGACTCGGGCAGGCGGGCGCTGCCGGGCAGCGCGCGGGTGTCGCCGAGCCGGGTGGGCAGCTGCGCCAGGGTGGCGTCGAGCAGCGCCAGGTCGATGGCGGTGCCGTCGTCCAGGTGCTGGCCGGGGGTGTGCAGCCACTGCCACAGCTGGCTGCGGCTGATTTCGGCGGTGGCCGCGTCTTCCATCAGGTGGTGGATGGGCACGCAGCCGTTGCCGTCCAGCCAGGCAGCCAGGTAGCGCACGCAGACTTCCACATTGCCCTCGAAGCCGGCGCGGGTGATGGTGCCGGTGGGGGCGGCGATCAGTGCGTCGCGGCCCACCTGCACGTCATTGCGCAGCACGTGGTGCTGGTTCGGCGTGGGCATGTGCGCGTCGAAGATCGCCTGGGCAATCGGAATCAGCGCCGGGTGCGCCACCCAGGTGCCGTCGTGCCCGGCGGTCACTTCGCGCAGCTTGTCGGCACGCACCCGCGCCATCGCCTGTTCGTTGGCGGCGGCATCGTGGTTGATCGGGATCTGCGCGGCCATGCCGCCCATGGCATGCGCGCCACGGCGGTGGCAGGTGCGGATCAGCAGTTCCGAATAGGCCTTCAGGAACGGCTGGGTCATGGTCACCTGGCCGCGCTCGGGCAGCACCTTGTCGGCGTGCTGGCGGAAGGTCTTGATGTAGGAAAAAATGTAGTCCCAGCGGCCGCAGTTCAGGCCGACGATGCGGTCGCGCAATGCGTGCAGGATTTCATCCATCTCGAACGCCGCCGGCAGCGTCTCGATCAGCACGGTGACCTTGATCTGGCCATGCGGCAGGCCGAGCATGCCTTCGATGTGCGACAGCGCGGTTTCCCACAGCGCCGCTTCTTCCATCGACTGCAGCTTGGGCAGGTAGAAGTACGGGCCGCGCTGCTTGCACATCAGCGTGCGGGCGTTGTGGAAGGCGAACACCGCCGCGTCGAACAGCCCGCCGGCGATGGCCTGGCCGTCGATGCGCACGTGCTTTTCGTCCAGGTGCCAACCACGCGGCCGCACGATCAGCACCGCCTGTTCGTTGAACGGGCGCAGCGTGTACTGCTTGCCCGGCTTGCCCTCCACCGACGGGCCGGTATGGGTGAGGTCGCCGCGCACCGCGCCGATCAGCGCCTGCTGGCCGGCCAGCAGGTTGGCCCAGGCCGGGGCGGTGGAATCCTCGAAGTCGGCCATGAACACTTTGGCACCGGAGTTCAGCGCGTTGATGACCATCTTCGGGTCGGTCGGCCCGGTGATCTCCACGCGGCGGTCCTGCAGCGCGTCCGGCAGCGGCGCCACGCGCCAGTCTTCGCTGCGGATGTGCGCGGTGTCGGCGCGGAAGTCCGGCACCCCGCCGCCATCGAAGAAGGCCTGGCGGGCCACCCGGGCCTGCAGCCGGCGCTGGCGCTCCGGCTCCACGGCGCGGTGCAGCGACACCAGCAAGGCCAGTACCCCCGCCGGCAGCAGCGCGGACTGGCCGGCAAGCTGGGTGGTCAGCGCGATCCCGGGGGTGGCCGGGGCATCGGCCGGGGTGGGCTGGGCAGTGGCGAAAGCGGCGACGGCGGACATGGCGGGCTCCTGCATTGCGGTAGGCCCCACCGTGCGCCGCCGTACCGTATATGACAAAACAGTTATAGCAATGCTTTACATAAGTTGTGCTTATACTCGTGACGCCATGCCCACACCGCCCGCGCCAAGTCCCCGTTTTTCCTACAAGTCTGACCGGCTCAAGCCGCTGCGGGCGTTCTGCCAGACGGTGCGCCTGGGGTCTGTCTCACGGGCGGCTGAGGCACTGTTTGTCAGCCAGCCGGCCATCAGCCAGCAGTTGCAGGCGCTGGAGCGCGAACTGGGCGTGGATCTGTTCGAGCGCAGCGGGCGCCGCCTGGTGCCCAGCCGCGAGGGTCAGCTGCTGTTCGAGATGGCCTTGCCGCTGGTGGAGAACCTGGACGGGCTGGAGGCCAGTTTCCGCGACAAGGTGAAGGGCCTGGATGCCGGCGAGCTCAACATCGCCGCCAACAGTTCGACCATCCTGTACCTGCTGCCGCGCATCGTGGAGCGCTTCCGCCAACGCCACCCGGACGTGCGCCTGACCCTGCACAACGCGATCAGCGCCGACGGCACCGACCTGCTGCGCAGCGACGCGGCCGACCTGGCGGTGGGTTCGATGACCGACGTGCCGGCCGACCTCAGCTACGCCCCCGCCTACCGCTTCGAGCAGGTATTGATCGCCCCGCCCGGGCATGCGCTGGCGCGCGGCGAGCTCAGTCTGGAGGCGATCTCCCAACACCCCCTGGTGCTGCCCCCCAAGCGCCAGATCACCTACCGGTTGGTCGACCAGGTGTTCCAGCGCCACCGCCTGCCCTACACCGTGGCGCTGGAAGTCGGCGGCTGGGAAGTGATCAAGCAGTACGTGGCGATGGGCATGGGCATCTCGATCGTGCCGGCGCTGTGCCTCAACGATGCCGACCGCGACCGGCTGGTGACGCGCTCGATGAGTGCCTGGTTCCCCGAGCGCAGCTACGGGGTGATCGTGCGCCGCGGGCGTTTCCTGTCGCCCCAGGCGCGTGCCTTCATCGAGCTGATACAGCCGGACCTGTTCAGTCCGCGCAGCTATGATGAAAGCGGTCATTCCGAGCGCTGATGCCTGCCCTGCCATGTCGATCGAACTGCGCCACCTGCGCTATTTCCTGGCCGTCGCCGACACCCTGCATTTCGGCCGCGCTGCCGAGCGCCTGGGCATGTCGCAGCCGCCGCTCAGCCAGCAGATCCGTCAGCTGGAAACACTGCTCGGCGCACGCTTGTTCCTGCGTGCGAACCGCCGCGTGGCGCTGACCGAAGCCGGCCGCGTGCTGCAGGAACAGGCCACGGCGGTGCTCGAGCGCATGGACAAGGCCGTCGACCTCACCCAGCGCGCGCAGCGTGGCGAAACCGGCGAGCTGCGCATCGGGCTGACCCGCGCCACGCCGCTGTCCACGCAGATTCCGCGCGCGATCTTCGCCTACCGCCAGCAGTTTCCGCAGGTGCAGTTGAAGCTGCGCGAGATGAACACCCTGCAGCAGATCGATGCGTTGATGGCCGGTGAGCTCGACGTCGGGCTGATCCGCAAACGTGCTTTGCCGGCGCCATTGATGTCGCGCAAGCTGTTCAGCGATCCGCTGGCGCTGGTGGTGCACGACCAGCATCCGCTGGTGCGGGCGCTGCCGGCTGACGCGTCGGTGGCGCTGCGATTGTTCGCGCACGAACCGTTCGTGGGGTTCCTGCGCGAGGTCGGTGCCGGGATCCACGATCACTTCATCGCGTTGTGCCGCAGCGCGGGCTTCACCCCCCGCATCATCCAGGAGGCCGGCGAGGCCTCGACGCTGATCAGCCTGGCCGCCTCCGGTCTTGGGGTGACCGTGCTGCCCGCCTCGTGCAGCCACATCCAGGTGGACGGCGCGCGCTTCGTGGCACTCAGCGACCGCGCCGCCAGTTCGGAAGTGCACGTGGCCTGCCGACGCGGCACCGCCTCGCCGCTGATCGCACATTTCACCCAACTGCTGCAGGGCCAGGCCCACGGTTGAGCACCGGCGAGGCCAACAGCGGAAGAGACACATCCCATACAAGGACAGCCATGCTGATCGGCGCACCACGTTCCATCTTCAATCCCTACGAGTGGCTGCCTGGGTATGGCGAATCGACGGTGTCCTTCCGCTCCGAAGGCATGGATGTCGTCCTCGAGGTGGCCTACGAAAGAGCGCCGGACGATGAGCGGGATGAGGCGATCACGATGCTGACACGCGAGATACGCTTCAGCCGCGTGCATTCGCTGATCAAACAGCCGTTTCCGGGCAGCACGCTGTTCGCCTTCGACGCAGGATCAGGGCGCTACACGCTGGGTGAGCTGACCGAATTCACCCAGTCCGACTGGGCCGCAGGCAGCCTGGCGGCATGGCGGTCGATCTCGTCCCACACGCCGCCGTCGCTGCGCCACTTCAGCATTCAATTCATGGCGGAGAATGTGGCGTTCCACGTCCTGGCCGAAGACGTTGTGCTGCTGGAGGAGCGCCCCGTCGTGCATACCGGCTAGGCGGTCTGTACGACGCGGCCGTCAGCGGCTCACCGCCAGCGCGGCGCCCGCCGGTTGCACACGTTGCCCCAGCCGCCAGGCGATCACGCCGCCGGTCACTGTCAGCACGCCGACGAAACCGCACACGCCCAGCCAGTCCCAGTGGGTGTAGAACACGCCACCGATGACGCCGGCCACGCTGGACCCCAGGTAATAGGCGAACAGGTACAGCGCCGACGCTTCGGCGCGCAGCGTGCCGGCCCGGCTGCCGACCCAGCTGCTGGCCACCGAGTGCCCGCCGAAGAAGCCGAAGGTGACCAGCGCGATGCCAGCCGCCATGCAGCCCAGCCACGGCAGTGCCAGCAGCACGATGCCCAGTGCGATCAGCCCGTAGCAGATGGCCAGCACGCGGCTGCGACCATGCCGGGTGGCCTGCTGCCCCATCCATGCCGAGCTGAAGGTGCCGACCAGGTACACGCTGAAGATCAGGCCGACCACGGTCTGGCTCAGCCGGTACGGCGGTGCGAGCAGGTGGTAGCCGAGGTAGTTGTAGAGGGTGACGAATACGCCCATCAGCACGAAGGCGGTGGCAAACAGCCACGGCAGGCCGGGGTCGGCGAACAGACGGCCCCAGCGCGCGGGCAGTTCGCGCAGGCCGCTGCGGCGCTGCTGGAAATGGCGCGACGGCGGCAGCTGGATCCACAGCAGCACGGTGCTGAACAGCGCGATCAACGAGACCACGCCGATGCCCCAGCGCCAGCCCCAGTGGTCGGCCACGATGCCCGCGATCAGCCGACCGCTCATGCCGCCAATGGCGTTGCCGCCGATGTACAGGCCCATCGCCAGGCCCAACGCGCGGCTGTCCATTTCTTCGGCCAGGTAGGTCATGCCCACTGCCGGCACGCCGCTCAGCGCGATGCCCAGCAGCGTGCGCAGCACCAGCAGGGTGGACCAGTCGGTGGCCATCGCGGTGGCGACCGACAACACGCTGGAGACCAACAGCGCCGCCACCATCACGCCGCGGCGGCCGATACGGTCGGAGATCAGCCCGGCGATCAGCATCGACACCGCCAGCAGGCCGGTGCTGAGCGACAGGGTCAGCGCGCTGTTGGCCGCCGAGACGCCGAAGTGCCGGCTGAACTCGGGCAGCAGCGGCTGCACCGTGTAGAGCAGGCCGAAGGTGGAGAACCCGGCCAGGAACAGCGCGGCCGCCGTGCGCCGGAAGGCGGGCGTGCCCTGCTGGATCTGGTCTGCCGCTCCCGCCGTGGGGGCTGGGGAGCTGCGGTCGGGAACCGCTGCGGTGTCGCCATTCATGCGGATAGGGCCCGCCTGCGCGGGCCCGGACGAGAAGTCAGCGCTCAGGATAGGCAGCGTCGACAGGTCGATCCATAACCTGGAATGTCTGCATCGAGACGTTCTACATATCGATTCAGATCGCGACCGTGGTTACAGCGCCTGCCAGGTCAGGCCGTCCCCGCGCCGGTAGTAGACGTGCGAGGCCTTGCCGTACAACGCGCTGGCCTGGACCAGCCCGAAGAAGCGGCCATCGGCGCTGTTGCCGCGGTGGTCGCCCAGCATCAGCACCTTGCCGTCCGGCACGGTCAGGCCGGTGATGTCCGGCCCGCCACCCTGGCCCAGATCGAGCTGGGCCACGTGCTGGCCGAAGTCCTCGACCTCGCCTTGGGTGGCGTCTGCCAGCGGCCGACCATTGATGCTGAGGTGGCCGTCATGCAGCTCGACCCGGTCGCCGCCCACCGCGGCAATCCGCTTGATCAGGCGGATGCCATCCACGGGGGAGTCGAACACCGCCACGTCGCCGCGCTGCGGCTGGCCGGTGTGCAGCAGCTCCACCGAGGTGAACGGCAGGCGCAGGCCATAGGCGCGCATGTCCACCACGACCCGGTCGCCCGGCATCAGGGTGTGCTGCATCGAACCGCTGGGCACCTGGTAATGGTTGGCCAGCGAGTCGCGCGCGGCCAACAGCAGGCCCAGCATCACGGCCAGCGGCAGTGCTTCCTTCTTCAGCCAGTGCACGATGCGGTTGGAGGGTGCGGCGGTGGATTCGGTAGCGGGCATATCCATGGCCAGGCTCTCTCGGGGTGTGGGCTATGACCGTGGCGGGGCCTGCCAAGTTCCCCGGCCACGGGCCCAGAAGCTACGCGGAATTTATGCGCTGCAGGCACCGGGGGCATGGCGGTTTTACGCGCTCCGGTCGCATCGTGGCACCACCGCGCCGCAAGGCGCTTGAACGAGGTGTTGCATGACCATCCTGATGATCCGGCACTCGCCGCCTGGCGCGGCACCGGACGCCATGCCGCTGCCTGCCCGGGTGGCCGGGCACCGCGTGGCCTGCCGCGACTGCGATTCCCTGCCGGCGCTGGTGCGCTGCCTGCAGCGCGCGCAGCGCAGCCGTCCGGCGCTGGTGCTGATCGCCACCACGGCGGTGGATGCGCCGCAATGGGCGCGCTATGGGCAGGCGCTGCGCACGGCGCTGGAGGCGCTGCCGGCGCCCTACATCGAGATGGCCAGCAACGACGACGACGCGCTGGACGAGCACCTGCACCCGCAGCACGCGCCGACGGCGCGGGTGGTGTGCAGCAGCGGCCGCGACGATGCGTGCCGGCTGTCGCTGGCGATCGCCGCGCGTCGCCTGACGGCGGAGGCCTGAGCCATGTCGATCTTCATCATCCGTGGTCCGGAGGCGGCCGGCGCGCTGATCCGCACCGCGCAGCCGTTGCCGGCACCGGTCCTGAAATCGCTGGTGCACCGTGCGATCGATGCGGGCACCACGGTGGCCATCCGCGCATGCGGGTCCGAACAGGAACTGCTGGATGCACTGCGCGTGGCCGACCACAGCCGTGGCGAGGTGACCCTGCTGGACCCGGGCGCGTGCGTGGGCAGCCTGCGCCTGCAACAGCTGCTGCCGTACCTGCGCAATGCCTATGTGGAAGTGCACGACGATGACACGCGCAGCCCCGAAGCGTGCCTGCCGCCGGACATCGGCCAGCGCATCGGGGTGGCGCACGGGTACTGCGCGCAGAGCTACATGCATGCGCTGGAGATCGCGTTGGACCACCTGGGGTGCAGCGAGATCGTGGACGGGGTGCACGTGGGGACGTGAGGGGCACGGCCGTCACGCGGGGCGTGTCCACGCGCGGCGGTCGGTCGGTGGGCCAGGCGCTGGGGCCCCATGCCCTTTCCGGCGAATGTCCCCCGGCGTCGGCCTGCGGCCGCCCCCTCCTCCTTTATTTCGCCTCCAAGAGCATGGGGCCCCAGCGCCTGACCCACCGACCAGCGCAAGAAAAGCCTGGCGTCCACTTGCTTGCCGCAAGCTTGGCGCCGTAGCGGCCGGTAGGCGCCTGGGCAAAATAAAGGAGGAGGCCGCTCCGCGGCCGGGGGACATTTGCGCCAGGGGCCCACCGGCCGCTACGGGGCCCTCACGCGCGCGACAAGCAAAAAAAAACGGCAGGGTTTCCCCTGCCGTTTTTGTTGTACCCGGCCGCGGTTACTTCAGGCCGCGGTTGACCAGCAGCGGTTCCACCGACGGGTCCTTGCCGCGGAAATCGCGGTACAGGTCCGACAGCTCCACGCTGTTGCCGCGCGAGAGGATCTTGTCGCGGAACACCTGGCCGTTCTGCGCGGTCAGGCCGCCGTTTTCCTTGAACCACTCGAAGGCGTCATGGTCGAGCACTTCGGCCCAGAAGTAGGCGTAGTACCCGGCCGAATAGCCACCGCCCCAGATGTGGTCGAAGTAGGTGGTGCGGTAGCGCGGCGGCACCTGCGGCAGGTCGACCTTGAACTTCTTCAGCGCGCCCGCTTCGAAGCTGGCCACGTCCTGCAGCGGCGCGTCGGCCGGCTGGGTGTGCCAGGCCAGGTCAAGCAGCGCGGCCGACAGGTACTCGGTGGTCGCATAGCCCTGGTTGAAGGTGCGCGCCTTGAGGATCTTGTCGACCAGTGCCTGCGGCATCGGCTCGCCGGTCTTGTAGTTCTTGGCGTAGTTGGCGAACACCTTCGGGTCCAGCGCCCAGTGTTCGTTGAACTGCGAAGGGAACTCGACGAAATCGCGCGAGGTGCTGGTGCCGGCGATGGACGGGTACTTCACCTTCGAGAACATGCCATGCAGGGCGTGGCCGAACTCATGGAACATCGTGGTTACGTCATCGAAGCTGAGCAGCGCGGGCTGGCCGGCGGCGGGCTTGGTGAAGTTGCACACGTTGTAGACCACCGGCTTGGCACCGGTCAGGCCGTCCTGTTCGACGAACACGTCCATCCAGGCGCCACCGGACTTGCTGTCACGCTTGAAGTAGTCGGTGTAGAACAGGGCCAGCGAGGTGCCGTCCTTGTCGAACACTTCGTAGACCTTCATGTCCGCGTGGTAGGTCGGGATGTCGGTGCGCGGCTTGAAGGTGATGCCGTACAGCTGGGTGGCGGCGTAGAAGACGCCGTTCTGCAGCACGTTGTCCATCTCGAAGTACGGCTTGATCTGCGACTCGTCCAGATCGTACTGCGCCTTGCGCACCTGTTCGGCGTAGAAGTCCCAGTCGGACGCGGCCAGCTTGAAACCGCCCTTCTGGGCGTCGATCACCTTCTGCATCTCGCCGATCTCGCCGCGCGCCTTGGCGGTGGCCGCCGGCACGGTGTCGGTGAGCAGCTTGAGCGCAGCCGCCGGGGTCTTGGCCATCTGGTCGGCCAGGCTGTAGGCGGCGTAGTTGTCGAAGCCCAGCAGCTTGGCCTTCTGCGCACGCAGCTGCGCCAGGCGCTGTACGGTCTGGCGGGTGTCGTTGGCATCGCCCTTTTCGGCGCGCGTTTCCGACGCCTTGAGCACGGCGGCGCGCTGCTCACGGTCGCTCAGCGAACCGAGCACCGGCTGCTGGGTGGTGTTCTGCAGCGGCAGCAGGTACTTGCCGTCCAGCTTGCGGTCCTTGGCGTCGGCCGCGGCGGTGTTGATCGCGTCCTCGTCCAGGCCGGCCAGCTTGGCCTTGTCGTCGACCACCACGGCACCGGCGGCGGTGGCGGCTACCAGGCGGGTGTGGAACTGGGTGGCCAGCGTGGTTTCTTCCACGTTGAGCTTGCGCAGCGAGGCCTTGTCGGCGTCGTTGAGCTGCGCGCCGGCGCGCACGAACTCCTGGTAGTCACGCTCGACCAGGCGCAGCTGCACCGGGTCCAGGCCCAGCGACTGGCGCTGGTCGTAGATGCTCTTGATGCGGGCGAACAGCTTCGGGTCGAGGTTGATCTCGTCCTGGTGGTCGGCCAGCTTCGGGGCGACTTCTTCCTGGATCTTCTGGCGCGCGTCGTTGGTATCGGCCTGGACCAGGCCGAAGAAGATGCGCGACACGCGGGTCAAGGTCTCGCCGCTGCGCTCCAGCGCTTCGATGGTGTTGTCGAAGGTGGCCGGCTCGGGGTTGTCGGCGATCTTGCGGACCTCGGCCAGGTGCTGCTTCATGCCTTCGTTGAAGGCCGGCAGGTAGTCACTGTCCTTGATCTTGTCGAACGGCGGCGCCTGGAACGGCAGCGTGCTGGCGCTCAACAGGGGATTGGTGGAGGCATCGGCCGGCTGCTGCGCGGCGGGGGTCTGGGTGTCGGACACGGGGGTGGACTCCTTGCCGGAACAGGCCGCCAGCGCCAGGCTGATGGCAGCGGCCAAAACTACGGTACGCGACATGAAACGGGCTCCTTGGAATGGGATGCGACTGCGGAAAAACCGCAGCCGATCACCCTACTCCGATTGCCCGGGACCGGCATGTGCCGGACGTGGCGTATGGCTGTGCAGCCCCCGGCGCCAGCCACGGCAGGGGCTGGCGGGACTCAGACGGTGCCGCGGTTCTTGCCCTGCCACGGCTGGTAATAGGCGCGGATGGCGGCCATGTCGGCCGCGTCATCGCCGCTGGAGTGGAACAGCGGGCCGATCCCGATGACCTTCTCCGGGTAGTGGAAGTACGCCGCCAGCACCGGCACGTCGGCCATCCGCGCGATCTTCAGGAACCCGGCCTTCCAGTGGGTCACCGCCTTGCGGGTGCCTTCGGGGGTGATGGCATACCACATGCGTTCGGATCCCCGGATCAGGCTGACCGCCTGCTCGACGGTGCCCTGCGGCGAGCTGCGGTCCAGCGGGATCACGCCCAGCGCGCGCAGCAGCGGCGACAGCGGCCACCAGAACAGCGAGGCCTTGCCCAGCACCTTCACCTGCATGCCCAGCGCGATCTTGGCCGCCATGCCCCAGAACCCGTCCCAGTTGGACGAGTGCGGGGCAATGATGAAGACCAGTTTGGGCACGTCGGGGAAGGTGCCCACCACCTTCCAGCCGCCCAGGCGCAACGTGCAGCGGGCCAGCCAGCGAAGGAAGCGGTTCGGTTTGACCTGCGGCATGTTGGGCGGAACGGCCGGCAACAGCGGACTTCGGTTGTTCAAGCAATCACTCCCAATTGCGTGTGGTGCGTCCGCGCTTGATCTGCGCGCGGCCTTTTTTCTCGTCCAGGCGGCGCAGCTTGGCGCCATACGAGGGCTTGGTGGCCACGCGCGGCTTGGGCACGCTGAGGCTTTCCTGGATGAAGGCGGCCAGGCGCTCGCGGGCATCGTCGCGGTTGCGGTCCTGGGTGCGGAAGCGCTGGGCGTCGATGACCAGCACGCCTTCGCCGGTCATGCGCCGATCGCGCCGTGCCAGCAGGCGCGAGCGCAGCGGTTCGGGCAGCGACGGCGAGCCGGCCACGTCGAAACGCAGTTCCACGGCGGTGGAGACCTTGTTGACGTTCTGGCCGCCGGCGCCGCTGGCGCGCACGAACCGCTCGACGAGTTCCGCATCGGGAATCGACAGGTGCGCGCTGATGATGACGGGTGCAGAAGCCATGGGCGGCATTGTAAAGGCAGGACCGGGTCCAGGGGTGGGGCAAACATCCCCGATGACGCCGATAACGTCCGCAAACTACGGCCTGCTGACGCCTTCGCAGGTATCCTCGGGGTTCCATGCCACGCAGGATGCCCCGCACATGCTTTTGATCCGCTCCCTGGCCATTGCCACCACTCCCCGCCGTGCGCTGACCCGTGTCGGCCTTGTCCTGGCGCTCGGCTTGGCCGCGATCGCGCCGGCAGTGGCCGCGCCGCCGTCCGATGCCGACATCAACCGGCTGCTGGCCGCCTCGCGTGCGCAGACCATGCTGGACAGCATGCTGCCGCAGATCGAGGCGATGCAGCGCCAGCAGTTCCAGCAGGTGGCCCAGCAGCGCCAGCTGGACGCGCAGCAGCAGGAACAGATGAAGCGGATGGAGGCGCGCACCACCCAGACCATCCGCCAGGCGCTGTCTTGGCAGCAGCTGCGGCCGATGTACGTGGACCTGTACAAGAAGAGCTTCAGCAAGGAAGACGTACTGGCGATGGCCGAGTTCTACGAGAGCTCGGCCGGCCAGAGCCTGCTCGACAAGACCCCGGCGCTGATGCAGAACGTGATGGTGGCCATCCAGGAAAAGATGCAGCCGCTGTTCGTGGACCTGCAGAAGGACCTCGAGGCGATCATGAACGAGGCGCCGGCGCCGGCGCCGACGGCGGCGCCCGCCCGGTAACGCACCCCGCCCCGGTAGAACCGACCGTTGGTCGGCTGCACGGACACCACCTCGGCTCTACCCGGTTGGATTCCGGGCGGTCGGATGCACGCAGGCCACCCCGGGGTAGAGCCGACCGTTGGTCGGCTGCACGGATAACCCGGGCGCCGCGCGTAGAGCAGCCGACCAAGGGTCGGCTCTACCCGGTTGGATCCTGGGCGGTTGGTTGGCCGCATGCCGCACCTCGGGCGTAGAGCCGACCGTTGGTCGGCTGCACGGATAACCCGGGTACCGCGCGTAGAGCAGCCGACCAACGGTCGGCTCTACCCGGTTGGATCCCGGGCACATTTCAGCGCGGTCAGGCCCCGCTCAAACCGCATCCCACCCCAACAGATCCATCGCCTTGCGGAACTCACCGTCCACCGGGGCGCTGACATCCATCGCGGTGCCATCGGGGTGCGGGAAGCGCAGGCGTTCGGCGTGCAGCAGCATGCGGTGGATGCCCTGCATGCGGAAGCTGCGGTTGTGCCGTCCATCGCCGTGGCTGGTGTCGCCGATCAGGTGATGCGACAGGTGCTTGAGGTGGCGGCGGATCTGGCGGAAGCGGCCGGTCTGCGGCTGGCAGCGCAGCAGCGCATAGCGCGAGGTGTCGAACTCGCCGACGGGCACGGCGATCTCGCCCACGGCCACGCGCTGGAAATGGGTGATGGCCTGTTTCTTGACCGGCTTGCCCGGACCACCGTCGAGGTCGTGGTCGACCGTGAACGCCTCCTCGGCCGGCCAGCCACGGCAGATGGCCAGGTAGTCCTTGGTGACGTCGCCGCCCATCAGCGCTTTGCCCAGCACGCTGGCGCTTTCGCGGTCGAAGGCCAGCAGCAGGCAGCCACTGGTGGCACGGTCCAGACGGTGCACGAGGAAGATCGGCTTGCCGAGCTGCTCGCGCAGGCGGTCGGCGAGGAAGTCGTCTTCGCCACGGGCCAGTTTGCTGTCGTGGACCATCAGCCCGGCGGGCTTGTTGACCACGGCCAGGCGGTCGTCCACGTGCAGCAGCTGCAGCGGGGCCGCGTCGGCGGTGGCGGAGAGTGCGCTGTCGTTATCGGTGTCGTTCACCGATCGATTATCCCCGCCACGCGCGGGCAGCGCCATCGGTGATGATTCAGGCGGCGCTGCGTGCCGCGATCAATCCGCCGTTGCGGATCATCGCGCACGCAGGCGTCGAGGGCATCCGTGACTACCTGCAGCCCCAGGTCAGCGCCGCCACCACGCACTGGCCAGCGAGAACAGGCCGGCCGCGCCGCTCACCCAGCTCCATACCGGCGCATCGCCGAAGTACCAGCCGCCCGGCTGCATGCCGTACAGCACCGCCGCCACGATCAACAGGCCGACACCGGCGATCGCCGCCACCGCGCGCTTCTGCAGCTTCTGCAGGTTGGTGTTGAGCGCCACCAGGTCCTGCGAGCGCATCGACAGCTCGTGCCCGCCTTCCACCTGCTGCTTCAACCAGGCGTGCACCAGGCGCGGCATGTCGGGGGTGTGGGTCATGATTTCCGGCAGCCGCTTGCGCAGCTCCTTCAGCACCCGGCGCGGGCTGTAACGTTCGCGCAGGATGCGTTCCAGCACCGGCCGTGCCACCGCCCAGATGTCCAGCTCCGGGTCGAGCTGGCGGCCCACGCCTTCGATGTTGAGCAGGGTCTTCTGCAGCAGGATCAGCTGCGGCTGCAGGGTCAGCTCATAGCGCTGCGCCACGCGGAACAGCTTGATCAGTACTTCGGCCAGCGAGATCTGCGACAGCGGGCGGGTGAAATACGGTTCGCATACCGAGCGCGCCGCCGCTTCCAGCTCGTCGATGCGCACGTTGTTGGGCATCCAGCCGGCTTCAACGTGGAGCTCGGCCATGCGCCGGTAGTCCTTGTTGAAGATGGCCATGAAGTTTTCGGCGAGGTAGTACTGATCCTGCTCGGACAGCTGGCCCATGATGCCGAAGTCCAGCGCGATGAAGCGCGGGTTGTCACGCCGGGCCGGATCGATGTCGACCCAGATGTTGCCGGCGTGCGCATCGGCATGGAAGAAGTTGTCGCGGAACACCTGGGTGTAGAACACCCGCACGCCCTTGGCGGCCAGTGCCTTGCGGTCGATGCCGGCCTTGTCCAGCGCGGCGATGTCGTCCGACGGAATGCCCCACACCCGTTCCAGGGTGAGCGCGCGCTCGGCGGTGTGGCTCCAGATCACTTCCGGTACGTACAGATCGTCCGAGTCGACCCAGTTGCGGCGCAGCACGCTGGCATTGGCGCCTTCGCGCTGCAGGTCCAGTTCGGCGGCCAGGGTGTTCTCCACTTCGGCCACCACTTCGCGCGGGCGAATCTTGTCGGCGCGCGGGTGGGTGCGCTCGACCAGCGCGGCAGCGGAGTTGAGCAGCGCGATATCGGCGCCGATCTGCTTTTCAATGTCGGGGCGCAGCACCTTGACCACCACCTGGCGGCCATCGGCGAGGGTGGCCGCATGCACCTGCGCGATCGAGGCCGAGGCCAGCGGCTGCAGGTCGAAGCTGGCGAACGCTTCACTGACCGGGCGGCCCAGCGCCTGCTCGACGATGCGCTGCGCGGTGGCACCGTCAAACGGCTTTACCCGGTCCTGCAGCAGGGTGAGTTCGTTGGCGATGTCGGCCGGGATCAGGTCGCGGCGGGTGGACAGGATCTGCCCGAACTTGACGAAGATCGGGCCGAGGTCCTGCAGCGCCAGGCGCAGGCGCGCGCCGCGCGACTGGGCGGCGATGTCGGCCGAGGCGCGCGGCACGAACGGCTTGGCCACGCGCAGCCAGCGCTCGGCCACGGTGCCTTCCAGCAGGTCGTCCAGGCGGTAACGCAGGATCACGCGGCCAATGCGGGTGGCGCGGAACATCGCCTTCATGCGCGCACCTGGCGCAGGCGCTGCACGCGCACGGTAATGCGTTCCACATCGTCGCGCATCACATCCACGTCGTCGTGGAAGGCTTCCAGTTCTGCTCGCGGTACCACGTCGCGCGACTCCTCGGTAACAAATTCAGCGGCGCTGTGCGCCAGGTCGGACATGCCACGGCGTGCGTGCTGCAGCGCCGCGCGCAGGCTGTTGGCCACCTGCACCCCCAGCACCTCGCCGAACACGCGCACGAACGGCTGCTGCCAGTCCGGATCGAAACGGCTGGCCAGTTGCTGCAGGCGCCGGGCCAGCTCGGCATCGCCGGACACCTTGACCCGCCCGGCCGGGGCGTCGCCGCCACGACGTGCATGGGCCAGGAACGGCAACTGCGCCAGCACCCCGCCCAGCGTGCTGCGTACGGCCAGGTCCGGCTCCTGCTGCGGGTCGACCGGGCCCACGGTGAGGCGCGGCCCGTCCACCCCGATGCGCATCGCCAGCGCCGGCGATTCCAGGGTCAGGGCGATGTGGCGGCCATCCAGCGCGGCCAGTGCAGCGCCGGTGTCCGGGTCCAGCGCCAGCGCGCGGTTGAGCGCCAGCTGCAGCGCATTGCCGGCCAGCGGCTTGAGGGAACTGAGGAGGGAACGGGCCATCGGTGCATTCTACCTGCCCCATGCCGGGCCGGGACCGCCGCACGCGCGCCAAGCCTGACGCGTGCATGAAGCCCGGGAGCCCCGTCGGCGGCCAACCGGTTCATGCTGTGCAGCCAAGATCAGCGCAGGAGCATCAACAGACATGGGCAAGACCCGGGTAGGCATCATTTTCGGTGGCCGTTCGGCCGAGCATGAAGTGTCGCTGCAGTCGGCGAAGAACATTGTGGACGCACTGGACAAGGAACGCTTCGACGTCACCCTGATCGGCATCGACAAGCAGGGCCAGTGGCACATCAGCGACCCGCAGCACTTTCTGCTGCATGCCCAGGACCCCGCGCGGATCGCGCTGCACCGCTCGGGCAATGCAGTCGCCGTGCGCCCGGGCCTGGCGCAGCAGCAGCTGGTGCCCACCGACCCGGCCACCGCGCTGGAACAGATCGACGTGGTGTTCCCCATCGTGCACGGCACGCTGGGCGAGGACGGCTCGCTGCAGGGCCTGCTGCGCATGGCCAACCTGCCGTTCGTGGGCGCCGGCGTGCTCGGGTCGGCGGTGGCGATGGACAAGGACGTGGCCAAGCGCCTGCTGCGCGATGCCGGCCTGGCCGTGGCCCCGTTCGTCTGCTTCAACCGCGCCAGCGCAGCCAACGCCGACTACGCGGCCCTGGTGGCGCAGCTGGGCGCGCCACTGTTCGTCAAACCGGCCAACCAAGGCTCGTCGGTGGGCGTGAGCAAGGTGCACACCGCGCAGCAGTTCCATGAGGCACTGGCGCTGGCGCTGTCCTACGACCACAAGGCGCTGGTGGAA
Organism: Stenotrophomonas sp. GQ19; assembly: GCF_059758695.1. Lineage (NCBI taxonomy): Bacteria > Pseudomonadati > Pseudomonadota > Gammaproteobacteria > Lysobacterales > Lysobacteraceae > Stenotrophomonas > Stenotrophomonas sp. GQ19. Next base: position 54,376 of record NZ_JCAXES010000006.1, on the reverse strand, counting down.
ACGGCCATCGACGGACGCGAGATCGAGTGCGCGGTGCTGGGCAATGAAACGCCGGAGGCCAGCGTCTGCGGCGAGGTGGTGGTGCACGACGAATTCTATTCGTACGACACCAAGTACATCAGCGAGCACGGCGCCGACGTGGTGGTGCCGGCAGCGATCAGCGACGCCGACCAGCAGCGCATCCGCGCCATTGCCGTGCGTGCCTACCAGGCCCTGGACTGCGCCGGGCTGGCGCGGGTGGATGTGTTCCTCGGCCGCGATGGCGAGGTGGTCATCAACGAGATGAACACCCTGCCCGGCTTCACCCGGATCAGCATGTATCCCAAGCTGTGGGCGGCCAGCGGGCTGGGCTACACCGCCTTGATCACCCGCCTGCTGGAACTGGCGCTGGAGCGGCATGCGCGCGAACGTGCGCTGCAGAGCTCCATTACGACGACGGCCTGACCCCCTTTCGAGGATCAGGCCGTCGTCAGGCGCCGCTGGGCACCCCGCGCTGGAGAGAGGTAGCGCGGGCTGCCCGGCGAACTACCCTCGCTTGCGGAACATCGACACCACCGCCAGGATCAGGAACACCACAAACAGGATCCAGGCAATGTTACTGGCAGCGCCGGCGATGCCGGAGAAGCCGAGCACCGCCGCGATGATGGCGATGACGAAAAAGATTACGGCGTAATGCAGCATGTCGATCCTCGCGTAATGCGTGCCGGATTGGCGTGCTGCAATCTTCACCAAACCGCGGTGTTCAGGAAGTGATGGCGCCCTCTGCGCGCGATGAAGACTTCAGCCTCGTGAGGCCTTCGTCAATGCTCACCTGCGGCACGTAGCCGAAGTCGCGGCGCGCCGGCTCCATGCTGTACCAGTGCGGCGTGCACAGCTGCTCGGCGAGGAAGCGGGTCATCGGCGGTTCGCCGCGCAGGCGCAGCAGCGGCCACAGGCGTTCGGCCACCGCGCCGATGCGGTAGGCGGTCTTGAAGCTGATCGACTTCTCCACCGCCGGGGCGCCCACGGCGGCCATCAGCTTGTTGAGCAGCTCGCGCATCGGCAACGGTTCGCCGTTGGAGATGAAGTACGCCTTGCCCGCGCACGCCGCGCCGGGGGCGAGGTGTTCGAAGGCCAGGAAATGGGCCAGCGCGGCATTGTCGATGTAGGTCGTGTCGACCAGGTTGGTACCGTCGCCGACGAAGCGCAGCCGGCCCGCGCGCGCGCGTTCGGCAAGGCGTGGCACCAGCTGCTGGTCGCCCGGGCCCCAGATCAGCCGCGGGCGCAGCGCCACCGTGGCCAGGGTGGCATCGTTGGCGGCCAGCACACGCTGCTCGGCGAGGGTCTTGGTGGCCGCGTAGGGCGCCTGGAAGTCTTCGCCGTAAGGCACCTCGTCGGCCCCCAGCCCTTCCACCGGATGGGTGGCGCGGTGGGTCACGCTGGGCGTGGAGGTGTAGATCAGCTTGCCCACGCCGTGTTCGCGACAGGCGGCAATCACGTTGTCGGTGCCCACCACGTTGGCCTGGAAGTAGCTGTCATAGCTGCCCCATGCGCCGGCCTTGGCCCCGTTGTGGAAGACCGCATCGACCCCGGCCACGGCGTGTCGCACGGCATCGGCGTCGGCCAGGTCGCCGCGGATCTGGCCCACGCCCAGCGCGGCCAGCGGCGGGTAATCGCCCCGGTTGAAACTGAGCACCTGGTGGCCACGCTGCACCAGCCCGCGGCACAGCGCCTGCCCGAGGAAGCCACCACCACCGGTCACCAGGATCTTCATGCGTGCGTTTCCACTTGGGTTGCGGCCCAGACAGCCAGCTTCTCGCGGCCGATCTTGGCGTTGTGGCGGATATCCACCGGGAAGCCCGGGTGCATCAGGAACTGTTCGATGCGGGTGGTGTGCGGGTGCGCGTCGGCCTCGTGGCGCAGGCGCTCGCGCAGCGCCGGCGTATCGGCCGCGCCGGGCTGCAGCTCCACGCACAGCACCGGCCGCTGCCGGCCGGCCGGTCCCACGCCGACCAGCGCGGTGCGGGCGATGCCGTCCAGCGCATTGAACACTGGCTCCACCTGTTCGGTGTACAGCGGGCCGTGCGCGGTTTCCAGCCGCTGGGTCTTGCGCCCGCAGAACCACAACCGGCCCTGCGCGTCGAAGTAGCCCACATCGCCCATGCGGTGCACCACCTGCGTGCGGCCATCGACCAGCACTTCGCTGATCTTGGCCGCGGCCGTGGCCTGGGGGCGGTTGAAGTAGCTGTCGGTGGCGGTCGGGCCGGCCACGGTGATCTCGCCCACCTCGCCCACCGCCAGTTCGCGTACCTGCGACCACTGCGGCAGCGGCGCGTCGTCGACGGCGATGATGCGCACCTGGTTGGGCGCCACCACGCGGCCCACGCAGGTGCCGGCGCCGGCCTCGGTGGCCTGGCGCGTGCTGTCCAGCTCGCGCCCTTCGATGACCGCCACCGGCAGGCACTCGGTGGCGCCGTACGGGGTCCAGAACTGCGCGTCATCGGGCAGCAACCGGCGGATCCGCGCCACCACGTCCGGCGGCACCGGCGCGCCGGCCGAGGTAACCCGGCGCACGCCTTGTAGCGGCTGGCCATGGTCGGCGAGCACGCGCATCAGCGCCGGCGAGCCGAACAGCTGGGTGATGCCGAAGCGGGCGATGGCGTCGTGCAGCTTGCGCGGGTCGGCCTTGGCCGGGCGCGTGGGGTCCATGTCCGGGATCACCGAGGTCAGGCCCAGCGCCGGGTCGAACAGGGCAAACGGCGGGAACGTCGGCAGGTCGACGCCGCCGGCCTCCATGCCGAAGGCGGCACGCAGCAGGTCGACCTGGCCTACGAAGTGGCGGTGGCGGTAGACCACGCCCTTGGGCACCCCGGTGGAGCCGCTGGTGAACAGGATCGCGGCGACATCCTCGCCGTCGGTGGCGGCCATCGACTGTGGCGCCCGCGCGCCATCGGCCTCGATGCGGGCCAGCGTGGTGCCGCCCCAGCCCCAGCGCCGGCCCACCGTCACCATCGTCTTCACCCCCGGGCACCAGCGCAGCACCAGCCGGGCCACGTGGGCCAGGCCGATGCCGATGAAGGCCTGCGGCTGGGCCTCTTCCAGGCACTGTTTGAGCGCGCGCTTGTCGATGCCGGGGTCGACCAGCACCGGCACCGCGCCGTTCTTGAACAGCGCGAACATCAGCAGGAAGAATTCCGGGGACGGCCGCACCATCACCACCGCGCGCACGCCACGGCCGATGCCATGCGCGGCCAGGCCGGCGGCCAGCGCGTCGCTGCGTGCGTTGAGGGTGCGGTAGTCCAGGGTGACGTCATAGGCCGCCATGCCGCCGGGGCCGGGCTTTCCCGGGCAGCGGATGGCAATCTGGTCGGGGCGCTCACGGGCCAGCTCGGGCAGGCGGGCGGCGATGTTGACGGGGCTGTTCATCCGTTCATTGTCGCCGCTGCAGAAAAATCTTGCGCGACGGCCAACGGCGTGGAAAATTCGCGCCCTTCCCTCCTGCTCGATTGCCGCCCAAGGCCGGTACCCCATGTCCCATCCCTGCCTCACCTGCGGCGCCTGCTGCACCCAGTACCGTGTGGCGTTCCACTGGATGGAATCGGACGAGGTCACCCCCGGTGGCGTGCCGCATGAACTGACCCAGGTGCTGGACCCGCACCGGCTGTGCATGCGCGGCACCCTGTCCAAGCCGGTGTACTGCGTGGCGCTGGATGCGGAGATCGGCGTGTATTCCCGCTGCACCATCCACCCCAACCGGCCCAGCGTGTGCCGCGAGGTGGACGCCTCGTGGGAGTACGGCAAGGCCAGCCCGCAGTGCGACAAGGCGCGGGTAGCGCACGGCATGCCGGCCCTGACCCTGGCCGATTGGCGCTGGCGGGACGCGGCGGACAACGACGATGATCATCCCGACGACAACGGCAGTTCGCCGGCCCCGCAGGCGCCGATCGCGGCGTGAGGGTGTGCGTCCGGGGGTGATGGCCTGGAGCGAAGGGCAGCCGACCAACGGTCGGCTCTACCGGGGAGGGGTTCCGACTCGGTCAAACGTCGGTACCCGGCGATGGGTTCCGATCCGACCGAACGTCGGTGCACGGTGACGGGTTTCGATCCGACCGAACGTCGGTGCCCGGTGACGGGTTCCGGCCCGAACCAACGTCGGCATCAACCGGTTGATCGGTAGGTGACGACCGTTGGTCGTCACATCACCGGTCAGATCGGGTTGGCGTCCAGGAACGCCCGGATCTTCGGTACCAGCACCTCGTGCTTGTCTTCCAGCACGTAATGCCCGGCATCCTCGAAGGCATGCACCTGGGCCTGCGGCAGCGCGGCCTGGAAGCCGGCCAGGAAGTGGTGGTCGAACACGAAGTCACGCAGGCCCCAGCCGATGAAGGCCGGGCGGTCGGCGAACGACGGCAGCGCCTCACCGGCGCGCGCCAGCAGCGACCAGGCCTTGTCGGCCGGCGTCAGCGGAATGTCCTGCATGAAGCGGATGGTGCTGATGCGGTTGGCGTAGCTGTTGTACGGCGACACGTAAGCCCGGCGCACGTCGGCCGGCATCCTGCGCTCCACGCCCAGCCACGAGGCGCCGGAGGAAAACGCGTTGAACGTGCGGATGATCCACTCGCCCACCTTCCAGTGCCGGCCCAGCGCGATCTGCCACGGCATCTTCTTGGCCGCCGGCATCGGGAACGCCGCGGTGTTGAGCACCACCAGCCGTTTCACCTGCGCATGGTGCGACAGCGCCCAGCCGAAGCCGATCATGCCGCCCCAGTCGTGCACGGCCAGGGTGACCGGGCCGGTGATGCCCAGGTGCACCAGCAGCGCGTCCAGGTCGTCCACGCGCGACTGCAGCGTGTAGTCGTAATGCGCGTCATCGGGCTTGTCCGACAGGCCCATGCCGATGTGGTCGGGCACGATGCAGCGGTATGTATCCGACAGCCCGGCCACCAGCGTGCGCCAGTAATAGCTCCACGACGGATTGCCATGGACCATCACCACCACCTCGCCGTCGCGCGGGCCTTCGTCGAGGTAATTCATCGACAGACCGGGGCGGACCTCGAAACGCTGCGGGTGGGCGGGGTAACCGGGAAGCTGGGGCATGCAATCGCACCTGTAAAAAGGGCCGGTAGTACCGGCCCTTGGAATCAACGCAGCGGTCTGCTTACCAGACCACTTCGGCCATCGAGCAGTTCAGGCCCGAACCGATGCCCAGCAGCGCGATGCGGTCGCCCTTCTTCAGGCGGCCCAGCTCCTTGAGCTTGCTCAGCACGATCGGCACCGAGGCCGGGCCGATGTTGCCGTGCTCGCCGAAGATGGTCATGACCTTCTTCGGGTCGATGCCGAAGTTCTTGATGAACGCGGCGGTGTGCGGCTGGCTGACCTGGTGGATGACGAACTGGTCCAGTTCGTCCACCGCCCAGCCCAGCGCTTCGCGCGCGGCGACGAAGGTCTTCTGCGCCAGCTTGATGCCTTCGATCAGCAGCATGCGGGTGTCGGTGACCATGCGGTCCAGGTTGCCGCGGCACAGCTGGTTCCACTCGGTGGCCGAGCGGGTCACGCCACCGCGGTAACGCGGGGCATCGGGCACCAGCTCGGTACGCGCCATCACCATGGCAGCGGCACCGCAGCCCAGGGTCAGGGCGGCCATCTCGTTGCGGAAGTCGTCGGCGGTCACGCCCGGCAGGGCCATGCGCTCGAGGGTCTTCTCGTAGACCAGGTTGGCGGTTTCGCCATCGACGATCAGGGCGTAGTCGATCTCACCGCGCTCAAGCATGCGCGCAGCGATGTCCATGCCGTTGATGAAGGCCAGGCAGGCATTGGCGACGTCGAAGGTCATGCATTCGTCGCCCACGCCCAGGTTGCCCGACACGATGCTGGCCGTGGACGGCTCCAGGTAGTCGCGGCTGACCGAGGTGTTGACCAGCAGGCCGATCTTGTCGGCGCCGATGCCGGCGTCTTCCAGCGCCTTGCGGGCCGCCAGGGTGGCCGCGTCGGAGGCGAGCATGTCCGCGTCCCACAGGCGGCGGGCGTGGATGCCGGCGATGTCGCCGAGCACGTCGGTACGGATGCCCAGACGATCCAGCGTCGGCTGCAGACGTTCGTTGATTTCCTTGGACGTCAGCGTGTGCGGCGCGTCGATGTGCGCCAGGCCGGCGATAGAGACATTCTTGAAGAGCATCAGTTAGCGCCAAGGCTCAGGCAAAGGGGGCGCTATTGTAAGCCGGCGCTGCCTTCACCGCACCTTTACGAATTCACGCCCGGGCGTATGGTGCGGCCGGGCGGCCTGAAGGGTTCAGCGCGGCGGGCACTGGAAGGCCAGAAAGCGCTGGCTGCCATCGGCCGGCTGGCCGGCGGCCTGGACCGCATTGGCCCCGGCGCTGGGGGCTTCATTGCGTGCCAGGGTTTCCAGTTCTTCCTGCACGCGCAAGGGGTTGCGGTTGTAGAAGCCCACCTTGCTCTTGACCGTCACCACCACCTCGCCCTTGGTCTGGCAGCCGCTGGGCACCTGCCCGGCCGGCAGCACGCGCACGGTCTTGCCCACCGGTTCGATCGGCACCCAGGTGCAGGCGGTGGCGCTGAGGGTGAGCAGGGAAAGCAGAAGAACGCGCATGTGGGAAACCTGGCTGGGCGACGAGAAAGGAGTGTGCGGGAAACGGCTGAATCGGGGGTGATGGGGTGCCGGGCGGTGGCCCGGCACCCCATCGGGTGGCGTTGTCGAGGGTGCCGGCCTGGGGCCGGCATTACCTTGGGTTGGGATCGCGTGGAGCCGGCCAGCGGCCGGCACTACCGGGCGGCGGGGGTGGCGGCCGGAGCCGTTTCCTTGCCGTCGGCGTCGATCACGTGGACCTCGCCGATGTTCAGCGCGCGGACTTCCTTCTCGGTCTGCTTCAGGTCGCCGACCACCACCCAGGTGAGGGTGTTGGGGTCCAGCGTGGCGGCGGCCTGCTGCACCTGCGCCGGGGTCATCGCCTCGATCTCGGCCTTGCGCTTGAACACGTAATCGTCCGGGCGCTGGTAACGCACGATGCTGCTGATGGTCCCGAGCACCGCGCTGGCGGTCTCATAGGCACCGGGCAGGCTGAGCGTCTGGATGTTGCGGATGCGCGCCACTTCCGCCGCCGTGGCCGGCTTGGCACCGCTGGCGAAGTCGCGGATGTCCTTCTGCAGTTCCTGCATCGACTCGGCGGTCTTGTCGATCTGCACCGGGGCACGCGCGCCCCACGGACGCTGGCCCAGCGTGGACGGGGCGCTGCTGCCGGCGCCGTAGGACCAGTGCTTCTCCTCGCGCAGGTTCATGTTCAGGCGCGAGGTGAAGTCGCCGCCCAGCACGCCGTTGGCGATGTCGAAGCGGGTGCTGCCCGGGTCCATCGCCGAGGGCACCAGCTGGCTGGCAAACAGGTTGGCCTGCACCGCGCCGGGCTGGTCGATCAGGTACACGCGGGCATGGGTGGGACGGGCCACGTCGGCCGGTGCCTTGACCTGCGGCGCGGTGCCGGTGCTCTTCCAGTCGCCGAACTGGCGCTCCAGCAGCGGCACGATGTCCTTCAGGGTGGTGTCACCCACCACGATCAGGGTGCCCTGTTCGGGGCGCAGCGCGTCACGGTGGAAGCTGACCAGGTCGTCGCGGGTCAGCGACTGGATGTCCGCCTCGTTGCCGCTGCCGGTGAACGGAATGGCATACGGATGCCCGGCGCCGTAGAGCAGGGTGGGCATCACCCGCATCGCGGCTGCGCTGGGGTTGACCTTTTCCTGCTGGATGCCGGCGATCCAGGTCGCCTTGACCCGGTCGATCTCGCCCTGCTCGAAGCGCGGCTGGCGCAGCATGTCCGCGTACAGGGCCAGCGACGGCGCCAGGTTTTCCTTCAAGGCCGACAGGTAGACGCTGGCACTGTCCAGCGATGCCGAGGCGCCCAGGGTGGCACCCAGAGCGTCGGCGGCGTTGGCGAAGGGCAGCGCGCCGAGCTTGCCGGCGCCTTCACCCATCAGGTCCATGGTGAAGTTGGCGGTGCCCTGCTTGCGGCCCTGGTCGGCGGTGAAGCCACCGGGGAACTCATAGCTGAACTGCACCACCGGGATGTCGTGGCGCTCGGCCAGGATCACCTTGGTGCCGTTCTTCAACGTGGCGCGGTGCAGCTGCGGGAACTTCAGTTCCGGGAAGGTCTTGGTCTGCGGTACGCCGGTGCTGCGGTCGACCTGCTTGGGCAGGGTGGTGTACTTGGCATCCACGGCCGGCACGGTGAACGGCTTGGGCGACTGCGACGGCAGTTCGGCCAGCGCCACGCGCGCGCCCGGTTCCACCACGATGGTGTGGTCGCCCACGCCCAGCCACTTGGCGCCCACCGCGCGCACGTCGGCGGCGCTGGCCGCGTCGATGTTGGCCAGCGATCGGCGGAAGCAGCCCGGGTCGCCTTCGAACACGGTGCACTCGGCCAGCGCGTCGGCCTTGCCGCCGAACCCGCCGATGCGCTCGATGCCGCGGATGAAGCCGGCGCGGAAGGCGGTCTTGCCGCGGCTCAGTTCGTCGGCGGTGGGACCGTCCTTGGCCAGGCGCTTGATCTCTTCATCGATGATCGCCTCCACCTTGGCCGGGTCCACGCCCTGCTTGACCGTGGCCATCACCACGAAGTTGGAGCCCAGCTGCGAGCTGTAGGCACCGGCGCTGATGTTGTCCACCAGCTTGTCCTGGTGCAGCAGGCGCTGGTCCAGGCGCGAGGACTTGGCCCCGCCCAGCACCTGGGCAAACAGCTGCAGCTGGTCGATATCGGTGGTGCCGACCTGGGCCACGTTCCAGGCGCGGTAGATACGCGCCTGCGGCACCTTGTCGGTCATCACCTCGCGGGTGCTCTTCTCGCGCTGGGCCACGTCCACCTTGGGCTGGGCCATGGTCGGGCCGGCCGGGATGTCACCGAAGTAGCGGGCGACCTTTTCCTTGGCGGTCGCCACGTCGATGTCGCCGGCCAGCACCAGCACCGCGTTGTTGGGGCCGTACCAGGTGCGGAACCAGGTTTTGACGTCATCCAGCGACGCGGCGTTGAGATCGTTCATCGAACCGATCACGCCGTGGTGGTACGGGTGGCCCTCCGGGTACATGGCGCGGGTCAGCTTGTCCCACACCTGCCCATAGGGCTGGTTCTCGCCCTGGCGCTTCTCGTTCTGGACCACGCCGCGCTGTTCGTCGAGCGCGGCCTGGTCGATCGCGCCGACCAGGTGGCCCATGCGGTCGGACTCCATCCACAGCGCCATGTCCAGCGCGGTGGTGGGCACGTTCTCGAAGTAGTTGGTGCGGTCGGTATTGGTGGTGCCGTTCTGGCCGGTCACGCCGACCTGCTTGAAGGGTTCGAAATATTCGCCGTCGTGGTTTTCGCTGCCCTGGAACATCAGGTGTTCGAACAGGTGCGCAAAGCCGGTGCGACCGGCCGGTTCGTCCTTGCTGCCCACGTGGTACCAGACGTTGACCGCCACGATCGGCGCCTTGCGGTCGGTGTGCACCACCACGCGCAGGCCATTGGGAAGGGTGAACTGCTCGAACGGAATGTCGACCTTGGCCGGCGTGGCGGGCTTGGCCAGCGCAGGGGCCGGCACGACGCTGCCCAGGGCGGCGGAGAGCGCTACAGCCAGCAGCGCGGCACGCGGGCGAAATTGGACGGTCATTCCGGTTCCTTGGTCATGAAAGTGAAGGCCGATCCTAGCGCGTGACGGGCGCCTGCGGCATCGGCCAACAGTCACTGCGGGTCCCGTGGGTGTTTTCGGGGTTGAAGGCGAGGGCAGCGGTCAGCTCGGCCCTGCCTGAACGCCTGGGCGCGGACACCTGCGCACCGCCATCGGACAGGTGTCCGGACAGCGGACACCCCGTCAGTGGCGAAAAACCCTTACGAATCAACGAGAAAAAGTTGGCACGGCACCTGCTTGGTACTGGCTGTGGCAAAGGCAGGAACAGATCCAACATGACTGCCCGCTGAACCGAAACGAAAAAGTTGAAATTGTTCTTGCATGCCCCGAATCGGTGTACTACCTTACTACCACACCACTGCCCACCAACACTAAACAGGCCCGCCATGAACACCAAGACCCTCGCCATTGCCATCGCCCTCGCCGCCGGCGCCACGTTTGCTTCGAACGTGCAGGCCGCCACCATCACCACCCTGGACACCGTGCAGGTGCGTCCGTCCGCCGACCAGATCGCCCAGGCCGAGATCGAGCGCACCAGCGCCATTCCGACCCTGTCGCTGGTGGAAGTCCGCCCGGGCGCCGGCCTGATCGCCGACTACCGCGCCGAGCTGGCCGGCAGCCGCCGCGTGACCACGCTGGCCGCCGTCGAAGTCCGTCCGACCGCCGAGCAGTACCAGGCGCTGGCGGCCGAGCAGGTGACCCACCGCGATTACGTGGCCACGCTGGCCGCCGCTGCCACCGCCGTTGCCCGCGACGTCATCGTCAATCTGCCGGCTCTGCAGGTGCGCCCGTCGGCCGCCGATCTGCAGGCCCTGGCGCTGGAAACCGCTGCCCAGGTGCTGGTCCGTCCGTAATCGGTTGCTGCGGTAATACGCAGCAGCCGCGTAAACTGCGGCCATGACCGCGCCCACGTTCCACGTCATCCTGTTCCAACCCGAAATTCCGCCGAACACCGGCAATGTGATCCGCCTCTGCGCCAACACCGGCGCGCGGCTGCACCTGATCGAGCCGCTCGGTTTCGACCTGAGCGACAAGCAGCTCAAGCGCGCCGGCCTGGACTATCACGAATACGCTCGACTGCAGGTACATCCCGACCTGGATACCGCCCTGCAGGCCATTGCACCCAAGCGCCTGTTCGCCCTGAGTACCCGCGGCAGCGTGCGTTACGACACCCCGCAGTTCGCCGACGGCGATGCCTTTCTGTTCGGCCCGGAAACCCGCGGGCTGCCCCAGGACCTGCTCGACGCGCTCCCCGATGGCCGGCGCCTGCGCCTGCCGATGCAGCCGGACAACCGCAGCCTCAATCTGTCCAACACGGTCGCCGTGGTGATGTACGAGGCTTGGCGGCAGCGCGGGTTTGCCGGCGGGGTGTAGTTCGCGTTTGTGCGGCGCACCGGTACCCTGCGCTCCTCGGTCCGTCGGGGGGACGGCGCGGAACCGGCGGCGCTCATTCGCTCCGCCGGTTCCGCGGTGCTCGGCTCGCTTCCAAGCGAGCCCGACAGCCGCACATTGGATGCCTTCTGCCTGGATCAATCAGGGGCGGGCACCATCGCCTCACCCAGAGTGTGTGAGCTTGCCCAGGGAAGAAAACTCCAGACCATCAATATCAGCATGTGCACCGCACATGCCCAAGCCAGTAGCAGTGGGATCAATGCCGCCGGATGAGACTCTCAGCGCATCCACATGTTTCTCGATAGCCACGACGCCTAGTTCGGACTCATAAATCAGCTTTCCGGCTACTGGCTTCATATGCAGCACAAATGTGCAGACATGCTGCATCGACTGGGTACTATGCAGCTCAACCCTGTATCCCTTTGATTCTTCGACGATCGACAGGCCGTCCCTGAAGTCGTCGCGGCAACTACGTCCGGTGCGCGGTTCAGTGCAGAGATCGCTCGGCTGCGAGTACTGGCCTGTCCATGCCTCCCCGTCCCGGTTGCCTGCCAACGCCGCCTGCAGCGCGCAGGCGTGGAAGACCAACGAGAACCACACCAGCGTCTTTGCAAGATTGTTTTTCATTCATCTAACCTCTCGTGCTGGGCGTTGCATGTTGCGCACCTTCCTGGGCCATGCCGGCCAGCGGCCGGCACTACCGATCCGCTCAGAACGCGTTGATGCCCGTCAGCTCCCGCCCGATCACCAGCTGGTGCACGGTTTCGGTGCCTTCGTAGGTGATGACCGATTCCAGGTTCAGCGCGTGGCGGATCGCCATGTGCTCGGTGGTGATGCCGGCACCGCCGAGCAGGTCGCGGCATTCGCGGGCGATGTCGATGGCCATGCGGCAGTTGTTCCACTTGGCCAGGCTGACCTGCTGCGGCTGCAGCTGGCCGGCGTCCTTCAACCGGCCCAGCTGCAAGGCCAGCAGCTGCGCGGTGGTGATGCGCCGGGCCATGTCGGCCAGCTTGATCTGTGCACTCTGCGTGGCAGCCACCGGCCGGCCGAACAGCACGCGCTGCTTGGTGTAGTTCAGCGCCTCGTCCAGGCAGGCCACCGCCGCGCCGATCGGGCCCCAGCTGATGCCGTAGCGCGCCTGGTTCAAGCAGCCCAGCGGGCCTTTCAGGCCCTGCACGTTGGGCAGGCGGTTGCGCTCGGGCACGCGCACGTTGTCGAAGAACAGCGCGCCGGTGAGCGAGGCGCGCAGGCTCATCTTGTGCTTGATTTCCTGCGTGGTGAAGCCGGCCATGCCCTTTTCCAGCACGAAGCCCTGGATACCGTCTTCGGTGTGTGCCCAGACGATGGCGATGTCGGCCACCGGGCCGCTGGTGATCCACATCTTGCTGCCGTTGACCAGCCAGTCGCCGCCGTCGCGCACCGCGCGCGTCTTCATCGCCGCCGGGTCGGAGCCGCCGTGCGCTTCGGTCAGGCCGAAGCAGCCGATCACCTTGCCGGCGGCCATGTCGGGCAGCCAGCGCGTGCGCTGCTCCTCGCTGCCGTAGGCAAAGATCGGGTACATGCACAGCGAGCTCTGCACCGACACGAAGCTGCGCAGGCCCGAATCGCCGCGTTCCAGTTCCTGGCAGATCAGCCCGTAGCTGACCGCGTTGAGCCCGCCGCCGCCGTACTGCTCGGGCAGGCTGCAGCCGAGCAGGCCCAGCGCGGCGATCTCCGGGATCAACTCGTCCGGGAAGCGCCCCTGGTCGAAGGCGTCGCCGATGATCGGCAGCACGCGCTCGTCGGTGAAGCGCGCCACCGTGGCCTGCACGGCGCGCTCCTCGTCGCTGAGCAGGGAGCGGACATCAAACAGGTCATACGGATTCAGTGACATGGCTACCCGGGCGTGATGGCGATCAAACAGGGGGCCATTGTGGTCGCTGCGCCGCGCCGGGCCAAGGCACGCCGCAGCACGGCCTACACTGTGGCTTCCCTCGTACAGGAGCCGGACATGCGGATCCGCGACGAACACCCCGCCGACCGGGATGCCATCCATGCCCTCACCCGCGCGGCCTTCGCCGACGCCCCGCATAGCAGCGGCACCGAACAGTTCATCGTCGATGCGCTGCGCGATGCCGGCGCGCTGGCGGTGTCGCTGGTGGCCGAAGACGACGATGGCATCGTGGGCCACCTGGCGCTGTCGCCGGTGCAGCTCAGCGACGGCAGCCTGCACTGGTACGGGCTGGGGCCGATCTCGGTGGCACCGGAGAAGCAGGGTCGCGGTATCGGCAGCGCCTTGATGCACGCCGCGATCGAGGCCCTGCAGCAGCGCCAGGCCGCCGGCTGCGTGGTGCTGGGCGATCCGGGCTACTACGGGCGGTTCGGGTTCGAAGCCGACCCGCGCCTGCGCCTGCCGGGCATCCCGGCCGCGTTCTTCCAGGCGCGCCGGTTGCGCGGCGACAGCCCCGATGCCGACGTGCGCTACCACGCCGGCTTCGAAGCCAGCGCGTGAAACCGGGCGACAGCACGCGCGCCGCGCGCGCATCCGCGCATTGATGCAGCGCAACAAAAACACCCGCGAACGGTGTCGCGACGTGGTGCCAACGTCGGCGATCTAGGCGTAAACGCCGCGTCCCGGTACCCTGCTCACCTGATCCAGCCGTTGCGCCGTGTGTCCCGCGCGCGATTCCCAGGCAACCGCCGCCGGCTCCGGCCGACGGTACTACCCAAGAGTTACGCACCCCCATGAGCGAACAGATCCCCGCCCTGCCCCCGCGTGAAGCCATGGAATTCGACGTGGTGATCGTCGGTGCCGGCCCCGCCGGCCTGGCCACCGCGATCCGCCTGCGCCAGCGCGCCATCGAGGCCGGCCGCGAGCTGTCGGTATGCATCCTGGAAAAGGGCTCCGAGCCCGGCGCGCACATCCTGTCCGGCGCCATCATGGACCCGCGCGCGCTCACCGAACTGTTCCCGGACTGGGCCGAGCGCGGCGCACCGCTGAAGCAGAAGGTCACCCGCGACGAGTTCCTGTTCCTGAGTGAAACCGGCGCGCGTGGCACCCCGCACGCGCTGCTGCCCGAGTGCTTCCACAACGACGGCAACTACATCGTCAGCCTGGGCGAGGTCACCCGCTGGCTGGCCCAGCAGGCCGAAGCGCTGGAAGTGTCGATCTTCCCCGGCTTCCCCGCCGCCGAAGTGCTGTACACCGCCGACGGCGCGGTGATGGGCGTGGCCACCGGCGAAATGGGCATCGAAAAGAACGGCCAGCCCGGCCCGAACTTCGAGCGCGGCATGGAACTGCATGCCAAGTACACGATCTTCGCCGAAGGCTCGCGCGGCCACCTCGGCCGCCAGCTGATCGCCCGCTACCAGCTCGATGCCGGCAAGGACCCGCAGGCCTACGGCATCGGCATCAAGGAGCTGTGGCAGATCGACCCGGCCAAGCATGAGCCGGGCCTGGTGGTGCACGCCGCCGGCTGGCCGCTGGACAACGACACCTACGGCGGCGCGTTCCTGTACCACGCCGACGGTGGCAAGGTATCGATCGGCTACGTGGTCGGCCTGGATTACAAGAACCCGTGGCTGAGCCCGTTCGAGGAGTTCCAGCGTTTCAAGACCCACCCGTCCATCCGCACGCACCTCGAAGGCGGCAAGCGCATCGGTTACGGCGCCCGCGCGATCACCGCCGGTGGCCTGATGTCGCTGCCCAAGACCGTGTTCCCCGGTGGCGCGCTGGTGGGCTGCGAAGCCGGCTACCTCAACGTCAGCCGGATCAAGGGCAGCCACGCCGCGATCAAGACCGGCATGCTGGCTGCCGATGCCGCCTTCGATGCGCTGGCGGCCGACCGCCAGCACGACGAACTGAGCGCGTACCCGGCCGCGTTCGACAGCAGCTGGCTGCATGACGAGCTCAAGCAGTCCAAGAACTTCAAACAGTGGTTCAAGAAGGGCCAGACCGTGGCCACGCTGATGACCGGCATCGAGCAGTGGCTGCTGCCCAAGCTGGGCATCCGCAACCCGCCGTGGACGCTGCGCCACAGCACGCCGGACCATGCCTGCCTGGAACCGGCGGACAAGCACACCAGAATCGTCTATCCCAAGCCCGATGGCGTGCTCACCTTCGACCGGCTCAGCTCGGTGTTCCTGAGCAGCACCAACCACGCCGAAGACCAGCCCAGCCACCTCACGCTGAAGGACGCCAGCGTGCCGGTGCAGGTCAACCTGGCCGAATACGCCGGCCCGGAAGCGCGTTACTGCCCCGCCGGCGTGTACGAGTTCGTGGGTGCGCAGGGCAGCGAACAGCTGCAGATCAACGCGCAGAACTGCGTGCACTGCAAGACCTGCGACATCAAGGATCCCACCCAGAACATCGTGTGGGTGACCCCGCAGGGCGGCGGCGGCCCGAACTACACCGGCATGTGATGCCCCCGGTCTGCGGCCTTTGGTCGCAGGCCGCGGCGGCGCGGGCGCTGGCTATCATCTGCGCTCGCCCTTGCCCGACGATCCCGACGATGCCGTTGCTGCGCCTGTGCTGTGTGCTGGTTGCCTGCCTGGGGCTGGCCGCCTGCGCGCGCGCGCCGCAGACGCCCGAACAACAGCACCAGCAGCAGCTGCAGCGCGCGTTCGCGATCTGCGCCGGCTGCCACACCGTCACCCCCGGGGGCGTGCACCGGTTCGGCCCCAACCTGCACGGCGTGATCGGGCGGCGTGCCGGCAGCCTGGGCGACTACCCCTATTCCAACGCCATGCGCCAGGCCGACCTCACCTGGAACGAGACGACCCTGGATGCGTTCCTGCGCGCACCGGCCAGCGTGGTGCCCGGTTCGCGCATGCTCAACGCCACCGCCGATCCGGAGCGACGCAGGCAGGTGATCGAGTACCTGCAACAGGCGCGCTGAGCCGCGCTGCAGCCATCACGTGGCCTGCAGTGACGCCAGATAATCGCGCAATGCCTGTTCGAAGGCCTCGATGTCGGCATGGCAACTCTCCACGCCGGCCGCGTCGATCTGCGCCATCAATGTGCGCGCCTGCTCCACCAGGCCCATGGCACCGAGCGTGCCCAGCCCGCCCGCGATGCGGTGCAGGACTTCTGCGGCCGCCTGGCTGTCGCCGTCGGCGCGCGCGGCCTGGCCGCGCTGCAGGTCGTCCTCGGTGGTGCTGCGCATGCTGTCGATCATCACGCTGGCCACGTGCCCGGAGCCGAAGCGTTGCACGATGGCGGCGCGATTGGGGGCCGCGGCACCGCCCGGGGTGGGCGGCGGTGGCACACCGTCGACCGCGCCGCCGCTGTGGCCGGGCAACCAGCGCACCAGCACCTGGCGCAGCGTGGCCAGCGCCACCGGTTTGGCCAGCAGGTCATCCATGCCCGCCTCGCGGCAGCGCTGCAGGTCTTCGGCCAGGGCGCTGGCGGTGAGTGCGATCACCGGCACCCGTGGCGCGCTCGTTTCCCGCTCGCGTTCGCGCAGCCGCCGGGTCATGGCATAGCCATCCATCACCGGCATGCGGCAATCGGTGATGACCAGATCGAAGTGGGTGTTCGCCAGCAGGTCCAGCGCGGCCTGCCCGTGCGCGGCAACATCGTGGGCCAGGCCCAGCTGCTGCAGCCGCCAGCGCATCAGCGCCTGGTTGGTGGGATGGTCCTCCACCACCAGCACGCGCAACGCCTGCAGCGCCGCCGGGAGGGCGGCCACCCGGTCCGGATCCGACGGCGCGGCATCGCCCGGCTCCAGTGCCGGCACCACCGGCAATGGCAGCCGCACCACCACTTCAGTGCCTTCGCCCGGCGTGCTGTGCAGGTCGAGGTGGCCGCCCATCAATGCCACCAGCCGCTGGCAGATGCTCAGGCCCAGGCCGGTGCCGCCGTACTGCCGCGTGGTGGCGATGTCGGCCTGGGCGAATGGCTTGAACAGGCGTTCGCGCTGCTCGGCGGAAATGCCGATCCCCGTGTCGGCCACGCGCAGGCAGAGCGGCTGCGCCCCGTCGATGTCGACGTCCCTGTCTTCGTCCAGGCCGAGGGTGATGGACACCTCGCCGTGCTCGGTGAACTTGATCGCATTGCTGAGCAGGTTGAACACGATCTGGCGCAGGCGCATGCCGTCGCCCAGGTGCATCGGGGCCACTGCCGGGTCCACGTGCAGCTGCAACGCCAGGCCCTTTGACGAGGCCTGCGGCGACAGCAGCTGCTGCACGTTGTCGAGCAACCTGCGCAACGCCACCGGCTGCAGTTCCAGCGGCAACGCACCGGCTTCGATCCGCGAGTAGTCCAGGATGTCGTCGAGGATATGGCGCAGCATCTGCGCCGAGTCCTCGATCACGGCGATGATGCGCCGCTGCTCGCCGTCCAGCGGCGTGTGCGCCAGCACTTCCACCATCCCCAGCACGCCACTCATCGGCGTGCGTATCTCATGGCTCATGGTGGCCAGGAAGTCCGACTTGGCCGCCGTGGCACGCTCGGCGGCGGCCTTGGCTGCCACCAGTGCATCGGCCTGCGCGCGGGCCTCGGTGACATCCACCCAGTAGCCGCTCCACAGCATGGCACCGTCGTCGACCGCGTAGGGCAGCGCACGCGACCGTATCCAGCGCACCTCCCCGTGCGGGCAGGTGCGGAACTCCATGTCCAGCACGGTGAAATCGCGCACGGCCTGCTCAAGCGTCTGCCGCACGCGCTCCCGGTCGTGCACGTCGATGCGCTCCATCACCAAGCCTTCGTCGGCCATCGCCTCGGCCACGCTGATCCCGAACAGGGCCTCCATGTCACCGGCAATGTAAGGAAACGAGAACTGGCCATCACTGTCGCGCCGCGCCTGGTAGACGGTGGCCGGCAGGTTGTCGGTGACCTCGGCTAGGCGTTGTTCGAGATGCCGTCGCATGGCGACCTCGCGGCGCAGGCGCCAGTGGCCCCACCCATGCACCACGATGGCGGTCAGCAGCACCAGCGACAGCGGCACCGCCCAGCGCGCGATCGCGCGCCAGTCCACGTCGCTGTGGTATTCGGCCGACAGCCAGTCGCCACGGATGGCCTCATGCTCGCGCGGGGTCAGGTTGAGCAGCACCCGGTCGAAGGTGGTGGCCAGCGGCGCGTACTCGCGCTTGACCGCCAGCGACAGGCGGTCGCTGAAGCCGGCCGGTGCGGCAACGTGCAGCTGCGCGGGGTAGCGGTCGCGCACGATGCGGTCGACCATGGCCAGGTTGCCGACGTAGGCATCGGCGTCGCCGTTGGCCAGCCGCTCCAGGGCCTGCTCGGTGCTGCGCGCCGGCACGATGCGCGCCTTGGGCGCGTGCTGCAGGATGTAGCCGCGCAACCGGTCCGGGTCCGAAAGCAGGATGCTGCGCCCGTCCAGGTCGGCCAGGGCCAGTACCGACGGGCTGCCGCTGCCCACCACGATCACGTTGGGCACGGTGATGAAGGGTTGGCTGAACACCCAGCCCTCGCCCAGGTAGGCCGAGTCGTTGGGAATGCCCATGATCGCGTCGACCTCGCCGCGGCGCATCTGCTCGCGCACCTCGAACCAGTCGTGTGCCGGTACGCGCACCAGATGCGCGCCGACCATGCGCAGCTGGCGCAGGTAGTCGCCAGCCACGCCGCTGGGCTGGTCGGCCTGGTCGACGAACGCCAGCGGTGCCGCATTCGGCGCAAAGCCCAGGCGCAGGGGCGTGGACAGCACGCGCTTCTCGGCGTTGCCCAGGATCAGCCGCGACTGGGTGGACCAGTGCAGCGGACCCAGCCAGCGCTGGGCCAATGCGTCGCGTTCGGCGCGGGTCAGCTGCGCCAGCCCGTTGTCCAGCGCCTCGGCCAGCGGCTGCTCGGCGTTGGGGACGCCGAAGTGCAGGCGCTCCGGTGGCAGGTCGCTGGGCCTGAGCAGGGTGATCCGCTCCATCGCGTGCCGCTGGATCAGGGTGCTGGCCACGTGTGCATTGCCGATGTACACGTCGGCCTCGTTGTCGCTGACCATCTTCAACGCGGCCAGCGTATCGGCCGCGGTGATCCGCAGCGCACCGGGAAAACGGGCGCGCACCTGGTCGCGGGTGACGAACTCGCGCTCGGTCACCACGCGCAGGCCGTGCAGGTCCGGATCGGTCGAGGTGCGGGTATCGTCCAGCCGACCCACCACGGCCAACGCCGCCGAGGCGTAGCCGCGGGTGTAGACCATGCAGCGGGTGCGGTCCGGGGTCAGGGTGACGTTCATCACCACATCGACCTCGCCCCGGCAGGCCGCGTCCAGCACCTCCGCCCAGTCGCGGTAGACGCGCACCTCCACGCGGATGCCCAGGCGCTGTGCAAGCAGGCTCAGGTAGTCATAGCCCAGGCCTTCCGGCTTGCCGTCGCGCAGGGACTCGAACGGCGGCCAGCCGCTGTCGTACAGGCCAAGGATGATGGTAGGGTGCCGACCAAGCCATTCACTCTGGCGATGCGAAAGCGTCGGGCCGGTGGCGGGTGCATCGGCCCCTGCGGCCAGCATCGGCACGCAGGCCAGGACGATCAGCAGCAGCCAGCGGACAACCGGAGTACGCATGCAGTCCCATCTCCGTAGAATGATCTCTCGCCCACGGCCTGGCCCGTGCGGCATCCGCCCCGGCAACCATACCAGCCCATGACACTTCGCATCATCATCGCCGACGACCACCCGGTGGTCCGGATCGGCACCAAGGCGGTGATCGAATCCAGCGGCGTGGGCGTGGTGGTGGCCGAGGCCAGCAGCGCCGACGAATTGATGGCCGCGCTGGCCAGCGAGCCCTGCGATGTACTGGTGACAGACTACTCGATGCCCGGCAGCCAGCAGGCTGACGGGTTCACCATGATCGGCATGATCCGGCGCCGCTTTCCCGACCTGCCGGTGCTGATGCTGAGCGTGTCCAACAACCTGGCCATCCTGCGCATGGTGGCCTCCACCGGCGTGCTTGGACTGGTCGACAAGACCTCCTCGATGGAAGAGCTGCCGCTGGCGATCCAGACCGTGCAGCGCGGCCTGCCGTATGTGAGCCGCACGCTGAAGGAACGCATTGACGCAATCGGCACCAACACGGTCGATGACGTCGGTACCAAGCCGCTGTCGCCGCGTGAAATCGAGGTGCTGCGCCTGCTCGGCAGCGGCCAGACCGTGAAGGAGATCGCCCTGCAGCTGCACAAGAGCGTCAGCACGATCAGCCGCCAGAAGGGTGATGCAATGCTCAAGCTCGGCCTCAAGGGCGATGCCGAACTGTTTGACTACCTGCGCGACGGCGAGATCTGACCCCCGCGCCGGACCTTGCTGGACCCTGAGCGGGCACCGGCACTTTCAGCCTCGCTTCATCCGCATTGCCGCTAGATGAATACGCAGACCCACCCGGGCCGCGCGGCAATGTTCCGACAATGTTGGAACCCCAGCGTGGCCTGTACCCGACTGGAGAACCGAACATGCTCAACATTTCCGCACTCAGCCTTCGTGGCCTGGCCGTGGCCCTGGCCCTGACGGTCGGCCTGGCCGCCGTCGGCGACGCCAGCGCGATGTCCCGCAAGGACAAGCGCACCGTGGTAGGCGCGGTGGTGGGCGGCGTGGCCGGCCACCTGCTCTCCAACGGTGATACGGCGGCCACCGTGGGCGGCGCGGTGGCCGGCGGCGCCATCGGCAACCTGACCACCCGCGACAAGCGCGACCACCGGTACGACCGTGGCTACGACAACCGCCGCTATGACGATCGTCGCCATGACCGCCGCTACGGCTATGACCGTGGTTATGACCGTCGCAACGACCGTGGCCGCTGGGAACGCGAGCAGCGCGATCGCCGCAACTGGGACCGCCAGCACGGCCGCGGCTGGTAAGCCCCGCCCCCACCACCGTGCGCAGCGCCTTCAACGGGCGGGTCGATGACCCGCCCGTTGTGCGTTCGGCTACCCTGTCTGCCCCGCACCCCGACGCACGTTGTGCCTGCTCGCCGATGACCCACACCGCCCACCTCGTGCAAGGCCTGGACAACGACGCCGTGGCCGCCGACTGGCCTGCCATCGATGCGCGCGACGTGGCCTGGCTGCGCGGGCGCTACCCGCAGCTGGGCACGGAGGTCGGCGTGGCCTGGCACAGCCCGCGCCCCCTGTCGGCGGCCGCCCTCCTGGAAAGCGGGCGCGGGCGGGTATTCGTCAAACGCCACCACCACAGCGTGCGCGACGCCGCTTCGCTGGGCGAAGAACACCGCTTCATCGCCCACCTTGCGGCCGCCGGCGTACCCGTGGTGCAGGTGCTGCGCGATGCCGACGGTGCGACCGCCCCCGAGCACGACGGCTGGACCTACGAGCTGCACAGCGTGGGCGACGGCCAGGACCTGTACCGCGATGCGCCGTCCTGGACACCGCTGGCCGACCCCGCCGCCGCACGCGAGGCCGGGCGCATGCTGGCCACCCTGCACCAGGCCTCGGCCGGCTACCACGCGCCCCAGCGCAGCACCCACCTGCTGGTGGCACGCGACGACCTGATCCGCGCCGCCGACCCGCTGGCGATGCTGCAGGCCGACCTGGGCCAGCGCCCCGGCCTGGCCGCCTACCTGGCCCGGCAACACTGGCAGGACGACCTGCAGCGCGCGGTGCTGCCCTGGCACGCCGGCCTGGCCGGGCGCCTGCACGCCGAGCCACGGCTGTGGGCCCACAACGACTGGCACGTGTCCAACCTGCTCTGGCGTGCCGACAGCAACGCCCCGCAGGTGCAGACCGTGTTCGACTTCGGCCTGGCCTCGCCCACCAGCGCGCTGTTCGACCTGGCCACCGCGATCGAACGCAATGCCATTGCCTGGCTGGCGCTGGAGCAGCAGACCGATGCGGCGCGCATCGCCATTGCACTGGCCCTGGTCGAAGGCTACCGGCAGGTGCTGCCGGTGTCGGCCGCGCGGGTGCAGCTGCTGGCCGACCTGCTGCCCATCGTGCACCTGGACTTTGCACTGTCCGAAGTGGAGTACTTCAACGGCATCACCGCCTCGCCGGCCAACGCGGATGTGGCCTATCACACCTTCCTGCTGGGCCACGCGCTGTGGTTCAAGGGCCGCCACGGCCAAGCCCTGCTCCAGGCGCTGCACGCCGCCGCCTGAGCCGTGGCGGGCATCGCGGGGCCGTTTGTGGTGAAATGGTCGCCGAAGCGGGGGTGCCTGGACAAAACCAGGCTGAGAGAGTCCCTTGGAACCTGATCCGGTTGATACCGGCGTAGGGAGCTTTGTGCAGTGGGCGCAACGACCGGATGAGTCGGTGCGTGCGCGCCGTCGCTTCGTCTCTTCTGGCTGATGACGAATCGAATGAACCGCTGCTATCGCCCTGCCCTGCTGACCGCCGCCCTGTGCGCCGCCCTGCCGCTGTATGCCAGCGACGCCGCCCCGGACGCGCCCGACCGTTCCCCGACCGAGCTTGCCGCCGTGCGCGTTCAGGCCCGCCAGCCGGTGGCCGACACCGTGCAGACCACCAGTTTCGGCAGTGGCGACTGGAAGGACACCCCGGCCGCGTTGACCGTGCTCGACCGCGACCTGCTCGACAGCCGCCAGGTGCGCAGCCTGTCCGAACTGGCCCGCAGCGACGCCTCGCTCGGCGACAGCTACGCCCCGGTGGGCTACTACCAGAACATCGCCATCCGCGGCTTCCCGCTGGACACCGGCACCGGTTACCGCTTCAACGGCCTGAGCACCACCGGCGAGCAGCGCCTGGCGCTGGAGAACGTGCAGCAGGTGGAAATCCTGAAGGGCGAAGCCGGCCTTGCCGCCGGCGTGATGGCGCCCGGCGGCATCATCAACTACGTCGGCAAGCGCCCGACCGAGGTCCGCAACGTCACCCTGGGCACCGATTCGGAGGGCTCGCGCTACGCCGCGGTGGATGTCGGCCACTGGCTGACCCCGCGCCTGGGCGTGCGCGTGAACGCGGCGTGGGACGGCAGCGAGTCGTATATCGAGCACGCCGAGGGCCGCCGCAATTTCTACTCGCTGGCCACCGACTGGCTGATCAGCGACCGCAGCAAGCTCGAGGTCGATGCCAACTACCAAACCAGCTCGCAGCGCTCGGCCTCCGGCTACCAGCTGCTGGGCGCGCGCGAACTGCCGCGCGGGGTGGACCGCGAGCACATGCTGGGCTACCAGCCGTGGCAGCGGCCGGTGGGCATCGACAGCACCAACATCACCGCACTGCACACCTACCAGTTCAACGCGCAGTGGCAGTCGCGCGTGTCGGCCGGCTACAGCCGGTCGGTGATCGATGACAACGTGGCCTTCGCCTACGGCTGCTACTACGCCGCGCAGTGTGCCGATGGCAGCGTGCCGGGCAACTACTTCGCGCCCAACGGCGACTACGACATCTACGACTACCGCAGCCCCGACGACACCCGCCGCAACCTGGAGGCACGCGCCGAACTGCGCGGCAGCTTCAGCACCGGCCGCGTCGGCCACGAACTCACCGTCGGCGCGGACCGCTTCGAGCGCACCATCGACAAGCGCCGCAACGTCAACGAGTACGTCGGCACGGCCAACATCCACGACGCGCAGGTGCCGGTGTTCGCGCCGTCGCCGCTGCAGCCCGGCCCCTCGGTGCGCCGCCTGGACAGCGCGCAGACGGCCGTGTTCGCGATGGACCGCATGCAGTTCGGCGATGCCTGGCAGTGGCTGGCCGGTGGCCGGTTCGTGCGCCTGGATGAGCGCGCGTTCGACAAGCGCGGCACCCCCGAGCGCCACAGCACGCTGTCGCGCTTCCTGCCGCAGACCGCGCTGGTCTGGAAAGCGACCGAACAGGTGAATGTCTACGCCAGCTACGTGCGCGGCATTTCGCTGGGCCAGGAAGCCCCGTTCTGGACCTCCAACGACGGCGCGTTCCTGGCGCCGGTGCTGTCGCGGCAGACCGAAGTGGGTATCAAGTACGCCGCCGCCGACGCGCTGACACTGGGCGCGGCGCTGTTCCGTACCTCGCAGCCGTTCCAATACGCCAAGCCGGACAGCAGCGACGCCGGCTACACCTTCGTGGCCGAAGGCCAGCAGACCCACACCGGGCTGGAATTGACCGCCAATGGCCGTGTTGCCGACGGCCTGGTGCTCAACGCCAGCGTCAGCGCGCTGCAGGCGCGCGCGCGCAGCAGTGGCACCGCGCTGTATGAAGGCCACCAGCTGGTCAACGTGCCCAAGCTGCGCGCCAGCGTGCATGCCGACTACGCGCTGCCGTTCGCCAGCGGGCTGTCGCTCACCGGCGGCTGGCGCTACGCCTCGGCCAACGCCGCCACGGTGGATGGCAACGTGCGCGCACCGGCCTACCATGTGGTCGACCTGGGCCTGCGCTTCAAGCACGCGCTGGCCGACCATCCGGTGACCTGGAACCTGTCGGTGGACAACGTGTTCGACCGCTTCTACTGGCGCGATACCGGCAGCACCGCCGGCGACTACTACCTGTTCGCCGGTGCGCCGCGCCAGGCCCGGTTGTCGGTGACGTTCGGGCTATGAACGCGGCGATCCTGGAATGGTCGGCGGTAGCCACCAGCATCCTCGGGGTGTGGTTGATGGCGCGCCGGCGCATGCTGGCCTGGCCGGTGGGGCTGGTGGCGGTGGCACTGTATGCGGTGGTGTTCATCGAGGCCAAGCTGTATTCGGACACGCTGCTGCAGGTCGTGTTCGGCGGCTTCCTGCTGTACGGCTGGCTGAGCTGGCGCCGGCACGCGCAGCAGGACGGTGCGATCGTGATCGCGCCGCTGCCGCGCCGGCAGCTGCTGCGCGATCTTGGTCTGGGCGTGGTGTTCGGCATCGCGCTGGGCGCCGCCATGCACACCTGGACCGATGCCGCGCTGCCCTGGCTGGATGCCATGCTCGCCGCGCTGAGCCTGGTGGCGCAGTGGTGGCAGGCACGTCGCCATATCGCCACGTGGTGGCTGTGGATCATCGTCGACGTGGTCTATGTGGGCATGTACCTGGTCAAGTCGCTGGACGTCACCGCCGGGCTGTACCTGGTGTTCGTCGGGCTGGCGGTGATGGGCCTGCGCGCCTGGACGGCAGCAGACGAGGCACCGGGCGCCATGCAGCGCCGCTGACGGCGCCTTGCTGGCGGACGCGCCCGGTCGTAGCATCGCCGGGCGGAGGAAGCCCATGACCCAGAGTCCTGCACTGCTGCGACGCCTGCTGCGGGCCAAGGACCGGATGGACCAGGCACCGCACGAGGCCTGGCCGGTCCGGCGCCTGGCCGAGGTGAGTGCCACCTCCGAGGCCTACTTCGCGCGCCAGTTCCGGCTGGCCTTCGGCCTGCCGCCGCACCGCTACCTGCTGAGCCGCCGCATCGAGCGGGCGGTGGCGCTGTGCCGCGACACCGACCTGCCCATCACCGAGATCGCCTACCAGACCGGTTGGAGCAGTCTGGGCACGTTCGGCCGGGTGTTCCGCGACATCACCGGGCAGTGTCCCGGCGACCTGCGCGATACGGCACCGGCGCAGGCGTCACCGGGCAGCACCCCCGAGTGCATCCTGCGCGCCGCCCGGCGCCCGGACCTCACCACCTCAGTTTCGGAGAAGCGCCAGCGCGAAGGGGCCGGTACAACAGAGCCTCAACCAACGGAGGTTCCATGACACAGGGTATCGAGGTGGTCGGCGTGTACGTGCGCGACCAGGACGAAGCGGTGGCGTTCTACGTCGACGCGCTGGGGTTCAAGATCCACACCGACGTGCGCAATGGCCCGTACCGCTGGCTGACCGTCCAGCACCCGGACCAGCCCGCGTTCCAGCTGGGCCTGTTCGTGCCGGGTCCGCCGGTGCATGACGCCGCCACCGCACAGGCCCTGGCGGCCCTGGTGGCCAAGGGCGCCATGCCGGCCCTGGTGCTGGCCGTGGACGACTGCCGTGCGGCCTACCAGCGGCTGAGCGCGGCCGGTGTCGAATTCACCCAGGCACCGGTGGAGCGCTACGGCACGGTGGATGCCGGTTTCCGCGATCCGTCCGGCAACGGCTGGAAGATGATCGAATCGGCCGCCCGCGGTCCCGCCTGACAGCGCGTCGGCGTAGCCCTCAGTCCAGCAGCAGGCGCATCGGCTCGGTGCCCATGGCCGGGTCGGTGCTGCCCGGCCGGCCGTCTTCCACGCGCCCGGCCAGGCGCTGGGAGGCCCCGGGCTGCTCGACATGCAGGTCGTACCAGCCGCCACTGGCGGCGGCATCCCAGTGCAGTGCGGTGCGCGCACCGGGCGCCAGCTGCAGCTGCCTGTCCGGGGCGGCATCGACATAGGCCCCCGGGCGCACGCTGACCGCCAGCGCCGCCGTGCCGGGGTTGTGCAGCCACAGCTGCAGGCGGTCGCCGTCGCGGTCGATGCGTGCCTGCAGCGGCGCGGCGGTGCCGGGCTGGCCGCGGTAGTGGCGGTGGAAGCCGTTGGGGCCGAGCAGCCACAGGTCGTAGCCGCGCTGCGCATCCATCGCCCAGCGCGCGTGCTGCGGCATGCCCGGGGCCAGCGTGTAACGGCGCGGGATCGCCCCCAGCTGCGTGCGGTCGTAGACGTGCAGTACCGCTGCGGCGCCATCGCAGGCCAGGTCGAGGCGGATGTGGTCGTCGTCCAGCGCGATATCCACCTGCGGGCGATACGGCAGCGCACGTGCCGGGCGCACCCCGGGTTCCTGCCGTGCCGGCTGCAGGCCCTCGGGCAGCACCGGCACGGTACGGCCCGGCAGGGCCGCCGCGCGTGCGGCCACCGCCGCCGTGGCCGGCAGCGAGGCCACGAAGGGCCGCGTGTCGCGCTGCGAGAAATCGAATGCACCGGTGAGGTC
The DNA here is from genome assembly GCF_059758695.1 of Stenotrophomonas sp. GQ19. Classification (NCBI taxonomy): domain Bacteria; kingdom Pseudomonadati; phylum Pseudomonadota; class Gammaproteobacteria; order Lysobacterales; family Lysobacteraceae; genus Stenotrophomonas; species Stenotrophomonas sp. GQ19. Next base: position 27,643 of record NZ_JCAXES010000006.1, on the reverse strand, counting down.
GCCACACACCGCGCGGCGCCACGGCGACAGTTCCGGCGCGGCCACGCCGAAGCGGCGTTCGATCAGGCGGATCACCGAGGTGTGGTCGTACACCTGCGAGTCGACCCAGCCGCCACGGCTCCACGGCGAGATCGCATACAGCGGCACCCGCGGGCCCAGACCGTACGGGCGTCCACGCAGGTCCAGCGGATCGGCCGTCTCGTTGCCGGGCGACGGATGCTGGTGGTATTCGCCGTCGGTGGAGACCGACGATGCACCGGCCCAGCCACCGGCCACCGACGCATCGCGCGACGGCGGTGCCGGGGGCGGCATGTGGTCGAAGAAGCCGTCGTTCTCGTCGAACATCAGCACCAGCGCGGTGCGGCTCCACACCGCCGGGTCGGCGGTGAGCGCGTCCAGCACGCGCGCGGTGTAGGCCGCGCCCTGGGCCGGGCTGGAGGGGCCGGGGTGCTCGCTGCCGGCGGCATCGGCAATGATGAAGCTGACCTGCGGCAGCTGCCCCTTCAATACGTCCTCGCGCAGCTGGGCCAGCCCGCGCGTGCTCACCCCACGCGCACGCAGCGCCGCATCATGCCCCGGCGCGCCAAGCCAGGCCTGGCGGAAGGGCGCGAAGCCGGCCAGCGGGTTGTCGGTGAAGTTGTCGGCCATGTCCTGGTAGATCTGCCAGCGCACGCCGGCCTGCTGCAGGCGTTCGACGTAGGTGGTCCAGGTGTACGACGCCGGGTGGCCGCCCAGCTCGGGGAAGTTGTCGTGCGAGTTGGCCACGGCCGGGCCGCCCGCACGGGCGTGCGGGTCGTTGTGGCCGGTCCACAGGAACAGGCGGTTGGGATTGGTGCCGGCCTGCATCGCGCAGTGGTAGGCATCGCACACGGTGAATGCCTCGGCCAGCGCGAACTGGAACGGCATGTCATCGCGGCGGAAGTAGCCCATCGCGTGGTCCTGCTTGGCAGCCGGCCAGTGCGCCATGCGCCCGTGGTCCCAGGCGCGCTGCGCGTCGGGCCAGGTGTGCGGGGTGCCTTCCACGCGCATCAGGCCGAACTGCGCGGCGGTATCCAGCGCGAACGGCGTGATGCCGCGCGTGCCGGCGGCATTGGGCTGCAACCACAGCGTGCGCGGCGGCTGCCCGGGCGCCAGCGGTGGGGCCGGCGCGACGAAGCGGTCGCCGAACCCGCGCACACCGGGCAACGTGCCGAAGTAGTGATCGAACGACCGGTTCTCCTGCATGAACACCACGATGTGCTGCACGTCCTCCAGGCTGCCGCTGCGTGCATGCGGGGCGATGGCCGCCGCCCGCGCGATGCTGGGCAGCAGCGCGGCCACACCCGCCCCCAGGCCGCCCTGCAGCAGGCGGCGGCGTACCGGGTCGGCAAGCGGTGGCCGCGCTGGACTCACAGGTCGACCCGCACCGAGAACCCGACGGTGCGCGGCGCGCCGATGAAGGCCGAATTGCTGCCGTCCACGCCGGCAAGATACTTGCGGTCGGTGAGGTTGCTCACCACCAGGCTGGCGCCCACGCCCTCGAGCCGGGGCGACAGGCTCTGCAGGTCGAAACCGATGTTGGCATTGAACACCGTGGCCGACGGCAGCTTGGCGGTATTGGACGCATCCAGGTAGCGTTCGCCCAGGTAGCGCCCGGAAATGCCGGCGTTCCAGCTGTCGCCCTGCCAATCGGCCGACACCACCAGCACGTGCTTGGGTTGGCCGATCACCTGGGCACCGTCGACGATGCCCAGCTCGGTATCGCGCGCGGCGTTGCCGCTGCCCAGGTACTTGGAGCGGTTGTAGGTGTAGGCCCCATTGAGGCGCCAGCCGTTGTCCCAGCCATAACCGAGCGCCGCTTCCAGACCGGTGCTTTCCACGCCACCAAAGTTCTCGTAGACACCATCGGTCTCGTCCAGATAGTCGATACCGTCGGCCAGCCGTGCGGGCAGGTAGACGATGCGGTTGTCGAATTTGATGTTGTACAGGGTCAACGAGCCGGTCAAGGGCCAGCGGCTCACGCGCAGGCCCAGCTCGATGTTGTCGGCGGTCTCCGGTTCAACCCGGGCGAAGCGCTGCGCATCGGTTTCACCGAGCACGCCGGAGGGAATGGCGGCGAAGTTCTGCGAGTAGCCGCCAAACAGCTCCAGGCCGTCGACCGGCAACGTCCAGGTGGCACCGGCCGACAGCAGCGGGTCGGACTTGGAATCCGACCGCACGCTCTCGGCATTGCCGATCACGCGGTTGCGCTTCTGGTCCACGAAGAACTGCTTGACGCCCACGCGCGCACTGAACGGACCGAAGCGCGCCACGTCTTCCACGTAGTACATCTGCTCGCTGGTCTTGTAGCGGTCTTCGAACTGCACCCAGTACGGCTGGTGGTCGAAGCCGATGTCGGTGCCCACGTTGAGCAGGCGGTGCCAGTCGCGGCGCACGCTGCGGTCGTACTGCTCCACCCACACGCCACCGCGCACGGTGTTGTCCACGCTGCCCAGCGTCTGCGTCCATTCCACGTCGGCGGTGGCACCGGCGCGGTCGTTGTCGTAGTGCGAATGGCGGTAGGACTGCACGCCCTGCACGCCGGCGGCGTAGCAGTTGGGGTCGTACTCGGCACTGAAACCGGCACGCGGTACGCAGCCGGCGCGCATCTGCGCGGCGCTGCCATCGGGATTGACGAAGTAGAACTGGCCCAGCGCGCTGCCGCCATACACGGTGCTGCCGCCCAGGTACTCCGACTCGGGCCGGCCGGCGCCATCGTTGCGCGCCTGCACCAGGTACGGCGGCAGCCAGTCGCCGCGGCCTTCCATTCTGTGCGCGTAGCCGGTCAGCGTGGCCTTGAAGCCGTTGCCGCTGTCGAATGCCCCGCGCAGGTAGCCGAAGGTGTTTTCACGCAGCGCGCGCGAGCCGGAGCGGAAGTTCTGGTCCAGGTAGGGAATGCCGGTGAGCGTGCCGGTGAGGCCGTCGCGGTCGGGGTTGGTCGCAAACGCGGCCGGGGTGACGCTGGTGTACTCCGGTTCGTCAGCGTCGTTGTAGGAGGCGTAGCCACTGAGCGTCCAGCGGTCCAGCTCGGTCACGAACTTCGCGGCCAGGTTGTCATTGCTGACATGGCCGGTGCCGTCGATCCAGTCATTCACGCGCGCCGAGGACGCGCTCACCCAGGCGCGGGTATGCCCACCGAGCAGGCCGGTGTCGTAGCGCACGTAATACTTGCGCGCGTCGTGGTCGCCACCCCCAACCACCATGCGCAGCCGCTGTTCGGCCAGCGGGTCGCTGGTGAGGAAGTTCAGGGTGCCGCCCAGCGCCTCGTTGGACCGCGAGGAAATATCGGCGGTGCCCTGGCTCACCTCGACGGTCTCCAGATCCAGGGTGTCGATGTAGCGGTTGGCCAGCGAGCCGCCACCGTAGCCGGAACCGCCGTTGGGCAGGCCGTCGATGGTGGTGCCGATCTGCTGCGTGTCGCGGTTGGTCACAAAGCCGCGCATGCTGATCTGTGTGCCCCATACCGACGAGCCGGTGGCATCGGCTTCGCTCACCACCACGCCCGGCAGTTCATTGAGCGCGTTGTTGACGCTGCTGATGACCTGCTGGCGGTTGAGGGTTTCCTGGCTCACCGTGGTCTTGGCGTAGCTGGTGGCCTGGCCGATCACCTGCACCTGATCCAGCGTGCGTGCGTCGTCGGCAGGTGCAGGTTCGGCGGCCATGGCCTGGACGGCAGCGGTGAGCAACACAGCAAGCAGGGAAACACGGGGGGCGTGGCCGGAAGCGCGCATGGGTCGACGGGGTAGTGGAGGACCGGCGGAGTATTGGTGCCCGCAGTGACTTCCCCATGACATTGCGCTTGCAGTTAGCGCGGCGGCATTTGTTTCTGTTGGAACAACCAGTCGCGCCACCACGTGCCCGGCACGATGTCGGCGGGCGGTTGATGGGCCAGGCCGCGGTACTCGCGCAGCACGGCCTGACCACCGCGCGCGTGCAGCGTACGTACGAAACGCCGATCAGCCGTGATCGGATTCTCCTCGTCCGTATCGCCGTGCATCGCCAGCACCGGCAGGTGGGTGTAGGCCGATGCTGCAGTGTTGGGCGGGGCGATACCGGCGATGGGCACGATGGCCGCGAACTGGCCCGGTGCCAGTGTCGGCGACAGCCACGCCGCCGAGCCGCCCATCGAGAATCCCACGGCGTAGATGCGCGAGGTGTCGACCCGATGCGTTGCCGCAACGTGCCGCACCAACGCCAGGGCCGCGTGCAGTGCCGGTGCCGCCGTGGCGGCCTGGTCGGGGGCGGCAGGACCGTAGTTCGCGCTGCGCCCGGCGAACTGCGGCACCAGAACGTACGCGGGGTAGCGTTCGCGCGTGGCAGGCATCGCCCAGCTTCTGGCAAGGCGATCCAGCTGCGCGGCGTTGTCGGTACCGATGCCACCGGAGCCGTGGAACTGCAGCACCAGGGGATACCGCTGACCCGCGCGCACGTGGCGCGGCGGCAGGATCCGGTACGGCAGCACCGTGCCGTCGGCGGCAGTGAAGCTGCCGCGTGCGAACAATTCGGCATCCACCGTGGCCACGGCATCGGCCGCCAGTGGGCCAACGCCCGTCACCGGTGCATTCGTCGCCGATGCAGGCGCGCTGGTCGCGAACACCAGACACATCAGCAGGGCAACGGGGGTACGCAGAGGCATGGCGGGCAACCGGTCAGAACGTGCAGGCAGTGTATCGGCGCGGCAGGGGCGGGCGCGCTGCGCCCGCCACGGTATTTCCGCATGCCACCTATGCATTGTGCTCATACCACCGCCGCCGCCGGTTGGCCGCGTTTACTCGCCTGGGCTGCATCGGCATGAACGGGGTGATCGAAGCGGACCGCGCAGCCACCCATGGGGTGGCTCTACTCCGTGTGCCCGGCCACCGCATGCGATGAGCGACGACGGAACTTGCGCGACAGCCATTCGCCCAGGTCATCCATCACCGTGAACGCGGCCGGGATCACGATCAGGCTGAGCAGCGTGGAGGTGATCAGGCCGCCGATCACCGCAATGGCCATCGGGGCGCGGAAGCTCGAATCGCCGGCGAAGCCCAGCGCGATCGGCATCATGCCGGCGCCCATCGCCAGGGTGGTCATGATGATCGGCTGGGCGCGCTTGCGGCACGCATCGATCAGCGCATCGTGCTGGCTCATGCCGTGTTCGTCTTCAGCGATCACCGCGTAGTCGACCAGCAGGATCGAGTTCTTGGTGGCGATGCCGATCAGCATCAACAAGCCGATCAGCGCCGGCAGCGACAGCATGTTCTGGGTGATCAGCAGCGCGCCGAATGCACCACCGGCACACAGCGGCACCGCCGCCAGGATGGTGACCGGCATCAGCGCATGGTTGAACAGCAGCAACAGCACCATGTAGATGCAGATCAACCCGGCGGCCATCGCCAGCATGAAGCCGATGAACAGTTCGACGAACACCTCGGCATCGCCGGTGTTGAGGAAACTCACCCCCGGCGGCAGCTGCTTCACGCTGGGCAGCGCCTGCACCTCGGTCATCACCTCGCCCAGCGGGCGGCCGTTGAGTTCGGCGGTGAGGGTGACGTTGCGCTGGCGCTGGTACCGCGAGATCTGCGACGGGCCGCTGCCCTGCTGGATGTCGGCCACGGCCGCCAACGGCACCGGGCCGTTGCGGCCGGGCACGCGCAGCTGCCCGATCAACGCCGGGTTGGCCAGCGTGGCCTCGGCAAAGCCCACCCGGATCGGCACCTGGCGATCGGGCAGGTTGAGCTTGGCCAGGCGCTGTTCGTAGTCGCCGGCGGTGGCGATGCGCGCCGCTTCGGCGATGTCGGCCGTGGCCACGCCAAGGTCGGCCGCACGCGCCGCGTTGGGCACGATCTGCACTTCCGGGCGCAGCAGCGAGGCGGTGGAGGTGACGCTGCCCAGCCCCTGGATGCCGCGCAGGTCGCGTTCCAGTGCGGTGGATGCGTCCTGCAGGCGCTGCGGATCATCGCCGGACAGCACCAGCTGCAGCAGGTTGCCCGGCTCGGAGCTGACGTAGCTCACGCGTACGCCGGGCAGGTTGGCCAGGCGTGCACGCGCGTCGCGTTCCAGCACGCGCTGGTCACGGTCGCGGGTGTCGGTGGTGCCCCAGTCGAGCACCAGCGTGGCCTTGCGTGCCTCGCCCACACCGGTCGCGCTGGGGTCGCCGAGGTCGAGCACGCTGCCCACGGCGGTGTACACCTGCTTCAGCTCGGGCATGTCCTTGAGCAGCGCGCGCGCCTGTTCGGCCACGGCCACGGTGTCCTGCAGGCGCGTGCCCGGCGGCAGTTCCAGGCTCAGGTTGCTGCGGCCCAGGTCGGACTGCGGAATGAAGGTGGCCGGGATGAACGGCACCAGCGCCAGCGAGGCCACGAACAGCCCGGTGGCCAGCCACAGCGTGCGGCCGCGATGGCGCAGGGCAGCGTCCACCCAACCCAGGTACCAGACCATCAACCTGGAATCGGGCTTCTCTTCGCCGTGCGGCTTGAGCAGGTAGGCGGCCATCATCGGGGTGAGCAGGCGCGCCACCAGCAGCGAGAACAGCACGGCGGTGGCCGCGGTCCAGCCGAACTCGCGGAAGAACTTGCCGGCGATGCCGGGCATGAACGCCACCGGCACGAACACCGCCGCCAGGGTGAGCGAGGTGGCGATCACCGCGTTGCCGATCTCGCCGGCAGCCTCGCGCGCCGCTTCCAGCGGGGGCTTGCCCATGCGCAAATGGCGCACGATGTTCTCGATCTCCACGATCGCATCGTCCACCAGGATGCCGACCACCACCGACAACGCCAGCAGCGTGATCATGTTGAGGGTGAAGCCGAAGAAGTACATCACCGCGAAGGTGGGGATGATCGACAGCGGCAACGCCAGCGCGGCCACCCAGGTGGCGCGCCAGTCGCGCAGGAACAACCACACCACCAGCAGCGCCAGCAGCGCGCCTTCGTAGAGCATGGTCATCGACGAATCGTAGGACCGGTGGGTCTCGTCGATGGCGGTGGTGACCAGGCGGAAATCGATGCCGGGATGGGCGGCCTTGATGGTGTCGAGCGCGGCGTGCACGCCCGCCTCCACCTTCACTTCGCTGGAGCCGCGTGTGCGCGACATCGAGAACGCCACCACCTCGCCGCCATCGAGCAGCGCCGCTTCGGTGGGATCGGCGGCGGCATCGGTAACCGTGGCCAGCGTGGACAGGCGCACCGCGCGGCCGTCCGGCAGCGCGATGGAGTAATCGCGCAGGGCCTGCGCGTTACCCACTGTGCCCAGCGTACGGATGGTCTGCTGCGCGCCTTCGATCTCGGCCTTGCCGCCGGCACGCTCCACCTGGATGCGGGCCAGCTGCTGTGAGACGTCGCCGGCGGTGATGCCCATGGCGATCAACGCATTGGGGTCCAGGTCCACCCGCACCTGGCGCTGCACACCGCCCACGCGGGTCACCCGGGCCACGCCCGGTACGCCGTACATGGCGCGCGAGACGTCGCGGTCGACGAACCAGCTGGCCTCGTCGGGGGTCATGTGCGGGGCCACCAGGGCGTAGGTCATCAGCGAGCCGCCGATGTCCACCTTGGAGATCACCGGTTCCTGGATGTCCTGCGGCAGGTCGGTGCGGATGCGGGTGACCGCATCGCGCGTGTCGTCCAGCGCGGTGGCCAGGTCGGCCTCGAGCTGGAATTCGATGGTGGTGGTGCTGACGCCTTCGCTGACCGAGGAGATCACGCGCTTGACGTTGTTGACCGTGGCCACCGAGTCCTCGACCTTGCGGGTGACTTCCGCTTCCAGCTGGCTGGGCGACGCACCGGGCTGGGTGACGGTGACAGTGGTCATCGGGAAGGCGATGTCCGGGAAGCGCGCCACCGGCAGCTGATAGAAGCCCCACAGGCCGGCCACGCACAGCACGAAGAAGATCAGCAGTGCGGGCAATGGGCGCTTGATTGCCCAGGCGGAGATGTTCATCGGGCGGCGGCCTTGGTGTTGGTCACCACGCGCACGCGGTCGCCCTCGCCCAGGAAGCCGGCGCCGTCCACCACCACGCGATCACCGGCCTTGAGGCCTTCCAGGATCGCGGTGTGGCCTTTGACGGCCTGGCCGGTGCGCACGCGGTGGCGGGTGGCCTGCTGCTTGTCGTTCACGCTGAAGACGTAGCTGTGGCCATCGCGCTGCACGATCGCCGCGGTCGGAATGGTGAGCACCTGGCCGTCGCCGGTGACGATGCGGCCTTCCACGTAGATGCCCGGCTTGAGCGGCTCCGGCGTGGGCAGGTCGGCGTACAGCGTGCCGGTGCGGGTCTGTGCATCCACCCCGGGGCTCACGGCACGGATGCGGCCGCGTACCACCTGGCCGGCATAGGGCAGTTCCACGGTGTTGCCCACCACCACGTCCGCCAGCTGGTTCTCCGGCAGTTCGGCGCGCCACTCCAGGCGGCCATCGCGGATCAGCCGCAGCAGCTCGGTACCGGCCGAGACCACCTGGCCGGGCTGCACCAGGCGCTTGGAGATCAGCCCGTCGGCCGGCGCGCGCAGGTCGGCGAAGTCGCGCCGCAGCTGGGCGGCATCGCGGGACGCGCGCGCGGTGGCGGTCTGCGCCTCCGCATTGATGCGGGCAGCGCGCAGTTCGTCCAGGCTGCTGGCGCTGATCAACTGCTGCGCCGCCAGTTTCTCGCTGCGCTGGTAGTTCAGGCGCGCCAGCTCCTGCGAGGCCTGCGCCTGGCGCAGCGACGCGTCGGCCTGGGCCAGTTCACTGTCCAGGGTGCGGTGGTCCAACTGCAGCAGCACTTGGCCCTTCTTGACCCACTGGCCCACGTCCACCGGCAACGCGGTGACGCGCTGGCCGCTGATTTCCACGCCCAGCTGCATCTCTTCGTAGGCGCTGACCGGTCCGGACACCAGCACCGTGCGCGCCATGCTCTGCTGCTGGGCGGTGGCCAGCGACACCGGCAACGCCGAGGTCTCGGCGGTGGCCTCGGCCGACGGGGTGTCATCCTTGCCGCCACAGGCGCTGAGCAGCGCGGCAACCAGGATCAGGGAAGAGCAGCGAAGAATTCGGTCACGCATCGGTGGGGCTTCCGTGTCGGAGCAGCGGGAACAGCGGGGAGTTAGCGGGATCAGGGGGTAGCAGCCAGGCGCAGTGCGATGCCGTCCAGCATCAGCCCCAGACCCTGTTCGAAGCGCGCGTCGAAATCGACCTCGCTCCACACCTCGCGGGCAGACCAGCAATGCGGGAAACGTTGCTCGGCCAATGCCATGAACGTCTCACCGAGCGCTTCCATGCTGCCGTCGCCGGGCCAGGACTGCTCTTCAATCACAAAGCCCATCGTGTAGTACACCAGGTCCATCGCGGTGGTCGCGGCGAAGCGCGCCGGCAACCCGGCGCCGACCAGTGCGGCCAGGCTGGCCTCGCCCACCCGCAGCACGTTCTCGGTGGCCAGGAAGGTGCCGGCATAGACCCGTGCGCCGTCGCGTCGGGCCTTGAACGCCAGGCGGAACTCGCGCGCGATCTGCAGCAGGGTCTGCCGCCAGGGCTGGCCGGCGGGGATGTCACGGGCGACGTCGCAGATCATCGCGTCGGCCATGGCGTCGATCAGCGCCTGCTTGCTCTTGAAGTGCCAGTACAGCGACGGCGCTCGGATGCCCAGCGAGCAGGCCACTTTGCGCAGCGTGATGCCTTCCAGGCCGGCTTCATCGAGGATCCGGAAAGCGGCCTCGACGATGTTCTCGCGGGCAATGGGTTGGCGCACGAAGGGACCTGGACTAACGCTGTTAGGGGGCGAATCTAACAGTGTTAGGGAGTGCCCCGCAAGGCCCTCGCCCCCCGCGCCGACTCAAGTTTTTCGCCAGGGTGCCGATGGAGCGGCGCAGATGGCGCATGAGGCGCCTGAATATTCATGGAGATATACCGATGACCCTTCGCGTTGCCGCGTTCGTTCTTTGCCTGGCCCTTTCAGCGACCGCGCTGGCCGATTCCGCGCCGGTCGTGGCCGCGCCTGACGCAGCGGGGCCCGCCCCATCGTCGGCCACGGCACTGCAGCAACAGGCACGGGTGCGCCTGTTTGGCAGCAACCTGGTGCGGCTGTCGTTGCGCGCCAATGCCCTTGAGCAGGGCGGCAAGGCCGAGATGGTCAGCGTGGAGGGCAGGAGCGCTGGTAGCGTCACGCCGATCGGCGCCCTGTTTTCGATGGCGCGCAAGAACGACAACGTGACCATCGGCATGCCGGCCTCATTCGCCACCCGCACCTTGAACGAGAACACCCGCTTCGGTGCCAAGCCGTTCTACCACGAGGTCGCGGTGGACCCTGGCCAACACGTGACGATCTCGGCCAATTTCGAGGGCCCCAACCGACGCTGCATTCCGGTGGCCGCCGCTGGTCAGTCGCGCGATGCGCTGCGCTACATCGGTGGCCCCTCGGTGTCCTTCACGGCCGAACCGGGTACGGACTATGAAGTGTCCTTCGGCACCGACGGTCAAGGCTGCGGCATCACGGCCCGTCAGCTGCTGGCCGACGGCAGCGCCACCCCACTGCGCGGCGAACGGCAGCGGCAGCGCTCGCCGCAGACCAGCAAGGTGGACGGTGCGCACCTGTACACGTTCCTGTTCCGGCCCGGCAGCGTGTACTACCGGGTGACCGGCGAGTCCGCCAACCTGGAACTGCAGTCCGACGCCGCCGCCCACGCCGATGCGTTCGAAGGTGCGATGCGCGAGATCGCCACGCGCCCGGGCACGCAGATGTGCATCGTCGCCCCGGGGTTCGACTACACCAGCCCGTTGTTCGACCGGCTCAAACGCGTCCTCGACGAGCAGGCCAAGGACTTCCCGGCCATCGTCGAACCGATCGACAGCATGCGCACTGCGCAACAGACCGAAGAGCACGTGCCGACCACGTTCATGGCCGCGGCGGAGTATTGCCAGGTGGCTGCGCTGGTGGCGTTCCTGCGCAAGGAGCCGGGTGCGGCGGAGGCGCTGTAGCCTCGGGAGACCGCTTCCGGCCAGAAGCGAAGGGTACTGCCCGGGTGCCCGTTGGCGGCCATTGGCCGCGGCGGCGCAGGCGACGTCCACATGGCCGTGATGGGCGTCGACTATTCTGGTTTCCTCCATCCGAACACGGGATCAGGCGCATGCCTTCCACCAATATGCGTGCTGGCTGTGCCCTATGCCGCGATGCCGAGCCGCTGCAGTTCGACTTCAGTTACGCATTCCAGCCCATCGTCGATGTGCATGCGCGCGAGGTGTTCGCGCATGAAGCGCTGGTACGCGGTCCGGCCGGCGAGCCCGCGAGCTGGGTGCTGTCACGTGTCACGGCGGATAACCGCTATTCGTTCGATCAGGCCTGCCGTGAGAAGGCGATCCGGATCGCTGCATCGTTGGATCTGCGATCCCATCTCTCCATCAATTTTCTGCCCAATGCGATCTACCGGCCCGAGGTGTGCATACGCTCCACGCTTCAGGCAGCGGAACGGTATGGCTTTCCTGTTGAGCGGATCATCTTTGAGACCGTCGAGGGAGAGCAGGTCAGCGATGGAAAGTGGTTGGCGGAGATCCTGAGCGAGTACAAACGCATCGGCTTCAAGACGGCCATTGATGATTTCGGCGCCGGTTTCGCCGGCCTGAATCTGCTGGCCGACTTCCAGCCGGACATGGTCAAGCTGGACATGGCGTTGATCCGCGGAATCGACCACAGCCCGCCGCGTCGCGCGATCGTGGCCGGCGTGGTGTCCATGTGTGAGCAACTGTCTATTGGCGTAATTGCCGAAGGCATAGAGACCCGCGATGAAGCGCACTGCCTGTCCGATCTCGGCATCCGCCTGATGCAAGGCTATTGGTTCGGCCGGCCGCAGTTCGAGAGCGCTGCATGCGAGGCGGACATACCCTGGGCGATATGAGAGGCGCGCTCGCGTTCGGCCAGAAGCGGTCGTTGCTCAAAGATCCGCAGCGTCTTCGTCGAGCGCGCAATCCTTCATATCCTCAATCACCCGCGCCTTGACGAACTCGAACACGTCTACGTAGGCGTCGCAGACGATGTTCCATGTCCTGGGCGATGGCTGGCTGCTGTCGGCAAAAACCGGATGGAAGTACACAACCCGATCTGTGATGCGGCCATCAACAATCAATAGACCCGCGAAGTCGTCGCGATCTTGCCGGGCAGCAAAAACAAAGACCTCTTCGCCGCTTACGTCCTCGCGCTGGAAAGCGCGCGAAGCGAATGCAAAATCAGAGGCGTCGGACAAAAAATGCCATGGCGTGAACCGGGTCAGTCCCTGACTTAGAAACCAACGAAGGGCGTTTGGCCATGCCGGATCGATCTTGCTGGGTTCCATGAATTTACAAGTCCATGCATGCGTTCTGGATCGGAAGCGGACACTACCACGGGCGCAACGACCCCGCCCCGGCGGGGTGTCTGCTTTCGCCATTCCTGGCTACGCTACTCCGGATGCGCGTCCAACCAGATTGCTCGCGCGCCGCTCCAAACTGTATAAATGTACGCCGATCCGGCTGACCTAGATCCAGCATCCAGATGCACAAGGGCTATGCGCTGATCCTGATCCTTCCGTTGCTGGCAGCTATGTTCCGGATCTGGGCATGTGCGAATGTGGATGGTGGGGCTCGGATGTCCGCTTGGGATTGCGTTGTAGACCAATTCTTCGCCCTGACTCTGTACGTATTTGTTGGCCCGTTTGTAGGGTCACTTGCAGCGTTCCTCATGGCTTGGCTGATGGCTGGAACGCTGCCCAACTCTCTCGGCTTGCTGATTTTCCTGTTGTTTGGTTACCCGATTGGTGCAATTCCGGCGATAGCTACGGGCGCAATCATCGGGGCATTGAAGCCGTGGCTGTGGGGGTGGCGCGCGCTCACCGTAAGCTGTGCTCTTGGCGCAGTGCTCTCATCGATCCTGACACTTGCAGCGAGCCGCCCTGGAGGCCTGAGCGACGTAGCACAGTTCGCCACCTTTGGAGCAGTCGCAGGACTAGCATGTGCGTGGATCTACTTCAGTGCGCCAAGCAAGGGAATCAATTAGACGCGGTGTACAGGCTCGAACGGTCGCTCATCGAGGTCCGCTATCGGCCAGAAGCAGACCTTGGCACACGCGCTACGCGTCCCGTGTCAGCCAGCGGACGCCTTGTGTTCGGGTTCAAAGTGCATCGGACGCTCGGGCCACGCGCACGCCTGGTTGAATTCTAGCTCCAGATCGGGCGGCGCATGCCGAGGAGTAAGCGCGTTTCGGAACCCGAGCCACATCAACACGACGTCCAGCGGCTCCTCATGCTCGAACTCCGCACGCACGAAGCAGTGGCGGTTCACCTCGCCCACGGGCACGATGCGCAACTGGGTCGGGCAGCCCGGTGCGGCCGCGTCGGCCACTTGGCGATCAATCTGCGCCTGCATGGCATCCAGCATGTCGCCCACGGTGAGCAGATACCAACCCGTCGTATCGATTCGGATCGTGTGCACCGTTGCGAACTGGCATTGCAGGGACGCACGTAGCGCAAGATCGGTTTGCGCCTGCACTCTGTCCCACAGTCCATGGAGGATGACGACCGAGCACCCCTCCGCATCGTCAGTTCCGCAGGACGTGAGCAGGGCCTGGTTGCCACCCCACACGCCAAACTCGTTGCGCGCGCCGGTACCGTATCCCATGTAAAGCTGGCTGAGGACACTGGCCTTTGGGTTTCGTCGCATCCAATCGATGTCATCGGCCGACAGTTCAGCCAGAAGTCGGTCGACGGCTTCGTCAACGGTGCCAGGCAACGAGGCGCTCGCCGGCGCGTCAGACGCGCGCGGCGCGCACGCGACAAGCGCCAGCGAAAGCAACGCGATCGCCCGAAGCCCCGTTTTGCGCATGCCTTTCATCGGTGTGGGTGCCTGATGCCGGCCTTGGAACGCGTACGCCCGCTAGAGGCCGACATCCGCGCCAAGCTTGGTGGACGGAGACAGCGTCGGCGCCACAATGGCGAGGTCGTAGCCGAAGATGAGCGCGCGCCATTCCGGCGTCGGGGCGTCCAGATCCTTGCTGCGCAGCAGGCGCAGATCCACCAGAATCCAGTCCCCGGGCGCCGCACCCGAGGGGCGGGCCAACATCACATCCTTGCGCCAGTCGCTGTCCTCGCCCGTGGTCGCATCGAAGTCGTACACCTTCATCGGGCGACCGACGCCGTTGTATCCGGCGCCCACGCCTTTCGCGCCCCCGACGATCAGGTTCAGCGCCTTCACGTCCTGTCCGTCGGCATGTTCGGCGACGAAGTTACCCACGTCGCGCTGGCCGAGTGGGTTGTAGCCCTTGTAGAGATGATAGGCGCCGAACTTCATCAGCACGCGCGCCTGCGGCACCTCGGCGAAATGGGCCGTGAGCGTCCGCTTCATCAGCCGTGCCCTGCGTCCGTTCGCATCGCCACGACCAGACTGCGAAGCCTGATAGATGGCGCGTGTTTCGCGCAAGGCGGCGAACAGCGCCTTTGCCCGGTCGCCGCCGTCCTGGTTGATGGCTTTCCCTGCCGGATCCAGCGTCGCATCGGTGGCCTTCAACAGGAACAGGTCCATGGGGGAACCGGAGGCGAGCGCGGCTTTCACGGCCGCCCGCTCCTGCGTGGCCAAGGCCTCGATCTGGGCACGGGCGAGCGGCCCGGGGCCGGACGCCAGCATCTGGTCGAACAGATAGCCGCTTACCCCCAGGAACTCCTGGTCCAGCCCCCACAACGTGAAGCCCGGCCCGGCCACAGCGGCGCAATCGGCCACCGTCTGGCCTTCGGCGCGGCTGTTGAGGAACGCCATGACGTCGGGATAGGTGGTCAGGAAGTCGGCAATCTGCTGTTCGCGGTCCGGTGCTCTCATCCGTGCGTTGACTGCGCCGGCGGCCTCCGGCCCGGTCTCGACGGCCATGGCGGTCAGGCCGCCGGGCGCCATCAATCGACAGACGTTCGTGGTGAAGGCGGGGATCTCGCGCGAGAAATGGCTCTCGCCGATGAGGACGTACCGGCTGGCATCTACGGCGCCCGACAAGATGGCGGCGCCCGGACCCGAGAAGCCGTCCGGCCGGACGGTCAGCGGCGACCCCGCCTGTGCCAGGCGGTCGGCGAAGGTGAGCGGTACAACGGTCTCCGCATGAGCGGACGCGGCGCACAGGCAGGCGAGCGACAGTGCCGCCCCAATCAACGTCAGACGCATCTCGCTTATCCCCTTGGATGACTCGGCGTTACGGCTATCCCCGAAAGACCGCGAGTTGAATCGCGGCCACAGCTCCCTTCGCTGCGTGCAGCCCGTTCAACGCCTTCTGGACCGTAGGCCCAGGAGAAGCGGGTGGACGAGCTGCGGGCCAGTGTAGAGCAGGCGTTCGCCGCTTTTCTACAGCGCTCGATTCTTTTCCATCCGGGCGAAACTACGTCTGGTGATCCGATGGTTGGAATTGGATGCTGTGCGCCAGAGGCAAGGGCATCGGGTGGAACCTGGACCAGGAGCATCCACGGCCCACGCTTCACCTTCAGGCCGCACCATCAGGCTCCCAGCGGCGGTAAACAACGTGCCTTAGCGGGGATAGAGGGCTTGGTGCCGGAGACGCTACATGCTGCTCATCCACGTCCCACGGCGAGGGAAAATCAGCGATGACGCTGGTCGCCGCGCATGAGCAACTCTCTTGAGCCGGACCCGTGGCGTCTCCGTCGTACTCGAAACGAAGACGAACCATCTGCGCTTCCTCGTCGGTCTCGATCGAAGCCTGACGTAAGGTTGGATGGACCTCGCCCCAGAGGCCTCGGGCCAACGAGAAGACGAGCGCCAGGGGTGATGCGATGTCGTCCATGCGTCCAACGTCTCCAGAGCAGCCCACAGTGCCTGATTACATCACTCACCCATAGCGAAATCTACGGCGCGCCAGCGCTTGTTACAACGCGGCCCCAAGATCCGCACCAAGCGTTGGCACGCCCCGACGCGTCCTCTACTGTCCGCTCATGGGATAGGAGTCCGCGCAGACGTCGCCTTCCTCCGTCCCTGCTATCCACGCATTGAGCTGTTTGATCCGATCACGCGTCAGCTGCTCATACTCTCCGCTTTCACACATCGGCAGGACGCTCCCGTAATCGGCGGGACTCGGGTATCGCGCCGCAATCTGTGCATCGCGAAACACTATCCAGGCACGTTGTGCGGCCTTGAACTTCTCCAGGAAGGCCGTGTCGGTTGCATTGGCGGCCAGTACTTTTGCGTAGATCCGGTTGAGCTCGGCGTCAGCGCTTTTGGCGCTGTTGCTTGCACATTGGTTGAGGCCCGCCTGCGACTGGTTGGGACTGTCACAGGCCATGCCATCGGAGGTATGCGGTGCCGCCGCAGGCGTTGCACTGCCTTTCTTCGCCTCAGCGTTGGCTACGGTCCCAACGGAGAGGGCGCACGCTAGAGAAAGTACTGCGACAAGAACTCTCATTCGGGTCACTCCTTCAAGGACGTGCATACGGTGCCAACTGACTGGCGACCGTTAGGCGCGCCCGCACGGAAAATCAGTTGTTGGCGTCCGGGTTGTCTACCTTGCAGCCCTCGCCGTGGCAGCCCTGGTAGTTGCCATGGGTGTCAAAGTTTGGATTGCCGTCCTTGTCGAACTGGGGCCGTGTATCGATCGCGTCGGGGTTGTCGACGAGGCAACCATTGCCATGGCAGCCGTCGTAGCCGCTGCTGCTGTGGTGCTTGTGGCTTTTGTGCGAATTGTCATCGGCCGCACCCGCCAACAACGCAGCAATCACCACGCCGGCGGCCACCGCCCCCACGTCATGACCGTGGTCGTCGTAGCGACGCGCATTGGCGTCGTATCCGTCGCCCCTGCCATGGTGGTATCCGCCGACATCCGCAAATACGCCCGCGCAGCCGTCTGACACCCAGATGTAGCCACTGCGCCTGTTGAAGCCCCACGTACTGTTGACGATGCAGGCGCTGGACGAAGATTGGCGAATGAGCTGCGGGGATCTGAGAGGTCCGGCACCGCACTCGTTGTACTCGAAATGGCGCGACGCGCATTCGACGGTTTCGCCCGCTGCAGCCTGGCCCATGGGAACCAGACCGATCAGTGCCACCAAGGAAAGCAAACCTCGCATACGACGCTCCTTGCACGTGGAAGGAAGGTTGACGCCTGCATCCAACTCAACCGCTATAGCCGCGGACTCGCATGCACTTCTTGATGAGATCCGATTTTTCCATGCCGCGGACCACGCCATCCCCTACTGCGTCGCCGGTGCTTTTGGGCGCTTTTCCATCCCCGGTCGTAGCCTTGGAGGCGTCGTAATCGCATTCGGCCAGATCGCGCTGCTTCTGCTCTTCGCTTGCACCAGGCTTGCTCCATGCCTTGATCTGGGTGGTGCCACATCCCGCCAGCATCACTGCACCAGAGAGCACGGCAAACGCGCCAATCAACGTGGTCCGCATGAGGGTTCCAGTCAATCCGACGTGGCCCGGTTGGCCACGGCCAATTAACGACGCCAACGGGTGAAAAAGCTGTGAGCTGAACATGCGCTTTCTCCGCCCTGCCCCCTCATGGCCACTTCCTCTGTTTCCAGCGACGAACGGACAGTGCCGGTGGCTCGACGAGAGGCTATCGGCCTACCACTCAAGTTCCCTGAACGGGCGCTTCATTCATGTACCGGTCAGTTCAATATTCAGGAGCGATTGGGACGACAAATGAATAATTAACACCTGTCGACCGCCCCTTCTCTCCCCCTCCCAAGGGGGGCGGTTCGGCAAAACCAAAAATAATTAAAGGTGTCCCGATGATGAAGTCTTCCTTGCTTGCCCTGGGTCTGCTCGCTGCTCTGCCGTTCGCTGCGTCTGCAACCGATGGCCTGTCGTACAACTATGTTGAAGGCGGCTACGTGAACACCGATGCCAAGGGTGGCGACGCTGACGGTTGGGCCGCGAAGGGCTCGGTCGCCGTGGCGCCGAACTTCCACGTCTTCGGCGATTACAACTCGCAGGAAACCAAGCGTGGCAGCAACGACGTTGACCAGTGGCGCGTCGGCGTGGGCTACAACTACGGCATCGCCCCGACCACCGACCTGGTGGCGCGCGTTGCCTACCAGAAGCTGGACATCAAGCACGGCCTGGACTTCAACGGCTATGCCACCGAAGTGGGCGTGCGCACCGCGTTCACCCCGAACTTCGAAGGCTACGCACTGGCCGGTTACGAAGACTTCGGCAAGAAGCACGGTATCAACCCGGACGGCGAGTTCTACGGCCGCGTCGGCGCCCAGGCCAAGCTCAACCAGAACTGGGGCCTGGCTGGCGAAGTGAAGCTGGCCAAGGGCGGCGACAAGGAATGGTTCGTCGGTCCGCGCTTCACCTGGTAATACAGTTTCACCGCGGTACGTTGTTGGATGGCGCGGTCTCTCTCCCCTGCGCCATGAAGCCCGGCTTAGGTCGGGCTTCACTTTCACGGCAGCCGACCAACGGTCGGCTCTACCTGTGTTGGGCCGTCGCATTTTTTGCGCGGACAGCAGCCGACCAATGGTCGGCTCTACCTGCAGGGCCGCCGCGTTCTTTGCGGTTGGCATGGCGACACCCTCGTCGGTACGCCACGAAAAAACCCGGCCATGTGCCGGGTTTTTTCGTTTCCGGGGGCGGTGTGTCCGGGCGTCGGTGCCTACAAAAAACCCCGGCGTTTGCCGGGGTTTTCGTGGATCACTTGAACAGCGTGTCCGGATATTCCGGCTTCTGTTCGCGCGCCAGCAGCGCACGCAAGCCTTCTTCCGGGGTCTGCTCGCCGTGCAGCACCGCGCGCACCCGATCGGAGATCGGCAGGTCGATGCCGTGGCGGCGGGCCTGGCGCATGACTTCGTCGGCGGTCTGCACCGACTCCACCACCTGGCCGATTTCACGCACGGCGTCCTGCAGGGTCTGGCCGCGTCCCAGCGCCAGGCCGAGACGACGGTTGCGCGACAGATCGCCGGTGCAGGTGAGCACCAGGTCGCCCAGGCCAGCCAGGCCCATCAGGGTTTCCGGCTTGGCCCCGATCGCCGCGGCCAGCCGCAGCATCTCGTTGAGGCCGCGGGTGATCAGGCCGGCACGGGCGTTCAGGCCCAGCTGCATGCCATCGGCCACGCCGGTGGCCACGGCCAGCACGTTCTTCATGGCCCCGCCCAGTTCGGCGCCGACCATGTCGTCACCGGTGTAGGCGCGGAACGCCGGGCCGTGCATCGCGTCGGCCACCTGCTGGGCGAATGCCGGCGCGTCACCGTGTACGGTGATCGCGGTGGGCAGGCCCTCGGTGACTTCCTTGGCGAACGACGGACCGGTTACCACCGCCAGCGGCACGTCCGGTCCGAGGACCTCGCGCGCTACTTCGTGCAGGAAACGGCCCGACCCGGGCTCGAAGCCCTTGGTTGCCCAGGCCACGCCGGCATTGGCCGGACGCAGCGGCGCCAGCGCGCGCACGGTTTCACCGAAGGCATGCGACGGCACCACCACCAGGATCCAGGTGGCGTCGCTGACGGCAGCGGCCAGGTCGGTGGTGGCACGCAACGCCGCCGGCAGCGGAATACCGGGCAGGTAGCGGGTGTTCTCGTGGCGCTGGTCGATGGCCTCGACCATGGCCGCATCACGCCCCCACAGCACGGTCGAATGACCGTGCCGGGCAAGCAGACTGGCCAGCGCCGTGCCCCAGGAGCCGGCGCCGAGAACCGCGATTTTTTCTGCGTGGGTGCTCATCGCAACGACAGCAGCGCCGATCAGGCGTTGCCGGCCGGCTCGGAGTCGGCCAGCGAGGTTTCACCCTGCTCCTGGCGCTGACGCAGGGTGTCGGCGTACAGGCCTTCGAAGTTGATCGGCTGCAGGAAGAACGGCGGGAAGCCGCCGGCCTGGATCAGCTCGCTCACCAGCGAACGCACGTACGGGAACAGGATGTTCGGGCACTGGGTGCCGAGCAGCACGTCGATCGACTGCGGGTCCAGGCCGACCAGGCCGAACACGCCGGCCTGCTGCACTTCGGCCACATAGGCGGTCTTGTCGCCGGCCTTGCAGGTCAGGGTGACGGCCAACACGACTTCGAAGGCGTTCTCGCCCAGGCGCTGCACGCGCTGGTTGAGGTTGAGCTGCAGTTCCGGCTGCACGGCTTCGTTGAACACGGCCGGCGCATTGGGCGACTCGAACGAAACGTCCTTGACGTAGATCTTCTCGACGGTGAACGCGGGGCCGGTGGCGGCGTCGGCCGGCGCGACGGCGCCGTTGGTGGTCTCTTCGGACATTTCCTGTAGCTCCAAGAATGAATGCAATAAGAATGGATTGTTACATGCCCTGCTATGCGGGCGTGTGGCGCCGCGCACAAGGCATGCAGCGCAATCGCGCGGAAATCAGTTGCGGCCCTTGACCAGCGGCAACTCGGCCTGCTGCCAGGCCGGAATGCCGCCGTCGAGCACGTTGACCTGCTCGAAACCGGCCTTCTTCAGCGCCTTGGCGGCGGTTTCCGAGGCGTTGCCAGTGCGGCACAGCAACACCACCGGGCTCTGCTTGGCGTTGGCCACCAGCTTGTGCTCCGGGCCGAACGCGCTGGGCTGCACATTGCGGCTGCCGGCGATATGGCCCTTCTCGAAATCGCTGCTGGAGGACAGATCGACCACGATCGCGCCACCGGCATTCATCAGGTGGGTCAGTTCGGCCGGCTTGAGCGACTTGAAGCCCCGGAACAGGCGGCGTACTTCGGTGACGATGATGGCCACGGTCAGGCCGACCAGGGCCATCGACAACATCGGGTTTCGGCCGGCAAAGGCCAGCAGCTCTTCGTAATTCACTAAGATCACGGGTCGATAATCGGGCGCCGATTGTCGCACATGCGGGCGAATCGGCGTCCAGCCCCCGCCTGGGCGGGGCTCAGCGTTCGGCGATCATGGCTTCAGCCGGGCAGAGCCCGGCTCTACGAGGCTCAGAGCTCCTGCCAGAGGTCCGGCAGGCCGTTGGCCTGGAGCCAGCGCTTGCCCTCGGCATCCCAGCGCCAGATTTCCTTCACGCGCATGGTGCGCTCGGCCTGGGTGTTGTTGTTGATCACCCGCACCTCGGCGTTGCGCCCCACCCGGCCATCGGGCAGCGGCACGTTGTCGCCGGCCCGATAGCTGGAAATCTTCACCTGCTCGAAGCGGCGCAGCTCCAGGTCGGTCAGCGGGTGGACCTTGGCGTATTCCGGGTCCAGGTACGGCAGGGCGTCCTCGACGGTGCCCCAGCGCATCGTGGAGTCGTACTTGACCTGGGTCTCTTCCAGCTCCTTGCGCTGTTTCTTGGTGGTTTTCGGCTCGGCGGCCAGCGCGCTCACGCTGGTCAGCGCGAACACGGTCAGCAGCAGGATCTGAAACAAACGGCGCATGCGAATTCCCCAATCGGCAAGGCGCCCATCCTACCGCCTTGCGAAGGCCACGAAACGCCCGGTCAGTTCAGCGGCCGGCTTGCCCGCGGTGCCGGGCTGGCGGGCCACCAGCCCGATCCGGGCCTTGCCGCGCTGGGCGAAGGTGGCCAGGAAGCCGTCCCAGTCGGCCGGGTCGGCGGCCTGGGCCTGGGCGTGCAGGTCCTCGTAGACCGGGGCCAGGTACCGCACATGGCTGTCGGCCACGTAAACGTCGGCATCGAACCCGGCCAGGCGCAGGCGCAGGGTCACCAGCGCCCACCCGGACAGGGTCAGCGCCGACGCCAGGCTGCCACCGAATGCATTGCCCTTGTCGTTGACGTTGGCCGCCAGCGGCGCGCCCAGGTCGAGCATGCCGTCGCGGTAGGACACCACGCGGATCTGCATGGCCGCCACCGGGGGCATCCGGTCCAGCACATGCTGCAGTTCGGCCAGGTGCGCGGTCAGGGATTCAGGATTGGACATCGATACGACAACGTGACGGCAAAGGGCTCGCATAATGCCCGCAATGAAGAGCGATGCACATGTGCCGGAATGGACCCTGATTTCACTGCGCCCGCGCGGCCAGCATGCGCCGTTGCGGCGGGCTGCGCAGGCCGTGGGCGCCACTGTGGTGGCGCTGTCGCCGTGGGCGCTGCAGGTGCGCAACGACGACGCCAGCCGCGCCCGGTTGGCGCGCGCGCTGGCCGCCCAGCGGGTGGTATTCAGCAGCCCGGCGGCGGTGCACGCCGCCGCGCGCCTGCTGCCCTTGGACGCGGCGCGTGCCGGTATCTGGCTGGCGGTCGGCGCCGGGACCGCGGCGGCACTGCGCGCCCATACCGCCGGCCCGGTGCTGGCACCGGCGCGGATGGACAGCGAAGGCCTGCTGGCCTTGCCTGAACTGGCCACTCTGGACGGGCTCGACGCGGGCCTGGTCACCGCCCCCGGTGGCCGCGGCATCATCGCGGCCACCCTGGTCGCGCGCGGCGCCACGCTGCACCGTGCCGACGTCTACCAGCGGGTGCCGCTGCCCTTGCCACCGCGCGCCCTGCAGCGGCTGCGCCGCCGGGCCGCGCCCTGGGTGGTGGCACTCAGCAGTGGCGAGGCGCTGGACCTGCTGCTGGCCAAGGCGCCGCCGGACCTGCTGCCACGCCTGCGTGCCTCGCTTGTGGTGGCCGCCAGCTCGCGGCTTGCGGATCAGGCCCACGCAGCCGGCTTCGCGCGGGTCTGCGTCGCCGAAGGCCCCCTACCACGCCAGCTGGTGCAGGCCGCACACGCGGCGATCATCACTTCCGCATCTACCTGAACAGGCGACGCTCCCGGCCTTGCGGGCCGCGCGCACGCCGGGTGATGCTGTGCACCACGTCGCACGCCAGCTTGTGGACACCCCGGCGCGCGCGACAAGGATGCCCGCATGACTGACGACGTTTCGCCACCGCCTGACCCCCGTTCCCTGCGCTGGATCGTGCCGCTCGCGGTCGTTCTGGTGATTGGCGTGGGCGTGGCCTGGGGCTGGACCCGCTGGCAGGCCGAACAGGCCCGTGCCGCCCAGGCGCAGGCCGATGCCGGGCTGCAGCTGCAGGGCTTGGTAGACAGCGTGGAAGCGCTGCGCCGCGACCAGCGTTCGACCTCACAACGGGTGCAGGACGCGGCCGCCACCAACCGCGTGCTGCGCGATGAAATGCTGGGCCTGAGCCAGCGCAACGCGCTGCTGGAAGACAACCTGGCCAAGCTGGCCGACAGCACCCGCCATGGCGCGCAGGCGCTGCAGCTGGAAGAGACCGAACTGCTGCTGGGCCAGGCCGCGCAGCGCCTGGCCTACGCCGACGACGTGGACGGTGCCAAGCGACTGTACGCGCTGGCCGCCACCACCCTGGCCGATGTGCAGGGCAACGACTATCTCAACCTGCGCCAGGCATTGATGCAGGAACGCAATGCGGTGGACGCGCTGGGTCCGGGCGTGCGTGCCACCACCGGCGCGCAGCTGGCCGCGTTCGCCACGGCGTTGGAACAGGTCCCCGAACAGGTGGATGCCGGTGCCGGCGCAGCCGCCGGCACGCCGTGGTGGCATCAGGTGTTGGCGCCGTTCGTGACCATCACCCCCACCCGCACGCAGGGCCCGTTGACCGATGCCGAGCGCGTGGCCGGCTGGGATTCCCTGCAGCTGGAACTCACCTTGGCGCGCGCAGCGGTGGAGCGCGGCGACCAGGAAGGCTTCACCCGCGCCGTGGACCGCGTGGCGGCGTGGCTGCCGCGACTGTGGCCGGATTCACCCGCCCTGCGCGAGCGTCGTGCTGAACTGCAGCAACTGCGTACGCGCGTGCTGCATCCTGCGGTACCCGAACTGGGCAGCACCTTGCAGCAACTGCGCGCGATGCGCGATGGAGATGACCGATGAAACCCTTCCAATCCCTGGTGGTGCTGTTGTTGGCGGTAGCCCTTGGCGTGATCGCCTCGCAATTCCTGGGCACCGAACAACTGCGCCAGTTCGGCGAAGTGATCTACCGCTACGGCGGCAACGACTACCGCTCCACGGTGCCGCAGGTGGCCCTGATGGTGCTGGTGGGCCTGCTGGTGCTGTGGCTGCTGTGGAGCCTGCTGGCCTCGCCGTTCCGTGCGTGGGGCCGCTACCGCCGCAAGCAGGGCCGCGCCCGCCTGATCGACGGCATCCAGGCGCACGAACAGGGCCAGTGGCAGCGGGCTGAAAAGCTGCTGGAAAGCGCGGCCGAAGACAAGGAAGTGACCGCCGTTGCAATGGTCACCGCGGTCCGCAGCGCGCAGGCGCGCGATGACCAGGCGGCCGTGAACCAGTACCTGCAGCGCCTGGCCGGTGAAGACGCCACCCTGCACGCCCTGCTGCAGGCCGAACGCCTGCTGGTGCAGGAGCGCCCGGTGGATGCGATCAACCTGCTGGACACCGCCACCATTCAACCGCTGCCGCCGCGCGGCCTGTGGCTGCGCACCGAAGCGCTGGCCCGCGCCGAGCGCGCGCATGAGGCATACGGCCAGCTGGGCGCGCTGCGCAAACAGAAGGTCCTGCCCGACGAGGCCGTGGCCGAGCTGGAAACCCGCCTGGCGGCGCAGTCGCTGCTGGAAGCGGGCGACGTCAATGCGCTGGCCGCGCAATGGGAAGCCACCCCGAAGGCGCTGCGCAGCGATCCGGACGTGGTGTCGGCGTATGCGCTGCGTGCCGTGGCGCTGGACTGGGACGAACCGGCCCTGCTCAACATCGAGCAGGCGCTGGACACGCGCTGGGACGAATCGCTGGTGCAGTTGTACGGCCAGATGCCGGTGGACAAGCTGGCCACGCGCCAGGCCAACCTGCAGCGTTGGCTGGTCAACCAGCCGGCCAGCCCGGCATTGCTGCTGGCGCTGGGCCGTATCGCGACCCGCCAGCGCCAGCACAGCCAGGCCGAGGACTACCTGCACCGCGCGATTGCCGCCGGTGCCGGTCCGGCGGCGTGGGAAGCGTTGGGCCAGTTGTTCGTGGAACGTGGCGAGCCGGCCTTGGCCGCACAGTGCTTCGCCAATGCGCTGCGCCAGCAGCGCGGCGACGACAGCATCGCACTGGCGCGCGCCGACGCGGTGGTCACGCCGCTGGGCCCGGTGGTTCCCGAGCGCGCCACGGTGGAAGAACAGTCGCTGATGTCGCAGCCGCTGCCGGTGCAGCCGTTGCAGTCGGTCGATCGCATTGATCCGGTGGATCCAGTGGTGCGTGATGACCGTGACGAATTTGGCAACCCGCGGTTGCCCTGATCGCGCACGCCGGATCCACGCATACGGCAACCCACGGTTGCCCTGATCGCGCACGCCGGATCCACGCATACGGGTAGTGCCGGCCGCTGGCCGGCTCCACGCACACCCGTCCAAGGTTTATGAAGAGCCGGCCAGCGGCCGGCACTACCGGGCTTCGGTGGTTGTGCAGCCACCCATGGGGTGGCTCTACCCCCCCATGAAAAAGGCCGCCCTTGGGCGGCCTTTTGGATTTGCGCATCCTGCCGGATCAGCGTTCGACGATGGCCACCACGCCCATGCCGCCAGCGGTGCAGATCGAGACCAGCGCGCGGCCACCGCCGCGTTCGGCCAGCTGCTTGGCCGCCGTGGCGATCACGCGCGCGCCGGTGGCGGCGAACGGGTGGCCGGTGGCCAGCGAGGACCCCAGCGGGTTGATCTTGGCCGGGTCGATCCGGCCCAGCGGTGCGTCCAGGCCCAGGCGGTTGCGGCAGTAGTCCTCGCTTTCCCACGCGCGCAGCGTGCACAGCACCTGCGCGGCGAACGCTTCATGGATTTCGTAGATGTCGAAATCCTGCAGGGTCAGGCCGTTGCGCTTGAGCATTTCCGGCACCGCGATGGTGGGCGCCATCAGCAGGCCTTCGCCGTGCACGAAATCCACCGCGGCCACCTGCGAGTCGCGCAGGTAGGCCAGCGGTTCGTGGCCGTGCGCACGCGCCCATTCCTCGCTGGCCAGCAGCACCGCCGAGGCGCCGTCGGTGAGCGGGGTGGAGTTGGCGGCGGTCAGCGTGCCGCGACCGGACACCTTGTCGAACGCCGGCTTGAGCGTGGCCAGCTTTTCCAGCGAGGTATCGGCGCGCAGGATGTTGTCGCGCTCGACGCCGCGGAACGGGGCGATCAGGTCGTTGAAGAACCCGCGCTCATAGGCGGCAGCCAGCTTCTTGTGCGACGACACCGCCCATTCGTCCTGCGAGTCGCGCGAGATGTTCCATTCCTTGGCCATGTCCTCGCAATGGTCGCCCATGCTCTTGCCGGTACGCGGCTCGGCCACGCCGGGGAATTCGGGCTTGAGCTCGCTGAGCTTGAAGCCGCGGGTCAGCGCCTTGAGCTTGTCGCCGGTGCTCTTGGCGCGGTTGGCCGCCAGCAGGCGCGCGCGCAGCTTCTTGCCGTACACGATCGGCACGTCGGAGGTGGTGTCCGAGCCGCCGCCGATGCCCGAGTCGATCTGGCCCAGCGCGATCTTGTTGGCCACCGCAATAATGGTGTCCAGCGAGGTGCCGCAGGCGCGCTGCATGGTGATGCCGGGCGTGAGCGGGGACAGGCCGGAGGACAGCGTGGCTTCGCGGCCCAGGTTCCAGTCGCTGGAATGCTTGATCACCGCGCCCATCGCCACTTCGCCGAGCTGCTGGCCGTGCAGGCCGAAGCGCTCGACCAGCGCCCCCAGCGTACGTACCGACATGCCGAGGTTGCCGACGTCCGAATAGGCCGTGTTCTGGCGGCAGAACGGGATGCGGACGCCACCGAGGATGGCGACGGGACGGGCGTTGGGCATGGAGATACCTGGCATGGGAGGGGTGTCTGCAACATGGCCTGCACGAAGGAGCAGGCATAATGGGGGCAAGTGTAGCTGCCGCCCTGTGATGGGCCAACCGTGAAACCATGAGCAAACCCGACCCCGGCATGAATGCCCTTGGCGTCTTGGCATTGGAACTGGCCGGCGGCGACGCGCCGCGCCATGCCGCGCTGTCCTCCGAACAGGCTGGCGAACTGGCCGAACGCGTCGGCCGCGACCTGGCCAAGCTGGTCCCCGGCGTCAGCGGGCTGGACTTCGTGTTCGCCGGCGCGCATTTCGATCCAGCCGAAGTGCTGCGCCCCGGCTGGCCCGTGCACCGCCGCCTGGAAGAACTGCAGATGCGCGCCCCCGGCCGCAGCCAGGGCCCGCGCATGCTGGCATTCGGTGCCGGTGCCGATGGTGATGTGCCGCTGCCCTTCCAGGCCGAGGCCGCGCTGACCGGCGGTGGCCTGCGCGTGGTGCCGTTCCTGCTGACCGGCACCGAAGTGGCGCAGACCCAGGCCGTGGCCGAGGCGCTGGAAGAGGTGCTGCTGGCCCAGGGCATGGCCCAGCCGGACACGGCGCTGCTGGCGCAGACGGCCTTCGGTGCGCAGATCGAGCACGCACGCTTCTTCACGGTGAACGATCTCGCCGCGATGATGTCGATGCAGTACGACAACCAGGGCCTGGCCGCCCTGTGGCCGGTGATCGAAACCGCCCTGATGGCGCCGCACGTTGAGGAATGGCTGGATGCCGCACCGGAGCCGCTGCTTCGATACGCTGATGGCGAAGTGCGTATGGCCCTGTTCGATCCCGCCGGCTGGTGCGCGTTCTACAACCACGGCACCGGCGATTGCGAGCGCCTGCAGGGCATCTACGACCAGTTCCTGATGCGCCAGCGGCAGATGGCCGCCGTGCTCGAAGCGCATGGCCTGCCGGTGTTGTTCGTGCATTGCGAAGCCGGCCAGGACGCGCGCGAGCTGCTCACCCGCTAACGGTAGTGCCGGCCGCTGGCCGGCTCCTCCGGGCATCGATAGCGATCATGGCAGCCACGCATG
>NZ_JCAXES010000005.1:0-293184 GCF_059758695.1 Stenotrophomonas sp. GQ19 | reverse complement strand
TTCTTTGTGCGTTTCCGGGCGCGCGCCATGCGCGCACCCCGCACCCCGCGGCGTAGAGCCGACCGTTGGTCGGCTGCACGTCGCAATGGCGTTGCGGTGTACGTGGAATACCCCTGCCGAGCAACGCTCTGCCCTACTGGTAGAGCTGACCGTTGGTCGGCTGCACGTCGCAATGGCGTTCCGATGTACGTGGGATACCCCTGCCGAGCAGCGCTCGGCCCTACCGGTAGAGCCGACCGTTGGTCGGCTGCACGTCGCAACGGCGTTGCGGTGTACGTGGAATACCCCTGCCGAGCAGCGCTCGGCCCTACCGGTAGAGCCGACCGTTGGTCGGCTGCACGTCGCAGTGGCGTTGCGGTGTACGTGGAATACCCCTGCCGATCAGCGCTCGGCTCCACCCCCGACGGTGTCACAGGGCAGCCGACCAACGGTCGGCTCTACCCAGGGTCACAGCCAAACAAAAACGGCGCCCTCGCGGGCGCCGTTTTGTTGTGTTACCTGCTACCCGCGCCATGCGCGGGCCAACCGGAATGAGCTGCTCAGGCCACGGCGGCAACTGCACGCCGTACCGGCGCTGCTGTCTGTGTGGCCTGTCCATGCCGGAACACCGCAACCGCTTCGCTCAGTTCGGCGGCCTGTTCTTCCAACAGGCGTGCCGCGGCGCTGGCCTCTTCGACCAATGCCGCGTTCTGCTGGGTGGCATCGTCCATCTGCACGACTGTCTGGTTGACCTGATCGATGCCGCTGGCCTGTTCCTGCGATGCCGACGAGATCTCGGCCATGATGCCGCTGACCGCTGCCACACTGCCGACGATCTCGGCCATGGTCTTGCCGGCATCCTGTGCCAGGTGCGCGCCGTCGGCGACCTGCTCCACGGAGGCATCGATCAGGCCCTTGATCTCCTTGGCCGCCTCGGCCGAGCGCTGCGCCAGGGTGCGCACTTCGCTGGCCACCACTGCGAATCCGCGGCCCTGCTCGCCTGCACGTGCTGCCTCCACCGCCGCGTTCAACGCCAGGATATTGGTCTGGAACGCGATCCCGTCGATGACGCGGGTGATGTCGCCGATCCGCCGCGACGCGGTCTGGATGGCCTCCATCGTGGTGACCACCTGGCCAACCACCGCGCTGCCGCGGCCGGCAACGTCCTGTGCGCCTTGGGCCAGCGTGCTGGCCTGGCGCGCATGCTCGGCGTTCTGGCGGACGGTGGAGGTCAGCTCCTCCATCGAGGCGGCGGTTTCTTCCAGGTGCGCGGCCTGGCGCTCGGTGCGCTCGGACAGATCACTGTTGCCGCTGGCGATCTCGCCGGCGGCCTGCGCGATCGCGCCGGTGCACTGCTGGATACGCTGCACCATGGCGGTGAGCTGTTCGGCGGTGGCATTGGCATCGCGTTGCATGGCGGCGAACGCGCCCTCGAACTGGCCGTGCATGCGCTGGTCCAGGTCACCGCGGGCCAACGCCGCCAGCACGCGGCGCACTTCGCCCACGGTGCCGCCCACGCTCTGCAGCAGCTGGTTGATGCCGCCGGTGAGGCCGTCGAGGAAGCTGGCCGTGCCCTCGGCCGACGGCAGGCGCCGGTCCAGGTCGCCCTTGGCGGCCGCCGCGACGATGTCGGCCACGGCGGTTTCCAGCTGCAGTTCCGCGGTGCGGTCGTGCCACTCCACGGCAAAGCCGAGACGCTCGCCGTGGTCGTCGAACACCGGCGTCACCACCTGGGCGAAATGCACCGGGCCGATCCGCACACGGCCGTGGTGCACCTGCTGCAGCGTGTTGAGGATGGCGCGGATGCGATCGGGGTTCACGTGGAAGCGGTGGATGCTGCTGCCCACCAGCGTGTCGACGTCGAAGTCGGGGAACGCCTCACGCAGGCTGGCCTGCTGGTTGCGCAACAGGGTCACCACCGACCGGTTCACGTAGCGGATCACGTGGTCGTTGTCGGCGATCATCATCGCGGTACGCGAGACATCCAGTGCACGGTGGATCTGCGCGTCCTCGGTATGCACGGTGGCAGCCCGCTGCTGCTGCTCGGCCAGGGCACGCGCGGCGGCGTCGGCCTGCTGCAGATCGCGCTGCCAGCGCTGGGTCTGCCGGCGGGTACGCAGCGCAAGCACCGCCAGCAGCACAGCGGCCACGAGAATGGTCAACGACACCCCCCACTGCCGCTGCCACAGCGCCGTACCGCAGCCAGCGGCCAGCAGCAGCGCGGCGGCCACCGCGACGGTGCCGTCCAGGCGCTGCAACAGGGCGGGCGGACGGGGCGCGCGGGAAGGGTCGGGTGGGCGCGGCGCAACAAGTGGAAGGGCAGACATGGCGACTCCGGGATTCAGAAGCAGGGACGGCCGGTCGCGCGCGGAAGCGGACAGGCCAATGGCGCGCCGGTCACCGTCGATGCGGTGGGCGCTGCGGGGAAGACGAGGAGGGAAGAGGCCCGCATGCCGCGCGCGGTCGATAGCGACGCATCGACGGTGCGGAACACCGCCGGCATGGCCCGGTCCTGTGGGCGATGGCACGGCCAACACGGCATTGCGACGACCTTCCCTGAAGCCTTGGAGTGATGCGCGGCTTCGCGACGGCGGAGCAAGCGGCGACACAGGCCGAACGTGCCGGGCTGCCTTACGGGTATCGGCCGGGCAGCGCGGAAGTTGAGTGCGTCAGGATGCCGCAGGGCCGCCTGCAGGTACTGGCGGCGGCACGCCGCGGACCGTGCGACCGATGGCGGCGCTGTCAGCCGGCGAGGAAGCCGGTGATCACCTCGGCAACCACCTGCGGATGCTCCATGTGCAGGTGATGGGTGCCGGGAAACACGGACAGCCGGCCATCGCGCAGCAGGCCGATGCGCTGGCTGCGCAGGGGTTCGGGGTAATACGACTGCGCAGGCGTGGCGTAGATCACCTGGGTGGGGCATTCAATGGCCGCCAGCAGGTTGTCGATCTGCGCTTCGCTGAGGCGCAACGCAGTGGGCAGCATCAGGCGCGGGTCGCTGCACCAGCTGTAGCCGCCCTCGACCGGCTTGACCCCGCGCTCCACCAGCAGCCGCGCGCAGGGCTCGCTGAGCTGGTTGGCCATCATCCGTGCGCGGATCGGCGCGGCCAGGTCGGCAAACACCCGCAGGTTCCTGCCCGGCAGCGCACGGGCGGCGCGCACGTGGTCGCGCAGACGCTGCGCGGTTTCATCTTCGGGACCGCGCAGGCCACCGAGCGCTTCGATCGCCACCAGGCGCTCGACCCGCTCCGGCGCGGCGGCGGCAGTGAGGCTGGCGATGCCGGCGCCCATCGAATGGCCGAGCAGGGTGAAACGGTCCCAGCCCAGCGCATCGGCGACGTCCAGCACATGGCAGATCGCGCCGGGCGTGTTGTATTGGGTTCCCGGCGGCAGGTGCGCGCTGTGGCCGTGGCCGGGCAGGTCCAGGGCCACCAGGTCCAGCGCCGGCAGCTGGGCAGCCAGCGGCACGAAGCTGGCCGCGTTGTCGAGCCAGCCGTGCAGGGCCAGCACGCGCCTGCCCTCGCGCTGTGGCGCGCGCAGTCCCGCGGCGTGCACGCCCTGCACCTCCAGCGTGAAGGGCTGCAAGGTCATGCGAGCGCGGCGATGCTCAACCGCGACAACGCCAGGGCGTGTTCGGGCGCCGCATTGAGGCAGGGGATGTAGCGCATCTGCGCGCCGCGCGCGGCGAGGGTTTCGGTGAAGCCCAGCGCCACTTCCTCCAGGGTTTCCAGGCAGTCGGTGGCGAACCCGGGGCAGACCACGTCGATGCGGCGCACGCCGCTTTCTGCCATGGCCCACATCGTGGGTTCGGCATAGGGCTGCAGCCACTTCTCGCGGCCGAAACGCGACTGGTACGTCAGCTGCCAGGCGTCGTCGGGCAGCCCCAGCGCATCGGCGATGGCGCGGGCGCTGGCCTCGCAGCGCTGCGGGTATGGATCGCCGGCGTCGGCCAGGCGTTGCGGGATGCCGTGGAAAGAGAACACCAGCTTTTCGCCGCGACCGTGCTGCTGCCAGGCCTGCTGGATGCTGCCGGCCACGGCCGCCACCCAGTCCGGGTCCACCGCGTAATCGCGCACCAGGGTGACGGTGACGGCAGGGTGGCGCGGCTGCCACGCGCGCACCTGGTCTTCAATGGAGGCGGTGGTGGTGGTGGAATACTGCGGATACAGCGGCAGCACCACGATCCGGCGCATGCCCTCGGCAGCCAGCCGGTCCAGCTCGGCGGTGAGTGCCGGGGCGCCGTAGCGCATCGCATGGCGCACCCGCACGTCGGGCATCAACGCCTGCATCGCCTGCGCCAGCTGGCGCGTGTAGACCATCAGCGGGGAGCCGTCGGGCAGCCACACCTGGGCGTACTTGGCCGCCGAGCGGCCGCTGCGCAGGGGCAGGATAAGCCCGTACAGCAAGGGTTTCCACAGAATCGGCGGGATCGCGACCACGCGCGGATCGCTGAGGAATTCAGCCAGGTAGCGACGCACCGCCGGGGCGGTTGGCGTCTCGGGCGTGCCTAGATTGACCGCCAGCACGGCGGTGTCGGGTGCGTCGAGCATGGGCCCATTCTCGCAGGTCTGCGCGATTGGCGGGATGGATTCCACCCATCGTTGTGATGCGTTGGGTATATCAATAGACGGCATCACTCATTGCGGATTCATCGCGGGGCTTCTAACGTCGGGAAGCGTATCGACCAATGGTCCTACCTACCGCTATCTTGTGTGATCGACTTCTGGAGCCCACCCATGCGCCGCCTCAGCCTTGTACTGCTGATCTCCGCCAGCCTGTTGCTGTCCACCCAGGCGATGGCCGGACCACAGGAAGACCAGCGCGCCCGCAATGCGGTGCGTGTGCTCAATGAAATCCAGAACATCCCCGAACAGGGCATCCCCGACAAGCTGCTGGACGAAGGCCGCGCGATTGTCGTCATTCCCGACACGATCAAGGCCGGTCTGGTCATCGGCGGGCGCCGGGGCCATGGCCTGATGTCGGTGAAGAATGCCGATGGCAGCTGGTCCAACCCGGTGTTCGTGAAGCTCACCGGCGGCAGCATCGGCTTCCAGGCCGGCGTGCAGTCCTCGGATGTGGTGCTGGTGTTCCGCAACGACCGCAGCCTGGACAACCTCGTCAACGGCAAGTTCACCCTCGGCGCCGATGCCGGCGTGGCAGCCGGCCCGGTAGGGCGCAACGCGGCGGCGGCCACCGATGGCCAGCTGAAGGCCGAGATCTGGTCGTGGTCGCGTGCCCGCGGCCTGTTTGCCGGCGTCGCGCTGGACGGCGCGGTGCTGCAGATCGACGATGCCGCCAACCTGGACGCCTACGGCAGCAACACCACGCCGCGGATGGTGTTCGAGGGCCGTATGGGCGAGCCGCCGTCGATCGACGTGGTGGCCTTCCGCGACCGTCTGGAAGAAGCCACCTACACCGCCCGCGAAAAGCGTGGCACCGCCGGCAGCGCCCCGGCCCCGGCTGCGCGCCAGGCGGCCCCGGTCGCCGCGCCGGTGGCTGAACAGGCACCGGCGTCCGGTGCTACCACCGCTCCGCTGCAGCCGGCCCCGGCCCAGCCTGCGCCGCAGCAGGGCTTCCAGGCCGTTGGCGAAGGTGAAGTACGCACGGAATCGCTGGACGGCAACTGACTTTCGTCACGCGCGCCGGCTAACACCCGGTGCGCTATGCTCAACCGTCTGATCACTACGTAACGCGAGCGGCTCATGGGCAGTTTCAGCATCTGGCATTGGTTGGTTGTGCTGGTCATCGTTCTGCTGGTGTTCGGCACCAAGAAGTTGACCAGCGGCGCCAAGGACCTTGGCAGCGCCGTCAAGGAATTCAAGAAGGGCATGCACGACGAGGACAAGCCGAAGGCGCAGCTCAACGACGCCTCGCGCCCGCAGGACTCGACGACGACGTCGCAGACCGAGCACGATCGCGACCCGCGCTGATCTGGACCGGCGGGCGTGTTCGATATCGGTTTCAGTGAACTGCTGGTCATCGCGGTCGTGGCTTTGGTCGTGCTCGGTCCCGAGCGCCTGCCCAAGGCCGCGCGCTTTGCCGGGCTGTGGGTGCGCCGTGCGCGGACCCAATGGGATTCGGTGAAGCAGGAACTGGAGCGCGAACTGCACGCCGATGAAATCAAGCGCCAGTTCCGCGACGTGCAGGCCTCCGTGCAGGACACCGAGGCGCAGCTGCGCGCCAGTGGTGAAGCGGTGCGCCGCGAAGCCGAGCAGATGCGCCAGGACGTGGCCCGGCACGGCGACGACGTGGCCGCCGCCGCTGACGAACCGGTGATGACCGGCCCCGCGCCCGGCTCCCCGGCGAGCGTGGCCCAGCACGTGGTGGCGGCCGATGCCGTCGACGTGGCCGAGCCGGTGCGTGATGCGATGGCACCGCCCGGCATTGATGGCACCGCGCCCCGCGTGGCGGCGCCTGTCGAACCGGCGCCGGTCGGCGCGCCTCACCCCGACACCGCACAGGACGCGCCGCTGCCGCGCGACGAGCAGGCACCGCGATGAGTGAACACGAGTACCCGGAAAGCTCGCTGGTGGAACACCTGATCGAGCTGCGTGCGCGCCTGGTGCGCGCGATCGTTGGCCTGCTCGCGGTGCTGCTGGTGCTGCTGCCGTTCTCGCGCAAGATCTATACGTGGCTGGCCGAGCCGCTGATCTCGCAGCTGCCCAACGGGCAGACGATGATTGCGACCAACCCGGCCGGCGCCTTCTTCGCGCCGTTGAAGCTGACCTTCTTCGTGGCCCTGTTCGTGGCCGTGCCGTGGCTGCTGTACCAGCTGTGGTCATTCGTGGCGCCCGGCCTGTATGCGCGGGAGAAGCGCCTGGCGGTGCCGCTGCTGGCGTCTTCGGTGCTGCTGTTTTACCTGGGGTGCGCGTTCGCCTACTTCCTGGTGTTGCCGGCGGTCTTCCACTTCCTGACCACCTTCCGCCCCGAAGTGATTGCGATCACCCCGGATGCGAACGCCTACCTGGATTTCGTGCTGGCGATCTTCTTCGCCTTCGGCACCAGTTTCGAGCTGCCGGTGGCGATGGTGATCCTGGTGCTGCTGGGCTGGGTGTCGCCGCAGCAGTTCAAGGAAAGCCGCGGCTATGCGGTGGTGGGCATCTTCGTGGTGGCCGCGGTGCTGACGCCGCCGGACGTGGTGTCGCAGCTGCTGCTGGCGATCCCGATGTGCGTGCTGTACGAGCTGGGCATTCACGCGGCGCGGTGGTTGGTGCCGTCGTCGGTGGTGAAGCCGGCGGGGTAATCGGTGGTGGGCGTCGTGAACAAAAACCCCGGCAGATGCCGGGGTTTTTTGTGGTCGATCAGGCGGCGAAGACGTTGCCGGGGCCGCCGGGTACCGGCGGCGGGGTGCGGCCGCGGTGCGCGAACATCTGCTTCCAGGCGGCGTACACCGCGCCGACGTACAGCGGCATGATCACGGTGGTCATCGACAGCTGCATGACGAACGCGGCCGCTCCCATGCCGCCGAGCAGCAGGGCCACCTGCATCAGCACGAACACCAGGAAGTAGATGCACATCGCCGCGATCAGGCCCAGCACCATGAACACGGCCATGGCCGGGAAGTTCTCGATGCAGCCCTGCAGGCTCATACGCAGCGCATGCATGCCGCTCTGACGGTCGAATACCACCAGCGCCGGCTGCGCGAACATGGCCATGCTCAGCGCCACGAAGGTGGCGAAGGCAATGAGGATCCACAGCATGATGCGCTTGACCGGCACGTTGGCCATCAGCGCGAGGGTCTCTTCGTTGCTGAGCTGCTTGCCGGACTGCTGCAGTTCCTGCGCGCGGTGCAGCAGGTCGTTGAAGGCGCTGAAGCCTTCGCTGCCGATCAACGCAAACAGCAGCGTGCCCAGGGCGACGATGGCAATCAGCTGGATCGCCAGCGGCACCAGCAGGTGGGTGACGCGACGGTCGCGGATGGGCTGCAGCAGGTGGGTCGGCAGGCCGGGACGGCCCTGGTCGATCTCGCTGACGGCCCACAGCATGCCGCCGAACATCAGCGGGCCCACCGCCAGTGACAGCAGCTGCACCATCAGCCCCAGCCAACCCGGCAGCAGCTGGGCCAGCAGCAGGATCAGCGAGGTGGTCAGCATCCACACCACGCCGATCACGGCCAGTTGCATCGGTGCGCGGGCATACAGGGAAAACGCGTCCAGCAGCCATTGGGCGCCGGCCGAGGCGGGCAGCTTGCGAATCTCGCTCATACCATTCCGGAAGCAGGGGGAAGGGGCGCAGCCGCCCCGAATCCGTTCGATTATCCCTGTTTTCCGGACGCGCCACCTGAAGGCCGGGCAGCAACGCCGGGACGCTGCGTCGCAGTGCCCGGGACGCGGCTCAGGCGTTGCGGGCCTGGCGCACGAAACGGCGCAGCAGCTGCCGCGCCAACGGCGCCGCGCTGACCCCGCGCGCCACGCTGCGGGCGCAGCCACCGTGGCTGCGGATGCATTCGGCGCGGGCGCGCACGTAGCCGCGCATGTGGTGGGTGGCGAACTCCGGGTGGAACTGCACGCCCCAGGCCTGGCGGCCGAAACGGAAGGCGTGGCAGTTGTCCTGCGCCGAGCGCGCCAGGATCGACGCGCCCTCCGGTGCGCGCAGCACCGTCTGCATGTGGGTGGCGTGGGCCGGGAACCGCTCGGGCAGCCCGGCAAACAGCGGGTCGCTGCTGGCCGACGGGTCCAGGGCCAGCTCGATGGTGCCGGACTCGCGGCCGGCCGGGTTGTAGGCCACTTCGCCGCCCAGGGCGTGCGCCAGCAGCTGGTGGCCGTAGCAGATGCCAAATACCGGGCGGTCGTCGTGGACCACGCCGCGCAGCCACTGTGCGCTGCGCTCGCTCCAGTCGGCGCGGTCGGTGACGTAGGCGGCCGAGCCGGTGACGATCACCCCGGCGAAGTGGCGGTGGTCGGGCAGGGCGCCGCCATGTTCAACGTCCACCACCACCGTTTCGTCGGCGTCCAGCCCGGCCGCCACGCGGATCCAATGCGGAAAACGCCCGTAACGACGCAGCGAGGCGACGGGTTGGCCGGTTTCAAGAATCAGGAACGGGGCGGAATTCATCCGGGGGCGGCAGCACTGACAGGACTTCCTCGATTGTAGTCAGCCCTGCGGCCACCTTTTCAAGTCCCGCGCGGCGCAGGGTTCGCACCCCTTCAGCACGCGCGGCACGGTTGAACGCGGCCAGATCCATGTCCGCGCGGATCAGGCTGCGCAGGCGCGAACCCAATGGCAGCAACTCATACAGCCCCACCCGACCCAGGTAACCGGTGCGCCGGCAGTCGATGCAACCGGCCGGTGCATATGGCGTGGGTGACTCAGGTAATGCTTCATCGGCATCAGCCAGCACCGCCCATTGGGCGGCACTGAGCGGGCGCGGCACCTTGCAGTTGGGGCACAGGGTGCGCACCAGGCGCTGGGCCAGGATGCCGTTGAGGGTGGAGGCCAGCAGGTAGTGCGGCACGCCCAGGTCGAGCAGGCGGGTGATCGCCGAGGGCGCGTCGTTGGTGTGCAGGGTGGACAGCACCAGGTGCCCGGTGAGCGAGGCCTGCACCGCCATCTGCGCCGTTTCCAGGTCGCGGATTTCGCCGATCATGATGATGTCCGGGTCCTGCCGCAGCAGGGTGCGCACGCCGCTGGCGAAATCCAGGTCGATGTTGGTCTGCACCTGCATCTGGTTGAATTCCGGCGCGATCATCTCGATCGGGTCTTCCACCGTGCACACGTTCACGTCCGGGGTGGCCAGCCGCTTGAGCGTGGAATACAGGGTGGTGGTCTTGCCCGAGCCGGTGGGGCCGGTGACCAGCACGATGCCGTGCGGGCGCTCGACCAGGGCGGTCCAGCCGGCCGCTTCCTGCGGGCTGAAGCCGAGCTGGTCGATGCTCTTGAAGGCCGCATCCGGGTCGAAGATGCGCATCACGCACTTCTCGCCGAACGCGGTGGGCATGGTGGACAGGCGCATTTCGACCTCGCGGCCGCCCGGCGAGCGGGTCTTGATGCGACCGTCCTGCGGGCGCCGACGCTCGGCCAGGTCCATTCGCCCGAGCACCTTGATGCGGCTGACCACGGCGGTCATCACCGCCGGCGGTACTTCGAACACCTTGTGCAGCACCCCGTCGATGCGGAAGCGCATGCGGCCCATGTCGCGGCGCGGCTCCAGGTGGATGTCCGAGGCGCGTTGTTCGTAGGCGTACTGCAGCAGCCAGTCGACGATGTGCACGATGTGCTGGTCGTCGGCGTTGACGTCGCCGGCGCGGCCCAGTTCCACCAGCTGCTCGAAGCTGGGCAGGGTGCCGTTGGTTTCGCCGCGCACGTCGCCGCGCGCGCCGCGCACCGAGCGGGTGACCCCGAAGAACTCCATGGTGTAGCGGTGCAGGTCGAGCGGGTTGACCATCGCCAGCTCGATGCGGCGCCGGGTCAGGTGCTGCAGGTCGCGCAGCCATTCCTGCACCAGCGGCTCGCTGGTGGCCACCAGCAGGCGCTCGGCGTCCACGGCCAGCGGCAGGAAGCGGTGGCGGCGTGCGTAGGCATGGGAGACCACGGCGGTCACCGAGGCCACGTCCACCCGGGTCGGGTCGATGCGCAGATAGCGGCTGCCGGTGCGGGTGGCCAGCCATTCGGTCAGCCGTTCCAGTCCGAGTTCACCGCCACCGGCGGCGGCCAGTTTCAGGTTGGCCAGCAGCACCAGCGGATGGACCTCGCTGGCATTGCGCGCGCCCTGGGCCGAGAACCGGATGCGCTCCAGGTCGACCTCGGCCACCAGGCCATCGGCCACCAGCGCGGCGGCCACCTGGTCGAAGCCGAGCCGACCCGGCGGCAACGGCACCGGCGCGGCCGGCCCCGGGCCTGTGGCAGGGGCGAAAGGTACCGGTGGGCGCTGATCCATCCGCCAAAGTCCTCGAAGCGCGCCAGGCGCGCAGTAATGGGGTGGGCCGTCCGGAAGGCGGCAACGCGGTCGCTGGCTATACTAGCGCACCCCTCCTGCAGGCAAGAATCCGCCGCATGTCCGTCACCACGAACGTTGCCATCACTTTCCAGGGCCTGATCCAGACCCTCAACCAGTATTGGGCGCAGCAGGGCTGCGTGCTGATCCAGCCGCTGGACCTGGAGGTCGGTGCGGGCACCTTCCACCCGGCCACGTTCCTGCGCTCGATCGGTCCGGAAAGCTGGAATGCCGCGTACGTGCAGCCCTCGCGCCGTCCCACCGACGGCCGCTATGGCGAAAACCCGAACCGCCTGCAGCGGTATTACCAGTACCAGGTGGCGATGAAGCCCAGCCCGGACAACATCCAGCAGCTGTACCTGGATTCGCTCAAGGCGCTGGGCATCGACCCGCTGGTGCACGACCTGCGCTTTGTCGAGGACAACTGGGAGTCGCCGACGCTGGGCGCCTGGGGCCTGGGCTGGGAAGTGTGGTTGAACGGGATGGAAGTCACCCAGTTCACCTATTTCCAGCAGGCCGGCGGCCTGGAGTGCAAGCCGGTGCTCGGCGAGATCACCTACGGTCTGGAGCGCCTGTGCATGTACCTGCAGAACTGCGACAACGTCTATGACCTGATCTGGACCTACGGTCCGGATGGCACCCCGGTCACCTACGGCGATGTGTACCTGCAGAACGAGATCGAGCAGAGCACCTACAACTTCGAATACGCCGACGTGGAGGAAATGTTCCACCGCTTCGATGCCTGCGAAAAAGAAGCGCAGACGCTGGTCGATGTGGGCCTGCCGCTGCCGGCCTACGAGCAGGTGTGCAAGGCCAGCCATGCGTTCAACCTGCTGGATGCGCGCCGTGCGATCAGCGTGACCGAGCGCCAGCGCTACATCCTGCGCGTGCGCGCGCTGGCCCAGGCGGTGGCCAAGCTGTACGAGGCCAAGCGCCTCGAAGCCGTCGCCGCCACGGAGGTGCAGGCATGAGCACGATGCTGCCGCTGCTGATTGAACTGGGCACCGAAGAATTGCCGGTGAAGGCGCTGCCGGGCCTGGCCCAGGCTTTCTTTGATGGCGTGGTCGATGGCCTGGCCAAGCGTGGCGTGGCCATCGAACGCGGCGATGCCAAGCCGTTGTCGACCCCGCGCCGCCTGGCCGTGCTGCTGCCCGGCGTGGCCGTTGAACAGCCCGAACAGCACAGCGAAGTGCTGGGCCCGTACCTGAACATCGCGCTGGATGCCGAGGGTCAGCCGACCAAGGCGCTGCAGGGTTTCGCGGCCAAGGCCGGGATCGACTGGAGCGCGCTGGAACGCACCAGCGACGCCAAGGGCGAACGCTTCGTGCACCGTTCCACCACCCCGGGCGCGCGCACCGCCGCGCTGCTGCCGGAGATCCTGCGCGAGGCGATCGCGGCCATGCCGATCCCCAAGCCGATGCGCTGGGGCAGCCATGCCTATGGCTTCGCGCGCCCGGTGCATTGGCTGGTGCTGCTGCACGGTACCGAGATCATCGAGGCCGAGGTGCTGGGCCTGAAGGCCGACCGCATGAGCCGCGGCCATCGTTTCATGCACGACAAGACCGTGTGGCTGTCCTCGCCGGAGGATTACATCAGTTCGCTGCAGGCCGCCTTCGTGCTGGTGGATGCCGACGTGCGCCGTGCGCGCATCGTCGAGCAGGTCAACGCTGCCGCGGCCACGGCCGGTGGCCAGGCGCGGATCACCGAGGACAACCTGCAGCAGGTGGTCAACCTGGTGGAATGGCCGGCACCGGTGCTGTGCAGTTTCGAGCGCGAATTCCTGGCGGTGCCGCAGGAAGCGCTGATCGAGACCATGGAGATCAACCAGAAGTTCTTCCCGGTGCTCGATGCCGGCGGCAAGCTGACCGAGAAGTTCATCGGCATCGCCAACATCGAATCCAAGGACGTCAATGAGGTGTCCAAGGGCTACGAGCGGGTGATCCGCCCGCGCTTCTCCGACGCCAAGTTCTTCTTCGACGAAGACCTCAAGCAGGGCCTGGAATCGATGGGCGACGGCCTGAAGACCGTGACCTACCAGGCCAAGCTGGGCAGCGTGGCCGACAAGGTGGGCCGCGTGGTGGCGCTGGCCGGGGTGATCGCCCCGCAGGTGGGCGCCGACCCGGTGCTGGCCAAGCGTGCCGCACTGCTGGCCAAGAACGACCTGCAGTCGCGCATGGTCAACGAGTTCCCGGAGCTGCAGGGCATCGCCGGCCGGCATTACGCGCTGACCGGCGGCGAGTCGCCCGAGGTTGCGCTGGCCATCGACGAGGCCTACCAGCCCCGCTTCGGCGGCGATGACATCGCGCTGTCGGCGCTGGGCAAGGTGCTGGCCATTGCCGAACGCCTGGACACCCTGGCCGGTGGGTTCGCCGCGGGCCTGAAGCCGACCGGTAACAAGGACCCGTTCGCGCTGCGCCGCAATGCCTTGGGGCTGGCCCGTACGATCATCGAGAGCGGGTTCGACCTGGACCTGCGCGCGCTGGTGGACAGCGCCCTGGCCGGCCTGCCGGCCGCCGTGCAGCCCAGTGCCGAGCGCAAGACCGACGCGCTGCCGCAGGAGCTGTACGACTTCATCCTGGACCGCCTGCGTGGCTACTACGCCGACAAGGGCGTGCCGGCCACGCACTTCAACGCGGTGGCCGAGCTGAAGCCGGCGTCGTTGTATGACCTGGACCGTCGCATCGACGCGATCGGCATCTTCGCGGCCCTGCCCGAAGCCGATGCGCTGGCCGCGGCCAACAAGCGCATCCGCAACATCCTGCGCAAGGCCGAGGGCGACATTCCCGGCATGGTCGACCCGGCGCTGCTGGCCGAGCCGGCCGAAAGCGAACTGGCCGAGGCGGTGGAAGCGGCCATCGACGACAGCAACGCCAGCCTGCACCACAAGGACTACGTGAGTGTGCTGAACCGCCTGGCGCGCCTGCGCCCGCAGGTGGATGCGTTCTTCGATGCGGTGATGGTCAATGCCGAGGACCCGGCGCTGCGCGGCAACCGCCTGGCGCTGCTCAAGCGCCTGGGCGACCGCCTGGGCAGCGTGGCGGCGATCGAGCACCTGTCCAGCTGAGGCGTGGCGGGCAGCCCTGCCCGCCGGTGGTAATGCAGAAGGCGCGACGGCCCCGGCCGCTCGCGCCTTCTGCGTTTCAGGCCTGTCATGAGCGCGGGTGTCGGCCGCGTGGGCGGTGCCGCACGCGCGTGCGGACGGATCTGTCCGGCGAGGTGTCGGCATCGATCCGCTTGAAAACGACGTAGCCGATGTTCTGCGCGATTTTAACGGGGCCTTCACCGTCATTCTGAAACAGCCCCGCCGATTTCGCATGCTCGCAATGGCCCGTTATGCTGTCCCCATGCAGCCAAAGAATTACGCCCTTCCCCTGATGTTCCTGTCGCTGGTCACCGCCTCGGTGGCACACGCACGCGGAACCATCGACAAGGTGGAAATCAAAGGACTGGACAAGGGCGACGACGCCGAGATGATCGAGAACATCGAGGTCTCGCTGTCGCTGTACGACACCATCGGCAAGCCCCAGGGCGAGTCGCGGCTGGAGTATCTGTTGTCCCAGGCCGAGCGCCAGACCCGGGAAGCACTGGAGCCGTTCGGCTACTACAACCCGGTGATCAAGGTGGACAGCCCGCGCGAGGGCGAGAACCTGCGGGTGGTGATCCAGGTCGACAAGGGCCCGCCGACGCTGGTGCGGCGCGAGCACATCGACATCACCGGCCCGGCGCAGCTGGACCAGTACCTGCAGGAAGACCTGGAGAAGTTCAAGCCGCGCAAGGGCCAGCGTTTCGAGCATACCCAGTACGAAGCCAGCAAGATCACCGTGACCCGGCGCCTGGCCGAGCGCGGCTATTTCGATGCCGACTACACCCAGCGCCAGGTGCAGGTTACCCGTGCCGACAATGCCGCCGACATCGACCTGACCTGGGACAGCGGCCGCCGTTACAACATGGGCGATATCCGCTTCCACCAGGACTATTTCGTCGACAAGCTGTTCGACCCGCTGGTGTACTGGGAAAAGGGCAGCTATTTCCACGAAGGCAAGCTGGACCGCCTGCGCGAGTCGCTGACCAAGCTGGACTACTTCAGCGTGATCGACATCCAGCCCCGCCCGGACCAGGCCGATGCCAACGGTGACGTGCCGGTGGACGTCAACCTGACCCGGGCCAAGCGGTCGATCTACACCGCCGGCCTGAGCTACGGCAGCGAGAGCGGCGCCGGTGTGCGCGGCGGTCTGGAGCGGCGGTTCCTGAACAACCGCGGCCACAAGATGAACACCCAGCTGGACTATGCGCAGAAGCGCAAGAGTCTGGTCACCAGCTACCGCATTCCGGCCTTCGCCTGGCTGGATGGCTGGTACGCCTTCACCGCCAGTGCCTACGATGAGCAGACCGATTACATCGACCTGCGCAACTTCAAGCTGTCGGCCAGCCGCAGCGGTGAAATCAACGAGCACTGGACGGCGATCGCCTCGATCAACGCGCTGCGCGAGCGTTGGCGCTACGCGTCGGGCACCGAGTTCAACGATGCGCTCTACACCACCTCGACCCTGGTCTACCCGCAGCTGGTGGCCGACTACGTCAACG
Organism: Stenotrophomonas sp. GQ19; assembly: GCF_059758695.1. NCBI lineage: Bacteria > Pseudomonadati > Pseudomonadota > Gammaproteobacteria > Lysobacterales > Lysobacteraceae > Stenotrophomonas > Stenotrophomonas sp. GQ19. The sequence goes on along the minus strand of NZ_JCAXES010000005.1, from coordinate 277,688 downwards.
TGGACGACGAGCTGTTTCCGCGCCGCGGCATCAGTGGCAGCGCGACGCTGCGTGGTGGCGTGGAAGGCGTGGGCTCGGACACCAGCTTCGTGCAGGCCAACATGGTGCTGCGCTGGTACGTGCCGATCGGCGACAGCGACCGCCTGATCCTGCGCGGCGAAGGCGGCACCACCTGGACCAGTGATCTGGTGGCGATGCCGCCCAGCCTGCGCTTCTTCGCCGGTGGCGACCGCAGCATCCGCGGTTACGCGTTCCGCGAAGTCGGGCCGCGCACGCCGGCGCCGGACAAGTTCGCACTGGGCGCCAAGAACCTGGTGGTCGGCTCGGCCGAGTATGAGCATTACTTCAAGGGCGGCCCGTGGGGCGCGGCGGTCTTCGTCGACACCGGCAGCGCGTTCGACAACACCATCGACCTGCACACCGGCGTGGGCTTTGGCGTGCGCTGGAAATCGCCGGTGGGCCCGGTGCGCGTGGATATCGCGCACGGCCTGAACGACCCGGATTCGCAGTTCCAGCTGTACCTGAACATCGGAGCGGACCTGTGAGCACGCCGACCCCGTCCGCATCCGCCACGCCGCCGCCGCGCGTGCGCTTCTACCGCAAGCGCCGCTTCTGGGCGTGGTCCGGCTTCACCGTGCTGGGCCTGGTGCTGCTGGCGCTGCTGCTGGTGTACTGGCTGCTGCAGACCGTGGCCGGTCGCGACGTGCTGCTGGCCCAGGTGGTGGCGCGGCTGCCGGTGGGCGCCACGTTGAAATGGAGCAAGGTCGATGGCCCGGTCGCCGGGCCCCTGGTGCTGCATGACCTGGATTTCCGTTACGACGATATCCACTTCACCGCCGAGCGCGCCTACCTCGATCCGGACATCCGCCCGCTGCTGGGGCGCAAGCTGCAGCTGGACGCGCTGCAGCTCAAGAACGCCTCGCTGAACCTGGCCAAGAGCGATGAGCCGTTCGAACTGCCGTCCTGGCCGGACTCGCTGCCGCAGATTGAAATGCCGCTGGCGATCCAGGCCGACACCATCATCATCGATGGCTTCCGCATCACCCAGGCGCAGCAGCCGCTGATCGACATCGCCACGCTGCGCGGCGGGGTGGAAATCGCCAATGGCGAATTCCGCGCCAGCCAGCTCAAGATCGACAGCGACCTGGGCTACTTCCGCGTGGACGGGCGTTACCTGCCACGCAGCGACTACGACACCGACATCACCATCGGTGCACGCCTGCCGGCGCCGCTGGGGCGCACGCCCGCGCGGCTGGGCCTGGTGGCACGCGGCGACCTGGGCCATATGGAAGTGGCCGTGGCCGGCAACGCGCCGGCGCCGCTGCAGGCCAGCGTGGTGTTCGACGGCCGCACCGACCCGGTCTGGACGGCCAGCGCACGCACCCGTGAGTTGGATCTGTCGCTGCTGGTACCGGGCATGGATGCCAGCGCCAGCACGCCGATGGCGCTGGATTTCAAGGCCGACGGCAAGGGCGGCCAGGCCAACCTGCAGGGCAGCTTCAAGCAGGGCGACATCGCGGTGGAACTGGCACCGTCCAAGGTAGGCCTGGCCGACCAGGTGCTGACCGTGGCGCCGCTGCAGGTGAAGGCCTTCGGTGGCCAGGCACGCCTGCAGGGCAAGGCGGATTTCACCGACAAGGAAAACGCCAGCCTGCGCTTCTCGATCGTGGCCAACGACCTGACCTTCGTGCCAGCCGCCGATACCACCACCGCCGGCGCCGCCGCGCCGGTGCCGGTGACGCTGAAAGAGGCGCGGATGGGCCTGGCCGGCACGCTCAAGAACTGGGCGGCGGTGGGCAATGCCTCGGTGGAGCGCGAAAAACAGACCGCCGACCTGACCTTCGATGTGCGCGGCAACGACCAGGCGGCGTCGATCAAGCAGTTGCTGGCCAGTACCCCGGGGGGGTCGCTGGACGTCACCGGCCAGGTGGCGTGGGCACCGCAGCTGGACTGGGACGTGGCCGCCAAGCTGGCCGGATTCGACCCGGGCTATTTCGCACCGGGCTGGGACGGCAAGCTGTCCGGCGCATTGGCCTCCAAGGGCCGGCAGTTGCCGCCACCAGCTGGCAGCCCGGCCGGTACCGCCGGCGCTTACGAAGCCACCGTGGACGTGCCCGGGATCAAGGGCATGCTGCGCAAGCGCACGGTGGACGCACAGGGCAAGTTCGCGCTGCGCGGTGAGCAGGGCGAGGGCAACGTGAAACTGGCGGTGGGCAACAGCCGCCTGACGGCCAAGGGCTCGGTGGGCGACCGGCTGGATATCGACGCGCAGCTGGAGCCGGTGAACCTGGACGACCTGCTGCCGGGCAGCACCGGCAGCCTGCGCGGCCACGTGCTGGTGAAGGGACCGCGCACCGCGCCGGACATCAGCGCCGACCTGGTGGGCAACGGCCTGCGCTGGAATGACTGGAGCGCCGAGGCGATCAGCATCAAGGGTCGCCTGCCGTGGCAGGGCGACAGCGGCACGCTGGCGGTGCAGGGCCGCAAGGTGCAGGTGGGCATGCTGCTGGACACGCTCAACGTGGATGCGCGCGGCAGCCTGTCCAACCTGCGCCTGGATGCGCAGACCAGGAACGAACTGGGTGCGGTCGCCCTGAGCGGCGGCGTGCGCCAGCAGGGCCAGGCCTGGCGCGGCGACCTCACCGCCCTGCGCATTGCGCCGGTGAAGGGCGATGCGTGGAGCCTGCGTGCGCCGGCCACCTTCGGCGTGCAGGGCAGCAACTTCACCCTCAGCGATGCCTGCCTGGGCGCGGCCACCGGCGGCGCGTTGTGCGCCAGCGCCAACTGGCCGCGCGAAGGCCTGTTGGTGCGGGGCGATGCATTGCCGCTGGCGCTGGTGCAGCCGTGGCTGCCGCCGCAGTCGGGGCGGCGCATGTACCTGCGTGGCGAACTGACCCTGGACGGCCGCATCCGTCCGCGTGGCAATGCCTTTGAAGGCAACTTCAAGGTGGCCTCGATGGAGGGCGGCATCCGCCTGGGCGACAACGCACGCGGCGAGCTGGTGCGCTACGACCACTTCTCCGCCGACGTGGAAATGACCCAGGCACAGATCAACGCCAAGCTCGGTGTCGGCTTCCAGGGCGACGGCTTCGTCGATGCCAAGGTGCAGACCGGGTGGGATGCCAATGCGCCGCTCACCGGCGAGCTGTACATGAACATTGCGCGGCTGTACTGGCTGGAGCTGTTCTCGCCGGACATCGTGCGTCCGACCGGGCTGATCGAAGGCCACGTCAGCCTGCGTGGCACGCGCGGCACGCCGTCGCTGGGCGGCGAGGCCACGCTGAGCAAGTTCAAGGGCGAGTTCCCGGCGTTGGGCCTGACCTTCGATGAAGGCAAGGGCAGCTTCACCGCGCAGCCCGATGGCTCGGCCAAGATCGCCGCGCAGGCCAATTCGGGCCAGGGCACGCTGTTCGTCGATGGCGGGCTGTCCTGGTTCGGCGATGCGCAGCCGTTGCAGCTGCACATCCACGGCGAGAACGTGCTGCTGGCCAATACCCCCGAACTGCGGGTGATTGCCAACCCGAATCTTGATTTCACCCTGGCCGGCACCGCCATGCAGCTGCGGGGCAGCGTGCATGTGCCCGAGGCCGATCTCGACCTGGAACGCCTGGACCGCGGTACCTCCGTGTCCGAGGACGTGGTGGTGCTGGACCCGGTGGATCCGGAAGAAACCCCGACCTCGCCGCTGGACATGGACCTCACCGTCAGCCTGGGCGACAAGGTCAAGATGAGCGGCTTCGGCCTGAAGGGCGCGCTGGGCGGCAAGATGCAGGTGTGGTCGCGCCCGGGCCGGGAGATGACGGCCAACGGCGGGCTGGAAGTCAGCGGGCGCTACAAGGCCTATGGCCAGGACCTGACCATCACCCGCGGCAACCTCAGCTGGAACTACAACGCGGTGGCCGATCCGCGCATCAACATCCGCGCCGAACGCACCATCGGTGACGTGGTAGCCGGTATCGATGTCAGTGGCCGTGCGCAGTCGCCGCGGGTGGATGTGTGGTCGACCCCGGCGATGTCGCAGTCCGAGGCGCTGGCCTACCTGGTGCTGGGCCGCAGCTTGACCGGCGCCAGCAGCGACCAGGCCCAGCAGGTCAACGCGGCCTCGGCGGCGATCTCGGCCGGCAGCGGCCTGCTGGCCTCGCAGCTGGGCGCCAAGCTCGGCCTGGACGATGCCGGGGTGAGCCAGTCGCGCGCGCTGGGCGGCTCGGTGATCGGCGTGGGCAAGTACATCTCGCCCAAGCTGTATGTCGGCTACGGCGTGTCGCTGGTCGGCAGCGGCTCGGTGCTGACCCTGAAATACCTGCTGCGGCGCGGCTTCGACGTGGAAGTGGAATCGAGCACGGTGGAAAACCGGGGCTCGTTGAACTGGCGGCGCGAGAAGTAGCGCACCGCCGTCATCCACAGGTAGAGCCGAGCCATGCTCGGCTGCTTTTCAACCGTCGTGGTGCATCTTCGACCTCGATCTGCATCACTTGGTCGTGATCGACTCCATTCTCTCATTGATCATCAGCAACACCCCAAACCACAGCAGGATCGTCACAGCAGCAGCGACTTCGCCGATGATCATCATCAGGGTGAGCCCCTTGAGTGCCGGAAGAAGTATCAGCAGGCGCCAGGAACTGAGCTTGCGACGCTCGCTGACACGTGACCACAGGCACTTTGCTGTCAGCAACAACGTCAGCCCGGCAATGACGCTGCCGGCGATGCGTGCCTCGGCAAGATGGATGGTCAGTACCGAGAACAGGGCCAACGCAGGTGGGATGCACAGCCGCCATGGATGTTGAAAACTCATTGCATTCAACCACCGCGACAGCGCGACCAACGTGACCCACGCCAGCCAACACAGCAGGAGGGCCGCGCAAGCGCGCGCCATCTGGCGCGGGCCGGTATCCAGCACAAGCATGAGGCTGATCGCGATCAACCACACGGGAGACCAACGAAGGGCGCTGACTTGCAGCGACGCCGACGAGAGGTGCCGGTGGTCACCGCAGCGATACCAGAACTCGGCCGTTTCCTGATGGAGTAGCGGATGGGCGGACACTCCGGGGCTGAAATCGAGGGCATCGAGCAGCTGGCGCATCCGTCGCGCGGCCAGCGGCCATACCCCCGCCAGCAACCGTCTCGCGCGCGACATGCCCTGACACAACAGTGCACTGCGTCGCAGACCTCCCTCCACATCGCCGATGCCGCAACGCGTCAGGTGCGCGCGGAGGTGTTGCTGCCCGTGGGGCTGCAATGCCCACAACGCCTGCATCCGCCGCTGTTGACGCAGCAGCAGCCCGAGGTCGATCGAGGCGTTGACATCGTCCCAATCGAAGAAGTCGATCAGGACCTGTGTGTTCTCGGCGCAGATTGGTTCGTCCGCAGCCATCAGTCGCGCACCAATTTCATCGGACAGGGTGCCCTTCAGTGTCAGGGACCAGTTCAGCTGTGCCGCGTTGAGCCAGCGCGCAAGTTCACCGGGCGAGAGCGACCGGGCGTTGCCCATGACACGCTCAGGCAGGTATCGCTGCTCTGCACCGTCGGCTTGTGCGGCCGGCAGAGGGGGGGGCTGAGGGCGAGGTGTATCGGCCCGGTGCAGCGATGAATGTTCGCCCCGCTCTACGACGGGTGGGTGCGCATCGAGGCGAGATTCATCGATGTCCACGTCTGCGTCGAGCGACGTCTGCACTTCCCCTGCCGTCCGTGTTGGATCGAACGCGGCACCCAGCGCGCCGTCGACCGCGATATCGGTATCCGGCCAGGGCTTCACATCGGCGGCCAACCACACGGCATTCGCCTGCAGCGCTTCTGCCATGACCCACGAAGGGGAACTACCGGGTGCTGCGTCGCTTGGCAGCGCAGCTTCCCGGCAGGCGTCCAGCGCTGCCCTGTAGGCCTCATGCAGGCGCTGGAACGCCGCCGGATCGGTGTCGGGCCGGGTGACCCGCAACTTTGCCGCATAGGCGCGCTTGATCGAGCGCGCATCAGCGTCTTCTTCAAGTTCCAGCCACTCCAGGGCCCAGCTCACCTCTGCAATTCCAACTCACCGAGGATGCGCTCCAGGCGTGAGCGATGCTCTTCGACCCGTTGCCGGTCCTGGCTGTCAATACTGTCGCGGAATCCAGCAAGGCAATCCTGCAGGCGGGATCGAAGATCAAGTCGTTCTTCGTACAGCCTTTCCATCCGCGCCACCAAGGCAAGGTTCTGCTGATCCTCGCGGGGGTGGATCTTCAGACAGGCGAGTGCAGCGATCCGCTCGGCGATCAGTGCATCATCCATCTGCATCTGTCCCTGCTGCAGCACCAGTTCGTGGCGCTTTCCCGATGCCTCTTCAATCGCCTCAACGTGCAGCAGGCCATCGACATCATAGGTAAAGCGCACCGTGACGCTGGATCTGTCTCCTCCCTTGCGTGACGTCAGCGGAACCTGAACCTCGCCCAGCTTGATGTTGTTGGCAACCATCGGGCTCTCACCCTGGAAGATATCGATGACCACCACCTCCTGCATGTCCGATGTGGCCTGGAAGTAGTCCTCCCGGCTCACCGGCACCACGCTGTTGCGCGGGATGATCGGATGGAAGAAACCCGCAACATGCTCGCCCTCCGCATTCTCCCGTGACACCTGGGTGCCAAGGGTGTAGGGGCAGACATCGGTCATGACGACCTCTTCCAGGCTCTCGTCGCGTGCCTTGAGTCCACCCGCGATGGCGGTACCCAGCGCGATCGCGTGGTCGGGATGCACGTGCCGCAGCGGCAGGCGGCCAAACATGCGGGCGACCATGCGACTGATCATCGGCATGCGCACAGCGCCCCCCACCAGAATGATTTCGTCAAGATCGTCCGGCTTGAGCTTCGCATCGCGCATGGCGCGCTCAACCGGTGCACGCATGCGCTGCAGCAGCGGCTCGCAAAGGGAGGCGAACGCAGGCTCATCGATCACCCATTGGCGATCGATGCCATCAAGCCGCAGCTGCATACCGGCTTGGCCCCCACTGCTCAGTTCCCGCTTCAGTGCTTCCAGGTGACGGCCGAGCTGTGCCAGTTCCCGGGCAGGCAAGGCGGTACGGTCGATGCCCTGATGTGCATGAAACGCCTGCTCAAGGACGTGCAGGAAGTCTTCGCCGCCAAGGAAGTTGTCGCCTGCGCTGGCGTGAACCTCCACGATGCCTTCGAACAATTCCAGCAGCGAAACGTCAAACGTACCGCCGCCAAGGTCCAGCACCATGACCTTGCCATCTTCACCGCGACGCTGGAGACCGTAGGCCAGTGCGGCGGCGGTAGGTTCATTGATCAGCCGCTCGACCCGGATGCCGGCCAGCATGCCGGCGGTGCGCGTAGCTTTTCGCTGCGTGTCGGAAAAATAGGCCGGCACACTGATGACCGCTTCGCGCACCGGCTGGCCCAGTGCAGCCTCCGCATCGGCCAGCAACGACCGCAGGACCAATGCAGACAGTTCCTCGGGCCGGTACACACCGCCGCCCAATCGGGTCTCCCTGTCGGTCCCCATCCATCGCTTGAAGGTGGCAACCGTCAGCTCCGGATGGCTGACCAGACGGTCTTTGGCCGGCTGTCCGACCAGCACCTGCTTGCCGTCCAGGCTGACCACCGAGGGGGTCAGCACCTCACCATGCGCGTTGGTGAACAGTCGGGGTCCCTCGGCAGCGTGAATGCCGATGAGTGAGTGCGTGGTACCAAGGTCGATGCCGACAATCATGGCTTTCCTGGGTTCTCATGGGTCTTCCATCCTAGAAGCGTCCCCCCGCCCCTGACTGATGGCGGTTGCCCTTCACAGGCTTGAGGGCTATGTTTTCCGGTTGTTCCGACGTTTCCGGGTGTTCCCATGCTGTGTCGCAAAACACTTCCTGCCGCGCTGGCCCTTGGCCTGACCCTCGCCGCCGGCGCCCACGCCGATGAAGGCATGTGGATGCCGACCCAGCTGCCGGACCTGGCCAAGCCGCTGAAGGCGGCCGGCTTCAAGGGCAACCCGGCCGACCTGGCCAACGTCACCGCGCCGCCGCTGAGCGCGGTGGTGCGTGCCGGTGGCGGTACCGGTTCGTTCGTGTCCGCCGACGGCCTGCTGCTCACCAACCACCACGTGGCGATGGGCGTGATCCAGTACAACAGCTCGCCCGAGCACAACCTGATCGACAACGGCTTCATCGCCCAGGGCCGCAGCGACGAACGCGCGGCCAACCCGGACTTCCGCGTGCTGGTCACCACCGGCTTCGACAAGGTCACCGACGAGGTGCTGCGCGACGCGCGCGGCAAGACCGGGCGCGCCTATTTCGATGCGGTCGACCGTGCCAGCAAGCAGCTGGTGGCCGACTGCGAGAAGGAAGGCAACGTGCGCTGCAGCGTGGCCGACATGTACTACGGCACCGACTTCTACCGCATCCGCCAGCTGGAGCTGAGCGACGTGCGGCTGGTGTACGCGCCGCCGCGTGCGATCGGCAACTACGGCGATGAGATCGACAACTTCATGTGGCCGCGCCACACCGGCGACTTCACCCTGCTGCGTGCCTATGTGGGCAAGGACGGCAAGCCGGCCCCGTACAGCCCGGACAACGTGCCCTACCAGCCGCCGGCGCACCTGAAGATGGCCATCGATGGGCCGAAGACGGGCGATTACGCGATGCTGGCCGGCTACCCGGGCATCACCTACCGGCACCGTACCGCCGCCGAGTTCGCCAGCCAGATCGACGCGGTGCTGCCGCGCCGGGTGGCGGTGTTCCAGCAGATGATCGACACCATCGAGGCGGCCACCGCCAAGGATGCGCAGGCGCGTACCCGCTACGCCTCGCAGCTGCAGTCGCTGAAGAACAACCGCAAGCGCGCCGCCGGCGAGCTGGAAGGCCTGCTGCGCAGCGATGCCAAGGCCCAGCGCGCCAGCGATGAAGGCGCGATGCTGAAGGCTACCGACGCCCAATTCCAGGGCGACATCCAGGCGCTGCTGGGCTCGCTGTCGCAGGGCGCGTCGGTGGGTGAACGCGACCTGCTGCTGGACCTGCTGTCGGCGCAGAGCCAGCTGCTGCGTTCGGCGCTGACCCTGGAACGCCTGCGCATTGAATCGGCCAAGCCCGATGCCGAGCGCGAAAGCGGCTACCAGCAGCGCGACCTGGCGCTGATCGAAGGCACCTTGAAGCAGGTGCAGCGTCGCTATTCGCCCGAGGTGGAAAAGGCGCTGCTGACCACGCTGCTGACCCGCTACCAGCAGCTGCCCGAGGCACAGCGCGTGCCCGAGTTCGACGCGGCCTTCGGGCGCACCCCGGCGGCGCTGGCCAAGGCGCTGGACGGCCTGTATGCCAGCACCACGCTGGGTGAGGAAGCCCAGCGCCTGTCGAGGTTTGCCGCGGCAAAGGACGGCAAGCCGCTGGCGCACGACCCGCTGATCGACCTGGCCGGCCCGCTGGTGGCCGCGCAGCTGCGCCTGGACGACCAGAGCAAGGCCCGCGCCGGTGAACAGCTGCGCCTGCGCCCGGCCTACATGCAGGCGCTGTTTGCCTGGCGTGCCAAGCAGGGGCGCGCGGTGTACCCCGATGCCAACCGCACGCTGCGCATCAGCTACGGCAAGGTGGAAGCGCTGTCGCCGCGCGATGCGGTGCATTTCGACCCGGTGACCACCGTGGCCGGCATCGTGGAAAAGAACACCAACGCCTATCCGTTCGATGCGCCCAAGCCGTTGCTGGCCGCGATCGCCAAGGGCGACTTCGGCTCCACCGCCGACCCGGTGCTGAAGACCCAGACGGTCAACTTCCTGACCAACCTGGACACCACCGGCGGCAACTCCGGCTCGCCGGTGCTCAACGCCAAGGGCGAGCTGATCGGGCTGAACTTCGACAGCAACTGGGAATCGGTGAGCGCCAGCTGGTGGTTCGACCCGCGCTACAAGCGCGCCGTGCACGTGGACATGCGCTACCTGCGCTGGTTGCTGGCCAAGGTGTACCCGGCGCCCGAGTTGCTGAAGGAAATGGGCGTTCCGGCGGAATGAGTTGGGGCGGGTCACGACCGACGGTCGTGACCTACCGGTTGGGTGGGGCGTGAACGGTCCGGTGGGGGCGGGCGTGACCGGTCCGGTGTGGCGATGGGCGTCACCGCCCCGGTAGGTGCCCACCGTTGGTGGGCACGGTGCCGGCAATCACGGCCAACCGTTGTGGTCGGCCGGCCGATTGGGCGGTGGCGATGTTTCCATCACGACCAACGGTCGTGATCTACTGCTGTTTACCCTGACGGAATCACCTCGTGGTCTCCAGCTGGATCCTGCTGTTGGTATCGGTGGCCTATGCCGCGCTGTTGTTCGGCGTGGCGTGGTGGGGCGACCGTCGCCCGATGTACCCCGACCGGCCGTGGCTGCGGCCGGTGGTCTACAGCCTGGCGCTGGCGGTGTACTGCTCGTCGTGGACCTTCTACGGGGCGGTGGGCACGGCGGTGCGCAACGGCATCGGCTACCTGCCGATCTACCTGGGGCCGCTGCTGCTGTGGCTGTTCGGCTGGCGCATCATCGAGCGTCTGGCGCTGATCGCGCGCAGCCAGAATGTGGTGTCCATCGCCGACTTCATCTCCTCGCGGTTCGGGCGCTCGCGGCGGCTGGCCGCGCTGGTGGCGGTGATCGCGCTGATCGGCATCGTGCCGTACCTGGCGCTGCAGTACAAAGCGGTGGCGATGAGCCTGCAGGTGCTCACCGGCAATGTCGGGCCCACCGGTTTCTTCACTGATCCGGCGCTGTACGTGGCGCTGCTGATGGCGCTGTTTGCCACCCTGTTCGGTACCCGCCAGGTGGATGCCACCGAGCACCACCACGGCATGATGCTGGCCATCGCGCTGGAATCGCTGATCAAGCTGATCGCGATGGTGGCGCTGGGGTTGTTCGCCTACCTGTGGCTCAACGACCGTACCGACGCGGTGCTGGAGTCGGCGCATACGCTGTTTGCCGGGTTGCCGCCGGTCGGGTTCATCTCGCAGACCCTGCTCAGTTTCCTGGCCATCATCTGCCTGCCGCGCCAGTTCCACGTCGCGGTGGTGGAGTGCGGCGACGTGCGTGACATCCGCCGCGCGCGCTGGATGTTCGGTGCGTACCTGGTGATCATCTCGGCGATGGTGATCCCGATCGCCACCGCCGGCGTGACCCTGTTCGGCACCGGCGGCAGCGTCGCCGACGACAGCATGGTGCTGGCCCTGCCGCTGGCCGAAGGCCGCAAGTTCCTGGCGCTGGTGGCCTACGTGGGCGGCTTCTCGGCGGCCACCGGCATGGTCATCGTGGCCTCGATCGCGCTGGCCACCATGGTCAGCAACGACCTGGTGATGCCGGTGCTGCTGCGCCGCAGTGGCGACCACCAGGAAGCGGCCGACGTGGCCTCGCGGGTGCTGTGGATCCGGCGCACCGCGATCCTGCTGCTGGCGCTGGCCGCCTACAGCTACTACCGCGGCAGCAGCAATGACAGCACGCTGGCCTCGTATGGGTTGATGGCGTTCGCGGCGGTGGCGCAGTTCGCGCCCGGGCTGATCGGCGGCCTGTACTGGCGCGGGGCCAGCCGCCGGGGTGTGGAAGTGGGCATGCTGCTCGGCTTCGCCACCTGGGTGTACACGCTGTTGTTGCCGGCGCTGACCCATGCCGGCTGGATGGATGCGGCGTGGCTGGTGCAGGGGCCGTTCGGCATCGACTGGCTGCGGCCGCAGCGCCTGTTCGGCATGAGCGGCTGGGACCCGCTGACCCACGGCACGTTCTGGTCGTTGCTGGTCAATGCCGCAGCGATGCTGCTGGTGTCGGTGCGCTGGCGCCCGGGCGTCGACGAACGCCTGCGCGCGGCGCCGTTCCTGGACCCGTATGCGCAGCGGCCGTCGGTGGCCGGGGCGTGGCCGGGCCATGTGCACGTTGAAGACCTGCTGGCCCTGGCCTCGCGGGTGGTCGGCGACCGCCATGCGCGGCGCTCGTTCTTCGAGCAGGCCCAGTCGATGGGCCGCGAACTGCAGGCGTCCGCGCCGGCGGACCGGGCCTGGGTGCAGTTCACCGAGCGCCTGCTGGCCGCCTCGATCGGCGCGGCATCGGCGCGCCTGCTGCTGACCAGCCTGCTGCGCGGCTCGGGCATGGACCTGGGCGAAGTGGTGGCGGTGCTGGACGAAGCCGGCCAGGAGCTGCGCTTCAACCGCGAGATCCTGTCCACCACGCTGGAGAACATCAGCGCCGGGGTCAGCGTGGTCGACCCGGACATGCGCCTGACCGCGTGGAACCGACGCTACCAGCAGATGTTCGGCTACCCCGACGGCATGCTCTACGTGGGGCGCCCGGTGGCCGACCTGATCCGCTACAACGCCGAACGCGGTGAGCTGGGCGAGGGCGACATCGACGTGCAGATCAACCGCCGCATCGGCTATATGCGGGCCGGTTCGCCGCACATCTTCGAGCGCACCCGCAGCGACGGCAAGGTTATCGAAATGCGGGGCCAGGCACTGCCCGGCGGCGGCTATGTCACCAGCTACAACGACATCACCGATTACAAGCACGCTGAAAAAGCGCTGCTGGAAGCCAACGAAACCCTGGAGCAGCGCGTGGCCGAGCGCTCGCACGAGGCCGAGGTGGCGCAGCAGTCCAAGACGCGCTTCCTGGCGGCGATCAGCCACGACGTGCTGCAGCCGTTGAACGCCGCGCGGCTGTTCGCCTCCGCGCTGCGCGAGAGCCACCACAACAACGAAGAGCAGCGCCACCTGGCCGAGCGCGTGGATGCCTCGCTGCGCGCGGCCGAGGAGCTGCTGGACGGCCTGCTGGACGTGTCGCGGCTGGATGCGGGCGGGCTGCACCCGGTGATCGGCGATTTCGACGTGAGCCTGTTGATGCGCGAGCTGGCCGCGCAGTACTCGCCGGTGGCGGCAGGGCGCGGGTTGCGCCTGGACCTGTTCGCGCGCCCGGCATGGATCCGCAGCGACCGCCGGCTGTTGCGCCGGGTGCTGCAGAACTTCCTGGCCAACGCGTTGCGCTACACCCGGCAGGGCCGGATCGTGCTGGCGGTGCGCCACCGTGGCAACGAGGTGGAGCTGCAGGTCTGGGATACCGGGCCGGGCATTCCCGAGCACCACATGCAGCAGATCTTCGACGAGTTCCACCGCTACCAGCAGCCCTTCGACTGGGGCGAGCAGGGCTTGGGGCTGGGGCTGTCGATCTGCCAGCGCATCTCGCGCCTGCTCGACCACCGGCTCAACGCACGCAGCCGGGTGGGCAGCGGCAGCATGTTCTCGATCATGCTGCCGCGGGTGGACGCGCCGGTGCTGCCGCAGTCGGCCCTGGTATCGCCGACGCCCACCCCGACCCGGACCGATTCACTGGCCGGCATGCGGGTGCTGTGCGTGGACAACGACCAGGAAATCCTGGACGGCATGCGCGCGCTGCTCGGGCGCTGGGGCGTGGAGGTGATCACCGCCAGCACGGTGGACCAGGCGCTGGAGAAGGTGGACCTGCACCCGGACGTGATGCTGGTGGACTACCACCTGCACGACCGGCTGGATGGCCTGGATACGCTGGTGGCACTGCGCGACAAGGCCGGGCGCGCGATTCCGGGGGCGTTGCTGACCGCCGACGGGCGCGACGAACTGAAGCGGATGGCGCGCGAGCGCGGCTACCGGTTGCTGACCAAGCCGATCAAGCCGGCCTCGCTGCGTGCCTTCCTGGCCGCCTTCCACGCGCCGCGCGGCGACATGTAGCCGCGCGGCGGTGGGGCAGGGCGCATCAGCCCATGGCGCCGCTGAGGTGTTCGTACAGGATCGTCGAGCCGATGATGATCAGGATGATGCCGCCGATGATCTCGGCGCGCTTGCCGACCATGTTGCCCAGCACGCGGCCCAGCATGACCCCGGCAGTGACCATGGTGAAGGTGCACAGGCCGATCACCAGCGCCATCACGCCGATGTGGACATCCAGGAAGGCCAGGCCGATGCCGACCGCCATCGCATCGATGCTGGTGGCAAAGCCGGTGACGGCCAGGCGCCAGAAACCATGGTGTTTGCTGGTGTCTTCGTCCTCGGCACTGTCATCGGGCCGGATGCCGTTGATGATCATGTGCACGCCCAGCGCACCGAGCAGGCCGAACGCGATCCAGTGGTCGAACGCTTCGACGTACTGCAGGGCGGCGCGGCCCAGCAGCCAGCCGATCACCGGGGTGATGGCTTCGATGACGCCGAAGATGAGGCCGGCGCGCAGCGCATCGGGGAAGCGTGGCTTGCGCATGGCCGCGCCTTTGCCGATCGCCGCGGCGAAGGCATCGGTGGACATGGCAAAGCCGATCAGCAGGATCGAAAGGGGAGACATTGGAGTACACGGCAGGTCGGGCGATTGCGAGCAACGGACCGCGAACGCGCCCAACCTGTCGTTGCGCACGCGGACCGCTGGTCTCGCCAACCACGATGGCTACCCGCACCACGGCGCACTGGCCGAGTATGTTGATGCGGGCGATTCCTGCAGCAGGAATCCGGCTACTCCCCAAGGGGACGCGAAGCTTAGCACCGGGCTCACCGGATCGATCATTTACCGGCAATTGCGCAGGCAACGCTGGCTTTCATAGCCCCGGCTATAAGCCGGGGCGGGTAGAGCCGACCGTTGGTCGGCTGCCCTTATCCGCCCACCACGCAATTTCCCCACCGTTCGCACAGCACCGCCACGCAGCGGCCGCATGAACCCACCACCAACCTGCCTGGATGCCGGTAGGGTCGCGCCCCAGCCGACTGCCGATACACGTGCAGCGTTCGGGAACGGCATGACCTTCAACGAAGCAGAGGCCACAGCCGGCGCCGTTCAAACGTCATGCCGATATCGAACGCGGGAGCCGCATCGGCAGTCGGCTGGGGCGCGACCCTACCGGCTGGACATCACGCACACCGCGTCGTCGCAACGCGGAAATGCAACCGGCCGCCCCTGCATGCTCCCTTGACGGGTAGAGCCGACCGTTGGTCGGCTGCTCCTGACGCAACCGCCGCCCTCAATCCTCTTCCGGCGGCAACACGATCTGTTCGTCGTCGATGGCCAGCTTGCCGGCCATCAGCACGGCCTGGGTGCGGTTGGTCACGCCCAGCTTGCGCAGGATTGCGGTGACGTGGGCCTTGATCGTCGCCTCGGACACGTTGAGGTCGTAGGCGATCTGCTTGTTGAGCCGGCCGGCGCCCAGCATCTGGAGCACGCGGAACTGCTGCGGGGTGAGTTCGCGCAGGCGCTGGCCGATTTCGCGTTCCTCGCGCCCGGTCGGCGGCACGTTGTGTGCTTCCGGTGGGGCCCAGGTTTCACCATCGAGGATGGTGCCCAGCGCATGGCCGATGGTGTCCGAATCGGCGGATTTGGGAATGAAGCCGAACGCGCCATGGTCCAGCGCACGCCGCATCACGGTGGGCTCTTCGCGCGCGGACACCACCACCACCGGCAGCTGCGGGTGCAGGGCGCGCATGTGCACCAGCGCGTTGAAGCCCTGCGCACCGGGCATGTTGAGGTCCATCAGGACCAGGTCGGCGTCGGTGTGCTGGTCGGCCAGCTGGTACAGCGCTTCCACGCTGTCGGCTTCAAACAGCTGCACGCCGGGAATGACGCGTTGCACGGCCCCGCGAAGGGCTTCGCGGAACAGCGGGTGGTCGTCGGCAATCAGAAGGGTTGTCATGGTGGGGGCCATGTTGCGAAAGGGGTGACACGACGTAACGGAACGAGTGCATCGAGATGACAACCCCCTGAGTCAGGGGGCGGGGCGCGAGTGAGAAGGGCCCCACGGTCCGCTTGCAGACCGTGGGAGCGACAGCGCGAATGCGATGTGGCGACCCTTACTTCACCTTGCGCTCTTCCACCAGCGACGCCACCACCGACGGATCGGCCAGGGTCGAGGTATCGCCCAGCTGGTCCGGCGCGTTCTCGGCGATCTTGCGCAGGATGCGGCGCATGATCTTGCCCGAGCGCGTCTTGGGCAGGCCCGGCGCCCACTGCAGGTGGTCGGGCGCGGCGATCGGTCCGATCTCCTTGCGCACCCAGGCGATCAGTTCCTTGTGCAGGTCATCGCTCGGCGTTTCTTCGGCGATCAGGGTGACATAGGCATAGATGCCCTGGCCCTTGATGTCGTGCGGGAAACCGACCACGGCCGCTTCGGCCACCTTCGGGTGCGAGACCAGCGCGCTTTCCACTTCGGCGGTGCCGATGCGGTGGCCGGACACGTTGATCACATCGTCCACGCGGCCGGTGATCCAGTAGTAGCCGTCTTCATCGCGACGGCAGCCGTCGCCGGTGAAGTAGCTGCCCGGGTAGGTACGGAAATAGGTGTCGATGAAGCGCTGGTGGTCGCCATACACGCTGCGCATCTGGCCCGGCCACGAATCGCGGATGATCAGGTTGCCCTCGGTGGGGCCGTCCTGGATCTCGCCTTCGGCATTGACCAGCGCCGGCTGCACGCCGAAGAAGGGCAGGGTGGCCGAACCCGGCTTGAGATCGACCGCGCCCGGCAGCGGGGAAATCAGGATGCCGCCGGTTTCGGTCTGCCACCAGGTGTCCACGATCGGGCAGCGGCTGTCGCCGACCACCTCGTAGTACCAGCGCCACGCTTCGGGATTGATCGGCTCGCCGACACTGCCCAGCAGGCGCAGCGAGGCACGCGAGGTGCGCTTCACCGGTGCCTCGCCTTCCCGCATCAACGCGCGGATGGCAGTGGGTGCGGTGTAGAAGATGGTCACCTGGTGCTTGTCGATCACCTCCCAGAAACGCGAGGTGTTCGGGAAGTTCGGCACGCCCTCGAACATCAGCGAGGTGGCGCCGTTGGCCAGCGGACCGTACACGATGTAGCTGTGGCCGGTGACCCAGCCCACGTCGGCGGTGCACCAGTAGATGTCGTCCTCGCGCAGGTCGAACACTGCCTCATGGGTGTAGGACGCATACAGCAGGTAACCGGCGGTGGTGTGCAGCACGCCCTTGGGCTTGCCGGTGGAACCGGAGGTGTAGAGGATGAAAAGCGGGTCTTCGGCGTTCATCCGCTCCGGTTCGCACTGCGCCGGCTGCGCATCGACCACATCGTGGAACCAGCGGTCGCGCGGGGCCTGCATGTCCACCGCGCCGCCGGTGTGGCGCACCACCAGCACGGTCTCCACGGTGGTGGTGCCGGGCAGCTTCAGTGCCGCATCCACGTTGGCCTTGAGCGGAATTTTGCGGCCACCGCGCAGGCCTTCGTCGGCGGTGATGATCAGTTTGCTGGCGCAGTCGATCACGCGGTCGGCGATCGAGTTCGGCGCGAAGCCGCCAAACACCACCGAGTGCACCGCGCCGATGCGTGCACAGGCGAGCATGGCCACGGCGGCGTCGACGATCATCGGCAGGTAGATGGTGACCCGGTCGCCCTTCTGCACGCCGAGGTTGCGCAGCGCATTGCCCAGCCGGCACACGCGCTCGTACAGCTCGCGGTAGGTGACGCCCTGCGACGGTGCGTCGGGGCTGTCCGGTTCGAACAGCAGCGCGACCTTGTCGCCGCGCTGTTCGAGCTGGCGGTCCAGGCAGTTGACGCTGGCGTTGAGCTCGCCGTCCTCGAACCACTTGATGCGGAAATCGTCGAGGTTGTAGCTGACGTTCTTGATCGTGGTCGGCTGCTTGAACCACTGCAGGCGCTGCGCGGCCTTGCCCCAGAAAGCATCCGGGTGCTCGATCGACTCACGGTAGAGCGTTTCGTACGTGTTCTTGTCAATGCGCGCCTTGGCGGAAAAATCCGCCTTGACGGGGTAAAGATCGGCCATGGCACCCTCACTTGCAACAGGACTTGGGTTGTGCGGTCGCAACATAAGGTGCGACCTCTCCCCCTCAGTTTGCCGCATCCACCCTGCTTCGCGGTGGATGGGTGGTTAGACCATGGTCGAACGCGGCAGGAACGCCGGGAACAGGTCAGGTTGGAGCGTACGGGGTGGGCAGCAAGCGGCTGTCGGCGGGTGCCGGGTGCGTTGGGGCCCGTGGTAAGGGGGCGTGGCGCTATCTGTGAGGAAGAGCGTACCGACCAACGGTCGGTACCTGCCCAGGTGCCTGTGGCACCTGCCGTCCGCCGTTGGCGCCCGGGTCGTGCTCGCCCGGCGGGCG
The DNA here is from genome assembly GCF_059758695.1 of Stenotrophomonas sp. GQ19. Lineage (NCBI taxonomy): Bacteria > Pseudomonadati > Pseudomonadota > Gammaproteobacteria > Lysobacterales > Lysobacteraceae > Stenotrophomonas > Stenotrophomonas sp. GQ19. Next base: position 259,646 of record NZ_JCAXES010000005.1, on the reverse strand, counting down.
CGTACGACTAATGGCCAATAGCCGTTGCGGGCGCGGCGGCCCCACTGTCGGCTCGACCGTGCCCAGCGCGGCGTTCGCATTGCCACCCGGGAGAGAGGGCAACATGAGCCACCGTTTATTGAAGACGACACGCCGGCCGTTGGCGGCCGCCCTGTTCGTTGCATTGATCGCACCAGGCGTCGCATTCGCCGATACCGCCAAAGAGAAGGCGCTGGAAGCACGCATCGCCGAGCTGGAGCGCCAGGTGCAGATGCTGGTCAATACCAGCCAGCAGCAACAGACCCAGATCAGCCAGGCCCAGACCGACGTCACCGCGGTGAAGACCGTGCAGGCCCAGCAGCCGTTGGCTGCGCAGGTGCCGGCCGGCAAGCAGCCGATCCAGGTCACCACCATCACGCCGGGCGCCGCGCCGGGTACCACGGTCAAGATCGGTGGCTTCATCAAGGCCGACTTCATGGCCACCCAGACCGGTGATGGCCAGCTGGCCGACGACGCCACCGGCCGCGCGCTGTACCTGCCGGGCCAGACCCCGGTGGCCGGTGCCGGCGGCAGCGGCAAGCGCTCGGACGTGGACTACAACGCCCACGCCAAGTTCTCGCGCTTCAACCTGGGCATCGACAACATCAGCGAAGGCGGCAACAAGGCCGGCGCGTTCTTCGAGATGGATTTCTTCGGTAACTCGCTGGGCAACCAGACCGCCACCAATACCTACGGCGTGACCCTGCGCCACGCGTACATGTACTGGAACAACTGGCTGGCCGGCCAGACCTGGTCCAACTTCATGGACGCCGCCTCGCTGCCCGAAGCAGCCGACTTCGTCGGGCCGACCGACGGCGTGCTGTTCGTGCGCCAGGCGCAGATCCGCTACACCCAGGGCGGCTTCAGCGTCGCGCTGGAAAACCCGGAAACCACCACGCTGACCGGCACCCGCAACCCGATCACCGGGGCGTGGACGAATGTGGCCGGCAACTCCGACCGCGGCGCGCTGCCCGACCTGACCCTGCGTTACGGCTGGAAAGGCGATTGGGGCACCTTCGGCGTGGGCGGCGTGGTGCGCCAGCTGCAGATCGACAACCAGGCCACCGGCGCCAAGGCCGACAAGATCGGCGGCGGCCTGACCCTGGGCGGCAAATGGGTGATGGGCGGCAGCGACACGCTGCATTACCAGATCAGTGGCGGCGAAGGCATTGCCCGTTACGTAGGCCTGGGCGTCACCGCCGATACCGCCTATGACATCGCCCGCGACGAGCTCAACCCGACCGGCGTGCTGGCCGGCTACGTGGGCTGGCGCCATGCGTTCACCCCGAAGCTGCGCACCAACCTGATCTACGCCCGCAGCGACTACGACAACGACGGCAGCCTGGGCCCGCTGGTCACCAAGAGCGTGCAGAGCATCCGCGGCAACATCTTCTACACGCCGATGCCCAAGGTCGATATCGGTGCCGAGTACATGTACGGCGTGCGCGAGATCGAGGACGGGCGCAAGGGTGACATCAACCGCCTGCAGTTCACCACGAAGTACAGCTTCTAAAAAATGTGTGCCGACCAACGGTCGGCACCTACACAACTAGAAACCACCCGACCAACACTGCGATTGCCGATCAACGGTCGGCACTACCGAGGGGATGCTTCCCATGTCAACAACACCCGCACCTGCCACGCTTACCCAGGGACACAAGAAGGTCATCTTCGCGTCCAGCCTGGGGACGGTCTTCGAGTGGTACGACTTCTTCCTGTACGGCTCGCTCGCGGCGATCATCGCCAAGCAGTTCTTCAGTGGCGTCAACGAAACCACGGGCATGATCTTCGCCCTGCTGGCCTTCGCCGCCGGCTTCTTCGTGCGTCCGTTCGGCGCGGCCTTCTTCGGCAGCCTGGGCGACCGTATCGGCCGCAAGTACACCTTCCTGGTCACGATCCTGATCATGGGCATCTCGACCTTCCTGGTCGGCGTGCTGCCCAACTATGCGTCGATCGGCTTTGCCGCGCCGGTGATCCTGATCATCCTGCGCCTGGCCCAGGGCCTGGCGATGGGCGGCGAGTACGGTGGCGCGGCCACCTACGTGGCCGAGCATGCACCGGCTGACAAGCGTGGCCTGTACACCAGCTTCATCCAGTGCACCGCGACGCTGGGCCTGTTCATGTCGCTGCTGATCATCCTGGCCTGCCGCTACTTCCTGGGCAACGAAGCCTTCGAAGCCTGGGGCTGGCGCATTCCGTTCCTGGTGTCCATCGTGCTGCTGGGCGTGTCGGTGTGGATCCGCCTGCAGCTGAGCGAGTCGCCGCTGTTCCAGCAGATGAAGGCCGAAGGCAAGGGCTCCAAGACCCCGTTCCGTGACAGCCTCAAGGGCGGCAACCTCAAGCTGATGCTGCTGGTGCTGCTCGGTGCCGCGGCCGGCCAGGCCGTGGTGTGGTACGGCGGCCAGTTCTACGCGCTGTTCTTCCTGAGCAGCATGCTCAAGGTCGATGCCACCACCTCCTACCTGCTGATCGCCGCCGCGCTGGCTCTGGGCGTGCCGTTCTTCATCTTCTTCGGCTGGCTGTCCGATCGTATCGGCCGCAAGAAGATCATCCTGGCCGGCTGCCTGCTGGCCGCCATCACCTACATCCCGATCTTCAAGGGCCTGACCCACTTCGCCAACCCGGCCATCGAAGAAGCCCGCACCAATTCGCCGGCGCTGGTAGTGGCCGATCCGAACACCTGCTCGTTCCAGTTCGATCCGGTTGGCATGCGCAAGTTCACCAGCTCCTGCGACGTGGCCACCGCCGCGCTGACCAAGGCAGGCGTGCCGTACGAAGTGAAGCCGGCCGGCGCCGGTTCGCTGGCGATCATCAATGTCGGCAGCGCGAGCGTCACCTCCTACGAGGCCGCCGGCCTGACCAAGGAAGAGGGCAAGGCCAAGGCCGATGCGTTCGGTGCCGAGCTGAAGACCGCCCTGACCACCGCCGGCTACCCGGCCAAGGCCGACAACGCTCGCGTCAACATTCCCGGCACGATCTTCATGCTGTGGCTGCTAGTGCTGTACGTGACCATGGTCTACGGCCCGATCGCCGCCTATCTGGTCGAGTTGTTCCCGACCCGCATCCGCTACACCTCGATGTCGCTGCCGTACCACATCGGCAACGGCTGGTTCGGTGGCTTCCTGCCGGCGATTTCCTTCGCGCTGGTGGCCGGTACCGGCAACCTCTACTACGGCCTGTGGTACCCGATCATCATCGCGTTGATGACGGTCGTGGTCGGTGGCCTGTTCCTGAAGGAAACCCGCGGGGTGGACATCACCAAGTAACGGTGCGCCACACGGCATGACCAAGGGGCCGCGATGCAGATCGCGGCCCTTTTCGTTCCCGTTCGCCGGGTAGAGCGAGCGGGGGTAGAGTCGACTGTCAGTCGACTGCCTCATGCGTCATGTCCAGGATGCCTGGCACGACAGGATGTTCGATTATCCATGCCGTAGCAGACGGCTGAGTTGGCTACAAGCAGGGCCGCCTTGAGTCTCACCATCCCGCGTCGGTGATGGAAATCAGGCTTGCCCGCGATTCAGCGATCTCAGCACATCAAATTTCCGATAGACTCGTTTCGGATTGAGATCGTACAGGTGCGTACGCGCTCGACCGACATGAAGGGGCGATTGGGCGTGAAGCTGATCTTTAGCTGCAGATGATCTGGCTTGAACGCAATGCTCTGGAAATGCACGTGCACTAAACTGCCAAAATCCACACCCGCGAAGTCATCGAGACGTGATTTGCCAACCGAGCAGATCCTCTTCTCACGAACGACCTCCCAATTTCCCCGGCTGATGATCTGGACGATGAGACAAGAGGAGTCGAACATCTCCAGATAGCGAACCAGAGAGCCTTGAACGTTGGCGCTGTCTGCCTTGAATACCGCTGCGGAGCTTGTGGAGCGTTGAGCGGTTTCAGCATTGGCAGAAAAGGCCAGGAAGCCAGCCAGGAATGCAGGAATTTTCCGAACCATCTCGATGTCCATGGAAAACGGACGCACACCTTGATGGACGTGACGCTGCACCGCCATGAAAGAAGTACGAATCTGCGCCCGTCCTGGCGCGATTGGCCAGGTGCCTGAGCAGATTTTCAGGTTGCATCCGACAATCCACGACGTGCGCGGCTCAATCCAGGTTGCGCATCCACGCGCCAAGTAGCATGACGGAACCATCGAATCGGAATGGCTCATGTACGGCTTACTTTTTGCTGCAGCGTCCGTCGTGGCGATGGCATCACCGGCACCGCCCGCAGCAGCCGATAAGGTGACTGGCGTGCGAGAAGGCATGGAGTACACACAGGTACGCAGGATGCTTCTTGACGCAGGGTGGGTGCCGCTGGACGCAGAATACCTGCGCCCGTGGCCAGCTTATCCGGACTATCCAGAGGTCAATTGTGGCTCCGGCTGGCAGGCTACCTGTTCCGCATACTATTTTCGCGGTGACTACTACTTCGGGGTGGGACTGAACCCCCTGGAGTCACGACGCGATCTGCCCGTGGAGTGGACGTCGAGGTCGCGTGATCCGGACGGGTTGGCACGCGACCGCCGGGTTGTGAAAGCAGTCATCAGCTCGACGCGCCAGGGCAATGTGCAGATCGAGGAAAGATCATCCGTGATCAAGGTGGCGTGCGGAACGAAGAAGGTCTGGCTGTCCTGGAACAATGCAGCACCAAACGCAACCTTGGTGACCTGCGATTACGGCGGCACGGCGCATGACAATTGGGGCTGGCTGGTTGAGACGGGATTGGAGGACGAGGAGGCGCAGGTACGCCGTTTTTCTCTGGGCAAGGTGTCCAGCGTCGCCGAGTTCAAGCGGATTGGCGCACAGGTTCCGGATACCTTCACCTCGCATCCCTGGTGCTCAGGCGCCAAGCCGAAGACGCCGTTGAATGCGGTATTTGCAACGTTGGTGAAGGCGCCCAGCCAGAATGAAGATGCGCCGTACTGCTTCACGCCCCACTTCTTCGCAGGCAACACAGCGACTCCATTGCGGAGGATGCCGGCGGCGGACGAAGTATCGCCGGATGTTCCGTGGGAAGAGGAACGCCTGATCGCGAGGGAGGTCGAGATCCTGCGTGATTGGCGGCTGGAGTTTGAGGCTGAGTAAGGCTACGCGGCCCTTTGATCCGCTCGCCAAGCACGTGAAGGCTGGCATGGGAATCGCGCGTGGCTCACCTCTACAATCGGCCCATGACCACCACCACCGCAGCCGAACTCCCGACCGTCCTGCAGACCCTGCGTAGTGCCTGGCAGACCCGGCGCCCGTCGCTGGACCAGCGCGAGGAAGATCTGCGCCGCCTGCGCGCGGCGCTGAAAGAGAGGATGGACGACATGGCGCAGGCCATCTCCGCCGACTTCGGCCACCGCTCCACCCACGAATCCATGATCGCCGACGGCATGACCGTGCTCGGCGAAATCGACCACCTGCTCAAGCACCTGCGCCGCTGGGCACGGCCGCGCCGGGTCGGCGTGGGCTGGCGGTTCTGGCCGGCGCGCGCGCAGACCCGCGCGGTGCCGCTGGGCGTGGTCGCGGTGATCTCGCCGTGGAATTACCCGGTCAACCTGGCCCTGATTCCGCTGGCCACCGCGATTGCCGCGGGCAACCACGTCATTCTCAAGCCCTCCGAACATACGCCGCGCACCAGCGCGTTCCTGCAGGCACTGCTGGCCGAGGTGTTCCCGGCCGACCGCGTGGCGGTGGTGCAGGGCGACGGTGCGCTGGCCAGTGCCCTGGCCGGCTCGCCGCTGGACCACCTGGTGTTCACCGGCTCCACCGCCATTGGCCGCAAGGTGATGGCCGCCGCCGCCGAACACCTCACCCCGCTGACCCTGGAACTGGGCGGCAAATCGCCGGCCATCGTGTGCAGCGATTACCCGCTGGAGAAGGCGGCCGCGCGCCTGGCCACCGGCAAGTGGTTCAACGCCGGCCAGACCTGCATCGCCCCGGACTACGTGCTCATCGATGGCGCGCGCCAGCGCGAACTGGTGCAGCAGCTGCAGACCCAGGTGCGCGCGCGCTACGGTGATTTCAGCGATGCCACCGACTACACCCGCATCATCCACGAGGGCCAGTACCAGCGCCTGCGCGGCTACCTGGACCAGGCGCGTGCGCGCGGCGTGCCGGTAATCGAGCTGGCCACGGTGGATCCCGAACGTGCCGCACGCGAACGCCTGATCGTGCCGACCATCGTGCTCGACCCGCCGGCCGACCTGGACCTGATGCAGGAGGAAATCTTCGGCCCGATCCTGCCGGTCTGCGCGTATCCCAGCCTGGACGCCGCCCTGGCCGAGGTGCAGGGCCGCGACCGGCCGCTGGCGCTGTACGTCTTCAGCCAGCAGCGTGACACGGTTGAACGCGTGCTCGGGCAGGTGGTGGCCGGCGGTATCACCGTCAACGACACCCTGCTGCACTTCGCCATCAACGACCTGCCGTTCGGCGGCGTCGGCCCCAGCGGTATGGGCGCCTACCACGGCCGCGCCGGCTTCGACGGGCTCAGCAAGCAGCTGCCGATCCTGTGGCAGTCGCGCTGGGCCGCCAGCGACCTGCTCAAACCGCCGTATTCGAAGATCGCCGGGATGCTCAAGGCGCTGGTGCGCTGACCCGCAGCCGATAGCACGGCCGCGTAGCGCATGGGGTCAGCGCGAGGAGCGGCCGTCGTGGAACCACGCGTAGGCGGCCGCCTCCAGATCGCCTTCTTCGGCGATCACCGAACCGTCTTCGTCCAGCACGGTGTAGTGACGCTGGTCGCCGCCCAGCGCGGCGCTGCCGTCCAGCCCGAGCAGCAGGGTGTACATGGCATCGGTGGCGAACACATCGAGCACCTCCCGCAACTGCTGTGCCTGCGTGGGTGACAGCGCCATCGCGGCGATCCGTGCTGCCGATTCCGTGCCCGGGGCCCAGGCGGCGGCCAGCAGCTGTTCTTTCTCGGCGTACCACTTGGCTACGAAGGCGTCTGCGTCCATGGGGTTTCCGTGCGATCAGGGGCCACAGCGTAGCGTGCGCAACGGCGATGCAGCTGTCCGCGATGCCCGGGTTGCACGGGGTTGCCGGCCAGTGGCCGGCACTACCGCGCCCACCGAGCAGCGGCCGGCATTGCCTGCGCCCACCGACCACCGGTCGGTGGCTACCCGGTAGAATGGCGCGCATGAAAATCGCCTCCTGGAACGTCAATTCGCTCAACGTGCGCCTGCCGCACCTGGAACAATGGCTCACGGCGTTCGCGCCGGACGTGGTCGGTATCCAGGAAACCAAGATGGAGGACCACAAGTTCCCCGACGCGGTGCTGGCCGGGCTGGGCTACCGCAGCGTGTTTGCCGGGCAGAAGACCTACAACGGCGTCGCGCTGCTGTCGCGCGAACCGGCGCAGGACGTGCAGATCGGCATTCCCGGGTTCGAGGATGAGCAGAAGCGCGCCATCGCCGGTACCGTCAATGGCGTGCGCATCATCAACCTGTACGTGGTCAACGGCCAAGACGTGGGCACCGACAAGTACGCCTATAAGCTGCGCTGGCTGGAAGCAGTGCACGCCTGGGTCGAGTCCGAGCTGGCCCGCTACCCCGAGCTGGTGGTGATGGGCGATTTCAACATCGCCCCGGACGCGCGGGATGTGAACGACCCGCTGGTCTGGAACGAGAACCACATCCTGACCTCCACCGCCGAGCGCGGCGCCCTCAACAAGCTGCTGAAGCTGGGCCTGCACGATGCCTTCCGCCTGCACAGCGAGGAAGAAGGCGTGTTCAGCTGGTGGGACTACCGCGCGGCCGGTTTCCGCCGCAATCTGGGCCTGCGCATCGACCTGACCCTGGTTTCGGACGCACTCAAGGCGCGCGCGATCGCCTCGGGCATCGACCGCGAGCCGCGCACCTGGGACCGCCCCAGCGACCACGCCCCGGCGTGGGTGCACCTGGGGTAATGCCAGCCGCCGGCTGGCCTGCAAGGTGAGGCACCCCATACAACAAGGCCCGGCAGTGCCGGGCCTTGTTGCACAATCGGCGTTCCAGCCGCCGCGTACCGACCAACGGTCGGGCGTTACCGGACGCTTCGACGCGTAAACAGATTCACGATCGCCAGCAGGATCACCGCGCCGATCAACGAGAACAGGAACGTACGGATCGTGATCGCTTCGTTGATGCCACCGCCGAACAGCCAACCGGCCAGCAAGGCGCCGATGATGCCAACCACGATGTTGAGGATGATGCCTTGTTGCGCGTCGCGCTTCATGATGATGCTGGCAAGCCAGCCCACGATGCCGCCGACGATCAGCCAGATGATGATGCCCATAGCGTTGACTCCCGGTTTGCGTGAACGACCGGGCCAGTTGACGGCAGCCCCCGTGAAATCACCGTGCAGCCGTCCTCACCGGGTGTGGGCATGACCCTGCCGGCCACCCCCGGCGGTCCGTGGCAGTTCGGCCCGGTCACGGTCTGGTGCCTGCCGCACGTCAACGGCACCCGGGGCGAGCCGCAGGCGCGGGTGCTGCTGGCCGATCAGCTGGGCGGCACGCCGGACACCCTGCCGCTGCAGCGCGACGCCCGCGGCCGCCCCGAACTGCACGGCCCGCTGGCGCACATCGGCACCGGCTGGAGCCACAGCCATGGCCTGCTGCTGGTAGCGATGGCCGAACGCGTCCGGCTGGGCGTGGACCTGGAGCCGCTGCGCCCGCGCCCGCGCATGGTGGAAATCATCGAGCGCTTCTTCCACCCGGCCGAGGTTGCCTGGCTGCTGGGGCTGGATGAGGCCACCCGCAATCCGTGGTTCTTCCGGGTCTGGTGCGCCAAGGAAGCCATCCTCAAGGCGCAGGGGCAGGGCATTTCCTTTGGTCTGCACCGCCTGCAGCTGGCCCCGGACGCCGAAGGCCGCCTGCAGCTGGCCTGGTGCGACCCGGAGCTGGGCAACGCGGCGCGCTGGCACCTGCACGAATGGCAGGCGGCGGCGGATTTCCGCGCGGCGCTGGCGTGGCATGTGATGTGAGAGGGGCAGCCCGGCCGACGGGTGGGGTTACGGGCCGAGCAGCCGGCCAACGGTCGGCTCTACCGGGGTGCGATAATGGCGGCATGAAAGAACACACTCTCCCCGCTGGCGTGGCCGATGCGCTTGAGCGCGGCCTGGCCGCCATGCAGCTGGACGCCGCGCTGGCGCCGCCGCTGCTGACCTACCTGACCCTGCTCGACCGCTGGAACCGCACCTACAACCTCACCGCCATCCGCGACCCGCTGGAGATGGTCACCCGCCACCTGCTCGACTCGCTGGCCATGCAGCCCTACCTGGAGGCCGGCACCCTGGCCGACCTGGGCACCGGCCCCGGCCTGCCCGGCATCCCGCTGGCCATCGCCCGCCCGCAGCTGCAGGTGACCCTGGTCGAAAGCAACGGCAAGAAGGCGCGCTTCATGCGCGAAGCCGTGCGCCAGCTGGGCCTGACCAATGCCCGCGTGGCCGAATCGCGGGCCGAAGCGCTTGCCGAACCCGGCGCCTACGACCACCTGACCGCCCGCGCCATGGACACCCTGGCCGGCATCATCGCCGTCGGCGGTCATCTGCTGCGCCCGGGCGGCCGTCTGCTGGCCATGAAAGGCGTGCACCCGCATGACGAAATTGCCCAGCTGCCGGCCGGCTGGACGGTTGAACAGGTGCTGCCGCTGCACGTGCCCGGCCTGACCGGTGAGCGCCATCTGGTGGTGGTGGCCGGTCCCTGACCGGTCCCCGGCGCGCGCCGGCCTGCGGCTGCGCGCGTGCCCTCATATCGGCGGCAACGCCCGCCACAGCTGCCGCTGCGGTGTCCACCGGGCGCATGCCAGGCGCCCCATCGAGGTCGCGGGCGCCTGTCGGCGCGCATCTCACAGTGCATGACACGCCCCATATACGCATAATGACCAGTCCCACTCCCTGCCGATGAGGCTCACACGCATGGCCCGCATCATCGCCATCGCCAACCAGAAAGGTGGCGTCGGCAAGACCACGACCGCCGTCAATCTGGCCGCCTCCCTGGCTGCTGCACCCAAGCGCGTGCTCCTGGTCGACCTGGATTCCCAAGGCAATGCGACCATGGGCAGCGGCGTGGACAAGCGTGAAGTCGCCGCGTCCACCTGCGACCTGCTGCTGGGCGAAGCCACCGCTGCCGAAGTCCGGGTCACCACCCCGGAAGGGTTCGACCTGCTCCCGGGCAACATCGACCTGACCGCCGCCGAGATCCAGCTGATGGACCAGGGCGAGCGCGAGCAGCGCCTCAAGCGCGCCCTGGCTCCGGTCCGTGACGAGTACGACTTCATCCTGATCGACTGCCCGCCGGCGCTGTCGCTGCTGACCCTGAACGCCCTGGCCGCCGCCGATTCGGTGATCGTGCCGATGCAGTGCGAGTACTACGCGCTGGAAGGGCTGAGCGCGCTGGTGGAAACCATCGAAGCGCTGCGCGCCAACCTCAATCCCAGCCTGGAGATCGAGGGCGTGCTGCGCACCATGTTCGACGTGCGCAACAACCTGGCCAACGCGGTGTCGGCCGAGCTCACCGAACACTTCGGCGACCGCGTGTTCCGCACCATCGTGCCGCGCAACGTGCGCCTGGCCGAAGCACCCAGCCACGGGCAGAGCATCGTCGGTTACGACCGCGCCTCGCGGGGCGGCGTTGCCTACCTCGGCCTGGCCGGCGAGATCATCCGCCGCCACCAACAACGCAACACGGCCGATAAAGCCCTGGAGACCGCCTGATGAGCACCAAGCCCGCCCTCGGCAAGAAACGCGGCCTCGGCCGCGGCCTCGATGCGCTGCTGGGGCCCAAGGGTGCGGTGACCCAGGTACAGGCGGCCGCGGTGATCGAGCCCATGCCGGGTGAAGTGCTGCGCAAGCTGCCGGTAGGCCAGCTGCAGCCGGGCAAGTACCAGCCGCGCCGCGACATGGACGAAACCAAGCTCGCCGAGCTGGCCGAATCCATCAAGGCGCAGGGCGTGATCCAGCCGATCCTGGTCCGCCAGCTCGGCCCGGACAGTTTCGAAATCGTCGCCGGCGAACGTCGCTGGCGCGCCTCGCAGCTGGCCGGCCTGGACGAAGTGCCGGTGGTGGTGCGCGAGCTGGAAGACCGCACCGTCATCGCGATGGCGCTGATCGAGAACATCCAGCGCGAAGACCTCAACCCGCTGGAAGAAGCCGAAGCGCTGCAGCGCCTGATCAGCGAGTTCGCGCTCACCCACGCCGAGGCGGCCCAGGCGGTGGGCCGTTCGCGCGCGGCGGTGTCCAATCTGCTGCGCCTGCTTGAGCTGCCGATCGCGATCCGCCTGCTGCTGGAAACCCGCCGGCTGGAAATGGGCCATGCGCGTGCGCTGCTCACCCTCGCCCCGGAACTGGCCAGCAAGCTGGCCCAGGAAGCGGCCGACCAGGGCTGGTCGGTGCGCGAAGTGGAACACCGTGCGCAGCAGTTCGCGGCCGGCAAGGTGCCCGGTTCGCTGCGCAAGAAGCCGGCGGCCAGCGCGCCGCAGGCCGACATCGCCTCGCTGGAAACCGAACTGTCCGAATCGCTGGGCGCCCGCGTGGCGATCAACCACGGGCGTGGCGGCAAGGGCAAGCTGATCATCCATTACACCGACCTGGACACGCTGGATGGCGTGCTCGAACGACTGCGCGCACAGAAGGGCTGAGTCCCCCGCCGGCGCAAGAGGATCATCCCCCCGCAATGAACCCTGCCAAGGTCGACCGCAACCATCTGTTGCGTCTGACCGACCTGCCGAATGTCGGGCCGGCCTGTGAGAAAGATCTGCGTCTGATCGGTATCCGTGTGCCCGCGCACCTGCGCGGCCGAGATGCCTACGACATGTATGCGCAGCTCTGCATGCGCACCGGGGTGATGCATGACCCGTGCGTGATCGATGTGTTCCTGTCGATCGTGCGCTTCCTGCAGGGCGAGGCACCCCGCCCGTGGTGGGATTTCAGCAAGGAACGCAAGGCCACGCTGGCCAAGGATGCGCCGCTCACGTTGTGGTGACGCAGTCCCGGCAGCCGGTGGCGGCCCACAAGGAGGGATGGATGAGCGATACCTACGACGATGTCAGCCCGGGCGGCAGTCCCCTGTTGACCCACACCCGGCCCCGCGACTTCGCACCGGCGGCGGGTGAGGCGTGCATCGAGCAGATCAGCGCCCATATCGAACGGCACCTTGGCCCGGTCTCGAGCGTGTTCCACGAGATCGTGTCCGACGCGGTGCACATCGACGTGCACGTGGTGCCGGCCACCGAGGCGTTCCCGCATCTGCGGCTGGTCACATCGGGCATGAGTGACCTGCCGATGACCCTGTCCGACGACGTCGACGCGCCGCGGTACATGGAGCTGATGGTGACCCTGCCGGCCGACTGGCCGCTGCAGCAGGCCGACCTTGAGGACGAGCGCCACTACTGGCCGATCCGCCTGCTCAAGATGATGGCGCGGCTGCCGCACAAGTTCGACACCTGGCTGGGCTTCGGCCACACCATTCCCAACTTCGATCCGCCCACCCCCTATGCGCCGGGCGTCGGCTTCGACGGCGTGATCGTGCTGCCTCCGGTCAATGCCCCGGAAGACTTTGGCCAGCTGGTGGTCGACGATGAAAAGACCATCGTGTTCATGTCCCTGGTGCCGCTGTACCCGGAAGAAATGGCGCTGAAGCTGAAGAAGGGCAGTGACGCGCTGCTCGACCGTTTCGATGCCAAGGGCGTCAGCGACATCATCGAGCCGGGCCGGGTCAACGTCGCCAGGAAACGCTTCGGCCTGTTCTGAGTGACATACCGCACCGCTATGCTGTTCCCCGTATTTCCAGGACTACTGCGATGACCATTCTCGTCACCGGCGCTGCCGGCTTCATTGGGGCCAACACGGTCCGCGCGCTGCTCGATGCCGGTGAAACGGTGGTCGGGCTGGACAACTACAACGATTACTACGATCCGCAGATCAAGCGCGACCGTGTGGCCGCACTGTGCCCGGACGCCGATATCCGCGTGCTCGACCTGACCGACCGCGACGGCCTGGCCGCGCTGTTCGACGAGGTCGCCCCGACCCGGGTGATCCACCTGGCCGCGCAGGCGGGCGTGCGTTACTCGATCGAGAACCCGCACGCCTACGTGGACAGCAACCTGGTCGGCTTCGTCAACATGCTCGAGCTGTGCCGCCACCGTGGCGTGGCGCACCTGGTGTATGCGTCCAGCAGTTCGGTGTACGGCGATTCGGCCACCCCGCCGTTCTCCGAAGACCAGCGCATCGACAAGCCGCGCTCGCTGTACGCGGCCACCAAGGCCGCCAACGAGCTGATGGCCTACACCTACGCGCAGCTGTACAGCCTGCGCGCCACCGGCCTGCGCTTCTTTACCGTGTACGGCCCCTGGGGCCGGCCGGACATGGCACCGCTGCTGTTCTCGCGCGCGGTGCTGGCCGGGCGCCCGATCGACGTGTTCAACGACGGAAAAATGCAGCGCGACTTCACACATGTTTCCGACATCGTGGCCGGTATCCTCGGCGCGCTGGCGCATCCGTCCAGCGAGGATGTTCCGCACCGTGTCTTCAACCTGGGCAACCACACGCCGATCGAACTCGAGCACTTCATCGGGGTCATCGAAGCGGCGGCCGGACGCCCGGCGCACAAGGTGTACAAGCCGATGCAGCCCGGCGACATGGTGCGCACCATGGCCGATACCACGCGCGCCCGTGACGCATTCGGCTATGAGCCGACCACGCCGATCGAGCAGGGCCTGCCCCCGGTGGTGGCCTGGTGCCGCGATTATTTCGGTAATCACGCCTGACACACATCTGCGGATTCATCTTCGGATAACCTCGGGTGCGGAAAATGCGCGCTCGTTTTCGATCCTGGCCCTCCGCAGAGCCCGACCATGAGCCAACCCCAGCTGTCGGTTGTTGTTCCCGTCTTCAATGAACGCGACAACGTGACCCCCCTGATCGAGGAGATCACCGCCGCGCTGCGTGGGCAGGTGGTGTTCGAGATCGTCTACGTCGACGACCATTCGCGCGATGACACCCTGGCGGTGCTGCAGGGGCTCAAGGCCGTCCACCCGGAGCTACGGGTGCTGCACCATGTCAGCCAGAGCGGGCAGAGCACGGCGGTGCGCACCGGCGTCAAGCAGGCGCGCGCGCCCTGGATCGCCACGCTGGACGGCGATGGCCAGAACGACCCGGCCGATATTCCCAAGCTGCTGGCCGCGCGCGCCGCGGCTGCGCCGCAGGTGAAGCTGTTCGCCGGCTGGCGGGTGCACCGCCAGGACTCGGGCAGCAAGCGCTGGGCCAGCAAGTGGGCCAATGCCATCCGCGCGCGCATGCTGCGCGACGACACCCCCGACACCGGCTGCGGCATCAAGCTGTTCGAGCGCGAGGCGTTCCTGGACCTGCCGTACTTCGACCACATGCACCGCTACCTGCCGGCGCTGATGCAGCGCGCCGGCTGGAAAACCCTCAGCGTGCCGGTCAACCACCGTCACCGCACCGCCGGGGTGTCCAAGTACACCAACCTGGGCCGCGCGCTGGTCGGCATCCGCGACCTGCGCGGGGTGGCCTGGCTGATCACGCGCAGCAAGCGCACCGCCGTGGAAGAACGCTGATGGAGCTGCACTGGCTCGACCAACCGTTGACCTGGCTGTACTGGACCGGCCTGCACGTGACCGGCTGGAAGCTGATCGGCTACACCGGCGCGCTGATGTTCGGCGGCCGCTGGCTGGTCCAGTTCGTGGCCTCCCGGCGTGCGGGCAAGCCGGTGATCCCGCGGCTGTTCTGGTACATGAGCGTGGTCGGCAGCCTGATGACGCTGAGCTACTTCCTGTTCTCGGCCAAGCAGGACTCGGTGGGTGTACTGCAGAACCTGTTCCCGGCGTTCACCGCGCTGTACAGCCTGAAGCTGGATATCGCCCACCGTGGGTGGAAGCGGGACAAGGCACCACATTGAGGATGGGCCCACCGACCAACGGTCGGTGGCTACCGGTCCGTCCGTATCCGCGATTCCCGGTCGGTGGCTACCGCGCGCCCCGGTCCTGCCCCGCGAAGCGGGCAGGACCTTTGATCCATGCGCGGGGCCTTCGCCGGGTGCCATGATCGGGGTTTGCCGTCCACCGGGAACCGCTGATCGTGAAATCGCCCCTCGTCACCGCGCTGCTGCTCGCCCTGGCCCTTCCTGCCGGCGCCGTTCTGGCCGCCCCGCCCGCTGCACCGGCGGCCGCACCGGCCAGCCTGGCGGCGGAAAGCCCCGCCGATGCGCAGTTCCGCAGCATCTACGAAACCGAATGGAAGTGGCGCCAGGACGGCGGTGGTGAAGCCAGCGAGGACGGCGACGGCCCGGCCAACGCCACCCGCATGCCCGACGTGGGCGCGGCGGCCCAGCAGGCCCGGCTGAAGGTCTGGGACGAGGTGCTGGCCAAGCTCGGCAGGATCGACCCGAAGGCGCTCTCGGCCGACAACCAGATCAACTTCGCCATCTACCGCGACCAGGTCTTCAACCTGGCCGCCGAGGTGCGCCTGCGCGGCTATGAAATGCCGTTCAACGCCGACTCCTCGTTCTGGTCCAACCTGTCCTTCATGGCGCGCCGCGAGATGAAGACCGCCAAGGACTACCGCAACTACATCGCCCGCCTCAACGACGTGCCGCGCTACTTCGACCAGCAGACCGACAACATGCGGGCCGGGCTCAAGCGCGGCTTCAGCGTGCCGCGCGCGGTGCTGGACGGGCGCGAAGTGTCCATCGCCACCGTGTCCGAACTGAAGGACCCGACCGCCTCGCCGCTGTACGCGCCCTTCAAGAAGCTGCCCGCCAGCATCCCCGCGGCCGAGCAGGCGCAGCTGCAGGAACAGGCGCGGCAGGCCATCGGTGGCAGCGTGGTGCCGGCGTTCGCCAAGCTGCGTACCTTCTTCGTCAGCGAGTACGTGCCGCAGGCGCGCACCACCCTGGCCGCCGAAGCGATGCCCGACGGCAAGGCGTACTACAAGCAGCAGATCCACGAATACACCACGCTGGACCTCACCCCGCAGCAGATCCACGAGATCGGCCTGAAGGAAGTGGCGCGCATCCAGACGGAAATGAACGGCATCATCAAGCAGGTGGAATTCAAGGGCAGCTTCGCGCAGTTCCTGACCTTCCTGCGCACCGATCCGCAGTTCTACGCCAAGACCCCCGACGAACTGCTGCACCGCGCCGCGTGGATCTCCAAGCGCGTGGACGGGGTGATCGGCAAGTACATGACCCTGCCGCGCGCACGCTTCACCATCGTGCCGGTGCCGCCGGACATCGCCCCGTTCTGGACCGCCGGTCGCGGCGGCATGGGCACCTACTGGCTCAACACCTACAACCTGCCGGCCCGCCCGCTGTACAACCTGCCGGCCCTGACCCTGCACGAATCCGACCCCGGCCATGCGCTGCAGGGTGCACTGGCGGCCGAGCAGGGCGAGCAGCCCGAGTTCCGCCGCAACGCCTACATCTCCGCCTATGGCGAAGGCTGGGGCCTGTACTGCGAAAAGCTCGGCGTGGAAATGGGCATCTACGAGACCCCCTACGAGGACTTCGGCCGCCTGACCTACGAAATGTGGCGTGCCGCGCGCCTGGTGATCGACACCGGCGTGCACCACAAGGGCTGGACCCGCGAGCAGGCTATCGCCTACCTCCGCGACCACACCGCGCTGAGCGAGCATGAAGTGACCACCGAAGTGGACCGCTACATCTCCTGGCCGGGCCAGGCGCTGAGCTACAAGCTGGGCGAGATCGCCATCGTGCGCCTGCGCGCGCAGGCCGAGCAGGAGCTGGGTGACCGGTTCGACGTGAAGTCCTTCCACGATGCCGTGCTCAAGCAGGGCTCGGTGCCGCTGCCGGTACTGGAGCAGCAGATCCAGGCCTATATCGCCCAGCGCAAGGCCGCCAGCTGACCCTTACGGGATCGGCCGTCACGCGGCCGATCTCGTCAACGTGAACCATCGCGCCGCGCTGCGATTGTGTAACGGGCAAGCCGCCCGCTACCCTGCCGGCATGTTCCGCCACGCCCGCCCCCGTCCGTCCCTGCTGCTGCGCCTGCTGATGCTGGTGGCGGTGGGCCTGGGCGTGTTCGGCACGGCCACGGCGTCGGCACTGGCCGACATCCATATCAGCCTGCACAGCGACGCGGCCCCGGCCGACACCGCGCTGCCGGGCGATGCCGAACCCGATCCGGCCGACGGCGACCTGCTGCACGCGCTGGTGCATTGCGGCCACTGCCACGGCCACGGCGGCGTGCTGCCGATGGCGTCACTGCCGTGGATCCTGCCCGCCGCGCCGGCGCACAGCGTGCCGGCCGGGTTGGTCGCGCAGTTGCGCACCCAGCCGCCCGAAAGCCTGCTGCGCCCCCCGATAGCGTCCTGATGTCACGCGGCCCCGCGCCGCCGTTGTCCATCTGAACCGTTATCTGGAGATTCCCCCATGTGGATGCGCCTGGCAGCCTTGGCTGTCCTCGCGTTCGTGCCGTGCGTGTATGCGCAGGGCACGAAAACGCCTGACCCGTTGACCCTCGACGACGCCATCGCGCGCGTCGCCCAGTACCACCCCGACCTTCGCCTGGCCGAGGCGCAACGCCCGATCTGGGAAGCGCGCCGTGACGCGGCCGGGCTGCGCCCGCCACTGACCGTGGGTGTGGACCTTGAGAACGTGCTGGGTAGCGGCGATGCCAGCGGCCTGCGCAGCGCCGAGCTGACCGTCACCCTGGCCGGCATGCTCGAACGCGGCGGCAAGCTGGACGCCCGCCGTGCCGTGGCCCAGGCCAACCTGGACAGCCTGGCTCCCCAGCGCGAAACCGCCCGGCTGGACCTGATGGCCGAGGTGGCACGCCGCTATCTCGCTGTCACCGACGCCCGCCAGCGGCTGGCCATCGCCCGCACCGACATCGAGCAGCGCAAGCGCGCGGTGGCGGCCGCGCGCCTGCGGCTGCAGGCCGGCGCGTCGCCCGAATCGGTGCTGCTGACCGCCCAGGCAATGCTGGCCCAGGCCGAGCTGGACCGCGACCGCGCCACCCAGGCCGACCAGTCCGCGCGCGCCGCGTTGTCGGCGATGTGGCGGCAGCGCGAGCCCGGCTTCGACGTCGTCACCGGCGACCCGATGCAGCTGCCGGCGCTGCAGGACTTCGCCGTGCTGGCCGACACACTGCAGCGCACCCCCGAGCTGGCCATGCTGGCCGGCGAGCGCCGCATCCGCGAGGCGCAGGTGCAGCTGGCCCGCACTGCCGCGCGGCCGGATGTCAGCTGGCAGGTGGGCGTTCGCAACAACCGTGAGAGCCGTGACAGCGCCTTCGTGGCCGGCTTCAGCGTGCCGCTGGGCAGCGTGGCCCGCGCCGCGCCGGAGATCCGCGCCGCCGAAGCCGAACTGGCGCTCAACGCGGTGGAACGGGATGCGCGCGCGCTGCAGCTTTACGCCACCCTGGCCGAAGCCCATGGCCGCTACCTGACCTCGCGGCTGGAGGTCACGCGCATGGCGCGCGACGTGCTGCCGCAGCTCACGCGTGCCGAGAACGCCGCCGAGAAGGCCTGGCGCGCCGGTGCCATCAGCTACATGGAGTGGGCGCAGCTGCAGGCCATGCGCATCGAGGCCCGCCAGCGCCAGCTGGACGCGGCCATCGCCGCGCAGACCGCACTGATCGAAATCCAGCGTCTCACCGGGCAGAGCATGCTCGCCGCCGGCGACACCCCCGCCACTGCCGCCGTGTCCACGGAGGACCGCCGATGACCACTTTCTTCCCCCGCACCGCGCTCACCGCCGGCCTGCTGCTCACCCTGCTGGCCCTGGCCGGCTGCGCGAAGGAGGCCGGCACCCCGGCCGCGGCCGATCCGGGCCACGGCGAGGCCGGGCACAGCGACGAGGCGGCGCACGACGAGGACGCGCATGACGAAAGCGCGCCGGAAACCACCACCATCACCGCTGCGATGGCCGAACAGGCCGGCATCCGCGTCGCCCCGGTCGCAGCGGGCACCATCGCCGACGAGCACGACGTGCAGGGCCTGCTGACCCCCGTCGATGGCCGCGTGGCGCAGGTGATGGCGCGCTTCCCCGGGCCGATCCGCTCGCTGCGCGCCAACGTCGGCGACCGCGTCGCGGCTGGCCAGGTGCTGGCCAGCATTGAAAGCAATCTCAGCCTCACCACCTACACCGTCAGCGCGCCGATCAGTGGCGTGGTGCTGGCGCGCCAGGCCCAGGTAGGCGGCGTGGCGGGCGAGGGCACGCCGTTGTTCGAGATCGGCGACCTGTCCACGTTGTGGGTGGACCTGCATATCTTCGGCAACGACACCCAGCACATCACCGCCGGCGTACCGGTCACGGTGGCGCGCATGACCGATGGGGTCAGCCAGACCACCACGCTCGAACGCGTGCTGCCCGGCACCGCCACTGCCAGCCAGAGCACCGTGGCCCGCGCCACGCTGCGCAATGACGATGGCCTGTGGCGGCCCGGTGCGGCGGTGAAGGCACGTATCGTGGTGGCCACCCAACCGGCCGCGCAGGTGGTGCCGCTGAGTGCGCTGCAGAGCATGGACGGCAAGGACGTGGTGTTCGTGCGCACCGGCGACACCTACACCGCGCGCCCGGTGCGCCTGGGCGCGCGCGATGCGGGCAAGGTCGAAGTGCTGGACGGGGTAACGCCCGGCGAACAGGTCGTGGTCGAGCAGAGCTACGTGGTGAAGGCCGACATCGGCAAGGCGGGGGCGTCGCATGAGCATTGAACGCGCCGGTGTGCTGGAACGCATCATCGGTGCGTCCATCGCCCACCGCTGGCTGATGATGAGCCTGACCCTGGTGCTGGTGGCGGTTGGCATCTGGAGCTTCACCAAGCTGCCCATCGACGCCACCCCGGACATCACCAACGTCCAGGTGCAGATCAACACCGCGGCCCCCGGCTACTCGCCGCTGGAAACCGAACAACGCATCACCTACCCGGTGGAAACGGTGATGGCCGGCCTGCCGCGCATGGAACAGGCACGCTCGCTGTCGCGCTACGGGTTGTCGCAGGTCACGGTGGTGTTTGAAGACGGCACCGACATCTACTTCGCCCGCCAGCAGGTGGCCGAACGCCTGCAGCAGGTGAAGTCGCAGATCCCCGAGGGGCTGGACCCGCAGCTGGGCCCGATCTCCACCGGCCTCGGTGAGATCTTCATGTACACCATCGACGCCGATCCGAAGGCGCGCAAACCCGATGGCAGCGCGTACACCGCCACCGACCTGCGCACCCTGCAGGACTGGGTGATCCGCCCGCAGCTGCGCAACGTGCCGGGGGTGACCGAGGTCAACACCATCGGCGGCTTCCAGCGCCAGGTGCACATCACCCCGGACCCGGCACGCCTGCGCGCGCTGGGCTTCACCCTGGAGGACGTGGCGCAGGCGGTGGAAGCCAACAACCAGAACGTGGGCGCCGGCTACATCGAGCGCAACGGCCAGCAGTTCCTGGTGCGCATTCCGGGCCAGGTGGCCAACCTGGAGGAGATCGGCAACATCGTGCTGGCCCGGCGCGAAGGCGTGCCGATCCACGTGCACGACGTGGCGCAGGTGCAGGACGGCCCGGAGCTGCGCAGTGGCGCGGCCACCCAGAACGGCCACGAAGTGGTGATGGGCACGGTGGTGATGCTGATCGGCGCCAACAGCCGCGACGTGGCCCAGGCCGCCGCCGCACGGCTGCAGCAGGCGCAGGCCAGCCTGCCCGAAGGCGTCACCGTGACCGCCAGCTACGACCGCACCGCGCTGGTGGACCGCACCATCGACACCGTGGCCAAGAACCTGATTGAAGGTGCGCTGCTGGTGATCGTGGTGCTGTTCGCGCTGCTCGGCAATTTCCGCGCGGCGCTGATCACCGCCGCGGTGATTCCGCTGGCGATGCTGTTCACCCTGACCGGCATGGCACGCGGTGGGGTGTCGGCCAACCTGATGAGCCTGGGCGCGCTCGATTTCGGCCTGATCGTCGACGGTGCGGTGATCATCATCGAGAACTGCCTGCGCCGTTTCGGCGAACGCCAGCACACACTCGGCCGCGACATGACCGCCGCCGAACGCTTCGCCGAAACCGCCAGCGCCACCGCCGAGGTGATCCGCCCCAGCCTGTTCGGGCTGGGCATCATCACTGCGGTGTACCTGCCGATCTTCGCGCTGTCTGGTGTGGAAGGAAAAATGTTCCATCCGATGGCGATCACCGTGGTGCTGGCGCTGACCGGTGCGATGCTGCTGGCGCTGACCTTCGTGCCGGCGGCCATCGCGTTGTTCCTAGGCGGCCGCGTGCAGGAAAAGGAAAACCGGCTGATGGCGTGGGTGCGCCGGCGCTATGAGCCGCTGTTGGCCTTCTCGCTGCGGCGCGGGCGCTGGATGGTGGGCGGCGCGCTGGTGCTGGTGGTGGGCTGCGGCCTGCTGGCCACGCGCCTGGGCAGCGAATTCGTGCCCAACCTGGACGAGGGCGACGTGGCCATGCATGCCATGCGCATCCCCGGCACCAGCCTGACCCAGTCGATCCAGATGCAGCTGCAGATCGAAAAACGGCTGGTGCAGTTCGCCGAGGTCGACAAGGTGTTCTCCAAGATCGGTACGCCGGAAGTGGCGTCCGACCCGATGCCGCCGTCGGTGGCCGACACCTTCATCATGATGAAACCGCGCAAGGACTGGCCGGACCCGCGCAAGTCACGGGCGGCGTTGCTGGGTGAGCTGGAAGCGGCGGTGGAACAGTTGCCGGGCAACAACTACGAGTTCACCCAGCCGATCCAGATGCGCACCAACGAGCTGATTTCCGGCGTGCGGGCGGACGTGGCGGTGATGCTGTTCGGTGATGACCTGGACACGCTGCTGAGCGTGGGCAAGCGCATCGCCAGCGTGGCGGGCACCGTGCAGGGTGCGGCCGACGTGCGCGTGGAGGAAACCAGCGGGTTGCCGTTGCTGACCATCACCCCCAACCGCACCGCGCTGGCCGGTTACGGGCTCAATCCCGGCCAGGTGCAGTCCACCGTGGCTACCGCGGTGGGCGGGCAGGTGGCCGGGCAGCTGTTCGAAGGCGACCGCCGCTTCGACATCGTGGTGCGCCTGCCCGAAGCGCTGCGCCAGGACCCGGCCGCACTGGCCGACCTGCCGGTGTCGCTGGCCCCGGCACTGGCCGGCGATGATGCCGACGAGTCCAGCCGCGCTGGCAGCTGGACCAGCGGCAGCGCCCGCACCGTGCCGCTGCGCGAGCTGGCCACGCTGGGCAACAGCGAGGGGCCGAACCAGATCAACCGCGAAAACGGCAAGCGCCGCATCGTGGTCACCGCCAACGTGCGTGACCGCGACCTCGGCAGTTTCGTAACCGACCTGCAGCAGGCCATCGGGCGCGACGTGCAGGTGCCCAACGGGTACTGGATCGAGTACGGCGGCAGCTTCGAACAGCTGATTTCGGCCAGCCAGCGCCTGTCCATCGTGGTGCCGGTGACGCTGGCGATCATCTTCGCGCTGCTGTTCTGGGCATTCGGGTCGGTCAAGGACGCGGCGATCGTGTTCAGCGGCGTGCCGCTGGCGTTGACCGGCGGCGTGCTGGCGCTGGCCGCGCGCGGCATTCCGCTGTCGATCTCGGCCGGTGTCGGCTTCATCGCGTTGTCCGGCGTGGCCGTGCTCAACGGGCTGGTGATGATCAGCTTCGTGCGCAGCCTGCGCGAGGGCGGTTTGCCGCTGGCCGATGCCGTGCGCGACGGCGCATTGGGGCGGCTGCGCCCGGTGCTGATGACCGCACTGGTGGCCTCGTTGGGCTTCGTGCCGATGGCCTTCAACGTGGGCGCCGGTTCGGAAGTGCAACGCCCGCTGGCCACGGTGGTGATCGGCGGCATCGTGTCGTCCACGCTGCTGACGTTGCTGGTGCTGCCGGTGTTGTATCGGTGGTTGCACCGCAAAGACGATGCGACACCGCTCCCCCGGTAGCACCCGATCGTTGGTCGGGTGATGCACCCTGCGGCAGGCATGCAACGTCATGCCTGTCGCGCACTGACGGGCAGGCATGACGTCAGCAGGATGCACCACGATGCGACGTCGAGCGCACTTGTGTGCTGATCCGCGCCGCTATCATCAATGCCGTCCAGGAAGAGCTGCGCATGGAGTGCACCAGGTGTCATACGGGAAGTTCACGGTCGGCACGCGGGTATATGACCTCTCACATCTCGATCCATTTACGCTTTCGATTGTTGTGCACGGTTCGATCGTCGAGGTGGACGTGATGTTCAGCTTTCATCTATTCACCGATCAAAAAGGCAGGGGGCCGCGATTTCCACATCACACCGAAGAACGCTACTTTTGTCTGGATCGCTACCAGTTGAGTCACGATGTGGCGCATTTCATGCGCGGTGCGTTCTTCGACGCATCCGTCCGTCGGCAGGTGCGTCAGGTTCGTGGTGAGGCACGTGAGCAGTACTTCTGCACCGACATGGGCCACGGTGACATCATCTGGACCCGTATAACGCGGCGAGCAGAACCCAACCGCGCCCACATCTGGGTTGCCAGTGCCTACAACCGCAATTGGCACGGCCAAGTCCTGCCACACGGACATGGCGTGTTTCGCGTCACCAAGGTGCTCGCCAGCAAGCTTGGAATCTCCAGGCCCTGAACGAAAAAAGCGCCCCATCTCTGGGGCGCTTTCAGATTTCGTTCTCGGTGCTTGTGTATCGCGTCGGCTTGCGCCTATCCCGCCAAAGGCTGAGGAAAGTCCGGGCCACGCCGGTCTTCGCAGCACTACTTTCCTGTTGCCAGGTCCCGATCAGCAGCGCTTGAAGGGAATCATGCCATGTGGCCGACGGCGTGTAAAACCACCCGAACGTCTTGGTTAATGTTCCCAGGGCAGGGTTTTGTGATCACTGCCAGCCTTGTGCTGGCGCCGGATCAGCCATTGTTCGAGCCGCGTGATGGCCTCATCTACGCCGCATTCCTCGGCCATCGCCTCTCCCAGTGTGACCGCCCGGGCCCGGGTGCCGGGGGCTTCAACGAACGCCAACGCTTTCGCCAGCGTCCTTGCATCCAACCGCTTCGGCGACAACGCCGCCGGCGCCACGCCCAACGCCTGCAAGCGCGCCGCCCAGAAAAACTGGTCGGCCGCGAATGGCATCACCAGCGATGGCACCCCGGCCCGGCAGGCCGAATGCGTGGTGCCGCTGCCGCCGTGGTGGATCACCAGCGCGCAGCGCGGGAACAGCGCCTCGTGCGGGGTTGGCCCGACCACGAACACGTGGGCGGGCAGGGGGGTGCTGGGCAGCCCCGCCCAGCCGGGGAACAGCAGCACGCGGCGGGGCGCCAGTGCGTCCAGCAGCGCCGACAGCACGCGGTCGCGATCAAAGCCGGTCATGCTGCCAAAGCCCAGGTACACCGGGGCGGGGCCGGCATCGAGGAAGGCCTGCAGGTCCGGTGGCGGTTGCCACGGGCTGTCCGGCAGGCGCCACTGGCCGCAGATGCGATGGTTGGCGGGCCAGTCCGCCGGTTGCGGCAGCAGGCTGGGCGAGATGCCGTAGAGCATCGGCAGATCGCGCCAGAGGCTGCGTCGCTGTGGCATGCCCAGTGCGTGCCGGGCCTGGTTGATCGGCTGCCGGAAGGTGCGCCAGACCGCCTGGTTGACCAGCCCGTAGCTGAGCCGGTTCAGCGCACCGGGCAGCGGCAGCCGGGGCAGGAATGGGGACGGGAAGGCGGCGGTGGGCGTCAGCGGGATCATGCCCAGCCCGATCGCGGGCAGGCCATGCCGCTCGGCCACGGTCATGCCCACGAAGGCGGCCAACCCACCGGTCAGCACCGCATCGCACCCGGCGGCGGCCGCATCGGCCTGCCGGGTCCACGCCGGCACGTGCCGGCGCGCCATCCGGGCCAGTCCGCGCGAGGCGGCCAGCGTGTTGTTGCCGCGCGACACCAGCGCCACCACCTCGTCGTGGATGTCGCCCTCCAGCGCGGCGTGCGGCACGCCCAAGGCGCGCGCGCTGCCCAGGGTGCCGCCCTCGGCCAGCAGCATCACCTCGTGTCCGGCGGCCATCAGGCCGTGGCAGAGCATGACCAGCGGGCGGGTGTCGCCTTCGGTGCCGTAGGTAAGTGCCAGCAGCCGCATCGAGGGGTCCAGGGGAAAAGGGCGGCCAGTATCGCCGTCCCCCTCGGGTGGCCATGCGAACATCGCGGATCGGCCCGGCACCGGGGGGCGCCATGGCCCTGTGGACAACTTGCGCCAGCCCACGGCCTGCGGCATAATGCGCGGCTCGCTGTGTCCAGAAATCTTTGGATCGGCGGCCGGGAACACGTCATCCGGTCTGCCCTCGACAGCGTAACCCTTTGATTCTCATGACGTGTGGCGGGAAACCGTCGAGGCCGCCGTCGCCCGGGCTATGGGCTGACAACTACTTTCATCGAGGTGCGCAATGTCCCGCGTATGCCAAGTTTCCGGCAAGCGAGTGCAGACGGGTAACAACGTCTCGCACGCCAACAACAAGACCCGTCGTCGTTTCCTGCCCAACCTGCACGAGCGCCGCTTCTGGGTTGCCAGCGAAAACCGCTGGGTCAAGCTTCGTGTTTCCGCGCATGCCCTGCGCACCATCGACAAGAACGGTATCGACTCCGTTCTGGCTGAGCTGCGTTCGCGCGGCGAAAAGGTCTGAGGAGTAAACGATCATGGCAGGCAAGCGCGATAAGATCCGTCTGATTTCGACGGCCAACACTGGCCACTTCTACACGACGGACAAGAACAAGAAGAACACCCCCGGGAAGATGGAATTCCTGAAGTACGATCCGGTCGTGCGCAAGCACGTCCTGTACAAGGAAGGCAAGATCAAGTAATCCGCAAGGATGCTTGAGCTTCCCCAAGAAAAAACCCGCCCTCGTGGCGGGTTTTTTTTTGTTCTTTCTCTCGTCCGCTTGGCGAGCACGAACCGTGCGGTGAACCTTTTCAGGCGCGGCCGTCGGTGGATCGGGCGCTGGGCCCCCATACCCTTTCCGGCGAATGTCCTCCGGCGTCGGCCTGCGGCCGCCGCCTCCCCCTTTATTTCGCCTCCAAGGGTATGGGGTCCCAGCGCCCGACCCACCGACAGTGCCAGAAAAGCCTGGCTTCCCCCGCTTGCCGCAAGCCGAGCCCCGTAGCGGCCGGTAGGCCCCTGGGCAAAATAAAGGAGGAGGCCGCCACGCGGCCGGGGGACATTTGCGCCAGGGGCCTACCGGCCGCTACGGGGCCCTCACGCGCGCGACAGACCCGATCGGAGACGCCACCCGATCCAAACGGGCGCCTGCACACCCTTCCACGCGCATAGCGCCCTACGCAATCTGCTACGTCCCTCGAAACAAGGCGCTCCCCGCCATCGGGAGAAACATCTTTTTCGATGCCGGGCGCGATGGGCCTCCTGACGAAGTGACGAGGAGCCGGCCGGCGGCCGGCACCACCGGGTGCATGCACCGGCCATGTCAGAATGCCGGCCTACCTCCCGACGGGCGACGCGATGCTGTTCGAGTGGCTGCTGGGTTCGTGGTTGTTGATGCTGGATTGGTTGATCCGGCTGGCCGCGCTGTTGTGGATTCCCAGCCGCACCACGCCCGGTGCCGCGCGCAGCTGGCTGCTGCTGGTCGGCTTCGTGCCGCTGCTCGGCTTGCCGCTGTACCTGCTGTTCGGCCACCCGTGGCTGTCGCGCCAGCGCGTGCAGCGCCAGGCCGAAGCCTCGCAGGTGATCCGCGAGGAACAGGCGTTGCAGCCGCCGCTGCGCTGGACGCCGGAGCCCGACACCGCCATGGCCGAGATCGTGCCGTTGATCGAACGCCAGGGCGACTTCATGCCCATCCATGGCAACGCCGTGGAACTGCTGGTGGACTACGACGCCTCGCTGCAGGCGCTGATCGCCGACATCGACCAGGCGCGTGAGCGCGTGCACCTGCTGTACTACCTGATGTTCGACGACGCGGTGGGCGAGGCCATCGTGCAGGCGTTGCAGCGTGCCGCCGCGCGCGGCGTGCATTGCCGCCTGCTGCTGGATGCGGTGGGCGCCAAGCGCGGGCTGCGCCATTACCGGCACCGGCTGCAGGCGCTGGGCGTGGACGTCCGCGCGATGCTGCCCGGCGGCCTGCGCTGGCGCCGCAGCGGGCGCATGGACCTGCGCAACCACCGCAAGATCGCGGTGATCGACAACCGGGTGGGCTACATCGGTTCGCAGAACCTGGCGCAGCCCGAGTTCGTGCCGGGCTTTCCCAACAGGGAACTGGTAGCGCGCGTACGCGGCCCGGGCGTGGCGCATCTGGAAGCGGTGTTCGCCAGCGACTGGTACATGGAAACCGGGCAGCGCCTGGATGTGCTCACCGCCGTGCCGGTGTGCTCGGCCGACGTGGCCACCCAGCTGCTGCCCAGCGGCCCGGCGTATCCCTTCAGCAACGCACGCGATGCGGTCAACGCGCTGATCCATCTGGCGCGTCGCCGCATCGTGCTGGTCACCCCGTACTTCGTGCCCGACGAGGCCACCCTCAGCGCACTGCGCATCGCCGCGCTGTCGGGTGTGCAGGTGCAGCTGATCCTGTCGGCCAGCAGCAACCAGCGACTCACCGCCTGGGCGCAGGAGGCCTACTACGACGAACTGCTGCGCAGCGGCGTGCGCATCGCGCTGTACGAACCCTGCTTCCTGCACGCCAAGCACCTCACCGTGGACGAGGACATCGCGTTGGTCGGCTCGATCAACCTGGACATCCGCTCGTTCGCGCTCAACGCGGAAATCGGCATGCTCTGCTATGACCGCGGCATCGTCGCCCAGCTGCTGCATATCGAGAACGACTACCTGTTGCAGTCGCGCCAGCTGGAGCTGAAAAGCTGGCGCAAGCGCCCGACCTGGCGGCGCAGCCGCGAAGGCATCGCGCGGCTGGCCGATGCACTGATGTAGCGCTGCGGCGATGGCCCACACGGGGCCACCGCGCGCATCGCCTACAATCGGGGCATGACGGCAACCCAAATCCCTCGCCAGTGTGACCTGGCCATCGTCGGCGGCGGTGCGGCGGGCGTGCTGGTGGCGCTGCATGCGCTGCGCACGGCCACCGCTGCGCTGCATGTCACCGTGTTCGAGCCGGCCTCGGCGCTGGCCCAGGGCATCGCCTACGCCACGCCGTGGCCCGAGCACCTGCTCAACGTGCCGGCCGGCAAGATGAGCGCGTTGCCCGATGCGCCCGATGATTTCCTGGACTACCTGCTGCAGGTGGACGCGTTCCTCGGCCTGCCGCGCGACGCGGTAGCCGCCGAATACGCCCCGCGCCGCTGCTACGCCGCCTACCTGCAGGCACGCCTGGAGCAGGCGCAGGCCAGCAGCCCCGCACAGTTCAACGTGGTGCATGACGCGGTTACCGCGTTGCAGCCCGGCACCGCCACGCAGCAGCTGACGCTGGCCGGTGGCGACACCTGGCAGGCACGCCAGGTGGTGCTGGCCTGCGGCAACAGCATGCGCCCGCTGCCGGTCACCGGCGCCGACGCGCTGCCCCCGGGCAAGGTGGTCGATGCGTGGGACTACGACGGCGTGCGGCTGCTGGCCGGCGACGGCGACCTGGCCATCATCGGCTCGGGCCTGAGCATGGCCGACAGCGTGGTGGCGCTGGCCAATGCGGGGCACCGCGGGCGCATCCACGTGCTGTCGCGGCATGCACTGCTGCCGCTGCCGCACGCGCACGGCGGCGCGGCTGGTTTCGATCCGCAAGCGCTGCCGGGTCTGCCAGTGCGGCAGGCGCTGCACACGCTGCGCGGCCACGCCCGTGACGCCGTCGCGCAGGGCCTGCCGTGGCAGAGCGTGATGGATCGCATCCGCCCGCTGGGCCAGGCACTGTGGCGGGGTCTGGAGGCCGCCGACCAGCGCCGCTTCCTGCGCCACGTGGTGCGGTACTGGGACGTGCACCGCCATCGCATCGCCGAGAGTGTCGAGGCGCAATTGGCTGCGCTGGAACAGTCGGGCCAGCTGCAGCGCCACCGCGCCCGGCTCGATACCGTGCTGGTGCTCGACGGCACTCTGCAGGTGCATGCGCACGGCGCCGGCGGTGGCCTGCCGCCGTTGCGCGTGGGCGCGCTGATCAATGCCACCGGCGTGGAAACCCGCGCCACCGCCATGCGCAACCCGCTGGTGCAGCAGTTGCTGGCCGACGGTCACGCCCGGCCAGGCCCGCACGGCCTGGGGCTGGATACCTCGGTGGCGCATGCCGAACTGCTCGCGGCCAACGGCCAGCCGCATCCGGGCGTGCAGGTGGTGGGCAGCCTGCGCATCGGCACGCTGTGGGAAAGCCTGGCCATTCCGGAGCTGCGGGTGCAGGCGCAGCAGGCCGCGGCGCGCGCGCTGGGCTGACGCCCTGCGTAGGTGGGCCAGCTGCGACACCTCGCGGTACCGGCTGACGCGAGGTATTCAAAGGGCTCATGCCTCTGTCTCGATCTTCGCATTGGTGACGGCGCGCAGACCGCTCTAGGCTGCTGCCTTTCAGACCGGGAATGCGCATGACGCCCACCTCCGCCCCGACCGCCCTGCGCGGACCCGTTACCCCGGCCGTGATGCGCCGCGTATTCGCCGTACTGGGTATGGGCATGCTGCTGGCCGCCTGCCGGCCGGCGGACAGTGCCGATGCCCCCGCATCCGGCGCGCCGGCCAACGCCGCAACGCCTGCGACCAGCGCAGTCGATGACATGCCGGCCTGCCCGGCCGGTGCCAGCGTCATGGACGGCTGGAACGATCGCGCCCCGCCACGGCGCATCTTCGGCAACACGTGGTATGTGGGCACCTGCGGGCTGTCGGCGGTGCTGGTGACCTCCGACCAGGGGCATGTGCTGATCGATGGCGGCACCGCGGCGGCCGGTCCCCTGATCGCCGCCAACATCCGCGCGCTGGGCTTCGATCCGCACGCGGTGAAGTACCTGCTGAACTCGCACGAACACTCCGACCATGCCGCCGGCCTGGCCCACCTGCAGGCGGCCACCGGTGCCCCGCTGCTGGCGCGTGCACCGGCGGTAGCCACGCTGCGCAAGGGCAGGAGCGACCGCAGCGACCCGCAGTACCTCGAACCCGGTGGGACCTTCCCGCCGGTGGCCGACGTTGCGGTGATCGGCGACGGCGAGGTGGTCCGCGTTGGCCCGCTGGCGCTGACCGCGCATGCCACGCCAGGCCACACCCCCGGTGGCACCAGCTGGACATGGCGTTCCTGCGAGGGCGCACGCTGCCTGGACATCGCCTACACCGACAGCGTCAGCGCCATCTCCGATGCGCAGTACCGCTACCTGGATCATCCGGAGATGGTGGCCGCGTTCCGCCGCGGCCTGGACACCCTTGCCGCGCTGCCCTGCGACATCCACGTGACGCCGCATCCGCTGGGCAGCGATCTGTTCGCCCGCCTGGCGGGCGATGGCACGCCGCCGTTGGTGGAGGCGGGGGCCTGCCAGCGTTACGCGCAGAACGGACGCGCCCAGCTGGACGCCCGCCTGAAGGACGAAGCCGCCGGCCGCAAACCCTGACGCAGGGAGGGCGCGGAGGGCGTAAAATAGCCCGATGGATGTCTCCCACTTGCTCGACGGGCTCAACCCCGCCCAGCGCGAAGCTGTGTCCGCCCCGCCCGGCCACCATCTGGTGCTTGCCGGTGCCGGTTCCGGCAAGACCCGCGTACTTATCCACCGCATCGCCTGGCTGAATGAAGTCTGCGGCGTGCCCACCCATGGCATTTTTGCGGTGACCTTCACCAACAAGGCCGCCGGCGAGATGCGCCACCGCATCGACCTGCAGCTGCCGCAGGGCAGCCGCGGCGCGTGGATCGGCACCTTCCACGGACTGGCCCACCGCCTGCTGCGCCTGCACTACCAGGACGCCAAGCTGCCCGACAGCTTCCAGGTGCTCGATTCGGACGACCAGCTGCGGCTGGTCAAGCGCGTGGTGCAGCAGCTGGAGATCGACGACAGCAAGCACCCGCCCAAGCAGATCGCGTGGTGGATCAACGAGCAGAAGGATGAAGGCCGCCGCCCGCAGCACATCCAGCCCGAGCCGCACGACGCGTGGCTGGAAACCATGCGCCAGGCGTACATCGCCTACCAGGAACGCTGCGACCGCGCCGGCCTGGTCGACTTCGCCGAGCTGCTGCTGCGCGCGCATGAACTGCTGCGCGACAACCCCGCGCTGCTGGCCCATTACCGCTCGCGCTTCCGCGAAATCCTGGTGGACGAGTTCCAGGATACCAACGCCATCCAGTACGCCTTCGTGCGCGTGCTGGCCGGCGACAGCGGCCACGTGTTCGTGGTCGGCGACGATGACCAGGCCATCTACGGCTGGCGCGGCGCCAAGGTCGAGAACGTCCAGCGCTTCCTGAAGGATTTCCCCGGCGCACAGACCGTGCGCCTGGAGCAGAACTACCGCTCCAGCGCCAACATCCTGGGCGCGGCCAACGCGGTGATCGCGCACAACCCCGACCGCATCGGCAAGGAACTGTGGACCGACAGCGGCGACGGTGACCCGATCGACCTGTACGCGGCCTACAACGAAATGGACGAGGCGCGCTATGTGGTCGAGCGCGCGCGCCAGTGGGTGCGCGACGGTGGCAGCTATGGCGATGCTGCGGTGCTTTACCGCAGCAACGCGCAGTCGCGCGCGTTTGAAGAAGCCCTGATCTCCGAGCAGGTGCCGTACCGCGTATATGGCGGCATGCGCTTCTTCGAGCGTGCCGAAATCAAGGACGCGCTGGCCTACCTGCGGCTGATGACCAACCGCAACGACGACGCCGCCTTCGAGCGCGCGGTGAACACGCCTACGCGTGGCATCGGCGACCGGACCCTGGATGAAGTGCGGCGGTTGGCGCGCAGCCACGCGATTTCGCTGTGGGAAGCCACCATGCTCACCACCCAGGGCAATGAACTGGCGGCGCGCGCACGCAACGCGCTGGCCGGCTTCCTCACCCTGGTCAACCAGCTGCATGGCGAAGCCGGCGAGATGACCCTGGCCGAGCGCATCGACCACGTGCTGGTGCGTTCGGGCCTGCGCGAACACTGGTCCAAGGAAAGCCGCAACGCGCTGGATTCCGAATCGCGCGCGGACAACCTGGACGAACTGGTGTCGGTGGCCTCGCGGTTCGTGCGCCGCGAGGACGACATCGAAGAGACCGGCGAGACCATGAGCGAACTGGTCGCGTTCCTGTCCTACGCCTCGCTGGAGGCCGGCGAAGGCCAGGCCCAGGCGGGCGAGGAGGGCGTGCAGCTGATGACGCTGCACTCGGCCAAGGGCCTGGAGTTCCCGATCGTGTTCCTGGCCGGCATGGAAGATGGCCTGTTCCCGAGCGCACGCTCGCTGGAAGAAAGCGGGCGGTTGGAGGAAGAGCGCCGCCTGGCGTACGTGGGCATCACCCGCGCGCGGCAGAAGCTGGTGCTCAGCTACGCCGAATCGCGGCGCATCCACGGGCAGGAAAACTACAACGTGCCGTCGCGCTTCCTGCGCGAGATCCCGCGGGAACTGCTCAACGAAGTGCGGCCCAAGGTGCAGGTCTCGCGCACCGCCTCGCTCGGTGCCAACCGGGTGATGGGCCACGCCGCGCTGGAGGCGCCGCCGCTGAAGCTGGGCGCGCTGGTCAACCACCCGAAATTCGGCGAAGGCATGGTCACCGACTACGAGGGCAACGGCCAGCACGCGCGCGTGCAGGTGGAGTTCGCCGACGCCGGCAGCAAGTGGCTGGTGATGGCCTACGCCAACCTCACCGTGCTCTGAGCCCGGCGCGCCACGGATGACGCGCCGGGTCTTGTAGCCGGCGCTGTTGGCCCTGCCGCGGTAGTGCCGGCCGCTGGCCGGCTGCTCTTCGCTCGGCTGTTATCGGGAGCCGGCCAGCGGCCGGCACTACAATGGGGCGTATTCCGTTGGCACAGGCCACCCCCATGACCGATTCCCCGCTGCACGTCACCGTCAAATTGAATGCCAAGCTGCAACCCGAGCATCGCCATGAGCTGTTCGAGGATCCGCTCGATGCGCTGCTGGAAAGCGCTGAGCTGGGCCAGCTTACCGGCGGCGGCACCGCGCTGACCGACGAGGGCGAAGTGGACTACGGCGATATCGAGATTGCCCTGACCGACCCGGCCTCGCTGCCGGGCGTGATCGAACTGCTGGAACAGCTGGGCGCGCCGAAGGGCTCGCTGATCCAGCGTGCAGGCGAACCGGACCAGCCGTTCGGCGTCACCGAAGGCCTGGCGCTGTACCTCAACGGCACCGACCTGCCCGATGAGGTCTACGAGCAGTGCGACTCGAACTATGTGTTCGAGCAGATCGTCGAGCGGATTGAAGGCGTGGGCGAGATCTGCAGCTGGTGGCAGGGGCCGACCGAGACCGCGCTGTATCTGTACGGCGTGTCGTTCGAGACCTTGCGCGAGCGCATCGCCGACTTGGTCGCCACCTACCCGCTGTGCCAGGGCGCGCGCGTAGTGAAGATCGCCTGATCACCGTGTAACGGTGCCGGGTGTGCGTGCAGCCGACCAACGGTCGGCTCTACCGAACCCCAGACCGTTGGCAGGCCGCCAACCCCGGTAGAGCCGACCGTTGGTCGGCTGCACGCGCGCCTGATCGAGAAATTCCTGCCGGTCGAGTTCGACTGGCAGCCGCACGAGGGCGGGTGGCAGGTGACGGTCAGTCGTTGACCGCGCGCGCCACCCGGGGCGGGACAAGGTCGGGGGGGCGCGCCCCGAACAGGGTCAGCCACAGGCCGCTGCCAATCTCACCGAGCGAAGCGGGCAGCGTGGCGTAGTTGGAGAGTGCCGTCGTGGCGTAGCCGGGGATCAGCAGCTCGCCGAACACGTTGAGCAGGTAGCCGATGCCGCCGAGCATCAGCAGCACGCCGAGCACGCGCGGTATGGCGCGCGTGCGCCACACCAGCCAGCCGAACGGCAGCAGCCACAGGCCCCAGAACAGGCTGGCCAGGGAGATGTGGCTGCTCCAGCTTTTCAGCGCGGCCATCGCCAGCATCTGCAGCTGCCCGCCCGACAGCGCCCGCGCCAGCGCCGGGTCGGTGAGCAGGGTCACCGCCTCCAGGCGATGGGAAAGTGCGGCCAGCGCGATCGGTACTCCGGTGACCGCCAGTGCCACCATCAGCGTGGCCGCCGGGCGATGCGCCGCAGAGAACACGCGATACAGCAGCAGCGGTAGCAGCAGGAAGGCGATCTGCTCCAGCGCGAAGGCGGCGATGCCGGCGCGGAACAGGTCGGCATGCGCGATCACGTTGGCCACGGTGGCGGCGGGATCGTCGCCGACGCTGATCCGCGAGGGCACATAGGCCAGGCTGAAGATGCCGGTGGCGATCACCACCAGATACACCCCTCCGGCCAGGCGGCCGGTCCGCTGCTGCGTTGCCATCGTGCCGCTCCGGGTGCCGGTGTGGAAGGACCGGTTGCCGCCACCGTACGGCGCTGGTGGGGCCGTGGTGACTGCCGGAAGTCACGCGCCGACGGACGGTAGGGCGGCGCAGGGCCGCCGGCCGCGGGCGCCGGCGCCCCCACTCGTCGGCCATGGCCGTGCACTCATCCCGCATTTCAGCCGCTTCGTCGCGTGCCGCTTGTGGCGGTCCGGCGCGGCGACCAGAGTCTGGCGCTGTCCGCTGGGAGCGCGCAAATGAACAAGGGAACTCCGTACCTGTTGGCTGTCCTGGTTGCGCTGACGCTGTCGGCAGACTGGGTGGCACCGGTCGTGGCCCTGTTCGAGCATGCCTACGCCTGCCTGCAACACGGCGGTGGCCTGGACCTGGTCCGGCTGCGCTGCGAACCGCGCCCGGATGGCCTGTGCGCGTTGCTGGCGTCCTGGCCGTTCTGGGCCACCGCGGTCGCGTTGGCGGTGGCCACGCTGGTTGTCACGCGCGGACCGCGGCGGCAGCTGCGCCTGCGCTGAACCGGGCGCGCTGCGGGCTTACCGGCATCGTGGCGAACCGGCATCATCAGCAGCCGCATTGCAGGAACGATCATGGCGCTGAGCGAGAAGGACAAGATGCTGTCCGGCCAACCCTACCGGCCGGGCGACCCGCAGCTGCGGGCCGAGATGGCGGCGGCCAAGGCCTGGATGGTGCGCTACAACGCCGCCCTGGCCGAGGCGCCGGATGTCCGCCGTGCGCTGCTGCGCGAGCGCCTCGGCGCGGTCGGCGACGGCACGGTGATCCGCCCGCCGTTCCATTGCGACTACGGCAGCCACATCCACCTGGGCACCGGGGTGTTCCTCAACTACAACTGCGTGATCCTGGACGTGGCCGAGGTGCACATCGGCGATGGCACCCAGATCGGCCCGGCAGTGCAGATCTACGCGGCCGACCACCCGCGTGACCCGCAGGCGCGGGCGCAGGGATTGGAGCTGGCGCGACCGGTGCGAATCGGGCGCAATGTGTGGATCGGCGGTGGCGCCATCCTGCTGCCAGGCGTGAGCATTGGCGACGACGCGGTGGTGGGTGCAGGCAGCGTGGTCACCCGCGACGTGGCGGCCGGTGCCACCGTGGTGGGCAACCCCGCACGCGTGGTGCCCCCGCGCGATTGATCCGGCTCAAGGCGCGGCCTCCACGCCGGGTGTGCAATGGTGGTCCCACACTGCACCGGAAGGAGCCCTGCCATGTACAAGCGAATCCTGATTGCCACCGACGGTTCGGAGCTGTCTGAAAAGGGCCTGCTCAAAGGCCTGGAGCTGGCCAAGGATCTGAATGCCGAGGTCGACATCGTGACCGTGTCCGAGCCGTGGGCGGTGGGCATGTACGACGCGATGGGCTGGAGCGTGGGCTACATGAACAGCCCCGAGTACAAGGCCGACCGCGAAGAGACCGCGCAGAAGGTCCTGGCCCCGGCCAAGGCCACCGCCGAGGCGCAGGGCCTGCGTGCCAATGTGGTGCACGTGCTGGACCGGTATGCGGCCGACGGCATCATCGATACCGCCGTCGAGCGCAACAGCGACCTGATCGTGATGACCTCGCATGGCCGCCGCGGCGTCACCCGCGTGCTGCTGGGCAGCCAGACCGCCGAGGTGCTGGCGCGCAGCACCGTGCCGGTGCTGGTGATCCGTTGACGGACGGCGCCGCATAGCCGCGTCCCGGTAGTGCCGGCCGCTGGCCGGCTCCCGACCATGCCAGGTTTTACGAGGATCCGGCCAGCGGCCGGCACTACCGTGTTGGGTAGGGTTTGCCGAGGAGCCGGCCAGCGGCCGGCACTACCGTGGGTGTGTTGAGGGTGCGTTCACCGCTACGGCCGCAGCTTCAGCGTCTGCGATTCATCCAGGCTGCCGTCAGGCTGCAGCACCACGAAGCGTTCGCCGCTGCGGTCGAACAGGACCGGGATCGGGTCGCGGAACAGCGGGCGGCGCACGAAGCGCAGGTGCCAGCCAAAGTGTTCCAGCGTTTCCACGGCCTGGCGTTGCTCGGCGGTGAGCCCGGCCCGCAGCTGGGCGGGGTCGGGCGGCTGGCGGCGTTCGGGCGTATTCATCTACTGAAACAAGGCAAAGTCCGGAGAACCTGTCGATGCAAGCAGCGTTCCAACCGCGTGGCGGGCGGGGCGCCTGCCGTCACCAGCTGTAGAGCTTCCAATACACCGGCGACACGCCGTCCTTGTCGCTGTCCATGCGGCCATCGCCGTTGCGGTCGTACATGTAGAACGCCGGGCCCTGCGCAGGCGTCACCTTGACCATCCGCAGCTGGCCACCCACGCGGTATTCCTGCAGCGTGTCGCCGTTGGCCAGTGTCTTGCTGGACACATCGGCACCGCTCACATCGACCGGGGGCTTACCGCCGCCGCCCGTGGTGGCACAACCGGCCAGCGCGAGCAGGCCAACCAGCAACAGGGTCTTCATGGGCCGAGGTCCTTGTACAAAGTGAAGGTCGATTATGCCCCACGCGTCGTCGTCGGCGTGTCTGGGGTCGGCGCGGGCGGGCGCGTAGAATCGTCGCATGAGCCGATTAGTCCTGATTGACGGGTCCAGTTACCTGTACCGCGCGTTCCACGCGCTTCCGCCGCTGACCAACGCCCACGGTGAACCCACCGGCGCGCTGTTCGGTGTGGTCAACATGCTGCGCGCCACCTTGAAGGAGCGCCCGGCCTACGTGGCGTTCGTGGTCGATGCGCCCGGCAAGACCTTCCGCGACGACCTGTATGCCGACTACAAGGCCAACCGCCCGCCGATGCCCGACGACCTGCGTCCGCAGATCGAGCCGATGTGCCGTATCGTCGAAGCGCTCGGCCTGAGCATCCTGCGCATCCCCGGCGTGGAAGCCGACGATGTGATCGGCACGCTGGCCCTGCAGGGCCACCAGGACGGCCTGCAGGTGACCATCTCCACCGGCGACAAGGACTTCGCCCAGCTGGTCCGCCCGGGCATCGAACTGGTCAACACCATGACCGGCAGCCGGATGGATTCGGATGCGGCGGTGATGGACAAGTTCGGCGTGCGCGCCGACCAGATCGTCGACCTGCTGGCGCTGATGGGCGACACCGTGGACAACGTGCCCGGCGTGGAGAAGTGCGGCCCCAAGACCGCCGCCAAGTGGCTGGCCGAGTACCAGAACCTGGACGGGGTGATGGCCGCCGCACCGGGCATGAAGGGCAAGATCGGCGAGAACCTGCGCGCGGCGCTGGAGCGCCTGCCGCTCAACCGCGAACTGGTCACCATCCGCACCGACGTGCCGCTGGAGTCCAGCCCGCGCACGCTGGCACTGCGCGACCCGGACGTACCCACCCTGGGCGAGCTGTACCTGCGCTACGGCTTCACCCAGGCGCTGAAGGAGCTGGGAGGCCCGGCCGCGGCGGCAGTGGCCGCCAGCGACGCCACGGTGAGCCTGCGTGGCACCGCCGCCGGGTACGCACGCAGCGCGCCGGCGGAAACGGCGGCCGAGGTCGATCCGGCGCTGTCGGCGCCCGGCGAGTACGAGACCGTGCTCACCACCGAACAGCTGGATGCCTGGGTGCAGCGCGCCGAGGCGGCCGACCTGATCGCCTTCGACACCGAAACCGACGCGCTCGATGCGATGCGCGCCAACCTGGTGGGCATCAGCCTGGCGGTCGAGCCGGGCAGGGCCGCCTACATCCCGGTGGGCCACAACTACCCCGGCGCGCCGGCCCAGCTGGGCGCCGAACAGGTACTGGCCGCGCTGCGCCCGGTGCTGGAAAACCCCGACAAGAAGAAGCTCGGCCAGCACGGCAAGTACGACCTGCACGTGCTGCGCCGGCATGGCATCGACGTGCAGGGCTACCACGACGACACCATGCTGGAGAGCTTCGTGCTCAATTCCACCGCCACCCGCCACGACATGGATTCGCTGGCAATGCGCTACCTGGGCTACACCACGATCAAGTTCGAGGACGTGGCCGGCAAGGGTGCCAAGCAGATCCCGTTCTCGCAGGTGGGCCTGGACGAGGCAGGCCGCTATGCCGCCGAAGACGCCGACATCACCCTGCGCCTGCACCGCGTGCTGCAGCCACAGCTGCTGGCTGTTCCGTCGCTGGACGGGGTGTACCGCGACATCGAAATGCCGCTGGTGCCGGTGCTGGCCCGGATCGAAGCCAACGGCGTGCACATCGACATGGCCGAACTGCGCCGCCAGAGCCAGGACCTGAGCGTGCGCATGCTGGCCGCCCAGCAGAAGGCCACCGAGCTGGCCGGCCACACCTTCAACCTGGATTCGCCCAAGCAGCTGCAGGCGGTACTGTTCGACGAACTGAAGCTGCCGGCGCTGGTGAAGACCCCCAAGGGCCAGCCCAGCACCAATGAAGAGGCGCTGGAGGCCATTGCCGAGCAGCACGAGCTGCCGCGGGTGATCCTGGAGTACCGCGGGCTGGCCAAGCTGCGCAGCACCTACACCGACAAGCTGCCGGAGATGGTCAACCCGGACACCGGCCGGGTCCACACCAGCTACCACCAGTCCGGCGCGGCCACCGGCCGGCTGTCTTCGTCGGACCCGAACCTGCAGAACATCCCGATCCGCACCGACGACGGCCGCCGCATCCGCCGTGCGTTCGTGGCCCCGCCCGGGCGCAAGATCCTGGCCTGCGATTACTCGCAGATCGAGCTGCGGATCATGGCCCACCTGTCCGAAGACCCGGGCCTGGTGCGCGCCTTCGAACAGGGCGTGGACGTGCACCGGGCCACCGCGGCCGAGGTGTTCGGGCGCGCGCTGGACGAGGTCACCCCGAACGAGCGCCGCGCGGCCAAGGCGATCAACTTCGGCCTGATGTACGGCATGAGCGCGTTCGGGCTGGCCCGCAACCTGGGCATCGACCGCGGCCAGGCCCAGGATTACGTGGCGCTGTACTTCAGCCGCTACCCGGGCGTGCGCGACTTCATGGAGCGCATGCGCCAGCAGGCCCGCGACCAGGGCTATGTGGAAACCCTGGAAGGCCGCCGGCTGTACCTGAACGACATTCACGCCCGCAACCAGGGCCTGCGCGCCGGGGCTGAACGGGCGGCCATCAACGCCCCGATGCAGGGCACCGCGGCCGACATCATCAAGCGGGCGATGGTGAAAGTGGACGGGTGGCTGCAGGGCCAGGGCGACCAGGCGCGGATGATCATGCAGGTGCACGATGAACTGGTGTTTGAAACCGAAAGTGAGTTTCTCGATACCTTGCGTTTGAAGGTGGTGGAACTGATGTCGTCTTCAGCCCAGTTGCGGGTGCCGTTGGTGGTGGACGCCGGCGTCGGCGATAACTGGGATGAGGCGCACTGAGACGGAAATCACGCTCAAACAGCTGAATTGGTTCATGGCGCCCTGAAAAACTGACTGTCGGATGAATGTTTCCCCTACAGAGCTTTCATTAATTGGGCCCCTTCACGAACTATCAATGTTCGGGGTGCTTTTATAGACCTCGACAGGCGCAACGCCTGTTGTGGATCTCTCCCATCCCCTGGAGCAGATCTCGGAACGGGGGCTCCTCCCCAAGCGCCCGTTCCCCGGCCCCGCTGACCTCCCCCTGGTCGGCGGGGCTTTTTATTTGGGGCGCCATAAACTCCGCGCGGCCCGCCGCAGGACAGGCCCCCGCGCTGCCGATTGCCGTTTGCCCTGCGCGCGGCCCATGCTGTGGGCTGGACCCGGGGAGAACCGCATGAGCGATCTGTTTGCATTGGCCATGCCGTGGTGGGAATTCATCCTGCGCGCGGTGGTGGTGTACGTGCTGGTGCTGGGCATGGTGCGGTTGTCGGGCAAGCGCGCGCTGGGCCAGATCACCCCGTTCGATGTGCTGCTGATCGTGCTGCTGGGCAATGCGGTGCAGAACGCCCTGCTGGGCAAGGACACGTCGCTTGGCGGCGGGCTGCTGCTGGCGGCCACGCTGATCCTGCTCAACTACGGGGTGGGGTGGTTGAGCACGCGCAGCCGGCGCGTGGAAACCCTGGTTGAAGGCGAGCCGGTGCTGATCGCGCGCGACGGCAAGCTGCTGGATTCGGTGCTGCGGCGCGAAATGGTCACGTCGGCCGATGTCGATGCGGCGCTGCGCCAACAGGGTTGCCTGTCGATCGACGATGTCGCGCTGGCGGTGCTGGAAATCAACGGCCACATCACCATCGTGCCGAAGAAGGGGTAATGCCACCCCATGGGTGGCTGCCTTCGTTCGTCGCCGGTAGAGCCACCCCATGGGTGGCTGCCTTCGTTGGGTACCGCAGCCACCCATGGGGTGGCTCTACCACCCGCCGGGGCGACCATCGGCCGTGCGCGATTCCACCCTCGGTAACGCACCGGCCTCTGCGGTGCCGCGTCCGGTTACACCCAGTCGCGCGGAACCAGGTAGTCGGCCAGGCGGGCTTCGTCGCTGCCGGCTTCGGGCTGGAAACCGTATTCCCAGCGTACCCGCGGTGGCAGGCTCATCAGGATGCTCTCGCTGCGCCCGCCGCTCTGCAGGCCGAACAGCGTGCCGCGGTCGTAGACCAGGTTGAACTCCACGTAGCGGCCGCGGCGGTACAGCTGGAACTCGCGCTCACGCTCGCCGTACGGCATGTCCTTGCGACGTGCCACGATCGGCAGGTAGGCGTCGAGGAAGCCATCGCCGACCGCGCGCAGGTAGGCAAAATCGCGTTCGAAGTCACCGTGCAGGTCGTCGAAGAACAGCCCGCCCACGCCGCGCGTTTCATTGCGGTGGCGCAGGAAGAAGTA
This sequence comes from Stenotrophomonas sp. GQ19, assembly GCF_059758695.1. Taxonomy (NCBI): domain Bacteria; kingdom Pseudomonadati; phylum Pseudomonadota; class Gammaproteobacteria; order Lysobacterales; family Lysobacteraceae; genus Stenotrophomonas; species Stenotrophomonas sp. GQ19. The sequence goes on along the minus strand of NZ_JCAXES010000005.1, from coordinate 218,636 downwards.
CTCGTCGCACCAGCGCTTGTGATCGGCATAGCGCCCTTCGCCAAACGGCGCACACAGGTCGTGCGCGACGCGGTGCCACTGCTGCACGTCCTCATCGAACGGATAGAACGGGGTCAGGTCGAAGCCGCCGCCGAACCACGACGCCACTTCCACGCCATCACGCTCGGCGCGGAAATAGCGCACGTTGGCATGGGTGGTGGGCAGGTACGGGTTGGCCGGGTGGAACACCAGCGATACCCCGGTGGCCCGCCACGAGGCACCGGCCAGCTCCGGCCGGTTGGCTGACGCCGACGGGGGCAGGCGGGTGCCGGCCACGTCGGAGAAGCCGATGCCGGCCTGCTCGAACACCGCGCCATCGCGCAGGATGCGGGTGCGGCCGCCACCACCCTCGGCGCGCTGCCATTGGTCTTCGGCGAACCGAGCCTGGCCGTCGGCGGCCTCGATGGCCGCACAGATGCGGTCCTGCAGGTCGGTCAGGTAGCTGCGTACGCGCTCGAATTCGTTCATGGCGCTACTTTACCGCAGGCCGGAGACCGGGCTGCAGGGTAGCGAGGCGGCCGGCGCAACCGTGGCTGTCGCTTACGGCCGTTGGCGCCGCGCCGCCGTCGCAGGCGTCACTCGCCGCCTGCGGCCTCCTCGGCGATCGCACGCACCATCGCGCGCAGTGCCGGCCAATCACGGGTCGCGTCCACGTCGCAGGCGATGTGGGTAGCGCCGCCCTTGGCGCAGATGGCGGTCAACATGTTCGGCACCGCTTCGTCACCGGTATGCACGTAGACCTCGGCCAGGCCCACGCAGCCATCGCGCACGCCGGCGGTGCACAGCGCGGCGTAGTAGGGCAGCGTGCTTTTCCAGTCTTCATCACGTGCACGCGCGCTGGCGGCCAGCTTGCAGCCCAGCAGCTGACCGGCCTTGCAGCAGGCCTCCGGACCGCCTTCGCGATCCAGCGTGGGGCAGTCCAGCGGCTGCGGAATCTCGGTGAAGCTCAGCGGTGCGCTGCAGGCGCCGGCGGCGCCGGGTTGACGCGTGTAGTGGGCAAAACGGGTGTTGCCGTCCATGCCCACCAGGCTGCCGTCGCGCGTGGTCTGCAGCACGACATCGTCGCCGATGTCGCGGCGCAGGTGGATCCGCCCGTCCTGCACGCGGGCACGCAGGCGCGTGGCGTAGCCGCTCAGCTGGACCACGCCGGCATCGCCGAACTGCAGGTCCGAGGGCAGGCCGTTCTCGGCCTCGTAGCGGCCACAGGGCAGGGTGGTGGCGGGCACCGGCGACAGCGCCGCCGCCGACAACCCGACCAGCGGGGCGACCAGTGTGCAGGCATGGGCGTCGGCGCGCGTGCTGCAGGCGTGCTGCAGGGCGTCGCGGGCCTCCAGCAACCGGCCGGCGTTCCACTGTGCCTCGGCGACGCTCTGGCAGAATTCCTCGCGAGGGTGCTGCTTGCACAGGCCTGCCAGTTCGATCAGCTGCTCGGACGGCAGTACGGCCTGCGATGCGTGGCTCAGCCCCATGATCGCCTTGCCCATGATCTCGCCTGCCATGGTTTCGCCCAGGCGCAGGCAGACCACCGGGTCGAATTCCTTGGCGGTTTCATCGCACTGCGCCGGCATGGGGAACGGCGGCGGCTCTTCCGGGGCGGCTGCGTTGGCCTGTTCCTGGTAGACCTCGATCAGGCGCTTGCAGGCCACCGGCACGTCTTCGCTGCACCACTGGCGCAGCTGCACCGGTTTGGCCTCGACGTAGTGCTCCAGGCAGCCCACCGGATCGGCGCGGCAGCTGCCTTCCTCGACCGCATAGAACGGCTTGCAGGCCGCGGCCTTCTCGCGCACGAAATCGTGGTATCCGCCGGTCAGGGTGCGGTCGCCCTCGCCGAAGGTCCAGTTCTCCATGCGGCCGGTGGCCAGGTTGACCATGCCCAGCACATCCTCGCTGCGTGCGATGCGCAGTTCCTCGGTGGGCGAGTGGGCCGACGTCAGGAAGCCGTGGCCCTCGCTTTCCAGGATCAGGGTGGCGTTGCCATCGTCCTGCTTGTACGTGCCGCAGGCCATGGACTGGGCAGCGGCGGGAAGGCTGGCGGCGGCCAGAACGAGAACGGCCAGGGCACGCCAGCCGATGAAGCGGCGGCGCGCGGAAACAACAGAAGTCACAACAGCATCCTTGGGTGGAAATCGGGGGGCGTCGGCACGGGCGCAGGGGCCGGCCGGGCCAGGTATCAGCGTTGCAGCCAGGCGCGCACGTCGGGACGCAGCAGGCGTGCGGCCAACCAGCCATGCAGGCCGGCAAAGCCCACGGCAGTGAGCACCAGCATGCCGCTCAGGACGATGCGCTGCAGCTGCAGGTCGTGGCGCAGCTGGCGCATCTCGGGGGTGTCAGCGTGCCGCGTCAGGTACTGCGACAGGTGCGCCATTGCATCGTCCATCGCCCACGCGGCAACGAAGTTCAGCAGTGCGGTCACCACCAGCAACACGATGAACAGCCACACCGCCCATTGTTCACGGCGCAGCATGCCCACGCACGCCACCACGCCCACCAGGCAGGTGAGCAGCATGGCCACGCAGATGCCCAGCGCATGTGTGGTCAGCCATTGCAGCGGCGGTGACAGCCAGGCCACATCCCGGGTTTCCACCTGCTCCTGCAGGAAGGCGCCGATCGACAGCGGGCCGACGACCAGCGCCGCAATGGCCCAGCCCACGGCGGAGGCCACGCACACCAGCAGCACCGACTTGGCCATCGGCGACAGGAATTTCGGGGGCGCCAGCGGGTCTACGGGCGGCTGGGCACTAGGTAATTGCGGGGGCGATGACATCCGGTGTCCTGTTGGAGTCGGCCACGGGCATCAGCCCGCGGCCACCGCGCGTGCGGCCGCGGGCAGGATATGGTCTTCGCTCAAGGCTGCCAAGCGCCGCCCATGCGGCGCCTGCAGGGGAACCCAGGCCAACTCGGCGATTTCCGCCTGCGCCTGCGGTGTGCCGGTGACCTGCACCCGCCACACCTGGGCCCGTACCCGGCGGCCGTGTTCGTGCACCGCCCAGGCGTCGAAACGTCCCAGCGCCTGGGCGCTGGCCAGGTCCAGCTGCACGCCCAGTTCCTCGTGCAGTTCACGTGCCAGCGCCTGCAGCGGCGCTTCGCCCGGGTCGGGTTTGCCCCCGGGCTGGATGAAGGTATCCGAGCCGTGCTTGCGCACCACCAGCACCTGGCCGGTGGCATCCAGGATGACCGCGGCGACGATCTCGATCGGCGCCGCGGGGTGGCTGGCCTGCGCCGCCACTTACTTCAAAGTGTCGTTGAACAGCTTGAGGATGCGCTTGTACTGGTCCAGCCACGAGTCCGGACGGACGTAGCCATGGCGCTCCAGCGGGTACGGCGCGATGGACCAGTTGTCCTTGTGCAGCTCGATCAGCTTCTGGGTGAGGTTGACCGAGTCCTGGAAGAACACGTTGTCATCCATCATGCCGTGCGCGATCAGCAGGTGGTCCTGCAGGCCGTCGGCGTATTCGATCGGCGACGACTTGCGGTACGCCTCCGGGTCGATGTCCGGGGTGTTGAGGATGTTGGCGGTGTAGCCGTGGTTGTACTGGTGCCAGTCGACCACGGGGCGCAGCGCGGCACCGGCCTTGAACGTGCCCGGCGAGCGGAACAGCGCCATGAAGGTCATGAAGCCACCGTAGGAGCCGCCGTAGATGCCGGCGTGGTCGCGGTCGCCCTGCTTGGTGGCCACCAGCCAGTCCAGGCCGTCCTTGTAGTCTTCCAGCTCCGGGTGGCCCATGTTGCGATAGATGGCGGTGCGCCAGTCGCGGCCGTAGCCTTCGCTGCCGCGGTAATCCATGTCGAGCACGATGTAGCCCTGCTGCACCAGCAGGTTGTGGAACATCTGCTCGCGGAAGTAGGCCGGGTAGCGCTGGTGGACGTTCTGCAGGTAGCCGGCACCGTGCACGAACATGGCAATCGGGTACTGCTTGCCCGGTTCGGGGTTCTCCGGGCCGTAATACTTGGCCCAGACCACGCCGGCGCCATGCTTGGACGGCACCTGCACCAGCTTGGGCTGCACCCACTCGCGGGCCTTGTAGGCGGCGGTGCGGGTGTCGGTGAGCACCTTGGCCTGGCCGCCGCTGGTGGGCACCACGGCCAGCTGCGCCGGCAGGTAGGCGCCGGAGTAACGCACCAGCAGCTGCTGGCCGTCCGGGGACAGCGAGAAGTCTTCGACGCCGTTGAGCGCGGTCAGCTCACGCACCTGCCTGCTGGCGGTGTCGACCGCGCAGACTTCGTAGTCGCCCGGGCTCTGCTGGTTGCACAGGAAGTAGAAGCCGCGGCCGTCGGCGCTGGGCACCGGCATCGAGGTTTCCCACTTGCCGCCGGTCAGTGCCTGCGGCTTGGCGGTGCCCTGCTGGGTATACAGGTGCGCGTAGCCCGATTCTTCGGACAGCAGCCACAGCGTGCGGTTGTCGTTGGACCAGCCAAAGTCGTTGAAGCCCCAGTTGATCCAGGCGCTGTCGGTCAGGCGGTGGCGGTTTTCCAGCGTGGCGCTGGCGGGGCTGACGCTGGCAATCCAGCGGTCCTTGTTGTCGTTGGCGCGCAGCATGATCGCGGCCTGCTGGCCGTCGGCGCTCCAGCGGATGCCGGGGTTGCCGGGGCCGGCCAGCACTTCCAGCGGGCGGTTGCCCTTGAGTGCGTCCTTGCCGGCGGCCTTGCGCAGTGCGGCCAGCGGGTCGGTGCCGATGCCGGGCAGGCGGTCCAGCGAGAGCGGCTTGACCGTGCCGGTGACCGCATCGACCAGCCACAGGGAATGCGGCTCGGGATCGTTGCGGCCCACGCGGGTGCGGGTGTCCTCGGACTCTTCGTAGCCCGATTCGGTCACGTACTTGGGCATCTTGCCGCCGCGGCCTTCGTCGAAGCCCTTCGGCTTGGTCACCACGATGAGGCTGCGGGTGTCCGGCGAGAGGGCGCTGCCGACGATCTCCACGTCGGCGCCCAGGTAGACCGGGCCGGGCGCGCGGGTGGCGTCGGCGCGGCGCCAGCTGGCTTCCTGGGCCTTGAGCGCGTCGCGCTGGGCGCGATCGTTGCGCAGGGTGGCCAGGGTGCGCAGCTGCTGGTCGCGCAGGACGTCGGCCTTGGGCGCATCGTCGGGGTTCTTTTCGGCCTTGAGGCTGGCTACCTGCTGGACGCCACCGGTGGCGGTCCAGTGGAACCAGTTCTGGCCGGTCTGCCAGATCACCCCGCCGTCGCGGGCGAAGTTGACCGCGCTGGCCTTCTCGCTGCCGCGGGTCAGCTGGGTCAGCGCGCCGCTGCGCAGGTCGCGCAGGAACACATCGCCGTTGCGCACGAACACCGCGCGCTGGCGGGTGGTGTCGTACACCGGGCTGTCCACGTCCAGGCTGCTGCGCTGGTCATCGGCCACCTGGGTGGCCACGCCACCGCTGACCGGCTGGCGGAAGGTGTCGCGGACCGGGCTGCCCGTGCGCTTGAGCTGGTACTCCACCTGCTGGCTGTTCCAGGACCACCACGCGCTTTCGACCGGCGGGCCGATCCAGTCGGGGTCGGCCATGGCCTGCTCGATGGTGATCGGCGTGGGCGCCGCGTGGGCGGTCCCGCCGAGGGCGGCGAGCAGCAGCAGGGACAAGGGCAGCGTTCTGGGCATTGCGGGCGGCACCGTAGTAGAAAACCCCGCAAGCGTAGCAGCCGCAAGGGCCGCAGGAAGGGGCCACAGGTCATGGGCGTGGCCCCTTCCTGCGCAAGGCAAGCGGTGGTCGGTGGGTCGGGCGCTGGGGCCCCATACCCTTTCCGGCGAATGTCCCCCGGCGTCGGCCTGCGGCCGACCCCTCCTCCTTTATTTCGCCTCCAAGGGTATGGGACCCCAGCGCCCGACCCACCGACAGGCCCCGAAATGCCCGGCGTCCACTTGCTTACCGCAAGCCGAGCCCCGTAGCGGCCGGTAGGCTTCTGGGCAAAATAAAGGAGGAGGCCGCCCAGCGGCCGGGGGACATTTGCACCAGGGGCCTACCGGCCGCTAAGGGGCCCTCACGCTCGCGGTAGCCCCTGCGACAAAGTGAAGCAGCGCGTCACCGGGTCGCATGTGCCTTTCACGGATACCGGCCCAGACTGGTGCGGATTTCAGAAACCAGTCGGAGGCGTCACGTGGACGCGTTGTTGTTGTCGCGGATCCAGTTCGGGTTCGTCATCAGTTTCCATGTGTTGTTTCCCGCCTTCACCATCGGCACCGCCAGTTGGCTGGCCTTCGTGGAGTCACGCTGGCTGCGCACCGGCAACCCGGTCTGGCGCGAGCTGTATTTCTTCTGGCAGAAGATCTTCGCGGTGTCCTTCGGCATGGGCGTGGTCAGCGGCATCGTCATGGCCTTCCAGTTCGGCACCAACTGGCCGCGCCTCAGCGAGGTGGCCGGCAGCGTGATCGGGCCGCTGCTTACCTATGAAGTGCTCACCGCCTTCTTCCTGGAGGCCAGCTTCCTGGGCGTGATGATGTTCGGCTGGGGCCGCGTTTCGCCGCGGCTGCATTTCTTCTCCACCTGCATGGTGGCGCTGGGCACGCTGTTCTCCACGTTCTGGATCCTGTCGTCCAACAGCTGGCTGCAGACCCCGGCCGGCTACGCGCTGATCGACGGCATCGTGCACCCGCAGGACTGGTGGCAGGTGGTGTTCAACCCCTCCTTCCCCTACCGGTTGGCGCACATGGCGCTGGGCTCGTTCATCACCACCTGTTTCGTGATCGGTGGCGTGGGCGCCTGGTACCTGCGCAAGGGCACGCACGTGGAAGCCGGGCGCACGATGCTGCTGGCGGCCGTGGCGTTCGCCGCGCTGACCGTGCCGGTGCAGATCTTCGTGGGCGACATGCATGGCTTGAACACGCTCAAGCACCAGCCGATGAAGATTGCCGCGATGGAAGCGCACTGGCATTCCGAAGGGCAGGGCGAAGGCGTCCCGCTGGTGGTGTTCGCGGTGCCCAACGAAAAAGCCGAGCGCAACGATTATGAAATCGCCATTCCCCGGCTGGGCAGCCTGATCCTGACCCATTCGCTGGAGGGAACGTTCGACCCGCTCACCTCGGTACCGGCCAGCGATCGGCCGCCGGTGGTGCCGGTGTTCTTCGCGTTCCGGATCATGGTCGGGCTGGGCACGCTGATGCTGCTGCTGGCCTGGGTGTCGGCGTTCCAGTGGTGGCGGGGCAAGCTGCTGCAGTCGCGCTGGCTGGTGCGTGGCTGGAACTGGATGCTGCCCAGCGGCTTCATCGCGCTGGTATCGGGCTGGTTCGTGACCGAGATGGGGCGCCAGCCGTGGGTGGTGTACGGGGTGCTGCGCACCGCCGACGCGGTGGGCCCGCAGAGTGCCTGGATGACCGCGCTGTCGTTGGGCGTCTACATCGTGGGCTATGCGTTCGTGTTCGGCTGGGGCATCTGGTACCTGGTGAAGATCATCCGCACCGGGCCCAAGCCGCATGAGCCGGCGCCGGCGCTGGACGCGGGCAGTCATACCCCGGCGCGGCCGCTGTCCGGTGCCGACGAACCGCTGGAGGAGCGCTGACATGGAGATGACAACCTGGCTGCCGGTGGCATGGTTTGCGGTGATTGGTTTTGGCGTGCTGATGTACGTGGTGCTGGACGGTTTCGTACTGGGCATCGGCATCCTGGCGCCGATGGCCGAGGACGAAGAACAGCTGGACATCATGATGAACACCGCCGCGCCGATCTGGGACGGCAACGAAACCTGGCTGGTGCTGGGCGGGGCCGGGCTGATGGCGGCCTTCCCCAAGGCCTATGCGGCGCTGCTGTCGGCGCTGTACCTGCCGGTGCTGCTGCTGGTGGTGGCGCTGGTGTTCCGCGGGGTGGCGTTTGAATTCCGCTTCAAGGCGCACCGCTCGCGGCGGTTGTGGAGCGTGGCGTTCGGGCTGGGCTCGCTGCTGGCTGCGTTCGCGCAGGGGGTGATTCTCGGGGCGCTGGTGGAAGGCCTGCAGATCGTGGATGGCCGTTACGCCGGCGGTGCGTTCAGCTGGTTCAGTCCGTTCTCGATGCTGACCGGTGCGGCGGTGGTGTTCGGCTATGCGCTGCTGGGCAGCACCTGGTTGATCCTGAAGACCGAGGGGCGTGAGCAGGCGTTCGCGCGCACGCTGACGCGGCCGCTGGTGGTGGCGGTGATCGTCTTCATGGGGCTGGTGAGCACCTGGTTGCCGTTCCTGGATTCGCGCCTGATGGCGCGCTGGTTCAGCGATGGCAACTTCTGGTGGTTGTCGCCGGTGCCGCTGCTGACGCTGGGCGTGGCGGTGGCGCTGTGGCGCAGTGCGATGCACCCGCGCCGCGACCTACCGCCGTTCCTGTTGACCCTGGCGTTGTTCATCCTGGGCTTCATCGGGCTGGTGCTGGGCATGTGGCCCTACCTGCTGCCGCCGAGCATGACGCTGTGGGAGGCGGCCGCCCCGGCGTCGTCGCTGGGCTTCAGCCTGGTCGGGCTGGTGGTGCTGCTGCCGGTGATCCTGGGCTACACGGCGTGGTCGTACCGGGTGTTCCGCGGCAAGGTGCGCTCCGATACCGGGTATCACTGAGGAGGAGAGGCGCTGGCTCTTCTTATGTTCCGGGGTTGGCGAGGGTGGTCAGACCCTGCCGGGACACGCCGTGAACCCATCCTTGGGGGCTCGTGAGCGGCATCCATGCCGCTCAACGGTCCCGGCAGGATCTGACCACCCTCGCCCCGCAAAGTGTGCATCGTCGGTTGGACGAGCCAGACGCAAAAGAAGGGTCGAGAGCAGCCGACCAACGGTCGGCTCTACGCAGGACGCGGCCGAGCGTGTATCAGGCGTGCAGGCCTTCGATTTCGACCAGCAGTTCGGCCCGGCAGACTTCGGCGTGCAGCACTACGTAGGCCGGTGGGCCGGGTAACGCGGCCATCTGGGCGGCCACCGCCGGCATGTCTTCGGCACGCCGCACATACACTTTGAGTACCGAATCGGCGCCGAGCTGGGCGGCCAGCGATGGACGCTGCCGTCGGGCGGCGTCCACCAGGCTCTGCAGGTTGGTCAGCGTTTCGCGCAGCTGGTCTTCCACGGCGCCGGTGTGCTGGGACACATGGCCCACGATCGCCGCCGTGCCCGACTGCAGCAGCGGCAGCCCGGTTGCTGCCGGTGCCAGCAGCGCCCGCGAGAAACTGGGCGACTGCGGGCCGTACTGGCGCGGGTAGCGGAACGCGCTTACCTGGCGGGGGTTTTCCAGGGGCAGGCCGGGTTCGCGGCCGGCCAGCCAGTACACCTGCAGGCGCCGGTGCCCGTCGAAGCGACCGATGCAGGTCGCGGCCGGCAGGGCCGCTTCGTCCAGCTCGCGCAGCCCGCGCACCCGGCCCACGCAGAAGCGCCGGTAGCGTTCCTGGTCGCCGTCGCCTTCGGTCACCGCGTCCAGGTAGTTCCAGGTCCGCAGCAGGTGCGGGAACCCACAGTGCGCCAGGAAGCTGCTCATCCGCGCATAGGCGTCGGCGGCGGCCGTCTCGATGTCGCCCTCGGCTTCGTCGATCTCCAGCACCCCGAACAGCAGCGCGGCATTGTGCGACCAGCGCACTCCGTCGGTGACGCCCGACTGCACCGGCGTCGCGCCCCGCCAGACTTCCACCTGCGCCGGACCGTGTTCGGCCAGGGGCACTTGGAGCCAGCGCGGATCGTTGCCCGGGAAGGTCGCAGGCGCGCCAAAGCCGAACACCGCCAGGGTGCACGGGTCGGCCAGGGCGGCCTCGCGCAGCGCTGCCGGCAGGTAGCCGGCGCTGAACACCGCCGCCCCTGGGGGAAAAGCGACCGCCGGGGCCGTTGCGTCGTGGATCGTGCTGCTCATTTCAGATTGTGAAAGCTGCCAGTGCCAAGGGTGTCATGATAGCGTGCGCTCCTTTTTACGGCGGTGCGCTGCGATGCCTTGGTGCCCATCAACATGTTGGCGTGAATGATCGAGTTCTCAGTGGTGGATTGGTCGGCCTGGGCACCGGGACTGACCTCGAAGGAACAGTGGCAGGCCTGGGCACAGGCGCCCGCGCTGCCGCAGGGCGATGACACCCCGGCGCTGGCCGAGGTCCCGGCCATGCAACGACGCCGCATCGAGCGGCTGGGCCGCATGGCCATCCAGGCCGCGTGCTGGTGCGAGCAGCCCGACGACGCCGGCCAGGTGCCGCTGGTGTTCGCCTCGCGCCATGGCGACGTGGCCCGTTCGATGGAACTGCTCGACAGCCTGGGCGCCGACCACGGCATGTCCCCGACCGCGTTCGGCCTGTCGGTACACAACGCGGTGGCCGCGCTGTATTCCATCGCCCGCGGCCACCGCGGCAACTACCTGGCCCTGGCCGCCGGCCGCGCCACGGTCGAAACCGCCTGCGTGGAGGCCTACGGCCTGTTGGCCGATGGCGCCGACGAGGTGCGGGTGATCGTGTATGAATCGCCCTTGCCGCCGGTGTATGCCGGCTTCGCCGACGAGCCCGATCCTTATTACGCCTGGTGCTGGCGGCTGGCCCGGGCCGATCGCCCCGGCACCCGGCTCTCGCTGGGCTGGGGCGCGGCCGGGGCCGACAGCCCGGCCGGCGCACTGCCCCACGGTCTGGATGCGCTGCGCTTCCTGTTGGCCGGCGATCCAACCCTGACGCTGGCCGCCGATGGCCAGCAATGGACCTGGCAACGCCATGGCTGAGCGCGGTCCCGGCCGTCTCAACCATGCCTGGCGGGTGTTCGGCACCGGGCTCAGCTTTGCCGTGTTCGGCATCGGCGGCCTGGTGCTGGGCGGGGTGTTGTTCCCGCTGCTGTTCCTGGTCCGCAACCCGGTCCGGCGCCGCACGCTGGCGCGCCGGTTGGTCCAGCTCAGCTTCGCCAGCCACGTGGGCCTGATGCACCGGCTGGGCGTGATGACCTATGAAATCCGCGGGGCTGAACGTCTTCAGCGCAACGGACTGCTGATCCTGGCCAACCACCCGACCCTGATCGACGTGGTCCTGCTGATCGCCCAGTTGCCCAATGCCGACTGCGTGGTCAAGCGGGCCGTGGCCTGCAACCCGTTCATGTGCGGCCCGGTGCGGGCGGCAGGGTATGTGTCCAATGAGGATGGTGCGGGGCTGATCGATGACTGCATCGCCGCGGTCAAGGCCGGCGGCACCTTGGTCATCTTCCCCGAAGGCACCCGCACCGTGCCCGGCCAGCCCCTGCGCCTGCAGCGCGGGGCGGCCAACATCGCCGTCCGCGGTGGCCTGGACATAACCCCGGTCAGGATCACCTGCACCCCGCCTACCCTGACCAAGGGCCAGAAATGGTATCGTGTGCCATCACGGCGTTTTCACGTTCAGCTGGAAGTCGGGGAAGATCTCCCGATCGCCCCGTTCCTGGCGGTGGCCGGCGACACGCCCAGGGGGGATGCCTTGGCGGCCCGGCGCGTGACCGATCATCTTGCCCATTACTTTGACTTCGCTGGAGAACCAAGCCGTGCAGGCACTTGAGCACGAGATCAAGGAATTGATCATTTCATCGCTGTCGCTGGAAGACATCACTCCCGAAGACATCGACCCGGAAGCGCCCTTGTTCGTCGAGGGGTTGGGGTTGGATTCGATTGACGCACTTGAACTTGGTTTGGCCCTGCAGAAAAAGTACGGTGTCAGCCTGTCTGCGGATTCGGAAGAGACCCGTCGCCATTTCTCCAGCGTGCGTGCCCTGGGCGAGTTTGTCGCCGCACGCCAGTCGTCGTAACGGCGCGTCAGGATTTGCCATGACCAAGAACGAACTTTTCGATCGCATCGTCAAGATCCTCAAGGACAGCTTTGAGATCGAACCGGCGCGCATCACGCCCCAGGCCCGTCTGTACGACGACCTGGACATCGACAGCATCGACGCGGTCGACCTGATCGTGCAGCTCAAGCCCTTGCTGGGCCGCAACCTGCAGCCGGAGGCCTTCAAGGCCGTGCGTACCGTGCAGGACATCGTCGACGTGGTGCACGGGCTGCTGCCCGGTCAAGCAGCCGCCTGACGGCTGCCGCAGGACACTGACCATGGTCCGGGTGCGCGTCGCGGCGTTTGCGTTGCTGTCGCTGGCATACCCGCTGGTGGTGTACCTGTCGCTGGGCCGGTTCGAGCCGCGCTGGCTGTCGCTGTTGCTGTTCGGGCTGGCCGCGCTGCGCGCGCTCACCACCCGCCAGCCGGTGTGGTGGGTGGCCGCCCTCGGCACCGGGGTGCTGGCCCTGGTGGCTACGGCCTTCAACGAGGCCCTGCCGCTGAAGCTGTACCCGGCGCTGGTGAACGCGGTGATGCTGGTGATCTTTGCCACCAGCCTGCGGTTCCCGCCCAGCGCGGTGGAGCGCCTGGCGCGGCTGAGTGAGCCGGACCTGCCGCCGTTCGCCGTGATCTATACCCGTCGCGTCACGTGGATCTGGTGCGGCTTCTTTGTTCTCAACGGAAGTCTGGCCCTGGCCACGGCGCTGTGGGCGTCCAACCAGGTCTGGGCGCTGTACAACGGATTGTTGGCGTACGTGATGATGGGTGCTCTGTTTGGTGGCGAGTGGCTGGTGCGGCGACGGGTGAAAGCGGCGCACGCGCATGGTTGAGTGGATCGCATTGGACCAGCTGGCGGTGTCGCCACGGCCCGGCCGGATCGTGGGCGAAGCCGAGCACGGCGCGGTGTTGCACCCGGACTTCCGCCTGCAGGTGATGCGCTGGCAACAGGCGTTCGCCCGTGCGCCGGGACGCGACTGGGCCCTGTACTTCGACGACACCCTGGCCTTTGCCGCCGCACTGCTGGGCGCCTGGCACGCCGGCAAGCGGGTCTTCCTGGGCGGGGACAACCTGCCGGCTACGCTGGATGCGCTGCGCCCGCGCGTGGCCGGGTTTGCAGGTGACGTGCCCGCGCACCACGCCCCGCTGCAGCCCGATGCCGACGTCGACGTCGAGGGCGAACTGCTGCCGCTGGACGAAGACCAGCTGGAACTGGTGGTGTTCACCTCCGGCAGCACCGGCGCGCCCAGCGCGATCGTCAAGCGCATGCGCCAGCTCACGCGTGAAGTGGAGGCGCTGCAGGCCGCGTTCGGCGAGCAGCTGGAAGGCACCCAGGTGCACGGCACCGTCTCGCACCAGCATATCTATGGCCTGTTGTTCCGCGTGCTGTGGCCGCTGGCCGCCGGCCGCGCCATTCAGCCGCGCCGGTTCTTCCATGAAGACCTGGTCAGTGCGTTGGCGCGGCAGCCGTCGGTGCTGGTGGCCACCCCGGCCCACCTCAAGCGCCTGCCCGAACAACTGGACTGGTCCTCGCTGCAGGGTCCGCTGCGCGCGGTGTTTTCCTCGGGCGGTCCGCTGCCCGAAGAGGCCGCGCTGCAGGCGCGGGCATTGCTTGGCGTGGCCCCCACCGAGGTGTTCGGCAGCAGCGAAACCGGCGGTATCGCCTGGCGCCGCTGGAGCGCCGGGCAGCCGCAGTGGCACCCGTTGCCCGGCGTGGCCTGGCGCATCCAGGACGGCTGCCTGGCAGTGTCCTCGCCGCACTTGGAAAACACCGACTGGTGGCAGACCCAGGACCGCGTGGAGGCCGACGCCGGGCGCAGCTTCCGCCTGCTCGGCCGGGCCGACCGCATCGTCAAGATCGAAGAACGCCGGGTATCGCTGGACGCGCTGGAACAGCAGCTGCGCGCGCATCCGGCGGTACAGGACGTGCGCGTGCTGGTGCTGCCGGGCGCGCGCGAACAGCTGGCCGCCGTGGTGGTGCCGCAGCAGGCCGACGCGGCCGGCTGGGACGACGCCCAGCGACGCCGCCAGGCGCAGGCGCTGGGCGCGCACCTGGCCAGCAGCCACGATGCAGTGACCCGGCCGCGGCGCTGGCGCTTCGTCGACGCGCTGCCGTTGAACGCACAGGGCAAGGTCACCTTCGCCGCTCTGGCAGCGCTGTTCCGGCCGCAGTTCCCGGTGGTCCAATGGGAGCGGCGCGAGCCCGACACGGCAGCGCTGCTGTTGCCGCTGGACCCGGACCTGATCGCCTTCGACGGGCATTTCCCGCAGGCCAAGATTCTTCCGGGCGTGGTCCAGCTGGATTGGGCCATCCATTACGCCCGCGATGTGTTCACCATGCCACCGCGCTTCGAACGCATGGACGCGCTGAAATTCCAGCACGTGGCGCGCCCCGGCGATTGCCTGCAGCTCACCCTGGGCTGGGATGCGGCCAAGTCGGTGTTGAGCTTCCGCTATGTCTCCGACCACGGCGTGCATGCCAGTGGCCGGGTGGTGTTCGGCGATGTCTGACACTCTTCGCGCTGGTCCCCCGGCTGCGCCCTTTGCGCCGCTGGTGGTGATTCCGGTCTACGACCATGAGCATGCCATCGGCGCCGTCGTGCGCGGCGTGCTGGCCAGCGGGCTGCCGTGCCTGTTGGTGGATGATGGCTCGCACCCCGCGTGCGCGCAGGCGCTGGATGCCCTCGCGGCGGGATACCCCGCGCAGGTCACATTGCTGCGCCTGCCGGTGAACCAGGGCAAGGGCGGGGCGATGCTGGCCGGGTTTGCCGAGGCGGCGCGCCGTGGCCACAGCCACGTGCTGCAGATCGATGCCGACGGCCAGCACGACCCGACCGACATCCCGCGCTTCGTTGCCCTGTCGCGGCAGCATCCCGACGCGGTGATCTGCGGCATTCCGGCCTACGACGACAGCGTGCCCAAGGCGCGTCTGTACGGCCGTTACGCCACCCACATCTGGGTGTGGATCAACACGCTGTCGCTGCAGATCCGCGATTCGATGTGCGGCTTCCGGCTGTACCCGCTGGCACCGGTGACGGCGCTGGTGGGCGAGGAGACCATCGGCCGGCGCATGGATTTCGACAGCGAGATCCTGGTGCGGCTGTTCTGGCGCGACGTGCCGGTGATCAGCCTGGCTACGCGGGTGACCTATCCCAGCGATGGCGTGTCGCACTTCGATGTGTGGCGCGACAACGTGCGCATCAGCCGCATGCACACCCGCCTGTTCTTCGGCATGCTGTGGCGCGCGCCGCGCCTGCTGTGGCGGCGCATCACCGGTGCGCCGCGGGCCGGAGCACCACGCGCATGACCGCACCGGCACCGGCTAACGCCCCACACTGGGCCGACCTGGGCGAAACCACCTCGGCCGCCGGGGTGTTGTTCCTGTGCTGGGTGCACCGCTGGTTCGGGCGCTGGCCGTTCCGCCTGTGCGTGTACCCGGTGGTGCTGTGCCATTGGCTGGGCAACCGCGTGGCGCGGCAGTCGTCGCTGCAGTACCTGCAGCGGCTGCAGGCGCACACCGGCGTACTGGGTGGCGTGCCCGGGCGCTGGACCAGCCTGAAGCACTTCGCGCTGTTTGCCGACACCCTGCTGGACAAGCTGCTCGGCCTGGGCGGGCGCTATCCGCCCAGCCACATCCGCCTGCAGCGCGACCTGATGCTGGAGAAGATCGCGCGCCGCGAGGGCGGGCTGATCCTCACCGCGCACATCGGCTGCCTGGAACTGTGCCAGGTGCTGGCCGAACAGGTCCCCGGTTTCCGCATCACCGTGCTGGTGCACACCGCGCACGCGCAGCGCTTCAACCGGCTGATGCAGCGGTTGGATCCGCTGGCATCGGTGGAACTGATGCAGGTCACCGACATGGGCCCGGCCACCGCGGTGGAACTGCAGCGGCGGGTCAACGACGGCGGCTTCGTGGCCATCGTTGGCGACCGCGTGCCGCTGCGCGGCGGGCGCACCGTGCCGGCGCCGTTCCTGGGCCACGTGGCGCAGTTCCCGATCGGCGCCTACGTGCTGGCCTCGGCGCTGGCCTGCCCGGTGTACACCATGGCCTGCCTGCACGACGGCGACGGCTACCGCGTGCGCTTCGAGCATTTCAGCGACCGCATCGTGCTGCCGCGCGGGTCGCGTGACGCCGCGCTGACCGCGCAGGCCGAACATTTCGCCCGGTGGCTGGAAGTTCAGGTCACCCAGGCACCCTTGGACTGGTTCAATTTCTTCCCCTTCTGGGATCAGGCATCTCATGGCAAGTAAGTCACCCGATATCCGCTTCGGCGATGCGCCACTGACCATCGAAGACGTGGTCGCGCTGTCGCAGCGCCAGGCCCAGGCCGTGGTCAGCGACGACCCGGCCTTCCAGGCGCGCATCCAGAAGGGGGCCGACTTCCTCGACCGCCTGCTGCGCGAGGACGGCGTCATCTACGGGGTGACCACCGGCTACGGCGATTCGTGCACGGTGAACATCCCGCCGGCGCTGGTGGCCGAACTGCCGCACCATCTGTTCACCTACCACGGCTGCGGCCTGGGCCGGTTCCTGGACCCGCAGGAGACCCGCGCGGTGATCGCCGCGCGCCTGGCCTCGCTGGTCCGCGGCATGTCCGGGGTCAGCCATCCGCTGCTGGACGGGCTGGCCACGCTGCTGCGCCACGACGTGCTGCCGCTGATCCCGGCCGAAGGCTCGGTCGGCGCCAGTGGCGACCTCACCCCGCTGTCCTACGTGGCCGCGGTGCTGTGTGGCGAGCGCGAGGTGATGTACCAGGGCGCGCGCCGCCCGGCCGCCGAGGTGCTGGCCGAGATCGGCATGACCCCGCTGCGGCTCCGTCCCAAGGAAGGCCTGGCGATCATGAACGGCACCGCGGTGATGACCGCGCTGGCCTGCCTGGCCTACGACCGCGCCGACTACCTGACCAGGCTGGCCACCCGCCTGACCGCGTTCAACGTGCTGGCCAGTGACGGCAACGCGCACCATTTCGATGAGATGCTGTTCGCCGCCAAGCCGCACCCGGGCCAGATGCAGATCGCCGCGCGCCTGCGCCAGGACCTGCACAGCGACCGCCCGCCGCGCAACGAACAGCGCCTGCAGGACCGCTACTCGCTGCGCTGCGCCCCGCACGTGATCGGCGTGGTGCAGGACGCACTGCCGTTGATGCGCCAGCTGATCGAAACCGAACTCAACAGCGCCAACGACAACCCGCTGATCGACGCCGACGGCGAGCGAATCCTGCACGGCGGCCACTTCTACGGCGGGCACATCGCCTTTGCAATGGACGCGTTGAAGAACACCATCGCCAACCTGGCCGACCTGCTCGACCGGCAGATGGCACTGGTGGTGGACGCGCGCTACAACCACGGCCTGCCAGCCAACCTGTCGGCGGCCACCGGTGAGCGCGCGGCGATCAACCACGGGCTGAAGGCGCTGCAGATCAGCGTGTCGGCGTGGACCGCCGAGGCGCTCAAGCAGACCATGCCGGCCTCGGTGTTCTCGCGTTCCACCGAGTGCCACAACCAGGACAAGGTCAGCATGGGCACCATCGCCGCGCGCGACTGCCTGCGCGTGATCGAACTGACCGAGCAGGTGGTTGCCGCGCTGCTGATCACCGCCCGCCAAGGCGTGGCGCTGCGCCAGCGGGTAGGCATGAAGGCTATCCTGCACGGCGAACTGGACGCGATGTACCAGGACCTGTGCGCGCGCATCGCGCTGGTCGAGGAAGACCGCGCGCTGGACGGTGAGCTGCGCGCACTGCTCGATGACATCCGTGGCCAGCGCTGGAGCCTGTATGACCAGCCCTGACCTGAGCCTGGAGGTGCGCCTGTCGCCCACCTTCCACGACTGCGACCCGATGCACGTGGTGTGGCACGGCAACTACTTCAAGTACTTTGAAGTTGCCCGTTGCGCACTGCTGCAGCAGTACGACTACGACTACCCGCAGATGCGCGAATCCGGCTACATCTGGCCGGTGGTGGACGCACGGGTGAAGTACATCCGGCCGCTGCTGTACGGGCAGGCGCTGCGCGTGCGCGCCACCATCACCGAATGGGAAAACCGGCTGAAGATCGCCTACGAGATCTTCGACGCCGACAGTGGCCAGGTGCTGACCCGTGCCCACACCATCCAAGTGGCGGTCGACGCGGCCACCAATGAAATGCTGTACCTGTGCCCGCGCGTGCTGTGGGACCGTCTGGGAGTGGAAGTGCAATGAACGCTGTGCTGCGCACGCTGGTCGTGCTGGTGTCGTTGGTCGTGGCCGCGCCGGTGCTTGCCGCCCCCGCTGCCGATGTGGATCTGGTCAAGCAGCGCGTGGCCAAGGTGGGCGTGCTGCGGGGCGAGTTCAGCCAGGAAAAGCAGGTGGCCGGCTTCAAGAACCCGCTGCGTTCGCAGGGGCGCTTCGTGCTGGCCCAGGACCACGGCGTTGTCTGGACCACGCTCAAGCCGTTCCCGTCCGAAGTGGTGGTCACCCGTGACCGCATCCTCAGCCGCCAGCGCGATGGCAGCAGCCGGGTCGAGCTGGACGGCCGCCAGCAGCCGGCGATGCGCTCGGTCAACGCGATCATGTTCGCGCTGATGAGCGGCGACGCGCAGGCATTGTCGGCCCAGTTCACGGTGAAGGTGGAGGCCAAGGCGAACAACGGCTGGAGCATGCAGCTGAGCCCGCGCTCGGCGATGCTGGGCAAGGTGTTCACCGGGCTGAAGCTGCAGGGCGACCGTTACGTGCGCGAGGTGGAGATCACCGAGGCCAACCAGGATGTCACCCGCATCCACTTCACCGGCATGAGCGAAACGCCGGCTGCGTTGAGTGCGGAAGAGGGCGGCAAGTTTGAATGACGCACTGAAGTCGAACGGCCGCCTGCAGCGCATCTGGCGCTGGCTGGCCGTGCTGTGGCTGCTGGTGCTGCTGGGCTTGGGCGTGCAGCAGTGGCAGCTGTGGAAGAGCGAGTCGCGGATTGATACCGACATCCTGGCGCTGTTGCCGCAGGATGCACACGACCGCCTGTTGTCCGACGTCACCCGGCGCATCGCCGATGCCAACGCGCGCCAGATCGTGGTGCTGCTGGGCAGCGCCGACGCCGCGCAGACCAAGGCCGCCGAGGCCGCCTTCCGCGCCACCATCACCCCAAAATCAACCAACGTAGCGCGGGGCTCTGCCCCGCTGCCTCACGCGCCAGCCGCCGTAGAGCGGGGCTCTGCCCCGCTGCCTGCCGCAGGTGACGTTCCAGCGGGGCAGAGCCCCGCTCTACTGCAGGAAAGCGGCTCCATCGAAGGGTGGTTCGAACAGGCGCGTGCGTTCTACGCGCCGTACCGCGACCGCCTGCTCACCAGTGAGCAACGCCAACGCCTGCAGACCGAGCCGGTGGATGGCCTGGCCGACGCCGCGCTGGCCGCCCTGTACGGCCCGATGGGCGCGCCGCGGTTGACCGAGTGGCGGCAGGACCCGCTGTCGCTGTGGCCGCAGTGGTGGCAGGAACGCGCGCTCGGCTCGGGCCTGCAGATGGGCGATGACGGCTTGCTCGAAGCCGACGGCAAGCACTGGTCGATCGTGCAGTACGACACCGTGGGTTCGGCGTTCCAGCTCGACGGCGAACGCCACATCGACCTGCTGCTGGACCAGGCCGCCGCGGCGGCCCGCAAGCAGGCCCCCGGCCTGGAAGTGCTGCGCGCCGGTGTACCGCTGCATGCGGAAGCGGCGGCGGTGCAGGCCAATTGGGAGATCAATACGATCGGCTGGGGCTCGCTGGCCGCGGTGCTGCTGCTGGTGTGGCTGGCCTTCCGGTCGCTGCGCCCGATCCTGCTGGTGGCAGCCTCGCTGCTGATCGGCTGCGGCGTGGCCCTGGCGGTCACGGTGCTGGTGTTTGGCAAGGTGCACGTGCTCACGCTGGTGTTCGGCGCGTCGCTGGTGGGCGTGGCCGAGGACTACGGCATCCACTGGTTCGCCTCGCGCCAAGCCGAGCCGGCCGACCGCCGCTGGCGCCTGCTGCGGCACCTGCTGCCCGGCCTGTGGCTGGCGCTGCTGACCAGCGCGCTGGCCTACCTTGCCCTGGGCCTGGCACCGTTCCCGGGGCTGCGCCAGATGGCGTTGTTCTCGGTGGTCGGCTTGGCCGCCGCCTTCCTCACCGTGATCTTCTGGTTCCCGTGGCTGGACGGCGGCGAGATCCGCACCACCGGCTTCTCGCGCTGGCTGGGCGGCACGCTGGAGCGCTGGCCGCGCCTGCACGGGCGCAAGGCCGCGATCTTCCTGGGCGTGGCGGCGCTGTTGTCGGCCGTGGGCATTGCCCGGCTGGACAGCAACGATGATCTGCGCAGCCTGCAGTCCTCGCCCAAGAGCCTGATCGACCAGCAGATCCGCATCAGCCAGATGCTGGGCATGCCCAGCCCGGCGCAGTTCTACCTGGTGCAGGGCGACAGTGCCGAACAGGTGCTGCAGCGCGAAGAGGCGCTGATCGAACGCCTGCGCGTGCTGGCGGCCAACAAGCAGATCGGCGGGTACCGCGCGATCAGCGACTGGCTGCCCTCGGTGCAGCGCCAGCACGCCGATGCCGCGCTGACCGCCACGGTCGAGCCGCAGGTACTGGGCAAGGTCGGCCAGGCGGTGGGCGAAACCCTGTCACGCCCGGACTACGCCGGTCGCGACCTGGACGCCGACGCCTTCCTGGCCTCCCCGGCGGCGATGCCGTTCCACCACCTGTGGCTGGGCAAGGTCGGTGCGGGCCTGGCCACCGTGGTGATGGTCGATGACCTGTCACGCGCCGATGCGCTGACCCTGCTTGAAACCCAGGCCAAGGGCATCGATGGCGTGCGCTGGGTCGACCGCACCGCCGATTTCTCCTCGCTGCTCAAGCACTACCGCAAGCTGATGAGCGGGCTGCTGCTGGTGGGCATCGTGCTGGTGTTCGCGGTGCTGTACTGGCGCTACCGCGCGCAGGCGTGGCGCGTGTTCGCCCCGACCCTGGTGGCCGGCGCGCTGACCCTGGCCCTGCTGGGCCTGTTCGGCCAGCCGCTGCAGTTGTTCAACGTGCTGGCGTTGATGCTGCTGCTGGGCATGGGCATCGACTACGGCATCTTCCTGATCGAACACCGCGGTGATGCCAGTGCGTGGTTGGCGGTGTGCGTGGGCGCGGCCAGTACCTGGCTGTCGTTCGGCCTGCTGGGCCTGTCGGCCACGCCGGCACTGCGCGCGTTCGGCCTGACCCTGCTGTTCGGCATCGGCCTGGTGTGGATCATCTCGCCGCTGTTCCGCCCGCCACCGCACGACGCACCGCACTGAGCACCGCGTGTTTCCTTTCCCGCCATTGTTTTCTTGATCAAGGATGTATCGATGAACCCGCAAGTGGAAACAACCGAGATCCTGGTGATCGGTGCCGGCCCGGCTGGCTCGGTCGCGGCGGCGATGCTGCGCAGGCAGGGCCGCCAGGTGCTGATGATCGAGCGCCAGCAGTTCCCGCGCTTCTCCATCGGCGAGAGCCTGCTGCCGCAGAGCATGGAATACATCGAAGCGGCGGGACTGCTGCAGGACGTGGTGCAGGCCGGGTTCCAGTACAAGAATGGCGCGGCGTTCGTACGCGGCGAAGCGAGCACCGAGTTCGACTTCCGTGACAAGTTCTCGCCGGGTTGGGGCACCACCTACCAGGTGCAGCGCGCCGACTTCGACAACGTCCTGGCGCGCGGTGCCGAGCGCATGGGCACCACGCTGCGTTTCGGCGATGAAGTGCTGTCGGTGCAGCCGGGTCGCCCGGCGCGGGTGCAGGTGCGCCGCCCCGACGGCAGCGAGTACACCATCGAAGCCGGCTTCATCCTCGACGCCAGCGGCTTCGCGCGGCTGTTGCCGCGCCTGTTGAACCTCGAATCGCCGTCGAACTTCCCCGTGCGCGGCGCG
Source organism: Stenotrophomonas sp. GQ19 (assembly GCF_059758695.1). Lineage (NCBI taxonomy): Bacteria > Pseudomonadati > Pseudomonadota > Gammaproteobacteria > Lysobacterales > Lysobacteraceae > Stenotrophomonas > Stenotrophomonas sp. GQ19. Next base: position 197,057 of record NZ_JCAXES010000005.1, on the reverse strand, counting down.
ATCTTCTGCCACGTGCGCGACCATATCCCGGCCGACGCGGGCTTTGACCGCAACAAGATCCTGATCACCACCCATCCCGAGCATGTGGACGTGTGGTACTGGACCATCCCGTTCTCCAACGGCTGCTGTTCGCTGGGCGTGGTCGCCGAGCCCAGCTTCTTCGAGAAGTATCCGGGCAGCGACGAAGACAAGCTGCGCGCCATCGTCGGTGAAGACCCCAACCTGACCCGCCTGCTCGTCAACGCCGAATGGGCCGTGCTGCCGGTGCGCACCATTACCGGGTACTCGGCCAACGTGTCCTCGCTGTGGGGCGAAGGCTACGCGCTGCTCGGCAACGCCGGCGAGTTCCTCGACCCGGTGTTCTCCTCGGGCGTCACCATCGCCTTCAAATCCGCGGAGCTGGCCAGTGCGTGCATCGCCCGCGAATACGACGGGCAGACGGTGGATTGGGAGAAGGACTTCTCCCTTCCGCTGCGCGCCGGGGTCAAGACCTTCCGCCGCTTCGTCGAAGCCTGGTACGCCGGTGGCTTCCAGAAAATCATCTATCACCCCGACCCGCAGCCCGACGTGCGCCGCATGATCTCCTCGATCCTGGCCGGCTACGCCTGGGACACCCACAACCCGTACGTGGCCGACGATAGCGGCCGCCGCCTGCGGGTGCTGGAGGAACTGTGCAGCGGCTGATTGTCCTGTTGCTCGTCTGCGTGCTGCTGGCGTCCTGCGCCAGCACCCGCATGCCCGCGTCGCTGGTGCAGCTGCCCACCCTGCAGCTGGCGCCGTCGGCCCTGCCGCAGCCGTTGCAGCTGCAGCAGCGCCTGCAGTTCCGCTTCGGCACCCACGAACGCGAGCTGGATGCGTTGCTGGAAGCCGACGGCAGCCAGGTGCGGCTGGCGGTGCAGGCCATGGGCCAGACCGGCGTGCGCATGGTCTGGGACGGCACCACGCTGGAACAGACCCGCGCGCCGTGGCTGCCGCCGCAGGTGCGCGGCGAGCGCGTGCTGGACGACCTGCAGTTCGCGCTGTGGCCGGCCGCGGCCATCCGCGCCGCCCTGCCGGCGGGCTGGACGCTGGTCGAGGCCGGCCGCGAGCGCCGCCTGGAGCAGGCCGGCAAGGCGTGGCTGCTGCTGGAGCCGCTGCCCGATGGCCGCGTGCGCCTGCGCAACCTGGCCGAAGGCTATGAACTGGTGATTGAATCGTTGGACATGGAACAGGCACCGCCGTGAGCAGTAGCAGCAGCGCGATCTATCTGAATGAACTGGGCGTGGTCTGCGCGCTCGGCGGCGACCGCGCGCAGGTGCGCGCCGGCCTGTTCGCCGACCAGCCCGGCGGGTTGCGCGACAACGACCAGGTGATCGCCGGTCGCACCCTCGCGTTGGGCGAGGTGACCACCCCGCTGCCGGACCTGTCCGTGCTGCCGGTGGCGTTGCGCGGGCGCAACAACGCCCTGCTCGAAGCGGCCCTGGTGCAGATCCGCCCGGCCGTGGACGCGGCGATCGCGCGCCATGGCGCCGATCGGGTGGCGGTCATCATCGGCACCAGTACCTCGGGCATCGGCGAATCAGAGAACGCGCTGCGCTGCCACCGCGACACCGGCCAGTGGCCGCCGGGCTTCGATTACGCACAGCAGGAAATGGGCACGTCGGCGCGGTTCGTGCGCGAGCGCATCGGCAGCACCGGGCCGGCCTGGACCATCTCCACCGCCTGCTCGTCCAGCGCCAAGGCGCTGATGGCCGCCGCGCGCCTGCTGCGCGCCGGGGTGGTGGACGCGGTGGTGGCCGGCGGCGCCGATTCGATGTGCCGGTTCACCGTGGCCGGCTTCAGCGCGCTGGAGTCGGTCTCGGCGGCGCGCTGCAACCCGTTCTCGGCCAACCGCAACGGCATCAACATCGGCGAGGGCGCCGCACTGTTCCTGATGACGGCCGCGCCCGGCCCGGTGTGCCTGGCCGGGTGGGGCGAGTCGTCCGATGCGCACCACATGTCCGCGCCAGACCCGCAGGCACGCGGCGCGATCGATGCCATGCAGCAGGCGCTGGACCGGGCCGGCTGGGCGCCGTCGCAGGTGGACTACGTGAACCTGCATGGCACCGCCACCGGGCACAACGACGCGATGGAAAGCCAGGCCGTGGCGGCGGTGCTGGGCGCCACGGTGCCGGCCAGCTCGACCAAGCCGCTGACCGGGCACACCCTGGGCGCGTCCGGGGCGATCGAGGCCGCGCTGTGCTGGATGGTGCTGGCCGACAACCCGCGCCAGCAGCTGCCCACCCACTGGTGGGACGGACAGGGCGACGCTGCGTTGCCGGCGCTGGCGCTGGTGGAACCGGGCACCCTCGCCGCACACCCGCCGCAGCATGTGCTGAGTCACTCGTTCGCCTTCGGCGGCAGCAATGCCGTGCTGGCCCTGGCGAAGGGATGAACATGCAGCTGCCGCTGAACATCGAGGAGGTGCTGCCCCACCGCGACAGCATGCGCCTGATCGACCGCCTGCTGGACTGGCAGCCGGAGTCGATCGTGGTCGAGGTGGATGTGCCGCACCACGGCCCGTTCAACCATGCCGACGGCGTCCCGGCGTGGGTGGGCGTGGAATACATGGCCCAGGCGATCGCCGCGTGGGCAGGCTGCAAGGCACGCCAGGCCGGGCGCGAACCCTCTATCGGGTTCCTGCTGGGCACCCGCCGCTACACCGCGCACCAGCCGTACTTCGCCGCCGGCAGCTGCCTGCGGGTAGAGGCACAGTGCGAGCTGATGGGCGAAAATGGGCTGGGCATGTTCGCCTGCCGGATCCTGGCAGGCGCTACCGAATTGGCGGTCGCCAACGTATCGGTGTTCGAACCACGCGATGCGATGGCTTATCTGGAGAGTGGAGAGGCATGACAGGGAATCTCACAGTGCTGGTGACCGGCGCCAGCCGGGGCATCGGCCGCGCCATCGCGCTGCGCATCGCGCGCGACGGCTTCGACGTGGTGGTGCATTGCCGCAGCCGCATCGAGGAAGCACAGGATGTGGTGGCCCAGATCCAGGCCCTGGGCCGGCAGGCCCGCGTGCTGATGTTCGACGTGGCCGACCGCGACGCCGCGCGTACCGCGCTGGAGGCCGACGTGGAAGCGCACGGCGCTTATTACGGGGTGGTCTGCAACGCCGGCATCGCCCGTGACGGCGCGTTCCCGGCGATGCCCGCCGAAGACTGGGACGCGGTGGTGCACACCAACCTGGACAGCTTCTACAACGTGCTGCATCCGCTGGTGATGCCGATGGTGCGGCGGCGCAAGCCGGGCCGCATCGTCACCCTGTCCTCGGTGTCGGGGCTGGTCGGCAACCGCGGGCAGACCAACTACAGCGCAGCCAAGGCCGGCATCATCGGTGCCACCAAGGCGCTGGCGCTGGAACTGGCGAGCCGCGCGATCACCGTCAACTGCGTGGCCCCGGGCCTGATCGAGACCGACATGATCAACCAGGAAGTGCTGGACCACGCCCTCAAACTGATTCCCGCCGGGCGCATGGGCCAGCCGGACGAGGTCGCCCATGCGGTGTCCTTCCTGCTGTCCGAATCGGCCGGTTACATCACCCGCCAGGTGATCTCGGTCAATGGAGGCATGGTCTGATGAGCCGAACCGAACGTCGCGTGGTGGTCACCGGTGCCGCCGCGCTCAGCCCGTTGGGCCACGACTGGCCGAGCATCCGCGAGCGCCTGCATGCGCGCGTCAACGCGGTGCGCTACATCCCCGAATGGGAAGTGTTCGACGGCCTCAACACGCGCCTGGCCGCGCCCGTGCAGGACTACGACCTGCCGGCCCACTACAACCGCAAGACCACCCGCAGCATGGGCAAGGTGGCGGTGATGTCGGTGCGCGCCACCGAACTGGCGCTGGAGTCGGCCGGCCTGCTTGGCCACCCGGTGCTGCGCAGTGGCATGGCCGGCGTGGCCTATGGCTCGTCGTCGGGCAGCCACGAGGCCACCGCTGAATTTGGCCGCATGCTGCACGAACACACCACCGACGGCATCAGCGCCACCACCTACCTGAAAATGATGAGCCACACCTCGCCGGTCAACATCGGGGTGTTCTTCGGTTTGTCCGGTCGTGTGTACACCACGTCCAGCGCCTGTACGTCGGGCAGCCAGGGCGTGGGCGCCGGTTACGAGGCGATTCGCGGCGGCAAGCAGCTGGTGATGGTCACCGGCGGTGCCGAGCAGCTGGATGCCACGGCCGCGGCGGTGTTCGATACGTTGTTTGCCACCAGCGTGCGCAACGACGCGCCGCAGACCACGCCGAGCCCGTTCGACGCGCACCGCGACGGCCTGGTGCTGGGCGAGGGCGCCGGCACGCTGATCCTGGAAGAGCTGGAGCACGCGCAGGCGCGCGGCGCCACGATCCTGGCCGAAGTGGTTGGCTACGGCACCAACAGCGACGGCCAGCACGTCACCCAGCCCACCGCCGACACCATGGCCCAGGCCATGCGGCTGGCGCTGGAAGATGCGGGCCTGGAACCGGCGCAGATCGGGTACGTCAACGCACACGGCACCGCCACCGAGCATGGCGACATCGCCGAGACCCAGGCGACCGCGCAGGTGTTCGGCCCGGGCATGCCGATCAGTTCGCTGAAGAGCTACGTGGGCCACATGCTGGGCGCCTGCGGTGCGTTCGAGGCCTGGATGACCATCGAGATGATGCGTGAGGGCTGGTTCGCGCCCACGTTGAATCTGCACGAGGTGGACCCGCGCTGCGGCGCGCTGGACTACATCCAGGGCGAAGGCCGCGCGCTGCAGCCGGAGTACGTGATGAGCAACAACTTCGCCTTCGGCGGCATCAACACGTCGTTGATCTTCCGCCGCTGGCAGGCCTGATCCATCCGACCCGGGTCCGGGTCGGTCGTTTTCCGCACCACCCCGCGTCCTACCAACAAGGAGAAAGTTGAATGCGTCGTTTTGCCCTGATTGCCGCCACCGCGCTGCTTGCCGTCGCCAGCACCGCCCAGGCCCGTGACACCCGTGTTGAACAATCGCTGCGTGAGCTGGTGAACTCGCAGGCCGCCCGTGATGCCGGCATCGACGGCAGCGTGCGTTTCTACCTGGCCGGCGAGAAGGTCAACGTGCAGCAGCGCCTGGGCGAAGACGTGACCAACAAGAAGACCAACGCGGCCAACAAGAGCGACGAGGAAGCCTGCCGCTGGGTCGCCCTGTCGGCGCTGCGCGCGCTGCAGGACGGCGCCAAGTCGCGCAACGCCAACGCGGTGGTGGACATCGTGAGCTACTACAAGAAGAACGAGTTCAAGAGCACCACCAACTACGAGTGCTACGCCGGCACCCTCATGGCCGGCGTCGCGCTCAAGGGCACCTACGCCAAGGTCAAGTAAGACCGCCGCCAGCCACCGCTCCGTTGGGGCGGTGGCTGCGCGTTGTTTCACGATCGACAGCGACAGCCACGGCCAAAGCGATTTCTCGTCTGTGCCGGGGAGGGCAGGCCTGTGTGGGTTTCCGGGGCACGCCGTAAATCCATCCATGGAGGCTCGGTGTTGCCATCCATGGCAACACACGGCCCCGGCAACCCACACAGGCCTGCCCTTGGACAGTGTGTCGGTTCGCATGGAACGGCAAAGTCACAGGCAAAGGCTAAGGCTCAGACCAAGGCGCCACCTGACCCAAGGCCGCGCGGCCTGCTGGTATTGCCGAGCCACGCTCGGCAGCTCTTCCTCCCACCCCAAGAAAACCGGTGCTCTGCTCCGGCTCCTGCCGTGGCTGTTGCCCTGCTCTCCAAAACGCACCAGCCAATTCTGAAAGCGTTGGGGAGGGTGGGTATCCGGGGCCCTGAGCCGCATGGATGCGGCGACGGAGCTTACACGGACGTACTTGCAGCGTGCCCCGGATGCCCACCCTCCCCAGCGCTCCCCCACGAAAAGCGGTGCCGCCTTTGATCCAGCTCTGGCTCCTGCTTCAAGCTCTGGCATCAAAGAAAACCGGCCAAACCCACCTGAACAACCCCGCGACATTGATGAACCTGAATCTGCCGCGCGCCATCAAAGCGTCACTTAAGCCCGCTCCCGGCTTTCCCCCTTGCCTGCTTTACTCCACAATCATCGTATCTACTGCCAGGGCCAAGCCCCGCGGGCAATGCAAGCCTACGTCTACAAAAGCCAACGCAAGCAGGACACTTACGTCTACCTCGCCGTCCGTGATGACTTCAACGCCGTACCTGACGCGTTGAAGGCCAGCCTGGCGCCGTTCGCATTCGTCCTTGAAGTCGCCCTGACCCCCGACCGTCGCCTCGCCCTGGCCGACGTTGCGCAAGTGCGCGCCAACCTCGCCGAACGCGGCTTCCACCTGCAGATGCCCCCGCCGCTGGTCGCCCCCGTGCGCGTACCGCGCCGCGATGACTGACGCCCTGCGCAACCGCGCCACCGCCATCGCCCTGGCCGCCGGCGTCCTCCTGGCCCTCGCCGCCGCACTCGGCCGCGTACCGGCCGCGCTCGGTGTCGCCCTCGCACAGCCCGCGTTCGCCCTCGGCATCTCCTGGTGGCGGCGCACCCGCCCCGTGCATCCGCCTGCGCAGCTCCTGCGCCAGGAACTGCCCGCATTGCTCGCCCCCTGGGTCGCCGGCCCGGTGCTGCTTGCCGCCCTGGTCGCCTGGCCGCTGGGCGCACTGCATGACAGTGGCAGCCTCGCCGCCGTCCTCGGCCTCAGCGTCGCCGTCAGCGCCGCCCTGCTCGGCGTCTGGCGCACCTGGCCGCTGTGGAATGAAATCGAACGCACCGATGGCAGCCTCACCGACCACTGGCAGGCCCTGTCCGGCCGCGACCTGAGCGCCTGGCGCGGCCTGGCCGTCGCCGCCCTGGTCGTCGTGGTCTGCGCCCTCGTCGTGCTGCCCGCCTGGCCGGGCCTGGTCGCCGATGCGCTGCGCTGGCCGCTGACCCTCGCCATCGTCGTCCTCTCACCGCTGGCGCACCTGCTCCTGCAGGCCATCACCCCCGCCGCCCCGCTGGCGGCGCGTGGCCATGCCAGTCTTGATGGTGACGCGGCTGCTGCCTTCACCGCGCACGCCCCCGAACCGCAGCCGCTGGAGCCGCTGGGCACGCACGAACACCTGCCCGCCCTGTACGACGCCGCCCGCAGCGGCCGCGTCGACCGCGCCCTGCAGTTGCTCGCCGCCGGTGCCGACCCGCACGGCCTGCCGGATCCGGCCTGGCGCGACCAGCGCAACCTGCCCGTGCTGGCCGCCGTGCTGCCCGACCTGCGCCTGCTGCGCGAACTGATCGCACGCGGCGTCGACGTCAACGCCCCGCACCGCGGCATGACCCCCTTGCTCGCCGCCACCCGCGACAGCTGGCACGGCCGCCCCGAAGCCGTCATGACCCTGCTGGCCAACGGCGCCGACTCGCGCGCCGTCGACAGCGACGGCAACACCCCGTTGCACCACGCCGCACGCAGCTCCGACCCGGGCGTGGCCGCGCTGCTGCGCGACGCCGCCGCCGAAGTGGATGCGCTCAACAATGACAGCTGGTCGCCGCTGGCCGTGGCCTGCCAGGTCGGCAACTGGCGCCTGGCGCGGTTCCTGCTCGAGCGCGGCGCCAAGACCGAACCCGCCGATGGCACGCCGGTCCTGCTGGCCGCCGCCGGCACCGAAGAAGACGATCCGGCCGGCGTGCAGCTGCTGCTCAAGCACAAGGCCCGCGCCGACGCACGCGACCGCCAGCGCCGCAGCGCCCTGCACGAAGCCGCCCTGGCCGGCCATGTCGACATCATCGACGTCCTGCTGGCCGCCGGCGCCAACCTGGAATCGCGCGATGCCCTGTCGCGCACGCCGTGGCTGGAAGCTGCCCGCGGCGGCCGTGCCGCCGTGATCGAACACCTGCTGCCGCACAAGCCCGACCTGGGCGCGGTCGACCTGGAAGGGCGCAATGCGGTGCTGCTGGCCTGCATGGCCGACAGCGTGTCGCCGCTGCTGGTGCGGCGCCTGCTGGAGCTGGGCATCGCCGCCGACATTCCCGATCCGCAGGGCCGCCGCGCCGTCGACATTGCCGCCAGCGCCGGTCGCTGGACCATCGTCTCGCTGCTCGATCGCAGCTACCCGCTGCCGGCCTCGGTCACCGACGGCCTGACCGCCGCCGAGGGCGATGCCGCCCTGGCCACGTCGACGCTGCCGGACCGCCCGCCGCTGGACCTGCTGCGCGAAGCGCTGGGGTTCGGCAATTTCGAAGGCATGGTCGCGTTGGCGCGCCTATGCGATCCGCAGGAACTGGGCGGCCTGTTGCACGACGCCGAACTGGCGCTGGACCCGCAGGCCGTGGACTGGCTGCTGGCACATGGCGCCGCGCCGGAAGTGCTGGACGCCTGCGGCGATACGCCGATGTTCGCCCTGCTCGCGCGCGGCATCGATGCGGTGCCGGCCCTGCAGGTGCTGCTGCGGCGTGGCCTGTCGCCGGCCGGTCGCGGTGGCCTGGCGCGCCTGCTCAGTGCCTGCGCCCAGCACGACCACGCCTCGCGGGGCCTGGAACAGCTGGCGCTGGAACTGCTGGAGCGCGGTGCCGATCCGTTTGCCCCGTCCCCCGCGGGCGATCCGCCGCTGTCCCTGGCCGTGCGGCTGGGCTGGCTGCGGCTGCAACACGCGCTGCTGGTGCTGGGCGTGGACCGTGAGGCACGCGACAGCCACGGTATGACCGCCCTGCACCTGGCCACGGCGCTGGCCCGCGAAGGCTCGCTGAAGCTGCTGGTGCAGCAGGGCGCCTCGCCGGAAGCACGTGCTGCCGACGGCCAGACGCCGCTGGGCGTGGCGCTGTCGATCGGCCGCCGCGACCTGGCCGACTGGCTGGATTGGCGGGTGTGGCCCTTGCCGCGCCGTGTCCTGCGCGATGCCGACCTGCCGGCGGCCGCCATGTCCGGCGACGCCGACGCCGTGCGCCGCCTGATCGACCTGGGATTTGCGGTGGACGTGGTGGACGCCCAGGGCTGTACCGCCCTGCTGCGCGCAGCCGGCGGCGGACACCTGGCCGTGGTCGACCTGTTGCTGGCGCGCGGTGCCAACCCGCAGCACGCGGCGGCCAGCGGCGCCACGCCGTTGTCGGCGGCGGTCAGCATGCGCCAGATCGACATCGTGTCGGCGCTGCTCGACGCCGGCGCCGAACTGGAATATCGCCTGCCGGGCGGTGTCACCGTGCTGATGCTGGCCTCTGCGCTGGGCCTGCCCGACATCGTTGCGCGCCTGCTCACCGCCGGCGCCAACGTGCATGCCGGTGACGCGCAGCAGCTGGGCCCGCTGCATTGCGCGGCGTTGTATGGGTTCAGTGCGCGCGACCGCTCGCGCCTGCTCGCCCTGCTCGACACTCTGCTGCTGGCCGGCGCCGAGCCGGACCAGGCCGCCGCGGGCTCGGTAACGCCGCTGCTGCTGCTGCTGGGCGCGCGCGCCGAACCGGGTACCGCCTGCGACGAACAGGTGGTGCTGGCGGCGGTGGAGCGCCTGCTCGACGAGGACGTGTCGCTGGACGTGCGCGACCCGCGCGGATTCGGTCCGCTGCACCTGGCAGCCCTGCACGGCCTGCCGTTGCTGGTACAGCGCCTGATGCGTGCCGGCGCCGACCCGGACGTGCGTGACGCGCTCAACCGCAACCCGCGCGAAATCGCGGTCATGCGCGGCTTCATCGACGTGGCCGGCGAGTTCGCCCCACGCGTCCCCGGCGTGTCCTCGATGGCGCGGTTCCTGCGCGACAACGGCTGACCTGTCGCCAACCCTTAATCGGTACTGCGTGGCAACTGATGTGACCACCGGGCCAGAAGCGGTGGAAAGCGGTCATGCGTGCGGCACCACCCTGCGGCCTCGGGCGCAAGCCATTCCATCAGTTGCATCATGTCCGCATGATGCTGCTGCAAGGGCCAGTGCAGGATCGGCTCGTGATGCGCGATGCGGTTGCGAAGCTGCCGTATCCGCACCAGCGGCGTGGAAAACTGCTTGCGTCGAAGCCCACGCCCGGCCGGGTCTGCCGAAATCCGGTGCAGCGTCTGCTGCCATAGCACCTCGTGTTCCTTGTTGAACATCATCGTCCAGAATCCAAAGGTCAGGTGCGAGATGATGCCGCCCGGAGTGATCGCCCTTCCTTGACGCCGCAGATCCCCGGCCGCGGCTCTTAGTTGTTCGTGCTGTCGCGGGATGCCCAGCACCCTCGTACCTGCCTCGAACCAAAGCGGCCCGTGCGCGGCGGCCAGCACGTGATGAATACGATTGCGCAGCAAGACCTCAAGGGTCTGCAGAGGCACGTACAGACTTTCGGAAAGCTGTAAGTTCATCGCGTAGAGAGAGGCCGCACGGGCGCTGCAATGACCGGCCCAGGTCAGATAGCGACGCATGCGCTCGTCGGAATTCCATTCAGCGAGTCTCTCAGCATTCGCCGCCTTCATTCAGAAAATCTCTGGTGCGGCGCTTGATGCAGTGGCATCACGGCGCTAACCTTGCCAGGCACACCCCGGTACCGTCTCTGCCATTGGCACGCGGCCGGGGTAAGTTCTTTCTGGGGCATGGATAGTGGCCTTGTGGCTGCAGTTTCCCTGCAGCGTGGCCCAACCGGTCCTGCCCAGACAGCGGTGACCCGCCCGCCAACGCCTCGGTACGTTCCGCAAAACGCGGTGGGGTTTTCAGCCGCTGCACGCGGTTGCCGGGCAGAGCCCGGCACTACGGGGTAGGTGTAACTTCAGCCGCGGCGGTCGGACGCGTCCGTCTTTGCGTCGCGCTCCGCATCCGCCTCGAACAGATGCATCAGATCGGCCCGCGCGTCACGCGAGGTCTGGATCACCGCCGCCTCGTCGTCGTAGACCAGGTACTGGTCGCGCAGCAGTTTCTCGTCGTGCTCGCGGAAGCGCTGCACATGGCTGCGCGCGGTATCGGCCGGGATGCCCAGCGCGATCAGCATGCGCTCGCTCAGCTCCAGGCTGGTGCCGAACACTTCGCGGAACGGCTCGGCCGACATGTCCATCAAGCGCCACGCATGCTGGCGGTTGCGTGCACGCACCAGCACCACCGCATCGGGGTACATGCGCCGGATCAGCCGCGTGGCGCGCATGTTGGCGTCCGGGTCGTCCAGCGTCACCACATACACGCGGATGTGCTCGCCACCGGCGGCGCGCAGCATCTCCGGCCGGGTCGGGTCGCCGTAGTACAGCTTGTTGCCGAACCGGCGCAGGTCCGACACCGTGTCCGGGTTCGACTCGAGCGCCACGAACGGAATCTTCTGGGCGGTCAGCAGGCGCGCCACCACCTGGCCGAAGCGGCCCATGCCGGCGATCATCACCTGCGGCTGGGTGCCGCCGGTGTCCACCTTGTCGGCCGGTGGCGCAGTGCCCTTGGGTGCGTCCTCGCGGCCCAGCAGGCGCAGCAGCGCGATCATCAACAGCGGGGTGATCGCCATCGACAGGCCCACGATCGCCACCAGCCGGTCGTGGTTGGCGCTGCCCAGCAGGTGTGCGCGCTGCGCTTCGTTGAACACCACGAAGGCGAACTCACCGCCCAGCCAAAGCACGCTGCCCAGCATCACCGCGTGCCGGGTGCGCAGCTTGGCCAGCTTGCCGATGCCGAACAGCAGGCCGAACTTCACCACCAGCAGGATCGCCACGCCCGCGGCGATCATCGCCGGCTCGGCGACGATGCGGTCCAGGTCGATGCCCATGCCCACCGCAATGAAGAACAGCCCCAGCAGCAGCCCCTTGAACGGTTCGATCTGCGATTCCAGCTCGTGGCGGAATTCCGAATCGGACAGCAGCACGCCGGCCAGGAACGCGCCCAGGCTCGGGCTCAACCCGGCCTCCTGCATGAACCACGCCGTGCCCAGCACCACCAGCAGCGCCATCGCGGTGAACACTTCCGGGCTGCGCGTGCGCGCGATGATGTTGAACAGCCGGCGCAGCACCGGTCGCCCGCACAGGATCACCACCGCCAGCGCGCCCAGCGCCACGGCCACGTCGTTCCATTGCAGGGTTTCGTTCTTGGCCCCGCCCAGCAGCGGAATCGCCGCCAGCAGGGGAATGGCGATCAGGTCCTGGAACAGCAGGATCGCAAAGCCCAGCCGGCCGTAATCGCTGTTGATCGCCTTGTGCTCGGACAGCAGCTGCAGGCCCACTGCGGTGGACGACAGCGCCAGCGCGATGCCCACGATCAGCGCGCTCTTCCACTGGAAGTGGTCGAGCAGCAGCAGGCTGCCCAGCACCAGTGCGCTCAGCGCCACCTGCAGTGCCCCGGCGCCGAACACCGAGCGCCGCATCACCTTCAGGCGGGCCGGGGACAGCTCCAGCCCGATCACGAACAGCAGCATCACCACGCCGATTTCGGCCGCGCCCAGGATGCGGTCGGCATCCTGCACGAAACCCAGCCCATCCGGGCCCAGCACCACGCCGGCAGCCAGGTAGCCCAGCACCGCGCCGAAGCCCAGCTTCTTGAACACCGGCACGGCGATCACCGCCGCCAGCAGCAGCACCAGGGCCAGCTCAAGCGCGCCGCTATGCATGGAAGGACCTGCTCATGGGATCGTCGCCGGGCAACATCGAGGGAAAGGGCATCACGGCCCACGGCCGCCGCCCATTATGCGACGCGCACGTTGGCCCAACGTCAATCGCAGCCCAACACGGCAGCGGTGCCCGGGTTGACCCGCCCGGCGCCCGGGTCCAGACTGCCCGCCGCTGCCGGCACGTCCGGCAGTACACCCTTGCGGAGTCCCCGAACCGATGTCCAGCGACAGTAGAAGTCGACCTTGCTCGACGCCAGTGATGGCCACCGCCTGACGAGGGACGGTTCGCCACTGCTGGCGTCGCGCATGGCGATCCCCACAGGCGAACCCGATGAACCAGAAAGACCTGCTGCGCCCGGTGGCCGATGCCGCCGCCCTGAGCGCACCCCTGGCCAGCTTCAACACCGCCGATGCGGTGGAGTTCCTCAATACCCTGGAGCTGTCGCGCGCCGCCGACACCCTGGCCGCCTTGCCGTTGCCGCGCGCGGTGAAGATGCTCGAACAGCCCGAGCTCAACCGCAGTGGCGACCTGGTGGCGCTGCTGCCGGTGGCCCGTGCCGCCGCGCTGCTGGGCCTGATGGCCGACGACCGCGCCACCGACATCGTCCATGAGCTGGACGAAGACGAACGCGCGCGCCTGATCCCGCTGCTCAGCGCCGACGCGCGCCAGTCCATCCAGCAGCTGCTCAGCTACCCCGCGCACACCGCCGGTGCGCTGATGACCACCGAATTCGTCAGCGTGCCGGCCGACTGGACCGTCGGCCGCACCCTGCAGCACATCCGCGAAGTCGAGCGCACCCGCGAAACCGTCTACGCCATCTACGTGCTCGACCCGCACACCCGCACCCTGGTGCAGGTGGTGACCATGCGCCGCCTGATCACCGGCCTGCCCGACGAGCCCATCCTCGACGTGGCCCAGACCAACCCGCCGGTCACCGTCGATGCCATGCTCGACCAGGAAGAAGTGGCCCAGCTGATCCGCCGCCACGACCTGCTCGCCATCCCCGTGGTGGACCCGGCCCAGCACGTGCTCGGCATCGTCACCGTGGACGACATCCTGGATGCCCTCATCGAGGAATCCACCGAGGACGCGCACAAGTTCGGCGGCATGGAAGCGCTGGAAAAGCCGTACATGCAGATCGGCTTCTTCGGCATGATCCGCAAGCGCGCCGGCTGGCTGAGCGTGCTGTTCCTGGGCGAAATGCTCACCGCCAGCGCCATGCAGCACTACGAGGACGAGCTGGCCCGCGCGGTCGTGCTCACCCTGTTCATTCCGCTGATCATGAGCTCGGGCGGCAACTCCGGCTCCCAGGCCACCTCCCTGCTGATCCGCAGCCTGGCCCTGCGCGAACTGCGCGTGCGAGACTGGTGGAAAGTGGCGCTGCGCGAAATTCCCACCGGCCTCACCCTTGGCGCCATCCTGGGCGTGCTGGCGATGATCCGCATCGTCTCCTGGCAGCTGCTCGGCCTGCACGACTACGGCCAGCACTGGCAGCTGCTCGCCCTCACCATCGGCGCGGCGCTGGTGGGCATCGTCACCTTCGGTTCGCTGTCCGGCTCGATGCTGCCCTTCATCCTCAAACGCCTAGGCTTCGACCCCGCCAGCGCCTCGGCCCCGTTCGTCGCCACCCTCGTCGACGTCACCGGCCTGGTCATCTATTTCAGCATCGCCGCGATGATCCTGCGCGGCACGTTGTTGTAGCGCCGCCCCGGTAGTGCCGGGCCATGCCCGGCAACGCCAACGCCAACGAACCCCGCAGATTGCGCCCGATCATGCGGGCCGCACCGCCACCCGTGTACCGTGTAGCCACGTACCCCGGCGACTGTGCGGCCCCATGAGCACCTACCACCTGCAATCCGTCTTCCGCCCGCAATCGGTTGCCGTCATCGGCGGCAGCCCGCGCGAACGCTCCGCCGGCCGCGCCGTCATGCGCAACCTGCGCAGCACCGGCTTCCCCGGCAAGGTGGCCTGGATCAACCCCCGCTACAGCGACATCGACGGCATCCGCACCGTCAAACGCCTCAAGGACCTCGACTGGGTTCCCGAACTGGTCGTCATCACCGCGCCGGCCAGCATCGTGCCCCAGGTCGTGGCCACCGCCGCCGAACGCGGCGTGGCCGCCGCCATCATCCTCACCGCCAACCTCGGCCAGGGCCCCGGGTCGCTGGCCGAGCAGGTGGAAACCGCCGCCCGCGCCAAGGGCCTGCGCATCCTCGGCCCGCACTGCCTGGGCGTTATCGCCCCGCACGCGCGTTTGAATGCCAGCATCGCCGCCCACTTCCCGCAAGCCGGCGACCTGGCGCTGATCTCCGAATCCAGCGCCATCGCCGCCGCCCTGGTCGAATGGGGCGTCGCGCGCTCGGTCGGCTTCTCCGCGGTCGTCTCGCTCGGCGACACCCTCGACGTCGACTTCGGTGACCTCCTCGACTACTTCGCCACCGACTACCGCACCCGCGCCATCCTGCTCTACGTCGAACACATCGGCGATGCGCGCAAGTTCATGTCGGCCGCGCGTGCCGCCGCGCGTGCCAAGCCGGTGGTGGTGGTCAAATCCGGCCGCCACATCCGCATCAACCCCGATGCCGACACCCACGTGCAGGCGCTGGCCAGCGCCGATGCGGTGTACGGCGCCGCCTTCAACCGCGCCGGCCTGCTGCGCGTGGGGGCACTGGACGAACTGTTCACCGCCGCCGAAACGCTCGGCCGCCTCGGTACCTTCCCGGGCCGCCGGCTGGCCATCCTCAGCAACGGCGGCGGGGTAGGGCGCCTGGCCGTGGACCAGCTGCTGGCCCTGCGCGGCAGTCTGGCCGAGCTGTCGCCGGCCACCGTGGCGCAGCTGGACAGCGTGCTGCCGCAGGGCTGGTCGCGCAGCAACCCGGTCGACATCGTCGTCGACGCCGATGGCGAGCGCTATGCCGCCGCCATCGACGCGCTGATGTCCGACAGCGAAAACGATGCCGTGCTGGTGGTCAACGTGCCCACCGCGTTCACCTCCTCGGCCGACGCCGCCCAGGCCCTCACCCGCACGCTGGGCCTGCGCCCGCGCCACCACCGCGACAAACCCGTGTTCGCGGTCTGGCTGGGCAACGATGACCGGGCCACCGCCACGCTCAACGCCGCGCGTGTGCCCACCTATCCCACCGAAGCCGAGGCCGTGCGCGGCTTCCAGCACCTGGTGCGTTACCGCGACGCGCAGGCCGCGCTGATGGAAACCCCGCCCAGCCTGCCCGAAGATTTCGTGGTCGATACCACCACCGCGCGCGCGCTGGTCGAGGCTGCGCTGGCGGCCGGCCAGCAGTGGCTGGACCCGATCGCCACTCACCAGCTGCTCACCGCCTATGGCATTCCGTCGGCGCCGGTGATGCAGGCCCGCGACGCGCGCGAGGCCATGGAGCTGGCCCAGCCGCTGCTGGAGCAGGGCGCCACCGTGGCGGTGAAGGTGTTTTCCGCTGACATCCCGCACAAGTCCGATGTGGACGGCGTGCGCCTCAACCTCGGCTCGCTGCAGGCGGTGCATGCGGCGGCCACCTCGATCATCGCGCGCGCGCATGAGAAGCGCCCCGACGCCCGTATCGACGGCGTGCTGGTGCAGCCCACCATCGTGCGCCCCAAGGCGCGCGAACTGATCGCCGGCATCGCCGACGACCCCACCTTCGGACCGGTGATCGTGTTCGGCCGCGGCGGTACCGCCGTCGAAGTGATCGACGACAAGGCGCTTGCGCTGCCGCCGCTGGACCTGCGCCTGTCGCACGAGCTGATCGGCCGCACCCGCGTCTCGCGCATCCTCAAGGCCTACCGCGACGTGCCGGCGGCCGACGAGCGCGCGGTGGCGCTGATCCTGGTCAAGCTGGCGCAGCTGGCCGCCGACATTCCCGAGATCCGCAGCCTGGACATCAACCCGCTGCTCGCCGACCGTGACGGGGTGATCGCGCTCGATGCACGCGTGGCCATCGCGCCCTCGCGCAAGCTGCACAAGGGCCGCGGCCATCCGCGCTTTGCGGTATTCCCGTATCCCAAGGAATGGGAACGCACCATTACCCTGTCCGACGGCGCGCCGGCCTTCGTGCGCCCGGTACGGCCGGAAGACGACGCGCTGTTCCGCGCGTTCTTCGCCCGCGTCACCGACGACGACCTGCGCCTGCGCTTCTTCCAGTCGGTGAAGCACTTCAGCCACGAATTCATCGCGCGCCTGACCCAGCTCGATTACGCCCGTTCGATCGCGCTGGTGGCCATCGACCCGCGCAGCGGCGACATGCTCGGCGCGGTGCGCCTGCACGCCGACGCCGACTACGACCGCGGCGAGTACGGCATCCTGATCCGCTCGGACCTGAAAGGCCACGGCATCGGCTGGCGGCTGATGGCGATCATGATCGAGTACGCCAAGTGGCTGGGCCTGAACATCGTCGAGGGCCAGGTGCTGCGCGAGAACAGCACCATGCTGGCGATGTGCCAGAGCCTGGGCTTCAAGACCAGGCTGGACCCGGACGACTCCACGGTGATGGTGGTGACCCTGCCGGTGCAGGAGGTGCAGGTGCCGGACGTGCCAGATACCGCAACGCACTGAGCCGTCGGCGGCACGGACCGTGCACGTCGGCGCGGCGACAATAGGGGCATGACCGACCGCCTTCCCCTGCTGCTGCTCCCCGGCCTGCTCAACGACGCTGAACTCTGGCGCGCGCAGGTGGCCGACCTGTCCGACATCGCCGACTGCATCGTGGGTGACCAGACGCGGGGCGAGACGATGCAGGCCGTGGTCGACGATGTGCTGGCGCAGGCGCCCGAGCGTTTCGCGTTGGCGGGCTTCTCGCTCGGCGGCTTCGTCGCCCAGCAGATCCTGCGCACCGCGCCGGAGCGGGTGCTGCGGCTTGCGTTGATCGACACCTCGATCCACGCCGACTCGCCCGAGCGCGCCGCCCAGCGCCAGTCGCAGCGTGCCAGCGTGCGCCTGCCCGGCACCTTCCACGGCTTTGGCGACACACTGATGCGCAGCTACATCGACGCCTCGCGGCTGGATGACTACGTGCTGGTGCAGCGCGTGCGCGACATGACCGCGCGGCTGGGCGCGGAGGTATTCCTGCGCCAGAGCGCGCTGGAACGCGGCGATGGCCACGACGTGCTGGCCGGCTACCGCGATCCGCTGTTGATCGTGTGCGGCGCCAACGACCGCATCACCCCGCTGGCGATCAGCGAGGAGATGCATGCGCTGGTCCCGGGCTCCACGCTGGTGGTGCTGCCCGATTGCGGGCACCTGGCACCGATGGAGAAACCGGACGAGGTGAGCGCGGCGATGCGCGCGTGGTTGCACGCCTGATCCGGCACTGTCGCCGCGCCCGCTGCTCCCGGTAGGGTCGGATCCCGATCGACTGCCGTGAAACGCGCCACGTTCGGTGATGGCATGACCCTCGTCGAAGCACGCGCTTCGGCCAGGGTCATGCGTTCGCCGCCCCGATTCACATGGTCGGCGGTCGATTGGGATCCGACCCTACCGCCGGTTACATTCGGAAGACGGCCAGAAGGTGCGGATGACCAACACCGGGAAAGCGACCCCCGGTAGGGTCGCATCCGGATCGACTGCCGTGAAACGCGCCACGTTCGGTGATGGCATGACCCGCATCGAGGCACGCGCTTCGGCCAGGGTCCTGCGTTCGCCGCACCGATTCACATGGTCGGTGGTCGATCGGGATCCGACCCTACCGCCGGTTACATTCGGAAGACGGCCAGAAGGTGCGGATGACCAACACCGGGAAGGCGACCCCGGTAGGGTCGCATCCCGATCGACTGCCGTGAAACGCGCCACGTTCGGTGATGGCATGACCCGCGTCGAAGCACGCGCTTCGGCCAGGGTCATGCGTTCGCTGCGCTGATGCACACGGTCGGCGGTCGATAGGGATCCGACCCTACCGCCGGTTACATTCGGAAGACGGTCAGAAGGTGCGGATGACCAACACCGGGAAAGCGACCCCCGGTAGGGTCGCATCCGGATCGACTGCCGTGAAACGCGCCACGTTCGGTGATGGCATGACCCGCGTCGAAGCACGCGCTTCGGCCAGGGTCATGCGTTCGCCGCCCCGATTCACATGGTCGGCGGTCGATTGGGATCCGACCCTACCGCCGGTTACATTCGGAAGACGGCCAGAAGGTGCGGATGACCAACACCGGGAAAGCGACCCCCGGTAGGGTCGCATCCGGATCGACTGCCGTGAAACGCGCCACGTTCGGTGATGGCATGACCCGCATCGAGGCACGCGCTTCGGCCAGGGTCCTGCGTTCGCCGCACCGATTCACATGGTCGGTGGTCGATCGGGATCCGACCCTACCGCCGGTTACATTCGGAAGACGGCCAGAAGGTGCGGATGACCAACACCGGGAAGGCGACCCCGGTAGGGTCGCATCCCGATCGACTGCCGTGAAACGCGCCACGTTCGGTGATGGCATGACCCGCGTCGAAGCACGCGCTTCGGCCAGGGTCATGCGTTCGCTGCGCTGATGCACACGGTCGGCGGTCGATAGGGATCCGACCCTACCGCCGGTTACATTCGGAAGACGGTCAGAAGGTGCGGATGACCAACACCGGGAAAGCGACCCCCGGTAGGGTCGCATCCCGATCGACTGCCGTGAAACGCGCCACGTTCGGTGATGGCATGACCCGCATCGAGGCACGCGCTTCGGCCAGGGTCCTGCGTTCGCCGCACCGATTCACATGGTCGGCGGTCGATAGGGATCCGACCCTACCGCCGCGTACATTCGGAAGACGGTCAGAAGGTGCGGATGACCAACACCGGGAAAGCGACCCCGGTAGGGTCGCATCCCGATCGACTGCCGTGAAACGCGCCACGTTCGGTGATGGCATGACCCGCGTCGAAGCACGCGCTTCGGCCAGGGTCCTGCGTTCGCCGCGCCGATTCACATGGTCGGCGGTCGATAGGGATCCGACCCTACCGCCGCGTACATTCGGAAGACGGTCAGAAGGCGCGGATGACCAAGGCGAACACCGACCGTGCCGCCTCGTTCAATCCCAGGCCGGCGCAATCCCATCCGGGTTGGCCAGCCGCTGGCCGCGGTCCAGCGTGGCGATCTGGGCCATGTCCTCATCGCTCAGGCGCAGGTCGGCGGCGAGCAGGTTGCTGGCCAGGTTCTCGCGCTTGGTGGAGGAGGGGATCACCGCGAAGCCCTGCTGCAGCGCCCACGCCAGCGCTACCTGGGCCGGGGTGGCCTGGTGGCGTTCGGCGATCGCCTGGATCACCGGGTCCTTGAGCACTTCGCCGTAGGCCAGGCTCATGTAGGCGGTCACGTGGATGCCCTGTTCCTTCAGGAACGCGATCAGGGCGCGGTTCTGCAGGTAGGGGTGGACTTCGATCTGGTTGGTGGCGATGGCATCGGCGCCCAGGATCGTGATGGCCTGGCGGGTCAGGTCGATGGTGAAGTTGGAAATGCCGATCTGCCGGGTCAGGCCCAGCGACTTCGCTTCGGCCAACGCGCCCAGGTACTCGGCCATCGGCACCGCATCCTTGGGCGACGGCCAATGGATCAAGGTGAGCTCGACATGGTCGGTGCGCAGCTTGCGCAGGCTCTCGCGTAGGCTGTCCAGCAGCGCGTCGTGGCTGAAGTTGGCGATCCACACCTTGGTGGTCAGGAACAGATCGTCGCGGGCCACGCCGGATTCGGCGATGGCCTGGCCAACCTCGGCCTCGTTGTCGTAGATCTGCGCGGTGTCGACGGCGCGGTAGCCCACGTCCAATGCGTTGCGGACCGAGTCGATGACGGTCTGGCCCTTCAGGCGGAACGTGCCGAGGCCGAATGCGGGAATGCTCATGGAAACTCCTTCATGGGGTGAGGTGCAGGCTACGCCGTGCACCGTAAAACGACGGTAGAGCCGACCGTTGGTCGGCTGTGGTCAGGTAGAGCCGACCATCAGTCGGCGGCTGTCACGGGTCCGCGACCGGAATCCCTCAATGCGCGCCCACGGCGATGCCTTCGGCGCGGTCGGCCACGCCATCGCGGCGATCCAGGCGACCGCTCAACGCGGTCAGGCCGAAGGCACCCATCACCACCAGCGCACCCAGCCACGGGGTGTGCATCAGGCCGAAATGGTCCACCACCAGCCCGCCCAGCGAGGCACCGAGCGCGATGCCGACGTTGAACGCGGCGATGTTCAGGCCCGACGCCACGTCGGCGGCCTGCGGGGCAAAGCGCTGCGCCTGCTTGACCACGTACACCTGCAGCCCCGGCACGTTGCCGAACGCCACCGCGCCCAGGGCCAGGACCGTCAGCAGCACCAGCCAGGTGTTGTAGGCGGTGAAGGTCAGCACGAACAACACGGCCGCGAGCAAACCGAAGATCAGCTTCAGCGCCGGGATCGGGCCGCGACGGTCGGCCAGGCGGCCGCCCCACAGGTTGCCGATCGCCACCGACACGCCGTACACCAGCAGCACGCCGCTGACCGCATTGGCCGAAAAACCGGTGACGTCCTGCAGGATCGAGGCCAGGTAGGTGAACGACAGGAAGGTGCCGCCGTAGCCCAGTGCGGTGATGGCATACACCAGCAGCAGGCGCGGCTGGGCCAGCACCGAAAGCTGCTGGCCGAACGTGGCCGGTTCGCTGCGCTGCAGGTTGCGCGGCACGAACAGCAGGCTGCCGATCAGCGCGATCACGCCGAGCGCGGCCACCGCCAGGAAGGTGGCGCGCCAGCCCAGGTGCTGGCCGATGAAGGTACCCAGCGGCACGCCGGTAACCAGCGCCACCGTGAGCCCGGTGAACATGATCGCGATCGCGCTGGCGGCCTTCTCCTTGGGCACCACCGAGGTGGCGATGATCGACCCGATCGAGAAGAACACGCCGTGCGCCAGGCCGGTGAGCACCCGCGCCACGATCAGCGAGCCATAGCCGGGCGCCATCCAGGCAATCACGTTGCCCAGCGTGAACAGCACCATCAAGGCCACCAGCAGGGTCTTGCGCGGCACCCGGCCGGTGAGCGCGGTGAGCACCGGTGCGCCGATCGCCACGCCCAGGGCGTACAGCGAGACCAGCAGGCCGGCCGAGGGCAGGGACACGCCCAGGTCGGCGGCGATGGTCGGGATCAACCCGACGATGACGAATTCGGTGGTGCCGATGGCATACGCACCGAGGGTGAGCGCCAGCAGGGCCAAGGGAATACCACGGGACATGACGGTTACCGGTGGGAGGTGAGGCTGCGCAGTCTGCGCGCCGCACTCTTGCCGAAAAAGCGGCCTTCACGCCAATCACTCTTGCCTGATGGTCAATAATGGGCCTCTGTCCGCCGCGTGCCCGCCATGAAAACCACCCTCGACGAAATGCAGGCCTTCATTGCCGTGATCGACAGCGGTTCGATCACCGCCGCCGCCGAAACCCTGGGCCAGACCACCTCCGGGGTGAGCCGCGCGCTGGGCCGGCTGGAAGAGAAGCTGGGCACCACGCTGCTGACCCGCACCACCCGGCGCCTGCAGCTCACGGAAGAGGGCGATGCGTTCCTGGCCCACGCGCGCGCGATCGTGGCGTCGGTGGAAGCGGCCGAGGAACAGCTCGCCGCCCGTCGCGACCGGCCGGCGGGCCGCTTGCGCGTGGATGCGGCGATGCCGTTCGTGCTGCACGCGATCGCGCCGCTGGTGGCGGGCTACCGCGCGCGTTACCCCGACGTGGTGCTGGAACTCAACAGCAGCGAGCGCTACATCGACCTGCTGGAACGGCGCACCGACGTGGCGATCCGGATCGGGCCGCTGGCCGATTCCACCCTGCATGCGCGGCCGCTGGCCCACAGCCGGCTGCGCGTGCTGGCCAGCCCGGGCTACCTGCAGCAGCACGGCACCCCGGCCAGCGTGGCCGACCTGCGCACGCACACGCTGCTGGGCTTCAATGAGCCGGACTCGCTCAACCACTGGCCGCTGCCCGGCGACACCGACGCGCTGCTGCATGTGCGCCCGGCGATGGCGGTGTCCAGCGGCGAAACGCTGCGCGCGCTGGCGCTGGAAGGGGTGGGCATCGTCTGCCTGTCCGACTTCATGACCCACCGCGACCGCCAGGACGGCCGCCTGGTGCAGCTGCTGCCCGACCTCACCGTGGAGGTGCGCCAGCCGATCCACGCCGTTTACTACCGCAACACCGCGGTGTCGGCGCGGATCAGCTCGTTCCTGGACCACCTGGCGGCGGCGATGGTGGGCGACCCCTACGTGCGCTGATCCGCGCGCTGACGCCGGCCCAAGGCCGGCGCCGCGTTGGATCACGCCGCGCGCGACAGCCCCGGCGCCGGCGCGCGCCCGGCGTCCAGCACGAACACGTCCACGGCGTCGTTCAATGCCACCGCCTGTTCTTCCATGCTGCGTGCCGCCGCCGACGCCTCTTCCACCAGGGCGGCGTTCTGCTGGGTGGCTTCGTCCATGTGCACAACGGTCTGGTTGACCTGTTCGATACCGGCCGACTGCTCCTGCGATGCGGCGGCGATCTCGGCCATGATGTCGGTCACCCGCTGCACGCCGGTGACGATCTCGCCCATGGTCTGCCCGGCCTGCTGCACCAGCCGCGCGCCGGTGGCGACATCGCCGACCGAAGCATCGATCAGCGTCTTGATTTCCTTGGCCGCGCCGGCCGAGCGCTGCGCCAGCGTGCGTACTTCGCTGGCCACCACCGCAAAACCGCGCCCCTGTTCGCCGGCACGCGCCGCTTCCACGGCCGCGTTGAGCGCCAGGATGTTGGTCTGGAACGCGATGCCGTCGATCACCGAAATGATCTCGGCGATCTTCTTCGACGAGGTTTCAATCGCGCCCATGGTCTGCACCACCTGGCCCACCACCGCACCGCCCTGCGAGGCCACCGCGTGTGCGCCGATGGCCAGCTGGTTGGCCTGTCGCGCGTGCTCAGCGTTCTGGCGTACGGTCGAGGTTAGCTCCTCCATCGAAGCGGCGGTTTCCTCCAGGTTGGCGGCCTGTTGTTCGGTGCGCTGGGACAGGTCGCTGTTGCCCGCGGCGATTTCGCCGGCGGCGGTCTGGATCGACTGCGCGGCACGCTTGATGTCGCCCACGATGCCGGTGAGCTGGCCGCTGGTCAGCGCCACGTCGTCGCGGATGCGCGCGAACACGCCATGGAACTGGCCGTGCATGCGCGCGCTCAGGTCGCCACGCGCGATCGCCTGCAGCACCGTGGAAACCTGGTCCAGGTCGCGCTCGGTGGTCTGCATCAGCTGGTTGAGCCCCCCCACCATGTCGCGGAAATCGTGCTCGTAGCGTGCCTCGTCGCCGCGCTGGCTGAAATCGCCGGCCGCTGCCGCACTGGCCAACTGCTTGATCTCCGCATTGATCGCGCCGAGGTTGGCCTTGACCCGGTCCAGCGACTGGGTGATCACCGCCTTCTCGCCGGGCAGGCGTTCCATGTCCTGCGACAGGTCGCCCACCGCGTAGCGGCCCATGATCTCGATGGCGCGCATCTTGACCTGGATGTGCGCGGCCACCAGTGCGTTGCTGTCGCGGACCATCTGGCCGTAGCCGCCGGGGAAGGCGCTGTCGTCCATGCGGTAGCTGATCTGGCCGGCCTCGTGGCGTTCGGCCATGGTGGCCTGCGCAGCCAGCACGTCCTTGAGCGTGCGTGTCACCGCCATCATGGCCTGGCCGAGGCGACCGATTTCGTCGCGGCTGTTGACCTGCACGCTATGGTCAAGCTCGCCACGCGCCACGGCGCGTGCGGCCGCTTCCACCGCCACTACCGGCGCAATCACCGCGCGGCGCAGCCACACCGCCAGCAGGCCCATCAGCACCACTGCAGCCGCGGCGGTCAGTGCCGCGCACACCAGCAGCGTCCGCCGCGCCTGTTCGGAACGGGCCTGCACAGCCTGCTCGGCGACCGCGGCGGTGCGGTTGCCCAACGCGTCCAGCGTGGTGCCCAACGCGCGGTCCTTGCCGCGCACCAGCGCATCCCCCTCCAGCGGGCTGTAGCCGCTGGCGGCGAAGGCGTCGAGCGCGCCGTGGTAGTCCTTTTCAAGCGCGGCATGCTGGGCCATGAACTGGGCGGCCAGGCGTGCGGTGCCGGCATCGCTGCTGGTGGCCAGGTCCTTGCCCAGCGTGCGGGTCTTGTCGCCCTGGCGGTCGAAAGCGGCCAGGTGGCGCGCACGCAGTGCCGCATCGCTGCCGCGGATCAGCACGTTCTTCCACTCCTGCACCTGCAGCCGGAACTCGCGCTGCAGCGCTTCGGCCTGCGTATTGCGGGCCACCTCCGGCGGTACCGCGGTGGACAGGTTCAGCCAGGCCGAACCGAGGCCGGCCAGGGCGCACAGCACCACGATGGCCAGGCCGAGCGACAGCGCGCCCAGCAGTTTGAACTGCAGGCTCAAGGCGCGGGTGGGGGCGCCGGACGTCATGTTCATGGGAATTGAAAGTGAGGGAGGGCGATGCGGTATCGGTTTACCCCCTCCTCTTCTGAAGTGAGATGCGGATCACATTAATGTCCTAATTAACAACATGAAGAGCGTGTGACAGCCGCCCGAAACCGTATGGAAGCGCCCGCTGGACATCGGCTCAATTTGTAACTAGTGTTGTTACATGAAATCCAGCAACCAGTTCTCCGATGCCCTGCACGTGATGGCCCACCTGGTCGGCCAGGACGGCCCGCGTACCTCCGAGCAGCTCGCCACCTGCCTGCCCACCCACCCGGTGGTGATCCGGCGCCTGCTCGCCGCCCTGCAGAAGGGCGGGCTGGTCACCAGCGTGCGTGGCCACGGCGGCGGCAGCCAGCTGGCCCGCGCACCGGCGCAGATCACCCTGCATGACGTGTACGTGGCGATCGGCGCGCCGGCGCTGCTGTACACCGGTGCCCGCGAAACCGGGCGCGGCTGCCCGGTGCAGCAGGTGGTCAACGACGCACTGGATGACAGCTACCGCCAGGCCCAGGCCCTGCTTGAGCAGCGCCTGCGTGGCACCACCCTGGCCACCCTCGGCGAGGCCTTCGCCCGTCACCTGGCCCACCATGCAGCAGGAGTTCCCCATGACCGTTGATGCCATTGTCGTCGGCGGCAGTTTCGCCGGCCTGTCCGCCGCCCTGATCCTGGCGCGTGCGCGCCGCGAGGTCCTGGTGATCGACAGCGGCCTGCCGCGCAACCGCTTCGCCGCGCATTCGCACGGCGTGCTGGGCCAGGACGGCATCGCCGGGGCCGAGCTGCTGCGCAACGCCAAGGCGCAGCTGCTGGAGTACCCCACCGTGCGCTGGATCAGCGACACCGTCACCACGGCCCAGCCCACGGTCGATGGCTTCGTGGTGGCGACCGCCAGCAACGAGAACTGGGCCACGCGCAAACTGCTGCTGGCCACCGGCATCCGCGACAATCTGCCCGACCTGCCTGGCCTGGCCGAGCGCTGGGGTCACAGCGTGGTGCATTGCCCGTACTGCCATGGCTATGAAATCGGCGGCGGCGCGATCGGTCTGCTGGGCGGGCACGAGAAGTCGGTCACGATGGCGGCCCTGCTCGCCGATTGGGGTCAGGTCACCCTGTTCGCGCACGGCATGGCGCTCACCGCAGAGGAACTGGCCGCCCTGCAGCGTCGCGGCGTGAGCATCGAGCACGAGGCGGTGGTTGGCCTGGAGGGCGAGGCACCCGCGTTGAGCGCTGCGCTGCTTGCCGATGGCCGCCGGGTGGAACTGCGTGCGCTGTTTGTTACCGCGCGCCAGCAGATGGCGACGCCGCTGGTCCAGCAGCTCGGCTGCGCACTGGAGGACAGCCCGGTGGGCGTACTCGTGCAGGTCGATGCGGGCAAGCAGACCAGCGTGCCCGGCATCTACGCGGCCGGCGACGCGACGCTGGTCGGCAACATCAGCCTGGCCAGCGCCGAAGGCGTGCGCGCGGGCGTGAGCCTGCACCACGCGCTGGTGGCCGAAGACAGCGCGGTTTGACACATCCACGGCCACCGGTTGGTGGCCGCCCCGTTCTGCCTGCTCAGCCCTTGATGCACACCACCTGGCGCAGCGTGTGCACCACCTCCACCAGGTCGCGCTGCGCGGCCATCACCGCGTCGATCGACTTGTAGGCCGCGGGTGACTCGTCGATCACCGCGGCATCCTTGCGGCATTCCACGTGCGCGGTCGCCTCGCGGTGCTGGGCCAGGGTGATCTGCTGGCGCGCCGCGCTGCGACTCATCACGCGGCCGGCACCGTGGCTGCAGCTGTGGAAGCTCTCGGCATTGCCCTTGCCACGCACGATATAGCTGCGCGTGCCCATGCTGCCCGGGATGATCCCCAGTTCGCCGGCGCGCGCGCTGACCGCACCCTTGCGGGTCACCAGCAGCTCCTCGCCACCGTGGGTCTCGGTCTGCACATAGTTGTGGTGGCAGTTCACCGCCAGCTTCTCCAACTGGAACTTCGGCAGCCGCAGGCGCATCTCGGCCAGCACCCGCGCCATCATCGCCTCGCGGTTCTCGCGGGCGTAATCCTGCGCCCACGACACGGCCTGCACGTAGTCATCGAACAACGGTTCGCCCTGCATGAAGAAGGCCAGGTCCTTGTCCGGCAGGTGGAAGCCGAGCACGCGCCGGGCCAGCTGCTCGCGCGCCTGCTCGATGAAGTAGGTGCCGATCAGGTTGCCGGTACCGCGCGATCCGCTGTGCAGCATCACCCACACCGCCCCGGTTTCATCCAGGCAGATCTCGATGAAGTGGTTGCCGCCGCCGAGCGTGCCGATCTGGCAGGCCAGCTTGTCGGTGCGCACGCGCCGGTGCCGTTGCTTGATGGCATCCAGTCGCTCGACCAGCCCGGACCGCACGATGCGGCTGTGGATGCTGTCCGGCAGCTGCCGGTGCTCGCCGCCGCGGCCATTGCCCACCGGCACGCTGCGCTCGATGTCACTGCGCAGCCGGGCCAGGTTGTCGGGCAGGTCCTCGGCACGCAGCGTAGTGCGCACCGCCGCCATGCCGCAGCCGATGTCCACGCCGACCGCAGCCGGAATGATCGCGCCGCGGGTGGGGATCACCGAGCCCACGGTGGCTCCCTTGCCTACGTGTACGTCCGGCATCACCGCCACCCACGGGCCGACGAACGGCACCGCGGCGATGTTGCGCAGTTGCGCCTGGGCCAGTTCGTCCACGGGTACGCCGTGGACCCAGCCCTTGATGGGGGTGGTGCCCTCGGCGTGCAGCAGCTCAAAAGTGGATTCTATGTTCATGGTCATTCATTCCATTGCGTGGCGGTGCCAGATAATCTCGGGACACGGCCAGGCAGCGCCGGGTAAACCGGCACGCATAATAAAAAAGACATCATCTCCCGCTGCCCGTGCCCCACACCTGGGCACAGCGCTTTCGCGCCTCGTGGCAACACGTCCGTGTGGTCAGGCAGTGCTTGCCCGGGTGTGGACGATGGAAGATCACGCCATGTGATCGGAAGGTGGGGCGACGCCAACGCAAACGAAAACGCCCCCGGATGCAGCATCCGAGGGCGTTGGCGTGCCTCGGAGATCGGTGACCGATCTCCGTGCGGGAAGATCAGTCGATGGTCAGCGCGTCGGCCTTGCCCGCAACGTCGCACGGACGCAGCGCAGTTGTTGCGCGGTGCAGTCGCTTGGCGATGGCGGAGAAACGAAGGGACATGACGGGCTCGGTTGGGTGGAAGGGTGCCGCAGGCTGCGGCGATGGGCGCGAACATTACCCGGGTTTGTTTCCCGCTGCAAGCGGACTATGTAATCCTCACATTATGTCGGCCGAATGCAACGACCGCCGTTGCATCGCGGCCGTGCACCACGGCATGACGTAAACGACGCAGCCGCCTCGCGGCGGCTGCGTGTGCGACACGTGGGCCGCCGGGCTCAGCCCTGCTCGGTGCTGGCGGCATCCAGCTGCGCCACATCCTCGGCCGACAGCGCCACCTGCGCGGCCGCCAGCACATCCTTCAACTGCGCGACGCTGGTGGCGCTGACGATCGGCGCGGTAATGCCGGGCCGCGCGATCAGCCATGCCAGCGCCACCTGCGACGCACTGGCACCGTGCGTGCTGGCGATGTCGTCCAGCGCGGTCAGGATGCGCAGGCCGCGCGGATTGAGGTACTTGTCCACCACGCGCTTGCCGCGCGCGCTGCTCTTGCTTGCATCGGCGGCACTGCGGTACTTCCCGCTCAGGAAGCCGCTGGCCAGCGAGTAGTAGCTGATCACGCCGATGCCCTGGTCGCGCACCAGCGGTTCCAGTTCTGCCTCGTAGCCGGCGCGGTCGTACAGGTTGTACTCCGGCTGCAACGTTTCATAGCGCGGCAGCGCGTAGTCGGCCGACACCGCAAGCGCATCGCGCAGGCGGCTGGCGCTGTAGTTGGACGCGCCGATGGCGCGCACCTTGCCCTGTTCGATCAGGCGGCCGAACGCGGCCAGGGTGGTTTCCAGCGGCGTGGATTCGTCGTCTTCATGGGCCTGGTAGAGATCGATCACATCGGTCTGCAGGCGGCGCAGCGAATCTTCCACCGCCGCGGCGATGTTGTCGGCCGACAGGCCCGGGCGCTCGGCCCACTTGGCCACCTTGGTGGCCAGCACCACCTTGTCGCGCTTGCCGCTGTGCTTGAACCAGCGGCCCAGGATGGTCTCCGATTCGCCGCCGCTGTTGCCCGGCACCCAGGCCGAATACGCGTCGGCGGTATCCACCAGGTTGAAGCCGGCGTCGACGAAGGCATCCAGCAGCGCGAACGAGGTTTTCTCGTCGGCGCTCCAGCCGAAGACGTTGCCGCCGAAGGCAATGGGTTGCACAGTCAGGCCGGAGCGGCCGAGTTCGCGCGATGCAGTCATGGGAGAGGTGCTCCTGTGGAAATCCAATGCATCAGCATAGTTCCGCGGCCATGACAGCGCTGCGGCGGCTGCCACAAAACAGTGTTCCGCCGTGCTGCATCGCACTAACGTTTTGTGAACACCTTGGGCATCGCGGCTGCTAGTCTCGCCGCATCCCGCCACTGGAAGACGCCGATGAAAACCCGTTCGCTGACCACTGCCTGCCTGTTCACCTTGTCCACGCTGCTGCTGTCCGCCCCGGCCCTGGCGACCAAGCCGGCCGGCCCCAATGCACAGATCGCGATCACCCCGGCGGTGCAGACGGCGGTGCAGGGCACCTGGCGCGACCCGGCCAACGTCAAGCGCGATGCGTGGCGGCATCCGGCGCAGACGCTGTCGTTCTTCGGCGTGGCACCGGGCAAGACCGTCATCGAGATCACCCCGGGCGGCGGCTGGTACGCGGAAATCCTGGGCCCGCTGCTGCACGACAAGGGCACCTATGTCGCGGCGGTGGTCGACCCGATGGCGGTGCCCGAAGGTCGCGGCCGTGACTACCAGCAGCGCAGCCGCGACGGCCTGGACAAGAAGTTCGCCGCCAATGCCGCGCTGTATGGCAAGAGCAAAGTGGTGGCCTACAACCCGACCGCCCCGCAGTTCGGTGCGGACAACTCGGCCGACGTGGTGCTGACCTTCCGCAATGTGCACAACTGGCGCAGCGCCAACCAGGCCGAGGGCATGTTCACCGGCTTCTACAAGGTGCTCAAGCCCGGTGGCGTGCTGGGCGTGGTTGAACACCGTGCCAAGGCCGATGTGCCGGCCGACGACAAGAGCGGCTACGTGGGCCAGAAGCAGGTGATCGCGATGGCCGAGGCGGCGGGCTTCAAACTGGCCGGCAGCAGCGAAATCAACGCCAACCCGCGCGACACCAAGGACCACCCGAACGGGGTGTGGACCCTGCCGCCGACCAACCAGCACGACAAGGCCGACGATGCGAAGTACCAGGCCATCGGCGAGAGCGACCGCATGACCCTGCGCTTCGTGAAGCCCTGACCCGCAGCGCCCGCTGCCGGTAGGCCTGCATCACAGACGAGCGGGGGATGGGACAATGGCCCGTCCCCCGCTGTTGTTTCCGCCATGCTGATCGCCTTCAACAAACCCTTCAACGTGCTGTGCCAGTTCACCGACCGCAGCCAGCCACCGCGCGCGACCCTGGCCGGCTTCGGGCTGCCGCCGGCGGTGTATGCGGCCGGGCGGCTGGACTACGACAGCGAGGGCCTGCTGCTGCTCACCGACGACGGTGGCCTGGCGCACACCCTCACCGATCCGCGCCACAAGGCCGACAAGACCTACTGGGTGCAGGTGGAGGGCACGCCCAGCGACGCGCAGCTGCAGGCCCTGCGTGACGGCGTGCAGCTCAATGACGGCCCGACCCTGCCGGCGAGGATCGAACGCCTCGACCCCGCCCCCGCGCTGTGGGTGCGGGATCCACCGGTGCGCTTCCGCAAGACCGTGCCTGACAGCTGGCTGGCCGTCACCCTGCGCGAAGGCCGCAACCGCCAGGTACGGCGGATGACCGCAGCCGTGGGGCTACCGACGTTGCGCCTGGTGCGCGCGTCCATGGGCCCGCACGCGCTGGGCGACCTGCAACCAGGCCAGTGGCGCCAGATCGGATAACACCGCCGGTAGGTACCAACCGTTGGTTGGTACGCATATGCAAAACCAAAAAAAACCGCCGGACAAGGCCGGCGGCTTTCGATACACCTGCGCTGACGCGTCAGCAGATCAGGCGTCGCTGCCGATATCGCTGTGCTCATCGACCACGGTGCTGGTGCGGCGGTTGCGGGCGCTGATGCGCTGCGCCTGGCCGTCCACCACGCCGCCGTTGGCAAGCTTCTTCTTCTGCTGCTTGCGGTACAGCGCGTAGCCCAGCAGGCCCACGCCCACCGCAGCGGCGGCGATGGTGACGGCCGGATTGCGGCGGACCACCTTCGCGGCGACCTTGCTGCCGGTCTTCACCGCGCCCAGTGCGGCACCGGTCTTGATCCAGTCCGTAGCCTGCGGGCCAAGGTGACGCAGGCTGCCACCGGCATGCTTGAGGCCGTCGCCAGCGCTGCTTGCCAGGTCCAGGGCGCGCTCAAGGGCGCGGTCGGTAATCACAGTCAGTCTGCTCATGGGGGTTCCTTTGCCTCGGTTCTGATCCAGTGTGGCGCGCGGGCCGTGTAGGGCGTGTTAGCCACCTGCCACGGCCGGATCACGACTGTAGCCGCTTGCCCGTGCCGGTGCGGTGCGGCGCGATGACGCGGTCAGCCGGCAGCCATGAATGCGACAGCCGCGTCACGTCCCGCGTGGCTTGGCCCGGTGCGTGGCAGTCGCCGTCCACGGATCGTCCGGCCACGGGTGCCGGGGATAGCGGCCCTTCATTTCCTTTTTGACCTCGGCGTAGGTGTTGGCCCAGAAGTTGCGCAGGTCCTGGGTGACCTGCAGCGGGCGGCCGCCGGGCGAGAGCAGGTGCAGGGTGAGCGGCACGCGGCCATCGGCGATGCGCGGGGTGTCGGCCAGGCCGAACAGCTCCTGCAGTTTCACCGCCAGCACCGGTCCCTGCGGGGTGACGCCATCGGCGTCCACCGCGTAGTGGATCGGCCGCTCCATGCCCGACGGCACCGCCATGCGCACCGGCGCGTGCCGGTCGATCACCTGGCGCTGCGCCCACGGCAGCGGCGATTTCAGGGCCTCGCCCAGACTGGCTTCGTCCAGCGCGTCCAGCCGCGTCTTGCCGGTGAAGGCCGGCGTCAGCCACTGCGGCAGGGTCGCCATCAGCGCGGCATCGGATACGTCCGGCAGCTCCAGCTCGGGCATCCACGCACGCAGCGCCAGCGTCCGTGCCTGCCATTGGCGCAGGCCCTCGGTCCACGGCAGCGCGTCGATACCCAGTTCGGCCACGGCCTCGGTCAGCGCCTGCGCGGCATGCGCCGGATCCACGCGCCCGGCCGACCGGCTGTCCAGCACGATGCGGTCGAAACGGGTTTCGCGGCGCGCCACCAGCGCACGCTTGTCGCCGTCCCAGCGCACCACGTCCTGCTGGGTGAAGCGGGCGGGGAAGTCGCGGCGCAGCCGGTTCTCATCGACCGGCGCGGCGCGCAGCAGCAACGCGTCGCGCGCCTCATAGCGCAGTTCCACCGCCACCAGCCACGGCTCGCCACGCAGATCGCTCGGATCGAACAGGCGCGCACTGCGCCCGTTGGCCAGCAGGTAGCGCAGCGGATCGGTGGGGTGGCGCGCGGCGATCCGGTCGGGGAAGGCGTGGGCCAGCAGGTCGCCGAGCTGGTGTGCCTCCACCGACGTGGGCGGCGCGGCGTCGCAGCGCAGGCGTCGCCGCCACTGCTTGCTGGCGGCATCGATGGTGGCCAGCCCACCGCGGTTGGCATCGTGCGGCGCGCGGCCGTGGCGGAACGCCGCCAACGCGCGCCATCGCGCGGCCAGTGCATCACCGCCCTGACGCAGCGGGTCGCGTGCCTCCACCAGCGCGGCCAGATCGCACGCCAGCGCCTGCTCGCTGCCGCCGGTGGCGGCCAGCAGCATCGCCGCCAGCCGCGGGTGCGTGCCCAGGGTAAGCATGCGGCGCCCCAGCGCGGTCAGCCCGCCGCTGTCGCTCATCGCACCCAGCCGCTGCAGCAGCTCGCGCGCGGCGGCCAGTGCGCCCACCGGCGGCGGGTCGACGAAGCGCAGGTCATCGCTGCCCCACGCGGCCAGCTCCAACGCCAGCGACGTCAATTCCACCTGCGCGATCTCCGGCCGGCGCTGTGCCTCCAGCCGCTGCGACTGCGGCCACAGCCGCCATGCCCAGCCCTCGGCCACACGCCCGGCACGCCCGGCGCGCTGGTCGGCCGACGCCTGCGCGATGCTCACCACGTCCAGCCGTGCGAAGCCGCTGTTGGGGTCGTAGCGCGGCTCGCGCGCCAGCCCGGCATCGATCACCACGCGCACCCCCGGCAACGTGACCGAGGATTCGGCCACGTTGGTGGCCAGCACCACGCGGCGCTGGCCCTGCGGGTCGGGTTGCAGCACCCGCGACTGCTGCTCCACCGGCAGTTCGCCGTGCAGCGGCAGCACCTGCACCGTGGCCGGCAGCGCCTGCTCCAGCGCGGCCTGGGTGCGCGCGATCTCGCGTTGGCCCGGCAGGAACACCAGGACATCACCGGGATGCTCGGCCAGTGCCTGTTCCACCGCGCGCCGCGCCTGGGCTTCCAGCGATTCCTCGCGACGGGCGGGGAAATGGCTGATCGCCACCGGGAAGCTGCGGCCCGCGCTGCTCAATCGCGGTGCATCCAGGAACTGCGCCAGGCGCTCGCCATCCAGCGTGGCCGACATCACCACGATGCGCAGGTCCTCGCGCAGCTGCGCCTGCACGTCCAGCGCCAGTGCCAGGCCGAGGTCGGCGGCGAGGTGGCGTTCGTGGAATTCATCGAACAGCAGCGCGCCCACGCCGTCGAGCATCGGGTCGTCCTGCAGCATCCGGGTCAGGATGCCTTCGGTGACCACTTCGACGCGGGTGCGGGCCGACACCTTGTTCTCGAAACGGATGCGGTAGCCGACGGTGTCGCCCACCTCCTCGCCCAGCTGTCGCGCCATGAACTGCGCGGCGCTGCGCGCGGCCACCCGGCGGGGCTCCAGCATGATGATCCTGCGGCCTTGCAGCCACGGCGCGTCGAGCAGGGCCAACGGCACCTGGGTGGTCTTGCCGGCGCCGGGTGGCGCTTCCAGCACCAGGCGCGCGTGTGCGGCCAGGTGGTCCAGAATCTGCGGCAGCAGCGGGGAGATGGGGAAGCGCGAGGAGTTCATCGGGTAAGGATACGGGCTCGCTGACAGGGATGTTTGGCAGGCGTGGGCAGCTGTGCTCTCATGCGCGCACTGTTTTCAGGGATGCCACATGTCACCGTTCACCCGCGCCTTCGTCGCCGCACTGACGCTGTTCGCCGCCATTGCCAATGCCCGCGCGGATGCACCTGCCCGCACCGCCGCGCCCGCGCCGTGGTCGGCCGGTTTCACGCTGGAAAAGAACGGCGAAACACTGCAGGTGCTGGATGCCCAGGGCCATGTGGTTGTGGGTGGGCTGGAGGGTTTCTTCCCCAATGCGCGCTACGCCCTGCTGCTGCGCCAGTCGCAGTGGGGGGTGCTGCGTGCGGACGGACATATCCTGCTGGCACCCGAATACGCCCGCGTGGAGCATCTGCCCGAATCACAGTTGTTCGAGGTATGCCGCGACGCCAATGAGCGCTGCGGTCTGGTCGATATGGATGGGCGCATCGTGGTGCCGATGGACAACGCGCGTATCACCGGCGTGTGGGTGACCCAGACGCCGTGGGTGGTCGAACGGGACGGCCGCAGCGGCGCGTTCGACCCGGCCACGCGTCGCTGGGTGGTACCGCAGGCGCAGGCCGAGATCCGTGTGGGCGCGGGCATGCTGATGGTCAAGCGCGAGCCCGATAGCCCGTGGCAGGTGCTGGATCGGCGGGGCGCGGCCATTGCCGGCATCCCGCCCGCCAGCGATTGGCAGGTGTGGGAGGAGGGCATGCGTATCATGGGTGCGCAGGGCATGTTCGATGCCACTGGCAAAGCATGGGTGCCGGCTGGCCGCTACGACGCCATCGCGCCCCAGGGCGACACCGCCGTGGTAAGCACCCGCACGGGTCAGGGCCTGATAAACGCGCAGGGCAGGCAGGTGCTGCCGCCGCGATTCCTGCTGATCGAGCCGTTGGAAAGTGCCCACCTGGGTTGGAAGCGGTTCGTGGAAGGCGAGCGCTGGGACGCGCGCCGCGTGGGTGTGATGGACGCTCAGGGCCTTGTCATCCTCCCTGCGCGGTGGGACGGCATCACACTGGACCTGGCCGACACCGCGCGTGGCCGGCGCAACCAGCTCATCTTCCAGGTAGAACGTGATGAACGGCTCGGGGTGCTGGACGCTGCAGGCAACACCTTGTTCCCGCCCCGGTTCGACAGCGCCAGCATGATCGCCTACGGCAGCGTCATGTATCTGGTGTCGGAAGACGGCAGGCAGGGGCTGTGCAACTTCGCCAGCGGCCACTGTCCGATTCCAGTGCAGTTTGAACGGATCCAACAGGTGGACGACAGCGAGGCAGGACAGTCGCTGTTCGTGGTAACTCAAGACACCCGCTCGGCCCTGTATACCGAGCAGGGCCAGGTGGTGATGCCCCTGCAGCCGGGCCTGATCGCGCTGTCCACGGCCAGTGATGACCTGCACGTGCTTGAGGTCACCCTCACCCAGGGCAGTGAACAGCGCACGCTCCGCCTGCAGGTGCTGGCGGGCGTGTGGCAGGTGCAAGCGCCCGGCCACGCGCCGGCGCAGTAGCCCCCGAGCCACGGGTGCCTGCCGGACCGCGGGCTACAATGGCCGGGTTACCTGTCTTGTAGCTCCCCCATGCAACTGATCGATATCGGCGCCAACCTCACCCACGACTCCTTCGACCGCGACCGCGACGCCGTGCTGGCGCGTGCCCGCGACGCGGGGGTGGCACAGATGATCATCACCGGCGCCAGCCGCGAGCATTCGCCGATGGCGCTGGAGCTGGCACGCCAGCATCCCGGCTTCCTGTATGCCACCGCCGGCGTGCACCCGCACCACGCGGTGGAATACACCGACGAATGCGATGCGGACATGCGCGCGCTGCATGCGCATGCCGAAGTGGTGGCGGTGGGCGAGTGCGGGCTGGATTACTTCCGTGACTTCGCCCCGCGCCCGGCCCAGCACCGCGCCTTCGAGCGCCAGCTGCAGCTGGCGGCCGACGTGGTGGCTGCCGATGGCGCGCGCAAGCCGCTGTTCCTGCACCAGCGCGATGCCCACGCCGATTTCATGGCGCAGATGAAGAACTTCGACGGCCGACTGGGCGCGGCGGTGGTGCACTGCTTCACCGGCGAGCGCCAGGAGCTGTTCGACTACCTGGACCAGGACTGGTACATCGGCATCACCGGCTGGTTGTGCGACGAACGCCGTGGCGGCCACCTGCGCGAGCTGGTGAAGCACATCCCGGCCAACCGCCTGATGATCGAAACCGACGCGCCGTACCTGCTGCCGCGCTCGCTCAAGCCGATGCCCAAGGACCGCCGCAACGAGCCGATGTTCCTGTCGCACATCGTCGAGGAGCTGGCGCGCGATCGGGGCGAAGACGTGGAGACCACGGCCGCCAACGCGACGGCGGCCACGCGTGCGTTCTTCCGGTTGCCTGACGTCGCCTGATACATCCCCACGACCAACGGTCGTGGGCTACCGGTGGCCGTCGCCGCTTGCCCAGGCGTCGGCCAGACCATCGCGGTAGGTCGCGAAGCGGGGCTGCCATTGCAAGGCCGCGCGCGTGCCGCGGCTGTCAATGCGCTTGTTGCTGGCGTAGAAGCGTCGCAGCGAGGCGGGAACGGCCGGGTCATCCCAGGCCTGCGCGGCGGGCAGCGGCAGGCCACTCAGCAACGCGGCATGCGCCAGCACGTCCTGCGGCGGGGCCGGCTCATCGTCGGCCGGCAGATACAGCGCGTGCCCCTGCGGACGCTGCATCGCCGCCAGCACCGCAGCGGCCAGGTCTTCCACATGCAGCCGGTTGAACACCAGCCCGGGCCGTACCACGTGCCGGGCCTTGCCCTGCGCCAGCTGCGCCAGCGCGTTGCGCCCCCGACCGTACAGGGCGGGCAGGCGGAACACCGCCGAGGCGATACCGCGTGCCTGCGCGAACGCACGCCACTGCTGCTCCGCACGTAACCGTCGCAGGGCGGTGTCGTCGTCCGCATCGGCACGGGCCTGTTCGTCCACCCAGCCCCCGTCGCGGTCGGCGTAGACCGCCGTCGAGGACAGATAACCCACCCAGCGCAGCGCGGGGCTGTCGTGCAGTACATCGGCGAGCAGGCGCAGCGCCGGGTCGCCCGCCTCCTCCGGCGGCACGCTGCACACGATCGCGTCCGCGCGCCGGAGTGCCGCGCGTAGCTCCTCATCAACCGGCACGCCCTCGGCCAGCCGATACCGCGTCAGTCCGTCATCGGGGGCGGTGCCGGGGTCACGCACGGTGCCGCTGCATGCGATGCCCTGGGCCTGGAGCAGGGCGGCCAGGTGCCGCCCGCTGTAGCCCATGCCCAGCACCAGCACGCGCGCCGGCGCGGCCATCTGCATGGTCAGGCGCCGCGCTGGCGCTGGTAGGCCTGCAGGTGGCTGTAGGCCACCGCCAGCAGCGGGGCTGCCTGCCCGGCGGCGCGTGCGCGCGCCAGCATGTCGCCCACGATCTGCTCGGCCTCCACCTGCTGGCCCGCTTCCAGGTCGCGCAGC
Organism: Stenotrophomonas sp. GQ19; assembly: GCF_059758695.1. Lineage (NCBI taxonomy): Bacteria > Pseudomonadati > Pseudomonadota > Gammaproteobacteria > Lysobacterales > Lysobacteraceae > Stenotrophomonas > Stenotrophomonas sp. GQ19. The sequence continues at coordinate 159,536 of NZ_JCAXES010000005.1, read as the reverse complement.
ATGGACGCCTTCAACACCGAGCCGGGCTGGGTCGTGGCCGTCAACGCGATCTCGCGCGCCTTGGCCGGAATCGGCTCGCCCGCCGCATCGGCCACGGCCAGGCATTCGTCATACAGGCCACGCACGATCGCCGCGCCATCGTCGGTGGCCACGATCGTGCCCACATCGGCGCGCATCAGGCACGTTGCCGCCGCCAGGGTGGTCAGGAACGTGTACTTGATCCACTGCTCCTGCCCGATCGCATCGCTGGCCACATGGTCCACGTTCGCCTGCACGCACGCGGCCGCCAGCGCCAACACCCGCGCGCTGCTGCCGGTACCGTCGCGCTCGCCGAAGGTCAGCTTGGCCGCCGGCGCCAGGTGCAGCACCGCGCCATCGGCGGCCTTGGTCGCACTGATGAAACACAGCCCGCCCAGCACCGCATCGCGCCCGAAGCGCGCATCCAGTGCCGCGTAGTGGTGCAACCCGTTGAGGATCGGCAGCAGCGTCGTACGCGGCCCCATCGCCGGGGCAATCGCCTCGATCGAACTGTCCAGGTCGTACGCCTTGCAGCTCAGGATCACCAGATCGAACGGCTGCGCCGCCGCCAACGCAGGCAGCGCATCGGCCGTGACATGCGCCACCGGGAAGCGGGCATCGCCAAGCGGACTGCGGATCACCAGCCCCTCGGCCGCCAGCTGCGCCGCACGCGCGGGACGCACCAGGAAGGTCACATCCACACCGGCCTGGGCCAGCCGACCACCAAAATAACCACCGGTACCACCGGCGCCGAGGATCAGGATACGCATCGCACGCTCACTGCAGTTGGGGGATTCACCCTGCGATTGTGCCGGAGTTTTGCGGCACCCGCAGGGCGTTATGTGGCGGTTGGCGTAGCGCCTTTCGCGGATGGGCGAGATCGATTCAAGACACGACGTCCCTCCAAATTTCTCTTCCACATTCTCACAGTTCGTCCAACCGCATACGAAAAGAGCCGGGCAAAAGCCCGGCTCCACAGGAACGATCATTTCCGCGAGGTTGCTGGCCAGCGGCCGGCACTACCGGAACTCCGCTGCCGTCACCGGGAAACTATCGAAGGCGGGGTGGGTGAGTGTGCGGGGGCGTGAGCGCCATGGATGGCGCGACCGAGCCTACAGGGACGTACTCGCGGCGTCCCCCGCGGACTCACACACCCCGCCTACCCCGATTCAATCCAGAGCCGCAGTTGACGTTGCTTCAGCAGTGGCAGTGGCAGTAAAGCGGGCCGCCGGGCCGCAGGCCCGGCAAAACACCACTCAGCTCCGCATCCCCACGCCCCGCTTCAACAACCACAACGCCAGTGCCGTCAGCGCCACCACGAACCCGATCATCAGCGCATACGCCACCCACAGCGGCACATCACTGGTCCCCAGCAGTCCGTAACGGAACGCATTGACCATGTAGAAAATCGGATTCGCGTGCGTCGCCGCCTCCGCCCACGTCGGCAGCAGCTGCACCGAATAGAACACACCGCCCAGGTAGGTCAGCGGGGTCAGGATGAAGGTCGGCACGATCGCCACATCATCGAACTTCTTCGCGTACACCGCATTGATGAACCCGGCCAGCGAGAAAATCGTCGCGCCCAGCAGCACCGTCGTCAGCGTCACCAGCGGGTGCGGAATGCGCACCGGCGTGAAGAACATCGCGATGATCAGCACGATCACGCCCACCATCAACCCGCGCAGCACCGCACCGGACACATACCCCCACAGGATCACCCAGTTCGGCATCGGGCTGACCAGCAGCTCCTCCACGTGGCGGCCGAACTTGGCGCCGAAGAATGACGAACTGATGTTGCCGTAACTGTTCTGGATCACGCTCATCATCACCAGGCCCGGCACGATGAACTGCATGTAGGTGTAGCCGCCCATGTCGCCCACGCGCGAGCCGATCAGGCCGCCGAAGATCAGGAAGTACAGCGTCATGGTGATCGCCGGCGGCACCAGGGTCTGGCCCCAGATGCGCAGGATGCGCGCCACTTCGCGGCGCACGATCGTCATCAACGCGATGCGGTTGCGCTGGCCGTCGGTCAGGACCGGGGTAGGGGTGGTGCTCATGCCGCATTCTCCTGGTTGCCGGTGAGGCGCACGAACAGCTCCTCCAGGCGGTTGCTCTTGGTCCGCATCGAACGCACCCGGATACCGGCCGCGTTCAAGGCTTCAAATACCCGGTTGAGGTCCATCGCGCGCGGCATGTCCACGTCCAGCGTGTGCCCGTCGGTCGCGATCAGGGTGGCGCCTTCGATCACCGGCAGCTCGGCCGGCAGGCTGCCGTCGATGTCGAACAGGAAGCCTTCCACGTCCAGCTTGGCCAGCAGCTCACGCATCGGCCCCTGGGTGACGATCTGGCCGTGGTTGATGATGGCCAGGTTGCGGCACAGGTGCTCGGCTTCTTCCAGGTAGTGCGTGGTCAGGATGATCGTCGTGCCGGCGGCATTGATCTCCTTGAGCACCCGCCACATGTCGCGGCGGATCTCGATGTCCACCCCGGCCGTGGGCTCGTCCAGGATCAGCAGGCGCGGGCGGGTCATCATGGCCCGGGCGATCATCAGTCGGCGCTTCATGCCGCCGGACAGCGTGCGGCTCATCACCTGCGCCTTTTCCCACAGGTGGGCGCGCTTGAGCTCCTCTTCGGCCATCTTCTCGGCCTCGGCACGGGCCACGCCATAGAAACCGGCGTAGTTGACCAGGATGTCGAAGGGCTTTTCGAACAGGTTGAAGTTGATCTCCTGCGGTACCAGGCCGATCAGGCGCATCGTGGCGCTGCGGTTGCGCACCAGGTCGCTGCCGAAGACCTCGACCTGGCCCTCGCTGAGGTTCACCAGCGAGCTGATGATGCCGATCAGGGTCGACTTGCCGGCGCCGTTGGGGCCCAGCAAGGCGAAGAAGTCGCCCGGGGCCACGTCCAGCGAGACGCCCTTCAGGGCCTGGGTGCCGTTGTCGTAGGTCTTGCGGAGGTCACGCACCCGCAGGGCGGGGGCGGCGGTGGGCGCGGGAGTGTTCTGGGAAGCCAAGCTCTTGCCTTCGCGCCCATGGGCTGGCGCTGGATAGGGGCGGGGAGCGGCTATTATAGAAGACCCCGAGGGCTTGCCCCGGCTACACACTGTCCCGAAAAGTCGTGCCTGCCCAATTCCCCCTCAAACTGGTCGACCGGCGCATGCTGGCCCCGACCGTCGGCCACTACCAGTTCCTGCGTGATGACGGCCAGCCGCTGGATTTCCAGCCCGGCCAGTTCATCCAGGTCCATTTCGAGTACGCCGACGGCACCGCCACCAAGCGCAGTTACTCGCTGGCCACCATTCACAACCACGCCCTCGGCGCGGGCGACGCGGTCGATATCGCGGTCAGCTTCGTCCCCGGCGGCGCCGCCACGGCTCTGTTCGAGGGCCTGGACATCGGCGGCCACGTCACCGCCAGCGGCCCGTTCGGCCGGTTCTGCCTGCAGCCGGGCGACCACAACGCCCGCTACCTGCTGATCGCCACCGGCACCGGGGTCACCCCGTACCGGTCGATGCTGCCGCTGCTGGCCACCGCCATGGCCGAGCGCGGGGTGGAGGTGGTGCTGCTGCAAGGCGCCCGCACCCCCACCGAGCTGCTCTACAGCGACGACTTCTATGCCTTCGCGGCCGCCCACCCGGGCTTCCGCTACGTGCCGTGCCTGTCACGCGAGCTGCCCGACAACCCCCATCCGGACGTGCGCCACGGCTACGTGCAGCAGCACCTGGCCGAGTTCGCACCGAACCCGGCCACCGACATCGCCTACCTGTGCGGCAACCCGGACATGGTCGATGCCACCTTCGAGTCCCTGAAGGACGCCGGCCTGCCGACCCCGCAGGTGCGGCGCGAGAAGTACGTCAGCAGCAAGTAACCGGTGCGGCGCGCGCTAAGATGCGCGCGCCGCCCTGAGGCGCGAGGCCGCATGACCCTGGATTTCCCCACCGTCGCCGTGCTCGGCTACCTGCTGTGCCTGGGCATCGCGCTGGGCTTCTCACTGCTGTTGTTGGTCCTGCGCGGGCAACCGGCGCTGCGGCTGTGGACGGCCAGCCTGTGGCTGCTGGCGCTCAGCCTGACCTCGGTGGCGCTGCGCGCCCATCTGCCCGTCGTGCCTTTGGTGATCTTCGGCAACGCCGTACTGGCGCTGTCGGCGGTGCTGATGCTGTACGGCGTGGCGCGCCACCTGCAGCGGCAGCTGCCGGCCTGGCAGCCGGCCCTGCTGGCCGGGGCATACGTGGCGGGCATCGTGGTGTTCGTGGTGCCGTTCCCGAACCTGGCCGTGCGGCTCAACGTGGCCAGCCTGTTCGCGGTGCTGATCAACAGCTGGATGGCCTGGATGCTGGTGCGCCATGCGCCGCCCCAGCAGCGCACCAGCTGCCGGCTGGCCGCGGCCATCTTCGCGGCCGAAGCGGTGGTGTACCTGGTGCGGCTGTGGCTGCCGGTGGCGCCCGATGCCGGACAGGACATCTTCCGGGCCGGCGCGCCGATGTTCGCCACCTACCTCGCGGGCATCTTCCTGGAACTGGCCCGCTGCTTCGCGCTGGTCCTGCTGCTGGTGGAGAAGATGCTGGTCGACCTGCGCCGCGCGGCACGCACCGACGGGCTCACCGGCCTGCTCAACCGCGGCGCGGTGCTGGCCGATGGCCAGGCGTGCCTGCAGCAGTGCCAGCGGCAGCAGCAACCGCTGGCCCTGCTGCTGCTGGACGTGGACCACTTCAAGCAGGTCAACGACCGCTGGGGGCATATCGCGGGCGACCAGGTGCTGCACCACTTCGCCTCGGTCCTGGCCAACTGCCTGACCAACTGCCTGGCCAGCCAGCAGCCGCTGCTGGGCCGCTACGGCGGCGAGGAGTTCGTGGTGCTGCTGCCGGGTGCCGACCATGCCCGCGCCCTCCAACACGCCGCCTACATCCGCGCGCAGCTGCAGGCGCACCCCGCCTACGTGGGGGACATGCCGGTCACGGTCACCACCAGCATCGGGTTGGCGGTCGGCACCGGCGCGCACGACCTGGCGGCCTTGCTGGCCGCCGCCGACCGGGCGCTCTACCAGGCCAAGGCCGACGGCCGCGATCGCACTGTCAGTGCGGTGCCACTGCCTGCCTGAGCCTGGCCGGCGCACGCCGCCCGTGCCACCGGTACCGCGCTGGTCACATCCAGCGCGCCCCTTCGTCATGGCATGCTGAGACCCTTCAATCCAGGATGCGATCGAACATGCGAGTTTCCTGCCGTCCCTTGGCGACCGGTGCAGCCTTGCTGCTGCTGGCCGCCTGCCAGGCCACACCGGAGGCCACCCCGGAAGCCGCACAACGTCAATACGGACACCTGACGTTCAAGCCGTGCACGCTGACCAGCACCCAGGCCAGCGACAACGTGGAAGCGCAATGCGCCACCCTGCAGGTGGCCGAGAACCCGGCCGCGCCGGACGGCCGCAAGATCGGGTTGAACATTGCCTGGCTGGATACCAGCAACGAAGGCGAGGGCAAGGGCGACCCGGTGTTCTTCCTGGCCGGTGGACCGGGCCAGGCAGCGACCGAAGTGGCTGCGGTGATCAACGTGGCGTTGCGCGAAGTGCGCAAGCAGCGCGACATCATCCTGGTCGACCAGCGCGGCACCGGCAAATCCAACCCGCTCACCTGCGTGGGGGCCGACGGCAAGGAAATGGCGCTGGACGACACCATCGCCCCGACCACCCAGGCCATTGCCGACTTCGCCGCGCAGTGCGCCACGTCGCTGGCCAGCCGCGCCGACACCCGCTTCTACACCACCACCCAGGCCATCGCCGACATCGACACCGTGCGTGCGGCGCTGGGCGTGGACAAGATCAACCTGATCGGCGGGTCCTACGGCACCCGCGTGGCCCAGCAGTACGCCGCGCACTACCCGCAGCACACCCGTGCGGTGGTGATCGACGGGGTGGCCCCGAACGACGTGGTGGTGGGCGGTGATTTCGCCAACACCTTTGAAGCCGCCATCGACCTGCAGGCGGCGCAGTGCAGGAAGGATGCCGCCTGCGCCAAGCGCTTCCCGGTCGATACGCGTACCCAGCTGAAGAACGTCATGGACGCGCTGGCCAAGTCCCCGGTCGAAGTCGAGTACCGCGACCCGGGGACCGCCGAAACCAAGCGCGATGTGTTGACGTCCGATTCGGTCACCGGCCTGGCCTTCATGTTCTCCTACATGCCCGAGTTGTCCTCGCTGCTGCCGGTGGTGCTGGATGAAGCCGCGCATGGCCGCTACGCCCCGCTGATGTCGCTGAGCAGGATGGCCAGCCGCTCGCTGGGCGTGCAGATGAACCGTGGCATGCAGTGGTCGGTGATCTGCGCCGAGGATGCCGACCGCTACCAGGAGCCGGCCACCAGTGATCGCCTGCTCGGTCCGGAGGTGGCGCGCATGTTCTTCGCCGCCTGCCCGGGCTGGAAGGTCGGTACGCGCCCGAAGGACTTCACCGCGCCGCTGAAGAGCGACCTGCCGGTGCTGCTTCTGTCGGGCCAGTTCGATCCGGTCACCCCGCCGCGCTACGCCGAGCAGGTGCTCAAGACGCTGCCCAACGGCCGCCACCTGATCGCCAAGGGCCAGGGCCACGGCACCCTCAACGCCGGTTGCATGCCGCGCCTGCTGGGCCAGTTCATGGACAAGGCAGATGCCAAATCGCTTGACGCCACCTGCCTGGACTCGCTGAGCCCGGTGCCGGCCTTCACCTCGTTCAACGGATGGGAACCATGATCGTCGCCGAGAACCTGCACAAAGCCTTCAAGACCAAGACCGGCCTGATCAAGGCGGTGGAGAACGTCGGCTTCCAGGCCGAGGACGGCCAGATCACCGGCCTGCTCGGCCCCAACGGCGCCGGCAAGACCACCACCATGCGCATGCTGTACACGCTGATGACGCCCGACCAGGGCCGCGTGCTGGTGGATGGCATCGACGCGTCCGCCGACGCGGTCGCGGTGCGCCGCCGGCTGGGCGTGCTGCCCGACGCGCGTGGCGTATACAAGCGCCTGACCGCCCGCGAGAACATCGCCTATTTCGGGCAGCTGCACGGCATGAGCGCCGCGCAGATCCGCGCGCGCACACAGGTGCTGTCCAAGGCACTGGACATGGACGACATCCTGGACCGCCAGACCGACGGTTTCTCGCAGGGCCAGCGGACCAAGACCGCCATCGCCCGCGCGCTGGTGCACGACCCGCGCAACGTGATCCTGGATGAACCCACCAACGGCCTGGACGTGATGACCACGCGCGCGCTGCGCGGCTTCCTGCGCGGCCTGCGCGACGAGGGCCGCTGCGTGATCTTCTCCAGCCACATCATGCAGGAGGTGGCCGCGCTGTGCGATCGCATCGTGATCATCGCCCACGGCACGGTCATGGCGGCCGGCAGCGCCGATGAGCTGCGTGCACAGACCGGGGAAGACAACCTGGAAGATGCCTTCGTCAAGGTGATCGGTTCGGAAGAAGGATTGCACGCATGAGTTCGTTGAGCACGTTGTTGACCGTGATGCGCAAGGAACTGCGCGATCTTTCCCGCGACCGCCGCACCCTGGCCCTGACCCTGCTGCTGGGCCCGCTGCTGTATCCCATCCTGATCCTGGGCATGGGCAAGCTGGCCGAAAGCCGGGTCAAGACCCAGATCGACAAACCGCTGGACATCGCCACCATCGGCCGCGAGAACGCCCCCAACCTGGTGCGCTTCCTGGCCGCGCAGGGGCTCAACGCGGTCGATGCGCCCAAGGATCTGACCGCGGCCATCCGTGACCAGCAGATCGACGTCGCGCTGCGGATCAGCCCGGACTTCGGCAAGGACTGGGCCGAAGGCCGCCCGGCGCTGGTGGAGATCGTCAAGGACAGCACCCGCCGCGCCGCCGACATCCCCAGCATGCGCCTGCAGACCGCGCTGGCCGGCTACAACCAGCAGGTGGGTGCGCTGCGTCTGCTCGCCCGTGGCGTGGATGCCCAGGTCGCGCGGCCGCTGGATCTGGCCACCCAGGACCTGGCCACTGCCGAAGCCAAGCGCGGCCAGGTGCTGTCGTTCCTGCTGCCGGTGCTGTTGACCATCACCTCGTTCCTGGGCGGTGCCTACCTGGTGATGGACACCACCGCCGGTGAGCGCGAGCGCCAGTCGCTGGAACCGCTGCTGGCCACCCCGGCCTCCCGCAGCGCGATTGTCAGTGGCAAGATCGTCGCCGCCTGCGTGGTGGGCATGGCGTCGCTGCTGCTCACCTTGCTCGCGTTCAAACTGAGTGCGCAGCTCTCCAGCAGCGGGGCGGGGCGACAGCTCAACATGGGCTTCCTGCCGATGCTGCAGATGCTGCTGATCATGCTGCCGATGCTGTTCATCGGCACCTCGCTGCTGACCTTCCTGTCGGCCGCGGCCAAGAGCATGAAGGAAGCCCAGAGCCACATGACCTGGCTGATGCTGCTGCCGATGCTGCCCGGCTACGCGCTGATGGTCTACCCGCTGAAGAGCGAGCTGTGGCAGTTCGCGGTGCCGTTCCTGGCGCAGAACCAGATGCTGCTGAAGATCATCCGCCACGAGGCGATCAGCATGCAGATGTGGGCCGTCTATCTGGCCGCCGGCTTCGGCCTTGCCGCGGTGCTGTGGTATGCGGCGGTGCGCCGTTACCACCAGGAGCGGTTGGCGATTTCGGGCTGAGCACACCGGGGCGATGGCGAGTGCGCCATCGCCCCGTCGGCCGCTCTCATCCGCGTGCATCCCGCGCATACCGCGCCGGTGTATCGCCCAGTTCGCGTTTGAATACCGCGATGAACGCGCTGGTGGTCTCATACCCCAGCGCCAACGCGGTACGCGTGACCGTGTCACCTGCCGCCAGCCGGGGCAGCGCATGCAGCACCCGCAGCCGTTGCCGCCAGCGCGACAGCCCCATACCGGTTTCGCGCTGCCATTGGCGGGTGAGCGTGCGGCTGGACAAGCCGGCGAACGCTGCCCAGTGCTCGACGCTGCGGTTGTCCTCGGGGTGGGCGGCGAACGCGCTGGCCACGCGTCGCAACCGTCGATCCTGCGGATGTGCCAGGGCCAACGGCAATGCCGGGTGGGTGGCGATCTCATCCACGATCACCCCTGCCAGGCGTCGCTGTGCAGCGCCCAACGGGCCGGGCGGCCACTGCTGCGCGCGCTGGATGGCGGCCTGCAGCAGCGGCCCCGGTGCCAGGATCCGGGGCTGGTCGGGCAGCAGCGCGCTGGCGGCTGCGTTGAAGTACAGGCTCCACCCCTCAAAGCCCTGTGGCGCCAACAACGCGTGCGGCAGGTCAGGCGGGATCCAGGCCAGGTGGCCGGCCGGCAACAGCCAGTGCGTGGCCCCCACGTCGATCTGCATCAGGCCGCTGTCGGCGCCCAGCAGTTGCCCGCGCGCATGCTGGTGGCGCGGTGTGCGCCGTGGACCGGCCTTGCCGCCACGCGGGACCGTGCGGGCAGCGAACAGCAACGGGCCCGCGGGGGCATCGGCCAGCGCCGGGTCGAGCAGGGCGGGATGTGTCGGATCTGCCATATCAGGTGGCAGTTATACGACAGAACCGCCGTTGCGGTCCCTGGATACTGGCATTCCCCCCCTTGGAGCGTGCCCCGATGCGACCTGAAGACCTGCTGCCGGATGACCACAACCATGTGCAACGCGCCGGCATCACCGTGCGCAAGGGAAGCGTCGGCGCGTTCCTGGCCAATGCGACGATCCTGCTCGATGCCGATCAGGACGCCGCGGCGCACAACGCAGCCGAGCGCGACCTGCTGGCGCTGCTGCCCGGCCTGCACGCCCTGGGCCTGTTCGACGTGCTGGTGCCGAAAGATGCAGCGCTGCGACAGCTGGTGGAACAGCACCGGTGACGGCGTTGCCTGCGCGGCGCGCGCGTCACGCGCAGCGTGTCATCGCGCACTGACCTTTCGCAGCGCTGTGGAGCGTTGGATGTCCCTGCCACGGATAGGCATGTCATATGGATGCTCGCGAGTCATCCACAAATCGAAATAGAAAAACTGTGAAGCCCGCGACGCATTGTCGGTTCTGGCTCTTCGCTACACCCCATGCCCCTCGTAGCCTGCCTGCAACCACCGATGCAGAGTTCCAATGGACCTGGACATGCACGTCAACGCGCCGATCGACATGGGTCATCGCACCTTCCTTGCGCAGACCCACGCCATCATCGACCCCACCCAGGTGGCCGCCACCTGCTTCGCCGATCTCTCCGGAGAGCCGCTGGAGCCGGTGGAGCTGGAAGGGTGTCTGCGCCAGCCGCCGCTGCTGGTGGCGCTGGATACGTTGTCCTGGGACCGGCGGTTAGAGATGCTGGACCGTGCCGAACGCCATCTGCGCGAACGCGGACGCCCCTTGTTCTGCGCGCTGTTGGCCTGCAACGACGCAGCGCGCCTGCGAGGTCACCTGCGGCATCTGATGGGCTTGTGGCGGCCCGGCAAGGGCCGCGTATGGTTTCGCGTGCACGATCCCCGCGTGTTCCGCCACCTGCGCTGGTTGTTGACCCCGGCGCAGATGGCCGAAGTGATGGGCCCGGTACATGCGTGGACCTGGCACGAGCCGCTGGGCGGCACCTGGCGCACCCATCACCGGCCAGACGCGCACGCGCCGTTCGGCTTGCTGCTGCAGCCGGACCAGTGGCTGGGCCTTGAGCAGATGGGCGTCATCAATGCATGCCTGCGCGATCTGGTCGATGCCCCTGCCACTGCGGGTAGTGGCCCGTTGCGCGCGCTGATGGAGGGCGTGCTGGAAGCGCGCGATGCCGGTCTGGAAGATGTCAGGGACCTGTCCCTTTACGCGCGGCAGCGTCTGCAGCACGGACCCGGGTTCCGGCAACGGCCCGATGTGGCTGCGCGGCTGGCACGGTTGCGTGGCGACGGGATGTCCTATGCGATGGCCACCCGGCTGGAATCTGACGCCTCCGCCACGGCGGTAGCGGCATGAACGACGCCGCTGCCGACTACTGCCCCAACTGCATCAGGTTCGGCTTTCCGATCCTGCTGGCGCGCTATGCCGTGGCCCGCACCGACGCAGAGGTACGGCGGCGGGCACCTCCGTTGCAGGCTCCTTTCGGCGCGGGCATACAGGACATCGTGCTGCCGGCATCCGATGCGCAGTACACGCTAAGGCTGCTGCGCGGCGGCTACGTCTATGCGTTCAACGAGACGCGCGGCGAGTGGCTGGCGTGGCAGGTCAATGAGCACGGCGACCTGTCTTCCTTCGACATCCGTGACACCTCCCCGCCGCCGCAGAACGATGACGCCCCGGCCAGCTGCTCGCGGCACGGCAGCGCGATGATGAGCAAATGCATCGTCCTGCCGGATGCGAAGTGGGGGACCACGCTGTGGCTGGCGTACAGCACGGCACCGTGGACGGCCAGGGTATGGCGCCGCCACCAGGACGCCGCGTACCGGCAGCGCAGCATGCGCCGCATCGACCTGGCCGGCTGGGTCGGCAGCGGAAACCCGCAACCGCACATGGCAGGCTTGTACCAGACGCTGGATCAGGTGTCGGAATTCCACCTTGTCGACACTTACTCAATCCTGCCCAAAACACCAGACGCCACCAACCTGCCCCGCATGGAGGTGCTGCCCGGCGCACATGCGCTGGATCACAGCCTGAGCGGTCGAGTGCAGTACGCCCAGCATCAGCTCGACCTGCTGCGCGCCCAGGCGCGACTGGCGGCACGCCAGGACGTTCCGGACCATCCGCTGGCGGTGGCCCCGGCGCTGGTAGCGCTGGACGACCCGGTGGGCATCATCGCCGACCTCAACCAGTTGGCGGTGACGCGTTTGCTGGAATGGGAGAACGAACCGGAGCGGGCAGAGAAGCGCCAGTCCGCGGCGGCCATCACCGCCCTGCGCGAAGCCATTCATCAAGGCGCGATCGAAGATGAAGTACACCGGAAACGCACCAGCGCCATGGTGGGGAGGGGGATCGTCGGCGTACTCGGTGGACGGGCTGCCGCGCAGGAACTGAGCAGGTCGTTGCCGCTGTGGACCGACGACGTGTTCGCCGTGGAAGACGAAGAGGAGGTGCTCAGGCTGGGCAGAAAGTCCTGGAAGAAATACCGCAAGCACCTGCGCGGTGGCAACGCGTATGCGCGTTGGCTGAAGAATACCTACCTGGACGAGCAGGACCGGTTCTACCAGAAGCACATCGCCGCACTGGACGATGGGTACATCGCCTGGTTGTCGGCAGCGGCCTTCAAGCAGCATATGGCCTGCAACTTCGACAGCACCGACACCACGTCGGGGATTCTGTATCAGGAGGCGGTGACCGCCATGCTGCAGGACGCTACCTCGCGCGGCAAAGTGTTCGCGTATGTGCTGGAACAGTTGGAGAACGGCGATCCGCTGGATCCCGAGTCCATTCTTCTGCGCGCGCAGATATGGAACCAGGACGCGCTGATCAGCGATTGGAAACAGGTGCTGGAAAAGACGTCCACCGCGCCGGGTGCGCGCGACTGGTTGCTGGCGGCCAACGGGCTGTCCAATGCGTTCAAGGGGCTGCTGGACCATCCGGCGGCGGGCAAGACTGCGGGCATGTATCAAGGTTCAGCGCGTCTACTGGAGCACCTTTCAGGTCCAGTGACGCGAATGGTAGGCGACGAAATTGGCCGTATGGTCGCTGCGGACGTTGGCCGCCTGCCTGCGCGCTGGCAGATGGGGCTGTTGACCGCCATGGCGCAGTCGGGATCGCCTCAAACCCAGCTGATGGATCTGACCGGCTACACCACACCAAAACGCGCGCGCAAAGCCTTGGCCATGACCTTGGCGGCGCGGGCGGGCTTGAACGCGGCACAGCAGGCCAGCGTCGCTGCGACCGCAGCACTCGAATCCGCCAACGCGACGATGGATGGCGCCCGGTTCAAGTTCGGCATGCTGGCATTCGTGGACGCCGATCAACTGAAGCTGTTCAAGGCACTCAATGCCAAGGCGGTGATTCCCGGGGCGGCGATTCAGGGACACCTGCAACGCACCTTGAGCGTAGTGGACCTGCATGATGCGATGCGTAGCACCGTCTCTGGACTACATCGCAGCTCTTATGGGTATGGCGTCGCGGGGTTGGTCATGATGTCGGCCAGCCTGGGTCACCTGAACCAGCAGATCATGAAGGCGCCCGTGGAAGAGCGGGGTCTTCTGCAGGCCAACTTCGCGGCAGGCGCAGCGGCGCTGATTGGTGATTCGGCCATTCTTCTGGGTGAGGTTGGCGCGAAGCTGCCCTGGTTCTCGAAGACCTTGGCTGAGCCAATGGGGCGATGGATGTTCAATGCCAGCACGAGAGCTGAACTTTTGGGGGGAGGTGGGCGTTTGATGAGTGGATTGGCGGGCATGGTTATTGGTGCCCTTACGTTCTATCAGGGCTACCGCGACTACGCATTGAGCAAAGGCTATGGCGCGAGCATGATGATTGGCGGCATTGCCGGCGCGGCTGGCGCATTTCTCATCACCATCGGCGCCGCCATTCCAGTGGCCATTTTTCTCATGATCTCTGCAGCCGTACTAACCGTAGCAGTGGCGTGGATGGTGCCAAACGAAGTTGAGCGCTGGCTCGATAAGGCGGTGCACTTCGGAAACAATGAGAGCGGCGCCTTCGACAGTTGGACGGACCAATCAAAGGCCATGAAAGCACTGAGGGCACTTTGAGATGCTGACAGGCTGGCAGCCCCCGTTCAAAGTTGAGCGCGATCTCACCAAGGAAGAATGTGACGGTGAACTGAAGCATGACGCCTCAAACGAAGTTTCGGCGGATGACGCGATAAGCCTCGTTCGCTTCAACTCAGTATTCATTGAGTACATAGATAGGACATTCAAGATCAAGGGAATGATTGCGACGTTGGTATCGCTAACGCTCTCCTGCTTGACAGTGTTTGGGGTATCGGCACTGATCTTCAAGGCATCCGGGATGCGTGGCGGGCTCGCAGACAGTGCGTTTTCTGTCTCCTCCGTCGCACTTGCTGGAACGGGCATGATCGCACTGATCTGGTTCCTCTACCTACGCAAGGACGTGTTTAGTTACACCCACTATCCCGTCCGCTTCAACCGCATCACCCGCAAGATCTACTTCTTCCGTCACAACGGCCCGGGCGGCGTCGTGGTCGTGCCCTGGGGTTCGCCCTTCGCCTTCTTCCATATAGGCCGTGGCGGCCAGGACCCCAATCTGCGCGACCTTCGCTGCCACCTCCTTGATCGCAACCGTCAAGTGCAGCAGACCTTCACCATCGGCCACTTCTGGGATCACGACCAGGACATCCGGGAAGAATGGGCGTTGATCTGTCGGTACATGCAGGACGGTCCGGAGACGTGCTTCGACGACCCGCTGGATCGCGTCATCACGCTCTCCACACTGCCCACCTTCCGCAACCACTGGATGCTGGTGTGCCTGATGATGGGCACCAACCTATTCCCATTTCGGCACAACCTTCTTTTCCCCTTCTATGGCGCACTGACCCTCAGTCGCTGGCTTACCTTGAAGACCTGCAAAGCGCCGGTATTTCCGCCAGAAATAGAGGCAGAGTGCGCCATCGCACCGGATGATCCCTACGCCCTCCCGGAGCCGCGCTTCATGGCCGAGTTCGCCAGCGATCCGGCCATCTACGAGCGTGCACGCAGGCGCCACTTGGAAAAGATCATGTGGCGATAGGTAGCGGCGTTCATGTCGCCAAGGCGCATCCCATTCCAGACAGAGAGCAGGTGTAGCAATGTTCACCGGTTGGCAGCCAGTGCTCAGTATAGATAGAGGTCTTTATCCTACAGAGCTGAAGAATCGACTGGAGCGCACATGTCGCCGCGTGGTCAGTCCAGACGACGCCATTGCGATGACGCGTTTCAACTCGACGTACCTGGAGATGGTTGATCGCACGTTCAAGATCAAGGGGATGTTCGCACCCCTCGCTGGCATCAGTGCGCTCGCCGCCTTTCTGGTAGCTTCGCTCTCCCTGCCGTGGCGACCGCTCGTTGTGGAGTCGGAAATTGACCTCGAGAACATCGCCGCTGTGGCCTTGATGTCCCTGGTATTCGTCGGCTGCTGCGTGCGCTTGTGGAGGATCAATCTGCGTAAGGATATGTTCCAGTACGCGTACTATCCCGTGCGGTTCAATCGGAGGACGCAGAAGGTCTACTTCTTTCGTCACAACGGGGCCGGCGGAGTAGTCGAAGTTCCCTGGGACTCACCCTCGTTGTTCTTCCATGTGGGATGTGGCGGGCAGAACACTGAGCTGCGTGATCTTCGCTGCCATGTGCTTGACGAAAACAGGCAGGTCATGGACACCTTCACCATGGGTCACTTCTGGACGGGTGACGCCGAGGTTCACAAGATGTGGGAGTTCATCTGTCGCTACATGCAGAATGGCCCGGATCAAGCCTTCGCCACGCCTTCGGAAGGCGTCATCACCCTGTCCACACTGCCAACACTTCGCAACCACTGGATGATGGTCTGTCTGATGATGGGCACCGCACTCCTGCCGATGCGCTACACGCTGATGTTCCCGCTGTACGCCGCGTTGACTGCATGCCGTTGGCTGGTCTTCAAAAGTTGCACGGCGCCGGTGTTTCCTCAGAAGATCGAGCTCGAATGCGCCATTTCGGTGGACGATCCGCTTGCGTTGCCAGAGCCGCGTTTCATGGCCGAGTTCGCCCGCGCCCATGCGGTTCGTCAGCACGTACGCGAGCGCCAGTGGGAGTGGAACGCGCATGAGGGCGCCATGTTGTTTGACGCGAGCTGGGTAGGCTGGAAAGTGGTTGCGTGGATCCTGGCTGGGTTACTTTTCATGCACGGGCTCAAGGATTTCGCTCTCGCCAATCTCTATGGCGCATGCCTTATCTCCACCGGATTTCTACTTGTTTTCGCCACGTTCTTGTCGAGCATCGGAGGGGGCGTTGGTCCGCACCCACGATTTGAATAAGGGCGACGACCGCTCACCGACGCGTGCCCTCATCGCTTGATCAGGTTGTGCGATCTGCGGTCCGGGCCCGCACTCACGGGCGCTTGCCTCGTACATATCGCATGGGCGTGGTGCCCCGTTCGCGCCGGAAGACCGCGATGAACGCACGGTGCGTGTCGCAGCCCAGGCGCTGGCCACTGACTCATCGGCCAGCGATCGCGGTGGCGCGTGGAGTACCCGCAGGCGCTGTCGCCAGCGTGCCCGTTCGATGCCGGCGCACCAGTGGAAGGAAGCCGCCGAAAACAAAAAAGGCCCGGATCGCTCCGGGCCTTTCTGCAAGTCACTGTTGAAACCGATCAGCCGCCCGGCGCGAACGCCAGCGTACGTCGGGTGGTCACCGGTGCGCCCACCGGTTCGAACTTCCAACGCTTGACCGCGTTGAGCGCCTCGCGGTCGAACACGCGCGACGGCGTGGCGCGCAGCACGCGGGCGTTGGTGACCGAGCCGTCGGTGCCAACGGTGATTTCCACCAGCACTTCGCCGGAGGTACCCGAACGCAGTGCTTCGGCCGGGTAGCGCGGGGCCGGCGTGCTGACCGGACGCAGGCTCGGTGCCGCTGCCGCCGGGGTGGCGGCCTGGCGGGCCGCGGCGGCCTGCTGGGCGGCGGCGGTCTGCTGGCGCTGCTCGGCCTCGCGGCGGGCGCTGGCTTGGCGCTCGGCATCCTGGCGTTCGCCGTCGCGGCGCGCGGCATCCTGCTGGGCGGCAATGGTGCGGGCCGCTTCGGCTTCGACCGCCTGCTGCTGGGCCAGGCGCTGCTGGTCGGCCAGCTGCTTGGTGCGGTTCTCGGCGTCCTTCTTGACCTTGTCGGTCTCTTCCTGGGTGCGCTTGAGGGCGGTCTGCATGCCGCCGCTGATGCCCTGCTTCAGGCGCGGCAGGGCCGGTGCGGTGGCGTCCACCTTCTCGATCAGCGCGACCAGCCGCTGCGACTCGGCGAAGTCCTCACGGCCCAGGCTCTGTTCGGCGGCGATCAGGGTGTAGGGCAGCAGGTCGGTGAGCGCGCTCTTGACCGAGGCGTCATCCGGGGTCTTGTCGCGCAGCGCCAGGTAGTACTCGATGGCGTTGTCGCCGGCCGGGGCGTACATGCGGTTCTCGCGCAGGGCCTTGCTGGCCAGGTCGCGCAGTTCCTCGGTGCCCATCGACTGCACCTTGGCCGACACGGCAGGTGCCGCAACCGGGGCGGCAGCGGGGGCCGCGGCGGGCGCGGCCGGCGCCGGTTCGTCCTTGCCTGAACAGGCAGCCAGAGCGACCAGAAGGGCCAGCGGCGCCAGCCGGCGCAGCGTGGCAATCGTGTTGACGTGCGACATCCAACTCCCCTTTGAATACGACGGTACGTAAGGCCCGATGCGGTCAGGCTGGCCGAGGCCGATGGACGTTTCCCGGCGTCCACGGCGGTACTGCAGGTGTGCAATCTAGCATCACCCCGGCCGGCCAGGGGCCGGACGGCGAGGGCAGGCCGGCATCGTGACCGATGCCGGCGCCGCCCGGCAAGTGTCAGTGCGCCGACGCCTTGCTGGGCGTTCCGCTCATCAGCTTGTCGGTGTAGGCGATGCCGATGGCCGACAGGATGAAGGCGCAATGGATGATGGTCTGCCACATCACGCCGGTGGAGGTCATGGTGGTGCACTTGAACGCGGCTTCGGCGCTCGGGCCAATCGTCTTGATCGCGGTCTGCACGGCCAGGATGTAATCGGGACTGCTGCACAACGGCAGACCGTCCAGGTTGCCGGAGGCGATGAAGGTCTTGAGCAGGTGGATCGAGGAGATGCCGATGATCGACAGCGCCAGTTTCACCTTGAGCACGCTGGCATTGACGTGGCTGAGCCACTCCGGCTGGTCGGGGTGGTTCTCCAGGCGCAGGCGCGAGACGAAGGTTTCGTAGCCGCCCACGATCACCATCACCAGCAGGTTGGAGATCATCACCACGTCGATCAGGCCCAGCACCAGCAGCATGATTTCCTGTTCGCCCATGGCATTGGCCTGGTGCAGCAGGTGCCACAGCTCCTTGCCGAACAGGAACACGTAGACGCATTGGGCCAGGATCAGGCCCAGGTACAGCGGCAGCTGGAGCCAGCGCGAGGCGAAGATCAGGGAGGACAGGGGGCTGATGGGCCGGGGAGTGGGGCTCATGCTGGAATGCTGCGTTGCGGGAGACGCGGCAGGGTAACGGGTCCGCCGTGACCCTGCCACCCAACTGACGCACTAGACTCGGTGTTCCTCATCCGCGAGTGCTGTCGCCATGATCGATCTGTATTACTGGCCTACTCCCAATGGCCACAAAGTCACGCTGCTGCTGGAAGAGCTGGGCCTGCCGTACCAGATCAAGCCGGTCAACATCGGCGCCGGCGACCAGTTCAAGCCGGAATTCCTGGCCATCTCGCCCAACAACAAGATGCCCGCGCTGGTCGACCACCAGCCTGCCGATGGCGGCGCGCCGCAGAGCGTGTTCGAATCCGGTGAGATCCTGCTGTACCTGGCCGAGAAGACCGGTCGCTTCCTGCCGGCCGACAGCCGTGGCCGCGTGGCGGTGCTGGAGTGGCTGTTCTGGCAGATGGCCGGGCTGGGCCCGATGAGCGGGCAGATGGGCCACTTCAATGTGTACGCGCCCGAGCAGATTCCCTATGCCATCGAGCGCTACAACAATGAAGTGCGCCGCCTGCACGGGGTGATGGACAAGCGCCTGGCCAACAGTGCGTACCTGGGGGGCGAGGCGTACAGCATTGCCGACATGGCCAGCTACCCGTGGATTGGCGCATACGACAAGCTGCCCGTGGACTTTGCCGCCTTCCCGCACCTCAAGCGTTGGCATGAGGCGATTGCCGCACGCCCGGCCACCCAGCGCGCCTATGCGCTGCGCCAGCAGGTGAACCCCGATGCCGGCAAGCCGCTCAGCGACGCCGAGCGCAAACACCTGTTCGGCCAGCGCTGACAAATCCGGTAGCGCCGGGCTCTGCCCGGCTGTGCCCTGCCGCCGGAGCCCAAGGCAGCGGGGCAGAGCCCCGCTCTACGCAGGGGCGCGTCCCCATCCGTAGCGCCGGGCTCTGCCCGGCTGCGCCTTGCCGCCGAGCCCAGGGCAGCGGGGCAGAGCCCCGCTCTACGTGGGGGCGCGGTTCGGTCCGTAGCGCCGGGCTCTGCCCGGCTGCGCCCTGCCGCCAGAGCCCAGGCCGCCGGGCTCCGGCCGCGCCCGGGTAGAAGGTCATGCTGCCTTCCCGCACTGCCTTGGTTAGGATGGGGGCTGACCGCCCCATGCCTTCCTTGGCAACGGGCGGACCTGTCGCTTGCCGGAACCCTTCATGCGCCACCTGTTTGCCTCGCTCGCCCTCATGCTCGCTTCGACCACCATGGCCCACGCTGAAAAACTCACCCTGGAGGCCATCACCGGTCCGCTGCCGTTGTCCGGTCCGACCCTGATGAAACCCAAGGTGGCCCCGAATGGCTCGCAGGTGAGTTTCCTGCGCGGCAAGCAGGAAGACCGCAACCAGCTGGACCTGTGGAGCTTCGATATCGCCAGCGGCCAGACCCGGCTGCTGGTGGACTCCAAGGTGGTGCTGCCCGGCACCGAAACCCTCAGCGATGAAGAAAAGGCACGCCGCGAGCGCCAGCGCATCGCCGCGATGACCGGCATTGTCGATTACCAATGGTCGCCCGACGCCCACACCCTGCTGTTCCCGCTGGGCGGCGAGCTGTACCTGTATGACCTGTCCAAGCAAGGCACGGCCGCGGTGCGCCAGCTCACCCACGGGGAGGGCTTTGCCACCGACGCCAAGCTGTCGCCGAAGGGCGGCTTTGTCAGCTTCGTGCGCGCGCGCAACCTGTGGGTCATCGACCTGGCCAGCGGCCGCCAGATCCAGCTGACCCGCGATGGCAGCGACACCATCGGCAACGGCGTGGCCGAATTCGTCGCCGACGAAGAGATGGACCGCCACACCGGTTACTGGTGGGCCCCGGACGACTCGGCGATCGCGTTTGCGCGTATCGACGAAAGCCCGGTGCCGGTGCAGAAGCGCTACGAAATGTACGCCGACCGTACCGAAATGATCGAACAGCGCTACCCCGCTGCCGGCGACCACAACGTCACCGTGACGCTGGCCGTGATTGCCCCCAAGGCCGATGCCGCACCGCGCTGGGTCAACCTGGGGGCCGACCCGGACATCTATCTGGCGCGCGTGGACTGGCGCGATCCGCAACGGCTGACCTTCCAGCGCCAGTCGCGCGATCAGAAGCACCTGGCGCTGGTCCAGGTCGACCTGGCCAGCGGCAAGCAGCACACGCTGGTCACCGAAACCTCCACGACCTGGGTGCCGCTGCACAACAGCCTGCGTTTCCTCACCCAGGGCGGCTTTGTGTGGTCGTCCGAGCGCAGCGGTTTCGAGCATCTCTACCGCATCTCCGATGACGGCAAGACCGTTACCGCGCTGACCGCCGGCAACTGGCCGGTGGACGAACTGCTGGCGGTGGACGAAGCGGCCGGCAAGGTCTACTTCCGGGCCGGTGTCGAGTCGCCGCGCGAGAGCCAGATCTATGCGGTGTCGCTGCAGGGTGGCACGCCGCAGCGCCTGTCCCAGGCGCCGGGCATGCACAGCGCCAGCTTCGCGCGCAATGCCAGCGTGTACGTGGACAGCTGGTCCAACACCACCACCCCGCCGCAGATTTCGCTGCACCGCGCCGATGGCACGAAGATCGCCACGCTGGTGGAGAACAACCTGGCCGATCCGCAGCACCCGTATGCGCGTTACCTGGAGGCCCAGCGCCCGGTCGAGTTCGGCACCCTGAAGGCCGCCGACAACCGCACCGAACTGCACTACAGCCTGATCAAGCCGGCCGGTTTCGACCCGGCCAAGCGCTATCCGGTGGCGGTGTACGTGTACGGCGGGCCTGCCAGCCAGACCGTCACCAACAGCTGGCCCGGCCGCGGCGACCACCTGTTCAACCAGTACCTGGCCCAGCAGGGCTACGTGGTGTTCTCGCTGGACAACCGCGGCACCCCGCGTCGCGGTCGCGACTTCGGCGGCGCGTTGTACGGCGTGCAGGGCACGGTGGAAGTGGCCGACCAGCTGCGCGGCGTGGCCTGGCTGAAGCAGCAGCCGTGGGTGGACCCGGCGCGCATCGGCGTGCAGGGCTGGTCCAACGGCGGCTACATGACCCTGATGCTGCTGGCCAAGGCGTCGGACACCTACGCCTGCGGCGTGGCCGGCGCGCCGGTCACCGATTGGGGCCTGTACGACAGCCACTACACCGAGCGCTACATGAACCTGCCGGGCAACAACCCGAAGGGCTATGAAGAGGCACGCGTGCTGACCCACATCGACGGCCTGCGCTCGCGCCTGCTGCTGATCCATGGCATGGCCGACGACAACGTGCTGTTCACCAACTCCACCGCGCTGATGAGTGCGTTGCAGAAGCGTGGGCAGCCGTTCGAACTGATGACCTACCCGGGCGCCAAGCACGGTCTGTCGGGCAGCAACGCGCTGCACCGCTACCGCCTGGCCGAGGACTTCCTGGGGCGCTGCCTGGCACCGTAACTCTTGCGGTACACCGCATCACCGGCATAACAAGGAGGACGCCGATGAACCAGCCACCCCCGCTTCCCGGGGCGCGCCGTGCCGGCACCGGATGGTGGCGCCGACACTGGCGCTGGGCCATGCCGTTGGCCGTACTGTCGGCCAGCGCGGCGGCGGCGGCCGTGGTGTGGCTGGCGGTCACCCAATGGGCGCACTGGAGCCGCAGCAGTGAGCCCTACCAGGAAGCCATGCGCCGCGCGCGCTGCAGCGTGGAACTGGTGGCGGTACTGGGTGAGCCCATCGAAGACGGGTTCCTGCCCGCCGGCAGCATGCGTTCGGCGCCCGGTGGCGGTGGCCACAGCCAGTTCCTGGTGCACTTGAATGGTCCGCGCGGCCACGCGCGGATGTTCCTGCAGGCCACGCGCCAGCAGGGGGAATGGGACTACCCGATGCTGTACGTGCTGGCCGGGCAGTCCGAGCCGATCGACCTGACCGCACTGGACGACGCCGAGGCTGCGCAGGAATGTGCGCTGCGCGAATGCCGCGCGCGCGGCGACTGCCCCCTCACGGCGATGCTGTGAGTGCAGCGCCTGCTGCGGCGTCGGCCGCAGCAGGTCGGGCACAGGCGCCCGGCGGTGCGCCCACCATGACCCTTGGCCGATTGTCGGTACCGTCCTGACCGGGTAGGGTCGCAGGCATCCGTTCCCGGGAGTCGTGCATGAAGCCGCTTGTCCTTGCCGTTGCGTTGGCCCTTTCCGTTCCCGCTGCGCTGAGCGCACCCCCGGCCCTGGCCGCCAAGGCTGCCGCCGCCAAGGCGCCGTCCAGCCCGGCCTGGGTCACCCGCAGCAACCAGCTGGCGCAGATCCTGCTGGATGCGCAGGGCCCGTTCCAGCCGGAGGAAACCGGCTTCTTCGGCGTGCCCGGCTACGACGACAAGGTCGCCGATTTCGGCCCGGACAACGGCGCCCGCTACCGTGCGGCCATGGCCAAGGCACGCAGCGAACTGCAGGCCAAGCTGGCCACCGAGCGCGACCCGAACGTGCGCCAGGACCTGGCGATCATGATCGCCGCGGCCAGCCAGAACATCGAAGGCAGCGAGCTCAACGAGAAGTACCTGCTGCCGTGGACCGACACGCCGCAGACGGTGTTCAGCGGTATCAACATGCTGCTCTCCGACCAGGTATCGGCCGAGCGTCGCGCCAAGGCGCTCGATCGCCTGAAGGCCTACGCCGGCCTGGCCCCCGGCACCCAGCCGGTGACCACGCTGTCGCGCCAGCGCTATGAAGAGCGCCTGGCCGACAAGGGTCTGCTGCAACCGACAAAGATCGAGGTCGAGCAGTCGCTGGCCAACGTGGACACCTACATCACCGGCATCGAACAGCTGTTCGGCAAGTACAAGGTGGCCGGCGCCGACGAGACGCTGAAGACGCTTGCCACCCAGCTGCGCGAGTACCGCGACTGGACCCGCAAGGACGTGCTGCCCAAGGCCCGTACCGACGCGCGCCTGCCCGAGCCGCTGTATGCCTACCAGCTCAAGCGCGTGGGCATCGACATCGCCCCGGCGGTGCTGATGCAGCGTGCGCAGCTGGAATTCATGGAAACCCGCTCGGCGATGCGCCAGCTGTCGCCACTGGTGGTGCAGGCCAAGGGCCTGAAGGTGACCGACCCCACCGATCCGGTGGCGGTGGTGCGCGCGCTGAAGGGCGACAAGATCGCCGACGACCAGCTGGAGCACCACTACCGCGGCGTGATCGATGCGATCGACCCGATCATCCGCCGCGAAAAAATCGTCGACGTGCCGCAGCGCCCGATGCAGATGCGCCTGGGCTCGGCCGCCGAAAGCGCGGCCTCGCCGGCCCCGCACTTCCTGCCGGCGCCGCTGGTGGGCAACACCGGCCAGCAGGGCACCTTCGTGCTGCCGCTGGGCAACCCGGCGGCGGGCGACAAGGCCGCGCAGTACGACGACTTCAACTTCGGTTCGGCGGCCTGGACGCTGAGCGCGCATGAAGGCCGCCCGGGCCACGAGTTGCAGTTCACCGCGATGGTCGAACGCGGCATCTCGCTGGCGCGCACCATGTTCGCCTTCAACTCGGTCAACGTCGAAGGTTGGGCGCTGTATGCCGAAGCCGAGATGGTGCCGTACGAGCCGCTGGACGGGCAGCTGATCGCGCTGCAGTTCCGCCTGCTGCGGGCCGCGCGCGCCATGCTCGACCCGATGCTCAACCTGGGCCTGATCGACCGTGCCAACGCCGAGCGCGTGCTGATCGACGAGGTCGGCCTGTCCAAGGCGATGGCCACCCAGGAACTGGACCGCTACATGGTGCGCATGCCCGGCCAGGCCGGCAGCTACTTCTACGGCTATACCCGGATCCTGGAACTGCGCATGCAGACCGAACTGGCGCTGGGCAAGCGTTTCGACCGTCTGGCCTTCAACAACTTCCTGCTCGACCAGGGCCTGCTGCCGCCGGACCAGCTGGCGCAGGCGGTCAACGAGGTGTTCGTGCCGAAGTACAAGGCACCTGCAAAACGCTGACCTGGCAAATGCCGGTGGGCACCGACCGTTGGTCGGTGCGCCGTTGCGGGGCCGCCACGACCAACGGTCGTGGCCTACCGGTTACCGGGTCGGCGTGATCGTCTGCGTCGGCAGGCGCGCCGGTGCCGTGGGTGCGGCCGGGTTCGGTACCCAGATCGCCACGCCGGCCGCGCGCTTCTGCGTGGTCGGAATGCCGATGCCGACACCGCCGCCCACATGCGAGCCGTAGCTGCCGCCGCCCACCGACATGCCCACCGGCGAGCCGCTGGAGCCTACGCCCATCAGGATCACGCCGTTGGCGCCCAGGGCGGCCGCTTCACGCTTGAGCCGCATCACCGCCGCATCGGTCTGGCCCTGGGTGCCGAAACCAACCGCGCTGGACGATTCCAGCTGGGCGATTTCCACCGAGCCGGCCGGCGGGGTCGAATAGATCTGCACGCTGGCCGGGTCCACCGGCGCACGCGCCTGGCCCAGCATCACTTTGGACGTGCTGGCGCAACCGGCCACGGCCAGCAGTACGCCGAGTACGGCAATCGATCGGATGTTCATGCATCACCCCTGTTCGGTAGGGACCGGTGGTCCGTGGCGCGATCATCGGCGCTGGCAACTGAATCGGTGCCAACGTTCTGACTGCCACGCTAGCACCCTGCGGGTGATCGTCATGGCACTGCTGCGATGGCCGGCACAGATGCGCCGATGAACGCGTCAGGTTCGGCGCCGACGGCCCGGATCTGGGCTATGGTGGCGCCACCGTCATTCAAGGAGCCTGGCATGGGATTGATCAGTCTGTTGTGGGGCATTCTGGCCCTGCTGTGGATGGTGCTGGCCCTGATCCCGCTGCTGGGCTGGGGCAACTGGTTCCTGATTCCGTTCGCGGCGGTCGGTGCGGTCATCGCCGCGCTGGGCATCCTGTTCACCCACCCCAGCAAGCGCGGCCGGGCCTGGGCCGGGCTGGTGCTGAACGGCATCGTGGTGGTGGTGGGCATCGTCCGGCTGGGCCTGGGCGGCGGCATCATCTGAGCCGACCCGGCGGCTGCGGCCCGGGCTGCGACCATCGGTCGCAGCGGGCAGGCGCCCGCGTGCAGGGGCGTACAATCAGCCGCTGCCGGGGCGTTTGCGCCACTGGCCCACGCCTTCCCAGGCGCCATGTCCGCTTTCGATGATCATTCGTCCCCGCCCCCACGGCTGGCAATTGCTGTACATCCTGCGCGGCTCCATCGTTCCGGCGGTGGCGCCCAAGGTGCTGGCGATCCTGGTGCTGGCCATTGCCGTGGCCGCCTTCGCCGAGGTCTGGCACCCGCCGGGCATCGAACGCGTCTCGGTGGCGCCGTTCACCCTGCTCGGCCTGGTCCTGTCGATCTTTCTGAGCTTCCGCAACAACGCCTGCTTCGAGCGCTGGTGGGAAGGCCGCAAGTTGTGGGGCCAGCTGGTCTACGAATCGCGCAGCCTGGCGCGGCTGTGCAGCGCTTTGCTGGCAGACGACGCGCCGCGCCGCGACCGGATCTGCCGGCTCGGGATCGGGTTTGCCCATGCGCTGGCGGCCAAGCTGCGCGGCGGTGACGCCGCGCTGGCCGCACTGCCCTGGGTGGCCGAGCACGACCACGCCCGCTTCGGCGCGCGCCTCAACGCACCCGACCAGCTGCTGGCGATGATCGCCGCCGATCTGGCCGAACCGCTGCGTGCCGGCCGCCTCGACCCGATCCTGTACGCCCAGTTCGAAACGCGCCTGCACGCGATGTCCAGCATCCAAGCCGGCTGCGAGCGGATCCTGTCCACCCCGCTGCCGTTCGCCTACACCCTGCTGCTGCACCGTTGCGCGTGGATGTTCTGCGTGCTGCTGCCGTTCGGCCTGGCCAGTTCGCTGGGCTGGGCCACCCCGGTGGTGTCGGCGGTGCTGGCCTACGCCTTCTTCGGGCTGGACCAGCTGGGCGAAGAGATGGAAGAGCCGTTCGGGCTGGAGCCCAACGACCTGCCGCTGGACGCGCTGGTGCGCACCATCGAAATCGACCTGCTCGACAGCCTTGGCGTGGACCCGCTGCCCGCGCCGCTGCAACCGCATCGTTACCTGCTGCAGTAATCCTGCCGCGCCCCCTGCATACCGTTACGGAGCATCCCCATGGCCCACCCCGACTATCGCCCCCGCCGCATGCGCCACGACGAGTTCTCGCGCCGCCTGATGCGCGAGAACACGCTCACCACCGACGACCTGATCTACCCGGTGTTCGTGCATGAGCGGGAAGGCCGCGCGCCGGTGGCATCGATGCCGGGCGTGGAGCGCCTGTCCATCGACGAGCTGCTCAAGGTGGCCGAAGAGGCACTGGAGCTGGGTATCCCGGTGATCGACCTGTTCCCGGTGATCGACCCGGCCGGCAAGTCGCTGGACGCGGCCGCCGCGTGG
Organism: Stenotrophomonas sp. GQ19; assembly: GCF_059758695.1. Taxonomy (NCBI): domain Bacteria; kingdom Pseudomonadati; phylum Pseudomonadota; class Gammaproteobacteria; order Lysobacterales; family Lysobacteraceae; genus Stenotrophomonas; species Stenotrophomonas sp. GQ19. Next base: position 133,175 of record NZ_JCAXES010000005.1, on the reverse strand, counting down.
GATGAAAACGGCCTGGCGCAGCGCGCCATCCGCGCGCTGAAGTCGCGCTTCCCCGAGCTGGGGGTGATGACCGACGTGGCCCTGGACCCGTACACCACCCACGGCCAGGACGGCATCATCGACGACAAGGGCTACGTGCTCAACGACATCACCGTGGCCGCACTGGTGAAGCAGTCGCTGTCGCACGCCGCCGCCGGCGTGGACATCATTTCGCCGTCGGACATGATGGACGGCCGCATCGGCGCCATCCGCCGCGCGCTGGATGCCGATGACCACGTCAACGTGCGCATCATGGCCTACTCGGCCAAGTACGCCTCGGCCTTCTACGGCCCGTTCCGCGACGCGGTGGGCAGCTCGGCCAGCCTGGGCAAGGCCGACAAGAAGACCTACCAGATGGACCCGGCCAACGGCGACGAGGCCATGCGCGAAATCGCACTGGACCTGGAAGAGGGCGCGGACATGGTGATGGTCAAGCCGGGCATGCCGTACCTGGACCTGGTGCGCCGGGTGAAGCAGCAGTTCGGCGTGCCGACCTTCGCCTACCAGGTCAGTGGCGAGTACGCGATGATGAAGGCCGCCTTCGCCAACGGCTGGCTGGACGAGCGCGCCTGCGTGCTGGAGTCGCTGATCGGGTTCAAGCGCGCCGGTGCCGATGGCGTGCTGACCTATTTCGCCCCGCAGGTGGCGCGTTGGCTGCGCGAACGCTGACAATACGCGCCACTACGCCGACAGGACGATGACGATGCAGACGATGGGATGGGTCCAATGGGTGACCTGGGGCACCGGGGTGGTGGTGTTCGCGGCGGTGATCGGGCTGGTCATCCGCGGCGTGCTGCGCGCGGCCAAGCGCCCGCCGGAACAGCCGTCCGCCGCCGCCCGGGTGGCGCGTGAGGCGCAGCTGTCGCCCGAACTGCAGGCGCAGCTGGCCGCGTTGAACCAGCGCAAGGACCACGGCGACATCAGCGAAGCGGAGTACGAACGGCAGCGCGCCGCGTTGCTGGCGTCGCGCTGACCGCATCGATTCTCCTCAGCGGCACGCACCGCCCGGTGCGGCCGGTGCCTTCATCCGGTACAGGTCCAGCCCGCCGGCACGCGGTGCGCGGGCCATGCCGGCCAGCACCAGCTCGCCCGGCTTGGCGGCATCCACCACCGGTGCGCCGGTCTGGCCATCGGCCGTGTTGAACGACAGCACCAGCGGCGTAGCCGGTTGGCGGTAGTCGCAGCCCACCACCCACACCTGCGCGTGCCCGCCGCTGACCCGGGTGAGGGCCAGTGCGCCGTCGTTGCCCAGCCACGCGCCCCCCAGTTCGTCGGCGGCGCTGTTGAGCGGGGCCGGCAGCGCGGCCACCGCGCCGAAGCCCTTGTCCTGCACGGCAGCCCGATACAGGTCGAAGCCGCCGTGGGTGCCGGTGCCATTGCGCGCGAACAGCAGCGCCTGGCCATCCGGGCGCAGGGCCGGGCGGCGCTCGTCGGCGGCGGTGTTGATCGTCACCGGCAGCGCCATCACCGGCCCGAAGCTGCCGTCGCCACGCACCGCCACGCTGTACAGGTCGAACCCGCCGCGCCCGCCACCGCGGTTGGAGGCGAAGTACAGCCAGCGCCCGTCGTGGCTGAAGTAGGGGTCGGTTTCATCGCTGCCGGTGTTCAACGCCAGCGGCGTCGGGTCCTGCCAGCGTCCATCGCGCAGTACCGCCTGCCACAGGTCCCAGCCGCCGGCGCGGTCGGAGGCCCACACGATGCGCTGGCCGTCCGGGGCTATCGTGGCCTGGGCCTCGTTGGCCTTGGTCGACACCACGCCCATGCCCTCGATGCCGAATTCGGAAAGCGCCATCGCCTGCGGCGTGGAGAGTAAACTGGCGCACAGCGCGAGCAGTGACAATGGAGTGCGCATAGCCGCTTCCGTTGGGGGTTTGCGTTCCATTCTAGGCCCGGAGCAGACACACCCATGACCGCCGATCGTTACGCCGTATTTGGCCAGCCCATCGCCCACTCGCAGTCGCCGCGCATCCACGCCGCGTTCGGCCGCCAGGAAGGCATCGCGCTGGACTACCGCGCCATCGAGGCCAGCCCGGACGCGTTCGCCGCCGCACTGGAGGCCTTCGCGGCCGAAGGCGGCGTGGGCGCCAACATCACCGCCCCGCACAAGGAAGCAGCGTTCGCGCTGTGCACCACGCTGACCTCGCGCGCGCGCCGCGCCGGCGCGGTCAACACCCTGCTGCGCAAGGGCGACCGCTGGCACGGCGACACCACCGATGGCATCGGCCTGGTGCGCGACCTCACCGACCGCCACGGCCTGGACCTGCGTGGCCGCCGCACCCTGCTGATCGGCGCGGGCGGATCGGCGCGCAGCGTCGCCCCGGCGCTGCTGGATGCCGGCATCCTGGAACTGGTGGTGGTCAACCGCACCCCCGAGCGCGCCGATGCGCTGATCGACGCCATGGGCGAACCCGGCCGCGCCATCACCCGCTACTGGGAAGACATCCGCGAGCTGGGCGACTTCGAACTGATCATCAACGCCACCTCGGCCGGGCGCGACCGCGCCAATGAATTCACCCTGCCGCTGGGGCTGGTCAACAGCATGACCACCGCGGTGGACCTCAACTACGGCGAGGCCGCCATCGGCTTCACCGCGTGGGCGCGGTCGGCCGGCTGCCGCAACGTCGTCGACGGGCTGGGCATGCTGGTCGAGCAGGCCGCCGAGAGCTTCCTGCAGTGGCATGCAGTGCGCCCGCAGACCGACCCGGTGTACACCGAGCTGCGCGCCGAGCACGCGTTGGCCGGCGAGGACTGAGCCGATGAACATGGAGCTGCTGATTTCCGTGCTGGGCATGACCGCCACGCGCCTGCCGATCCTGATTGCCCTGGCCGTCTCGGTGGTCTGGGTCATCGACACCCCGCGCACGGCCGTGCGTGACGTGGCGTTGTGGTCGCTGATCCTGCTGGCCGTGGCGACCGTGGCCGGGCTGGTGTTGAACCTGGTGCCGATGTGGATGGTGCAGCAGGGCAACTACGAGTCGATCCGCAGCCTGTCGATGTGGCTGGGCGTGGGCCACTTCGTGCTGGGCCTGCTCAATGCGGTCGGGGTGGTGCTGCTGGTGTGGGCCCTGACCCGCACGCTGCGTGCCCGCCACGCCACGGCGGCCGCTGGCTGAGGATCGGGCCGGCGTTCCGGCCCGACGTGCTGCGGGGTTTGCAGCAAAGGAATTCACACACAAGGAGGTGGACCGATGACGCTGTCTGATATGGGTGTGCTGTGGGGGCTGGTACTGCAGGGCGTGCTGTGGCTGGCCAGGCCGGGGGTGCTGATGCCGGTGCTGGGTCTGGTGGCGCTGGTGCTGCTGTTGCGGCGGCCCGCGCAGCCGGGGCGACGCCTTGGCCTATGGGCGGCGGGCGTGCTGCTGCTGGCTCCCGCAGTGGGGGTGCTGTGGGATGCCTCGCTGGTCATGCTGATGTCCTTCATCAGCAGTGAGGTGTCGCTGGGTCTGTTGCTGGGCGCCTTCGGCTGGGCCCGGACGCTGTTGCTTGCCGCTGCCGTGGTGCTGCTTGGCAGGGCACTGCGGCAGGCGCTGGCAGGCTCTGCAGGAGAAGGCGCATGAGTTCGCCGCTGTCGCTGTCCGGTCTGATGATGGTGGGGCCGATGCACATGGCGCAGCTGCTGCAGCACGTCACTGTGCTGGGGGTGGCGGTGCTGCTGCTGGTGACGTTGCGGCCGTTCGTGCGACGCCGCGGCGGGCGCATCGGTCTGGTCGGTGCCGCGTTGCTGTTGGGCGGCGCGGCGCTGGACATCGTGCGGATCCTGCCGGCCCTGCTTTCCGGCAGTTCGGACGCCGTGGAGTCGCTGTACCTGGCACAGAGCACCGGGCTGATCGTGCTGGTCTGGGCCCTGCTGGCCGCGCTGCGTCGGCGCTGAGGTCCCGGCCATGCGTGTCCCCGGTTGCTCCGGCACCGGACCTGCATCCCGGATCTGAACCGGCGCGGAAATCCGCGCCGGTCCCGACCCTCCGCTCGTGAGAAAATACCCGCCGTGATCCAGGCAGGTAGCTCTTGGCGTGACCGAAAAAGTTGAAGCCCCGCGTGCGCTGAACGACGACATGAAGGCCGCCATCCGCGATGCCTACGCCAAGCTGCAGGCCAACACCCCCGGCTTCAGCACCCGGCGGTCGCAGAGCCAGATGATCGGCGTGGTCTCGCGTGCGCTGTCGCACAGCGGCGGCGTCGGCGTGGTCGAAGCCCCCACCGGCGTGGGCAAGTCGCTGGGCTACCTCACCGCCGGGGTGCCGATCGCGCTGGCCACCAAAAAGAAGCTGGTGATCAGCACCGGCACGGTGGCCCTGCAGTCGCAGCTGTTCGAGCGCGACATCCCCAACTTCCTCAAGGCCACCGGCATCGAGGCCACGGTGGCCCTGGCCAAGGGCCGCACGCGCTACCTGTGCACGCGCAATGCCGCCGAAGCACATGGCGATGGCGCCCAGGAGGGCATGTTCGAGGACGAGCAGCCGCTGTTCGACCGGCCGTTGGCGCCGATCGAGATGGACCTGGCGCAGAAGCTGAGCAAGGACTTCCTGGAAGGGCGCTGGAATGGCGACCTCGACAACGCCCCGGAGACCATCAGCAACACGCTGCGCTCGCGCATCACCACCCCGGCGTCCGGCTGCGCCGGGCGCAAGTGCGCCTATTCGGCGCAGTGCGCGGTGCTGCGCTCACGCAACACCGTGCGCGAGGCGCAGATCGTGGTCACCAACCACGCGCTGCTGTTGTCGGCGCTGTCCATCGGTGAAAGCGACAACGGCCAGCCGCTGATCGCCCCGCCCTCGGACATGCTGCTGGTGCTCGACGAAGGCCACCATATCGGCAGCGTGGCCATCGACCAGGGCGCGGCCAGCCTGGCCCTGGACGAGATGGCCAAGCGCACCGGCCGCCTGCAGGTGCTGATCGCCGCCTCTTACCGCGCGGTGGACAAGGACAAGCTGGGCAACCTGCTGCCCAACGAAGCCATTGAAGCGGCGGCCAAGGTCAGCAAGCAGCTCAAGGCGTTCCGCGACGTCATCGACCGCAACTGGCGCCCGGACCCGGCCGCCCAGGAACCGATGTGGCGCGCCCCGAACGGGCGCCTGCCGGACATCTGGATGGCCGACATCGAGGCCATCGCCGACGACACCCGCAGCCTGTTCAACTGGGCCCATGCCGCGCTGGCCCAAGTAGCCAAGGGCAAGCCCGAGGACGCCGCGCGCGAACGCCTGCAGCGCAACCTGGGCATGGCGCTGGAGATGATCGAGCAGCAGCACAACCTGTGGACGGCCTGGCGCCGCGAAGACAAGGAAGGCCAACCGCCGATGGCGCGCTGGATCACCCTGTCGCGCGACGGCGACCTGATCCTGCACGGGTCGCCGGTGTCGGCCGCGCACGTGCTGCGCAAACTGCTGTGGGACGAAGTGGACTCGGTGGTGATGACCTCGGCCACGCTTACCGGCGGCGGCGATTTCCAGTCGCTGGCGATCGACAACGGCATTCCGGCCGAAGCCGAGATGGTGTCGCTGGCGTCGCCGTTCGACCTGCCCAACCAGGCCCAGCTGATCGTGCCCGCGTTCCCGGTCACCCCGGACGACCGCGAGCGCCACCCCAAGGAAGTGGCCAAGTACCTGGTCAAGGAACTGGATTGGGGCAAGGGCAGCATCGTGCTGTTCACCTCGCGCTGGAAGATGGAAAAGGTGGCCGAGCTGATGCCTGCCGCGCAGCGCAAGCTGATGCTGGTGCAGGGCGAGGGCGCCAAGCAGAAGATGATCGACGAACACCTGCGGCGCACCGCTGCCGGCGAAGGCTCGGTGCTGTTCGGGCTGAACTCGTTCGGCGAGGGCCTCGACCTGCCCGGCGAGGCGTGCACCACGGTGGTGATCACCCAGGTACCGTTCGCGGTGCCCACCGACCCGCAGACCTCCACGCTGAGCGAGTGGTTCGAAAGCCGTGGCCTCAATGCCTTCAACCTGATCGCGATCCCGCACGCGCTGCGCACGCTGACCCAGTTTTCCGGCCGCCTGATCCGCACGTCCACCGACACCGGCCGCGTGATCATCCTCGACTCGCGCCTGCTGACCCGCCGCTACGGCAAGCGCATCATCGACGCGTTGCCGCCGTTCAAGCGGGTGATCGGGTAGAAAACCGGTAGAGCCACGCCATGCGTAGCTGCACGGCGTGACCCAGGCGCTCACCCCGGCGTTACCCGCCCGGGGTGCGGCAGGCCATCCCGTAGGCATCGCGGTAGGGCTTGCCGAAGCAGCGGACAAAGGCATCCACCACGTCGAGGTTGGGCGGCCAGGCCACCTTCATCGTTTCGCCGCTGGGCAGGGTGAACGAAAAGAACCCGTCCTTGACGTTCGCCTCCGGGGGCGCCGGCACGGCTGCCAACGCCGCGCGGGCCGAAACCAACGCAGGCTTGTTCTTCTCGATCAGCGCGATGCTGGCATCCACGTAGGGATTCCAGCCCCCGGCATCGGGGGCGGGCTTGTAGGTCTGGCGCATCAGCGCCACAGCCTGCGCATCCTGCCCGGCCTCCGCGCGCACCTGCGCTTCGTGCCAGATCAACGTGGTGTTGCCCGCAGCCTTGGGCTGCGCACGGTAGGCGGCAATCAGGTCCGCAACGGGCAGCTGGCATCCCGGCTTCTCCGCCATCGGTCGCCAACCGCCGGTCAGGTCCTGGTCGAAGGCATCCGGCGACAACGCCAGCAGCGCGGCCCGATCGACCACGCAGTCGTCGGCAAGAGCGGGAAGTGCAACGGCCGAAACGGCCAGTGCAAGCAGACAGCGAACAGCACGCATCGTCACCTCCTTGTGCAGAACCATCACCCGAGTGTTTGCCAGCAGCGCGCGTCGGGTCAAGCCGTTGCTCACTCCGGCGCGGCCGGACACGCCTCATAGGCCAACGCATACGGCTGGTACATGCAGCGCACCAACGCATCCACCACCGGCAAGCGCGGCGGCCAGGGCACCTGCTCGGCCTCCACCTGCACCATCCCATTGCGGACCACGCGGCCCGGTGGCGGCGGCAGCGCGGCCAACCGCGCCCGCGCCTGCTTCAACGCGGGCAGGTCGTCGTCCAGGAAGGCGATGGTGGCGTCCACATACGCATTCCAGCCGCCCACATCGGCGTGCGCCGGTTTGTAGGTGCTGCGCATCAGCGCGCTGGCCGGGTCGCGTTGCCCGCCCAGTGCGCGCAGCTGCGCCTCGCGCCAGATCAACGGCCGGTCACCGGTCGCCGTGGGCTGCTGGCGACGGTAGTCGGCGATGAGGTCGGCGGTCTCCAGCGAACAGCCCGGCCGGTCGGCCAGCGGCCGCCAGCCGGCATACGGATCACCATCGAACACCTGCAGGGGCAGGGCCAGCACCGCGTCGCGGTTGGCCACGCTGCATTCGGCCGCCAGCAGCGGAGCGGAAGCGCAGGACAGCGCAAGAAACATCAGGCAGGCAGTCAGCCGCATCGTCACGTCCATGTGTGAAGGACGCCAAGTATGAAGGCTGCGTGCCGTTCCCGCATGGGCAACGGTCACCGTTGGCCATGCCAACGCGGATCGGTAGTGCCGGCCGCTGGCCGGCAGCCGCACACCCGTAGTGCCGGGCTCTGCCCGGCAGCACGTGTTTGGCTGGGGAGCCGGCCAGCGGCCGGCACTACCGGGGTGTGCGATAGATGCCGGTTACAGCTTGGACAAATCGCGCACCGCCCCCTTGTCGGCGCTGGTGGCCAGTAGCGCGTAGGCCTTCAGCGCGCCGGTGACCTTGCGTGGGCGTGCTTCGCGCGGCGCCCAGCCCAGCGCGTCCTGCGCGGTGCGGCGGGCGGCCAGTGTGGCGTCATCCACCAGCAGGTCGATGCGGCGCGCCGGGATGTCGATGCGGATGCGGTCGCCTTCCTGCACCAGCCCGATCACCCCGCCGGCCGCGGCCTCGGGCGAGGCGTGGCCGATCGACAGCCCGGAGGTGCCGCCGGAAAAGCGCCCGTCGGTGAGCAGTGCGCACTGCTTGCCCAGGCCTTTGGATTTCAGGTAGCTGGTCGGGTACAGCATTTCCTGCATGCCCGGGCCCCCCTTCGGGCCCTCATAGCGGATCACCACCACGTCGCCGGCCACCACCTGATCGGCGAGGATGCCGGCCACCGCCGCATCCTGGCTTTCGAACACGCGTGCGCGCCCTTCGAAGACGTGGATGGACTCATCCACGCCGGCGGTCTTGACCACGCACCCGTCCACGGCCAGGTTGCCGCGCAGCACGGCCAGCCCGCCTTCGGCCGAGTAGGCATGGGCGACGCTGCGGATGCAGCCGTCGGCGCGGTCCACGTCCAGCGTGGGCCAGCGCGTGGCCTGGCTGAAAGCCACCTGGGTGGGAATGCCTGCCGGACCCGCACGGAAGAAGTCGTGCACCTTTTCATCGTCGCTGACGGCCACATCCCAACGCGCGATCGCGTCGGCCAGGCTGCGGCTGTGCACGGTGGGCACGTCGGTATGCAGCAGCCCACCACGCGCCAGTTCGCCCAGGATGCCGTACACGCCGCCGGCGCGGTGCACGTCTTCCATGTGGTACTTCGGCGTGTTCGGGGCCACCTTGCACAGCTGCGGCACGCGCCGCGACAGCGCGTCGATGGCATGCAGGTCGAAGTCGACCTCCGCTTCCTGCGCGGCCGCCAGCAGGTGCAGGATGGTGTTGGTGGAGCCGCCCATGGCGATGTCCAGGGTCATCGCGTTTTCGAACGCGGCCACGCTGGCGATGGTGCGCGGCAGCGCGTTGGCGTCTTCGCCGCCGTACCAGCGATGGCACAGCTCCACGATCAGGCGCCCGGCACGACGGAACAGCTGCTCGCGGTCGGCGTGGGTGGCCAGCGTCGAGCCGTTGCCCGGCAGCGACAGCCCCAGTGCTTCGGTCAGGCAGTTCATCGAGTTGGCGGTGAACATGCCCGAACACGACCCGCAGGTGGGGCAGGCGCTGCGCTCGTACTCGGCGACCTTCTCGTCGCTGGCGCTTTCGTCGGCGGCAATCACCATCGCGTCCACCAGGTCCAGCTTGTGCTCGGACAAGCGGGTCTTGCCGGCTTCCATCGGGCCGCCGGACACGAACACCACCGGGATGTTCAGGCGCAACGCGGCCATCAGCATGCCGGGGGTGATCTTGTCGCAGTTGGAAATGCACACCAGCGCATCGGCGCAGTGCGCGTTGACCATGTACTCCACCGAGTCGGCGATGATCTCGCGGCTCGGCAGCGAATACAGCATGCCGTCGTGGCCCATGGCGATGCCGTCATCCACCGCGATGGTGTTGAACTCCTTGGCCACGCCGCCCACCTGTTCGATCTCGCGCGCCACCAGCTGCCCCAGGTCCTTGAGGTGCACGTGGCCGGGCACGAACTGGGTGAAGGAGTTGGCGATGGCGATGATCGGCTTGTGGAAGTCGCCATCGGTCATGCCGGTGGCGCGCCACAGGGCGCGGGCGCCGGCCATGTTGCGGCCGGCGGTGGAGGTGCGGGAGCGGTATTCAGGCATGGTGGCTGGCAGGATCTGGCGGGCCGTGGGGGCGCGTTTCACCTCGATTCTGCCGAAAAATTCCGGTTGCGTTTGCAACCAAGCGCCCGCCGCCCGTAGCGATGGCGGGCCGCGTGGCGCGACGGATTTCTGAAATGCCATTCATCTTCCCGGCTTTGCCGGTTTTGGTTGTTCGGCCCGATGAGGCATGATTGAACCGATAACCGTACAAGGGGGCATGACGCCATGAAACGTTCCAGGACCACCGCGCTGCTGTTGATGAGCGCCGCACCGCTGCTGTTCACCGCCTGCCAGAAGGACGCCGGCGTCCAGACGCAGGAAGGGCTGTACACCTCGGTGGAAGCCTGTACCGAAGCCACCGGTGACCCGTCCAGCTGCCGCACCGCCTTTGCCGAAGCGAAGAAGCAGTCGGCCGATGCGGCGCCCAAGTACGCCTCGCGTGCCGAATGCGAAGCCGAGTACAACGCCGAGCAGTGCGTGGAACAGAAGACCTCCACCGGCCACTCGTTCATCGGCCCGATGATGATGGGCTTCTTCATGTCGCAGATGCTCGGCAACCGCGGCGCCGGCCTGGCCCAGGCCCCGGCGGCCAGCCCGGCCTACCAGGACAAGGCGAAGGGCTGGGCACGCCCGGCACCGGGTGGCAGCGGCGGCTTGAACACCGCCAGCGGCATCGGCGCCGGCAAGGCCGGCCTGGCCCCGGTCAACGCCACCCCCAACCGCGCCGTGACCGCCAGCCGTGGTGGCTTCGGCAGCACCAGCAGCGGCCGCAGCAGCGTCGGCGGTTGATCGATGCAGCGTGTCCGTATTGCCGAGCGCAGCCAATGGCGCGCCCGGGCCGAGGAATCCGGCTTCCGCTTCCACACCATCGACGGCCTGCCGTATTGGGATGAAACCGCGTACTACGCCTTCACCCTGCGCCAGATCGAGCAGGACATCGAAGACCCCAGCGCCGAGCTGCACGCCATGGCGATGGGGTTGGTGGACGAAGTGGTGGGCAGCGAACAGCTGATGGACCAGCTGGCCATCCCGCCGGCGTTCCGCGACTGGATCGCCGACAGCTGGCGCCGTGGCGAGCCGCACCTGTATGGCCGCCTGGACTTTGCCTACGACGGCACGGGCCCGGCCAAGCTCTACGAACTCAATTACGACACGCCCACGTCGCTGTTCGAGGCGTCGTTCTTCCAGTGGCAGTGGCTGGAAGACCAGCGCAACCAGAACCGTCTGCCGCCGCACGCCGACCAGTTCAACGCGATCCACGAAGCATTGGTGGACCGCTTCGCACAGCTGTCCGCGCAGTTGCCGCCGCCGCTGTACTTCAGCGCGGTGGGCAGCTCGGAGGAAGACCAGGGCACGGTGGCCTACCTGCGCGATTGCGCGGCCCAGGCCGGCCTGCGGGGCGAGGCGATCGCGATCGAGGACATCGGGTTGTCCGAAGACGGTCGCTTCACCGCGATGGATGACACCGTCATTGGCAGCCTGTTCAAGCTGTACCCGCTGGAAGACCTGATGACCGAGTCGTTCGGCCAGGCCTTGCCCGGGTCGGGCGTGCAGCTGCTGGAACCGGCGTGGAAAGCGATCCTGAGCAACAAGGGCGTACTGCCGTTGTTGTGGCAGCGCCACCGCGGCCATCCCAACCTGTTGCCGGCCGAGTTCGACGATGGCAGCGCGCTGCCGCGTGGCTGGGTACGCAAACCGCTGTTCTCGCGCGAAGGCGCCAACGTGGCCATGCACCTGGCCGATGGCAGCTGGCAGGAGAGCGAAGGCCCGTACACCGGCCCGGCGATCCGCCAGGCCGCGCACCCGCTCACCGCGTTCGACGGCGGTTACCCGCTGGTGGGCAGCTGGGTGGTGGGCGACCAGGCCTGCGGCCTGGGCATCCGCGAAGACAACAGCCGCATCACCCGCGACAGCGCGCGTTTCGTGCCGCACGCGATCATCGACGAAGCCCCCACCCGCATTTACGTGTGATGGCGATCCAGCGCGACCGCAGCCTGCGTCCCGGGCCGTTGGCCGGGCGGCATCTGGATGACGGACATGCCCTGTGGCGCTACGCGGACCGCATCGCGGTGCGCTGCCATCGCTGCGATTTGCCGGGCTGGGTCACGCGGCAGGACCAATTGAGGCGCTTCCGTTGCCTGGGGTGCGCCATGGCGCTCGACGGGGGCTGCGGCTGCAGTCGCTGCGGCCCCGGCGACTGGGTGGGGCCGATGCTCTACAGCGGCTACCGACCCTGCGGCCACTGCGGGTACAAATGGGTGGGCGTGGAGATCCGTCGCCCGCGCCCAACGCCAACGTTGACCACGTCTACCGCGGCGTGCCGGCAATGCGGTCGCGACAGCGAAGTGGAGGTCACCGCGCGGCCACTGGGCAGCGCTGAGTCCAACGACCCGCATTTTGGCATGCCGCTGCTGCTGGTCGAGAAGACCGCAGCCGGCGTGCTGTGGGCGTACAACGCAGCGCACCTTCAGGCGCTGCACGACTATGCCGCCGCACCGCTGCGCGAACGCGCCGGCATGTCCAACGGCTCCATGTTCTCCCGCCTGCCGCAGTGGATGAAACTGGCGCGTAACCGCGTGCTGCTGCAGAAGGCCACCGCCCGTCTGATCGCCAAGGCCAACGCGATCCGGTAGGTACCGACCGTTGGTCGGTACATGCATCCGCGCCGATGCACCGTGCGCCACGACCAACGGTCGTGGCCTACAGCAGCCCGTCGCGCTTGACCGCCAGATACCGCTCCACCAGCGCGCCGGGCAGTGCATCGGCGGTGACATCCAGCACCATCACCCGATGGCTGCGCAGGGCCTCGTGGGCGTCGCTGCGCTGCTGCAGGTAACGCGCAATGGCGCCGGCCTGGGTGGCGTCCTGCAGGGTGTCCACCGGCTGGTCCAGCGCGTCGTCCAGCTCGCGTTCGCGCAGGCTGGCCACGCACACCAGGTGCTGGCGCTGCAGCAGCCGCACCGCGGCCAGCAGGTCTTCGATGTCTTCGTCGCGGACGTTGGTGACCAGCATCACCAGTGAACGCCGCCGTTGGCGCAGGGTGAGCTCGGTGGCGGCCGCCAGGTAATCGGTGGCGACCGGTCGCGCCTGCAGGTCGTAGCTGGCGCGCAGCAGGGCATCGATGGCGCCCATGCCGCGCTGCGGTGCCACCCAGCGGTTGTCGCCGCCGCTGGCAAACAGGCCCACGCCGTCGCCCTGGCGCAGCGCCAGGTAGGACACCACCAGCGATGCGTTGAGCACGTGGTCGAAATGCGACAACCCACCTTCGCTGGCCATCATGCGTCGGCCGGTGTCGATCATCAGCATCAGCTGCTGGTTCTTCTCGTCCTGGTACTCGCGCGAAATCAGCTTGCGCGCGCGCGAGGTCGCTTTCCAGTCGATCTGGCGCAGGCTGTCACCGATGCGGTACTCGCGCATCTGATGGAAATCGGTGCCTTCGCCGCGGCGACGCTTCAGGTGCGCGCCGACCAGCCGCGAGGCCTGTTCGGCACTGAACAACGCAAAACGGGTCAGCGGGGCGAAGTTGGGGTACACCCGCACGCTCAACGCGGGCGGCAACGTACGCCGCTGCCACCACAACCGCCACGGCGCATGCACGCGCAGGTGCACACCGTCCAGCTCGAAACGGCCGCGCGCGCTGGGGGTCACGGTGTACTGGAAACTGCTGGCCACCATCGGCTTGAGCGTGAGCCGGCGCGGCAGGCCCTGCAGCGTCCATTGGCCCGGTGCCAGGTCGAACACCTCCACGCGCTGGCGCAGGCTCGATTCCAGCCGCAGCGTTACCGGCCGTGCCACGTTCAAGGCCAACGCCTCGGGCATGTCGCGCTGAATGCTGGGCGAGGGCTGCCGCCACAGGCGCAACAGATCCACCAGCGCCAGCACCGCGATCGCAGCGCCGGCGGCCGCCCAGCTCCAGCGCGGCCACAGCCCGAACGCCACCGGCAGCCCGAGCAGGCTCCAGGCCAGCAGCAACACCAGCAGCAACGGCGCTGGCCTCATCGGCGCAGCCCCCAGGCGTCAATGGCGCGGCAGGACCTCATTTGCGCGGTGCTTCCACCTTGGCCAGCAACGCTTCAAGCGCATCGTCGGCACTTTGCCCTTCGATCTGCAGTTCCGGGGCCAGCGCGATGCGGTGGCGCAGCGCCGGCTTGGCGATGTCGCGCACGTCATCGGGGGTGACGAAATCGCGACCGGCCAGCACCGCCTGCGCGCGCGCCGCACGGACCAGCGCGATGCTGCCGCGCGGACCGGCGCCCAGCGCGATGCCCGGCCACTGGCGCGTGGCGGCCACGATCCGCACCGCGTAGTCGATCACTTCCGGATCCACGGTGATCGCGGCGGTGGCCTGCTGCAGCGCCACCACCTCGGCGGCGGTGAGCACGCGCGGCACCTGCGACAGGTCGAAGTCGGCCGCGCTGCGCCCGGTGGTGATCGCATCCACCATGCGCTTCTCGTCTTCCAGCTGCGGGTAGTCGATCAGCACCTTGAGCAGGAACCGGTCCAGCTGCGCTTCCGGCAGCGGGTAGGTGCCTTCCTGCTCCACCGGGTTCTGCGTGGCCAGTGCAAGGAACGGCGGGGTCAGCGCGAACGCCTTGCCTTCGATGGTGACCTGGCCTTCCTGCATCACTTCCAGCAGCGCCGACTGGGTCTTGGCCGGGGCACGGTTGATTTCATCGGCCAGCAGCAGGTTGGTGAACACCGGGCCGCGGCGGATCTTGAAGCTCTCCGACTTGGGGTCGTACACCGCGTGCCCGCTGACGTCGCTGGGCATCAGGTCGGGGGTGAACTGCACGCGTCCGTAGTCCAACTCCAGCGCCTGGGCCAGTGCCCGCACCAGCAGGGTCTTGCCCAGCCCGGGCACGCCTTCGATCAGCACGTGGCCACCGGCCAGCAGCGCGATCAGGATCTGGTCGAGGACCTCCGGTTGGCCAATGAACGCGCGGCCGACCGCGTCGCGCACGGCATCGACGCGTTCAACCAGGCTGGGGCCGGACAGCGCGGCCGGGGCCGGGCTGGGGTCGGGCGGGGACAGCGGCGGCGGCTGGATGGACTCGGTCATAGCAGGTTTCTCATCTGGATCAGCAGGCGGATGCGCTCGCGCAGCGCGGTGAGGTCTTGCGAAGCGGGGACGTGCAGGGCGGTCTGCACGCGGCCGTGGGGCCACTGCAGCAACGTGGCGATGGCCTGTACCTGCGCCTCGCCGGTGAGCGCGGCGGCTGTTGGTGCCCGCCGCCGCAGCCGTGCCAGGAACGCACGGCGTACCGCGTCGTACAACAGTGAGGCCTTGCCGTACCGCAGCAGGTGCTCGCCACTGGCGCGCACGTGTTCCAGCAGCGAGCGGCGCTCGATCGCCGGTGACGGCAACAGGCTGCCCATGCGCTGCGCGCGCTGCCACAGCCAGGCCAGCAGGGCCAGCAGCAGCGGCACCCAGACCGGCCAGCCCTGGTAGAAGATCCGGTGCCACAGCGAGGGCGGACGCGAGCCGTACACCAGCCACATCGTGCCCTGGCCATAACGCGGGGCCAGCAGGTAGCGGGTGAGGTCGCGGTGCGCCTTGTCGTGCAGCCCGTCGATGAAGTCGCCCTGTTTGGCGCTGGGCGTGTCCGACGGCGCCGGGTGGCCCAGCCCTTTCATGAATTCCATGTCGGCCAGCACATCCACACTGCCCTGGCCGTGCTGCAGGCGGGCGAACACCAGCCCATAGGCCTCGTTGTCTTCGTCGTGCTCGCCCCAGCTGCGCGCAAGCGTGACGCCCGGTGGTGGGGCCACGCTGAAGCGGCGGCCGCCACAGAATTCCACGTGCTGCGGGTCATCGCGCACGTGGAAGGGCTGGCAGCCGGCCTCCCCATCGATGCTGTCCACGCCCAGCGCGTCCAGCAACGGCCCATTGCGCTCGAGTGATTCGTCGCCGGTGATCGGCGGGGTGCGCACCAGCAGGTGGCCGCCGCGTGCCACCCAGTCCAGCAGCGCCTTGGCGGTGGGGGCGGGCAGCAGCGCGCTGTCCTGCAGCAGCACCAGGGTGTCGTGCGGCTGCAGCGCCATCGTGGTCAGGTCCACGCGCGGCTGCGAATGCACCTCGATGCCATCGGCACGCAAGGCCTGCCCCAGCACGTACAACGGGTTGTAGCTGGCTTCGCCCTGCGGGGGCAGGTGCTGGGTTTCGGTGATGCGCTCATGCGAGCGCAGGAACAGGATCGTCAGCGGCACGCCGATCGCGAGCAGCCCCACCACCACCAACAGCCAGCGCAGACGGACGCTCATCCGCGCCACCGGAACTGCTGCTGCAGGGTGCTGGCCAGGCTCTCGAAGGCGTCATCGTCGGGCAGTCGTCCGGCATAGGCGGCGTACTGCCACACGCGCACGACACGCGCGAACAGGCTGCGGTCGGCCGCGTCGGGCATGCGCCGGGATACGCGCAGGCACTGCGCCTCGGTGGCACCCGGCGGCAGCGCCATCTGCGCCCGTTCGCTCATCGATTCCACACTGGCGCGGTACAGCAGCGCCAACGCCTGGCGTGGCCGCCCCTGGTGCCACAGGGCGCGTGCACGCGCCGCCGCGTCCGGTGGGACCTCCTGCGGCACGGTGATGTCATCTTCGACCACGGCCGACACCGTGCTGCGGCGCCGCGCGCCGTCGCCACGCAACCAGCGCAGCCAGCGCGGTGCGGTGACCACCAGGATCACCAGCAGGATGCCAACCAGCCCCCACAGCATCCATTCGGCGATCTGCGCCGGCAGCAGCGGGCCCTTGCGCTTGCGCGCCGTGTCGGCGTCCTTGGGGTCCGGTTTTTTCTCTTCTTTCTTGGCGGCATCGTGGTCGATGCGTTCCCAGCGGCTGACCTGGCGGGTGGGGCTTTGCAACGGATCCTCATAGGCGCGCTGCACCGCCTGGCGGAAGCCGGCGGTGTCCACCGGGTCGGCGCCGAAGATGCCGTCGGCGGTATTGGTCGGGTCGTTGGCGTAGGTGGCGGTGGGCCGCTCGGCTGCGTCCGTGTCCGTCTCTGCCTCGGCCTCGGCTTGCGCATCGTCCAGCAGCTGCTCCAGCGAGGGGGCATCCGCATCGGCCGACTGGGCATGCACAGCGGTGCCGGGCCATGCCAGCACCAGCGCAAGCACGAGCAGCGGTGCGGCCTGCTGCAGGCGGTCGCGGAGGCGCCGGAAGGCAATCTCCACGTCCCACGCTTCCATCTCGGTGCGCCGGTTCAAGTACAGCCCGAAGCCGGCGCCGGTGTAGAACGGCCCGATCAACGTCGCCGACAGCCAGCACACCAGGTTGAGCCCGAGCAGGGCCCACGCCGGGGTGTCGTCGCGCACCATGGCCCACGCGGCGCGCCACGAGTCGGACAGCAGCTCGAACGGCACGAACAGGAAGACCGCGGCGATGCAGCCTGCCACCAGCACCAGCTCGAAGGCCATGCAGGTGGCAGCCAGCAGCACCGCGTGCCCGAACGCACCGCCGGCAATCGCGCGGCGGCGCGCGCCGCGGTGTTCGGGCGGGTTGCCTTCCAGCAGGTTCACCGGCAGCAACAGCGCGCGCAGCGGGCTGAAACGGCGCCAGCCCAGGTAGCCCCAGAACCCGGTCCAGCCCCACTGGCGCTGTGCGCGCAGGGTCTGCAGGGCACCGGGCGCTTCGCCGAAGATGCTGCGCGACATGACGTACAGGGCCAGCCGGTCGAACACCGGCTTGAGCCACCACATCAGCAGCCACGCCCAGCCGAATGCATCGGCCCACCACGCCAGTGCGTTGACCAGTGCGAACACCGGCAGGCCCAGCAGCAGGATCGGCGCCCAGATCGCGCGTGCGTGCCGGCGCACCAGCGCCGTGCCCAGTTCCACCGCTTCCCAGCCACTGCGTGCGCGCAGCACTACGTCGAGCTGGTCAATGCGCATGCCCGCTCCCACGCCCACCACGCCACAGCCAGGCAAACACCGCGCTCCACAGCACGGCGGCCACGGCGAACTTGCCCCACGCGGGGATCTCGGCGATCGAGGACCAGAAGGCTTCGATGAACGCGGCCACCAGCAGCATCGCCGCCACGCCCAGGCACAAGCGCGCGCCGATCACGCCGCCTTCGATCAAGGCATCGATGCGGCGCCTGCGCCCCGGTGCCAGCAGTTTCATGCCCAGCTGCAGGCCCGCGCCACCGGCGATCACGATCGCGGTCAGCTCGAACGCACCGTGCCCGACCACGAAGCGCCAGAACGGTTCGCCATGGCCCACGTGCTGCAGATGGCCGGCCACCGCGCCGATGGTGAGCCCGTTGAACAGCAGGATCAGCACCGTGCCCACGCCGGCCAGCAGGCCACTGGCGAAGGTACGCAGGCCGATGCTGATGTTGTTCATGATGTAGTAGCCGAACATCATCCAGTCGGTGCCGCTGTCGCGCCCCAGGTGCGGTGCGGCCGGGTCGTACATGCGCTCCATCGCGGCGATCTGCGTGTTGTCCATCAGCAGGTGGATGAACTGCGGGTACCACTGCACGAGCGCGAAGGTGCCGACCAACGGCACCACGAACAACGCGGTGGCCACCCACATGCTGCGCGCCTGGCTGCGCACCAACTGCGGAAAATCCGCGAACAGGAATTCCAGCGCACGCCGCCAGCGGGGCGGTGGGGTGCGGTAGAGCAGGCGGTGGCCCTGCTGCATCAGCAACTGCAGGCGTGCCACCAGCTGCGGGCTGTAGCCGCGCTTGCGGGCCAGCGCGAGCTGCTGGCACAGGCGCCGGTAGTGCTGCGGAATGTCCTCATCATTGAGCCCGTCGGCTGCCGGTTGCCCGCGCCCACTGCGCGGGTTGTCGCCGCGCGTGGCCAGCCAATGCTCCAGCGCCTGCCATTCGTGCTGGTAGCGGGCGACGAATTGTTCCTGCCTCATCGGCGCCCCAGCAGCCAGTTGGCCATCGCATACAGGCGCAACACGCCCACCTGGCCACCGCCGCCGCTGAGCGGGGCGACGATACCGGCCAGTTCCTGCTGGCGCGGGGCCGACAGCCGCGCGGCACGTTCGGCAAAGGCGACCACGGCGGCCTGTTCGGCCGGCTGCAACGGTTGCGGTGGCGCCAGTACGGTGTCGATTGGCACGCTGCCCAGCGCCGGGCGCGCGCTGTCGTGGATCACCACGGTGCCGGCGACCAGGTCGCCCAGGCGGCGCCCGTGCGCATCGAACAGGCTCGACAGCAGGCCCAGCGCGTAGCCGAACGGCAGCATGTCCACGGTGCGCAGCAGGTTGCGGGTGATGGCGGCCATCCAGCCGATGGGTGCGCCGTCGCGCGCGACCACGCGCAGACCCAGCACGCGCTTGCCCACGGTGCGGCCCCACAGCGCTTCCTGCACGATGGTGTAGGCCCACATCAGCAGGAACATCAGTGCCAGGTAGAGGCCTTGGCCGAACTCGCCGAGGAAGGCCAGCGGAATGCTCAGCATCATCAACGCGCCGACGCGGAGCATGAAGTCGATCGCCCACGCCAGCGCACGCGGCACCGGACCGGCGGCCGGCAGGTGCAGCGGCACGCCTTCGGGCGTGATCACTTCACGGTAGGTGTCCAGCATCGTCGCGCTCATGCGCGCACGGGGCCGGAAAAGATGTGCCGGAATCCTCTCCGGTCTGCTGCCAGCGGGGGCATGCGGGTTCTCGACTGCTTCCTGGTCGGCTGTGGACTTTACCGTGCGGCCGTGCCGATGCCCAGCACCGGGGGCGGGGTGGGGGCGGTTGCGACCGCCGCGACCGGGATCAGCCCAGGTACTTGTCCTTGAGCCGGACGTAGTGGTCGGCCGAGTAGTGCAGCGATTCGATCTGCTTGCTGGTCAGCGTGCGCACCAGGCGCGCCGGGTTGCCCACCCACAGTTCGCCTTCGCCCACCACCTTGCCCGGGCCCACCACGGCACCGGCGCCGACGAAGCCGTGCTGCTCCACCCGTGCCCCGTCGAGGATGCACGCGCCCATGCCGATCAGGCTGTAATCGCCGATGGTGCAGGCATGGATGATGGTGCCATGGCCCACGGTCACCCCCTCGCCGATCAGCGTCGGGAAGCCTTCCATGTTGTACGGGCTATGGTGGCTGACATGGATGATGGTGCCGTCCTGGATGTTGCTGCGCGCGCCGATCCGGACATGGTTGACGTCGCCGCGGATCACCGTGCCCGGCCAGACCGATACGTCATCGCCCAGGACCACGTCACCGATGATGGTGCAGGCCGGGTCGATGTAGCAGCGCTGGCCAAGGACGGGAAGCGTGTCGAGGAAGGGGCGGATCGGGGACATGTGCAAACTCCGGCAACGCAGGGGCAGGGACGCCGCCTGCAGCGTTGTCCCGGCCCCCGATGATAACGCGGGGGCGCCCGACGCCCGCCATGCGCAACGGCACGCACCCACCCGGGGGGTAGAGCCGACCGTTGGTCGGCTGCCAGAAACCCGGCGGCGCATGCTGTGCAGCCGACCAACGGTCGGCTCTACCGGGGGGCGTGGGTGGCCAGCATCTGGCGGAACAGCGTGTCCAATGCCTCGCTGTCGCCATTGCCCGATGCCAGTGGCGGGGCTGCATGGCCCATTGCCGCCAGTTCGGCCTCGATGTACGCGCTGATCACCTCCACCCGTGGGCCATCGGCAACCTCGGCGCTGGCACGCTTGACCACCAGCAGCTGGTCGATTGCCGCGCGCACCGGGCCGTGGGGCAGCAGGCGATCCAGTAGCAGCTCGAAGGCCATCGGCGGCGGCTCGGCCTCGCACTCGATCCAGCGGCAGGCCAGTAGCGGGCGCAGCACATACAGGTACTTCTTGGTGCGCACCCCAACCCGGGGTAGAGCCGACCGTTGGTCGGCTGCACGGAACCCCAGCGGCGATTGGTGTGCAGCCGACCAACGGTCGGCTCTACCCATCCAGCAGCGTGGCCACCGCGGCATCGTCCTGCCGATACACGATCGGCGAGCGCAGCCATTCGGACAGGGTCGGGTTGGATTTGGACACCAGCCGCAGTGCCTTGCGCAGGTCCCAGCCGCTCACATCCAGTTCGTCGTCGATCGGCAGCTCGATGACATCCCGCTGTGCTTGGCCGGGGCCGGTGGCCTCGTTGACGCTGACGTACCACGGTTGGCGGTGCACGTAGATGAAGCGCGCGTCGTAATCGCTGTCGGGCGAGGAGAAGCCCCAGCCGCGACTGCCCGATTCGCAGGCCATCAGCACGCGCACGTCGTGTTCGCGTTCGATGCGCTCCAATTCGACGATGACGGCGGCGCGCTTGTCCGGCGCGATCGGATGGATATCCATGTCTGTTCTCCTGCGTCCTGCAGCGGTGGGTTGGGCGTGGACCGGGTAGAGCCGACCGTTGGTCGGCTGCGCGGGACCTGGGGCAGCCGGGCAACGGTTGCTGTGCAGCCGACCAACGGTCGGCTCTACCGGGCATTTGGAGCAGCCGACCAACGGTCGGCTCTACCTGGTGGGGGCCGCGTTACCCGGTGGGGTGGCGTGTCATGCGGCGCGGATGCGGCGCGCGCGTTCCAGGTGCACCAGCAGCAGCGAGATCGCCGCCGGGGTCATGCCGGGGATGCGCTGGGCCTGGCCGATGGTCTGCGGGCGCACGCGCTCGAGCTTCTGCTGCACTTCGGCCGACAAGCCGCGCACGCCGGCATAGTCGAAGTCGCTGGCGATGGCGGTGTTCTCGTGGCGCTGCTGGCGCGCGATCTCGTCGCGCTGGCGGTCCAGGTAGCCGGCGTACTTCACGCCGATCTCCACCTGCTCGGCCACCTTCGGGTCGGCCACCGCCGGGCCCAGCGACGGCACCTGCATGAGCTGGGCGTAGTCCAGTTCGGGGCGCTTGATCAGGTCCAGCACGTTGGTTTCGCGGCTGACCGCCACCCCCAGGGTGGCTTCCACTTCGCGGCCCAGTGCGTTGCCGGGCGTAGCCCAGAGCGCGCGCAGGCGCGCCGATTCGGCGGCCACGGCCGCCTGTTTGGTCTGGAACGCGGCCCAGCGGTGGTCATCCACCAGACCCAGTTCGCGGCCGGTGCCGGTCAGGCGCACGTCGGCGTTGTCCTCGCGCAGCTGCAGGCGGTACTCGGCGCGGCTGGTGAACATGCGGTACGGCTCGGTGGTGCCGTGGGTGATCAGGTCGTCGACCAGCACGCCCAGGTAGGCCTCGTCGCGGCGCGGGCACCAGCCGGCCTGTTCGCGCACGTGGCGGGCGGCGTTGATGCCGGCCAGCAGGCCCTGTGCGGCGGCTTCTTCATAGCCGGTGGTGCCGTTGATCTGGCCGGCGAAGAACAACCCGGACACGCTCTTGGTCTGCAGGGTGTTGTCCAGCCCGCGCGGGTCGAAGAAGTCGTACTCGATCGCGTAACCGGGGCGGGTGATGTGCGCGTTCTCGAAGCCGCCGATGCTGCGCACCAGCGCCAGCTGCACGTCGAACGGCAGCGAGGTGGAAATGCCGTTGGGGTAGATCTCCACCACGTCCAGCCCTTCGGGCTCGACGAAGATCTGGTGGCTGGCCTTCTCGGCGAAGCGCACCACCTTGTCTTCAATCGACGGGCAGTAACGCGGGCCAATGCCTTCGATCTGCCCGCTGTACAGCGGCGAGCGGTGCAGGGCACTGCGGATGATGTCGTGCGTGCGCTCGCTGGTGTGGGTGATCCAGCAGCTCACCTGGGCCGGGTGTTCGGCCTGGTGGCCCAGGAAGGACATCACCGGGCGCGGGTCGTCGCCGGGCTGCTCGTCCATCACCCTGTAGTCCAGCGAACGGCCGTCGATGCGCGGCGGCGTGCCGGTCTTCAGGCGGTCGATCACGAACGGGCGCTCGCGCAGGCGGGCGGCCAGCGTGGTGGCCGGCGGGTCGCCCATGCGGCCGGCGGCGTACTGGGTCTGGCCCACGTGGATCTTGCCGGCCAGGAAGGTGCCGGCGGTGAGCACCACGGCGGCGGCGTGGAAGGTCAGCCCGGTCTGGGTGATCGCGCCGCGCACGGTGTCGCCGTTGATCACCAGGTCGTCCACCGCTGCCTGGAACACGGTCAGGTTCGGCTGGGCTTCCACGATCTGGCGGATCGCCATGCGGTACAGGTTGCGGTCGGCCTGGCAGCGGGTGGCGCGCACGGCCGGGCCCTTGGAGGCATTGAGGGTGCGCCACTGGATGCCGGCGCGGTCGGCGGCATGCGCCATGGCCCCGCCCAGGGCGTCGATCTCCTTCACCAGGTGGCCCTTGCCGATCCCGCCGATGGCCGGGTTGCAGCTCATCGCGCCGATGGTTTCCACGTTGTGGGTCAGCAGCAGGGTGCGTGCACCGCTGCGCGCAGCCGCCAGCGCAGCTTCGGTGCCGGCGTGGCCGCCGCCGATGACGATGACGTCGTAACGGTAGAAGGAGTCGGTCATTTCGATGGGGCTCGGGGGCGCGGGGGGCCCGGAACGGCCCTGGACGCAGGGCGTGGGGTGGTGATTTTAGCGCCAATCGGGCCTGTCGCTGAAATCAACCCTCAAGTTGGCACGTTTTCTGCAGATAACCCAATAGCACCCAGGCTGGCAGGCGTCGTTTGGCGCTACGGACCGGAATTGGAACAGGGGCCGGTCCATGCGCAACCAGGGGAAGCAGAAGGGCCGGCAGTCGGGGGACTGCCGGCCCTGTTTTTTTCAGCCCATGCCACGATCCAAAAACAGAAGGCCCCGCCATGGCGGGGCCTTCTGCGTTGTAGGTGCCGACATCCGACAGGGCCGGAACAGGGGGGATCCAGAGAATCCCGGCGGATATCGACATAGAGCTGGATGTGACGTGCTGTGTCGCTTTTGTCACTTTGCGACCGAAGCTGTCACCACCCGCCTAGATTGAACCGGGTGGGTGGTGAAAATCAAGATGGATCAGGGCTCAACTGTGCGCTGGTTCAAATTGTTCATGTTCCGCCACGGGGAACCGTTCATCCGCTGTGCCGGGCGCGGTGCCTGCGCCGGACGTGCCTGCGGCGGCGCCGATGGGCGCTGCTGCTGCTGCGGACGCTGCTGTTGCTGCCGGCCCCCCAGTGAATCCATGTTCCGCCACGGCGAGCCGCCGTTGTACGACGGACGCGGTCGATCCGGGCGATCGGGCCGGACCGGCGGATTGCCGCCGTTGCCCGGGCGCGGCGGCGGGCGGTGGTTGTGCGGCGGGCGATAGTTCGGATACGGGCGGTAATACGGGTTGCCGTAGCCATAGCCACCGCCGTAGTACCCGCCACCGTAGTAGCCCGGGCCGTAACCGGACGGGTACCCATAGGGATAGCGGTACTCCACCGACGGCGCGCCGTGGTAGTAGCCGCTGCCAGCACCACCGCCAACGTAGTCGTAGGTGGCGCAGCCGGACAGGGCCAACAACAGGCCACCGGCAAAGATCAGGCGCATTTTCATGGTGGGTTCCCCCCGAGGGTATGCGGCCAGCTTCGGCCCGGCGCATTGAATCGGCCCTTAACTCCGGCCCGATCCGCTGAATGATTGCCATCGTGTCACGTTCAGACGGGGCGGTGCGAACCGGGGCCATACGTTAATCTTGCGTCATGAGCGATTCACCCTTGCCCTGTGTCGACGACCTGCTGGCGGCCGCCGCACGCATTGCCCCGCATGCCAGCGTGACCCCGGTGCTGCACTCGCGCGCGCTGGACGGGTTGGCGGGGGCGTCGCTGCTGTTCAAGGGCGAGCACCTGCAGCGTGGCGGGGCCTTCAAGTTCCGGGGGGCCTGCAACGCGGTGTGGTCGCTGGACCCGGACCAGGCCGCGCGCGGGGTGGTCACCCATTCCTCGGGCAACCATGGTGCCGCGCTGGCGCTGGCCGCGCGTACCCGCGGCATCGCCTGCAACGTGGTGGTGCCCCAGGGCGCGGTGGGCGCCAAGCTGGCCAACATCGCCCGTCACGGCGCCACGGTGTGGCGCTGCGAGGCCAGCATCGCCGCGCGTGAAGCCATGTGCGCGCAGGTGCAGGCCCAGACCGGCGCCAGCCTGGTGCACCCCTATGCCGACCCCCGGGTGATCGCCGGGCAGGGCACGGCGGCGCTGGAGCTGCTGCGCAGCCACGGCCCGTTCGACGTGCTGGTGGTGCCGGTGGGCGGCGGCGGGCTGGCGTCGGGCACGCGGCTGGCGCTGCAGGCGCTGGCACCGCAGACCCGGCTGGTGCTGGCCGAGCCGGAGGGCGCGGCCGACACCGCACGCTCGCTGGCCGCTGGCGAATGCCGCATCGATTTCACCCCCGACACGCTGTGCGATGGCCTGCGCACCACGCTGGGCGCCCCGAACTTCGCGCTGCTGCACGGCGCGGCCGAGGTCATCACCGTGGCCGATAGCGGCACCGTGGCGGCCATGCGCCTGCTCTGGCAGGTGCTCAAGCAGGTGGTGGAGCCGTCGTCGGCGATCGCCCTGGCCGCCATCCTCGCCACGCCGCAGCGGTTTGCCGGGCAGCGGGTGGGCGTGGTGCTGTCGGGCGGCAATGTCGACCTGGATGCCTTGCCCTGGGCGCGCGCATGAGCCGCCGTGCCGGGGTAGGGCTGCTGGGCTGGGTGTGGCGGCTGTGCATTCTGCTGGTGGCCTGGCTGCTGGGCGTCACCGCGTGGATCGTATGGGTAGGCGAGCGCGACCAGGCGGCCAAGGCCGACGCGATCATCGTGCTGGGTGCGGCCGCGTATGACGCCAAGCCGTCACCGGTGTTTGAAGAACGCATCCGGCATGGCCTGGATCTGTACGAGGCAGGCTATGCGCCGCTGCTGATCTTCACCGGTGGCTACGGCGGTACCGGCGCGCGCTTCTCCGAATCGCAGGTGGCGCGCCGCTATGCGCTCAAGCAGGGCATTCCGGACGAGGCGATCCTGATCGAGACCGCCTCGCGTACCACCCGCCAGAACCTGATCGAGGCGCGGCGGCTGATGCAGCAGCGCAAGCTGCACCGGGTGATCATCGTCAGCGACCCGCTGCACATGGCGCGCGCGCTGCGGCTGGCGCGCGAGCTGGGCATCGATGCGCTGGCGTCGTCCACGCCGAGCACGCGCTTCCGCAGCTTCCACACCAGCTGGAAATTCCTGGTGCAGGAGATCTATTTCTTCCACCGGGATCTGTTTCCGGCGTAGAGCCGACCGTTGGTCGGCTGGATTGCCTGGCCGCCGTAAGGGCAGCCGACCAACGGTCGGCTCTACCCCCGGGAGGTTTCAGGGGGTGCGGCGGCGGATCGGGATGGCCGATACCGGTACGCTGGCCACGTCGTGGCCCTGTTCGCGGATGGGGGCGCCGGCTTCGGGGGCCCAGGCGTGGGCGTAGATGACTTCCCAGCTGCTGGGCAGCTTGCCGTCTTCGCGGCGCAACGGTTCGTAGGCGGCGCGGGCGGCGGCGAAGCGGCCGCGGCCGGTGAGCGTGTGGCGGCGGTCATGGCGCGCGTTGGTGGCACCGATGGCCTGCAGCTCGCGCATCAGCGCGGTCATGTCGTCGTAGGTGAGGGTGAACAGGTCGCGGTCCAGCACCGGGTCGCGGAAGCCGGCCATCATCAGCGCGTCGCCGAACTGCGCGATCGGCGCGAAGCGGCTCACGTGCGGCACCGCGTCGGCCTGGGTGAAGGCGTCGCGCAGTTCGATCAGCGTTTCCGGGCCGAACGTGGAGCACAGCAGCAGCCCGCCCGGCTTGAGCACGCGGCGGAACCCGGCGAACACCGCCGGCAGGTCTTCCACCCACTGCAGGCACAGGTTGCTGTAGATCACATCCACGCTCTGGTCCAGCAAGGGCAGGGCCTGCGCATCGGCGCACACGCGGGTGAACGGCCTCCACCAGCCGGCCTGCTTCTTCGCCTCGCGCAGCATCGGTTCGGCCAGGTCCAGCGCGATCACCTGCGCCTTGGGCCAGCGCTTCTTCATCGCCGCACTGGCATGGCCGGTGCCGCTGCCCACGTCCAGCACGACCTGCGGCTGGCGGTCTTCCAGGTAGTCCAGCGATTCCAGCAGGCGTTTTTCCACCTCGCGCTGCAGCGCGGCGGCGGCGTCGTAGCTGGCGGCGGCACGCGAGAACGCGCGGCGGACGTGGCGGGGATCGAAGCTGGACGTCATGGAAGGCTCACTGCGAAAACAAGGGTGCGAAGGTCAGAACGTGCCCGGGTAGGCGCCGCCGTCGATCAGCAGGTTCTGCCCGGTGATGTAGCCGGCGTGCGCGCTGCACAGGAAGGCGCAGGCGGCGCCGAACTCATCGGCGGTGCCGAAGCGGCCGGCCGGGATGTGGGTGCGTTTGCGCTCGGCGATCTGGCCGGCGTCGATGCCCTGCTGCTGGGCCAGGTAGGCGAAGTTGCCGCGCAGGCGGTCGGTGTCGAACTGACCGGGCAGCAGGTTGTTGAGGGTGACGTTGTGCGCCACGGTCTTGCGGGCCACGCCGGCCACGAAGCCGGTGAGCCCCGAGCGCGCGCCGTTGGACAGCCCCAGGATGTCGATGGGCGCCTTCACCGATGAGGAGGTGATGTTGACCACGCGGCCGAAGCCGCGTTCGATCATGCCGTCCACGGTGGCGCGGATCAGCGCGATCGGGGCCAGCATGTTGGCATCCAGCGCGGCGATCCAGTCGTCGCGGGTGAACTGACGGAAATCCCCGGCGGGTGGGCCGCCGGCGTTGTTGACCAGGATGTCGACCTGCGGGCAGGCGGCCAGGGCCGCATCGCGGCCAGCCTCGGTGGTGATGTCGGCGACCACGCCGACCACCTTGCGCGCGCCGGGCAGCGCCTGCAGTTCCAGCACCGCGCGGTCGAGCGCGTCTTCACCACGTGCGGCCACCACCACGTTCACGCCCTCGCGCACCAGCGCACGGGCGCAGCCCAGGCCCAGGCCTTTGCTGGCCGCGCAGACCAGCGCCCAGCGACCGGCGATTCCAAGATCCATGGGTCACTCCTGCAGTGAAAGACGGGCGTACATGATCGGCGATGCGCGCGGTGGATGGGTCAGGGAAGGCCGGCAACGAAGTGTTGCAGCTGCGTGGCCACCTGGTCGGTGTGGCCCAGGAACGGCGCATGGCCGCCCTGGGCGACCGCATGCGCCTGCGCGCCGGGCGACAGCGCGGCGGCGGCCTGCATGGCGCGCGCGGACACCAGCCGGTCGCGCGCGCCGGCCAGCCACAGGCTGGGCTTGCCCAGCCCGGCCAGCGCGCCGCGCAGGTCGGTGGTCTCCAGCAGGCGCAGCCCTTCCTGCAGCGCACGCGCGGCCGGTTCACCGCGCGCGATGAGCATCTCGCGCAGGGTGCGCAGTTCCTGCCGGGCGTGTTCGGACCCCATCGCATCCAGCGCCAGGAAACGTTCCAGGGTGCCGCGGTAGTCCTGCGCCAGGTCCTGCCCGAACTGTTCGAACACCGCCGGTTCCACCGCGTGTGGCCAGTCGTCGCCGCGCACGAAACGCGGGGTGGCGGCGATCATCACCAACGCGCGCACCTGCGGCAGCGTGGCGGCGGCATGCAGGGCGAACAGCCCGCCCAGCGACCAGCCGCACCACACCGCCGGTGGCGTGGCGGCAGCAATGGCGTTGACCACATGGGGCAGCCGCAGCGGCGTGGCATCGTCGTGGCTGAACCCATGGCCGGGCAGGTCCACCAGATGCAGCTGGTAGTGCGCGGCCAGGCGGTCCACCAGCGGCGCGAACACGCCGCCATGCAGTGCCCAGCCATGGATGAGCACCAGCGCCGGCCCGTTGCCGACCACCTCGATATGCAGGCTCACAGCACCGGGCTCACGCGCTCAGTGCATCCAGCGATTGCTGGCGCAGGACGGTATCGCGCGCGTGCCCGATCGCGTCGGTGAGCGCGCGCACCTGCGCCGGGGTGTGCAGCGCCGACAAGGTCACGCGCAGGCGCGCTTTTCCTTCCGGCACGGTAGGGGGACGGATCGCGCTGACCAGGAACCCGGACGCTTCCAGCGCGGCCGACAAGGCCATCACGGTGGACTCGGCGCCGCACAGCAACGGCTGGATCGGCGTATCGGACGGCATCAGTTCCAATCCGTGCTGGCGCGCACCGGCGCGGAACACGGCAATCAGCTCGCCGAGTTTTTCGCGTCGCCAGTCGTCACGCCGGGCCAGTTTCACCGCGGCCAGCGAGGCGGCCGCCTGTGCCGGCGACACCGCCGTGGTGTAGATGTACGGGCGGGCGGTTTCGGCCAGGTGCTGGATCAGGGCGTCGTCGCCCAGCACCACCGCGCCACTGCCACCCAGCGCCTTGCCCAGGGTGGCCAGCTGCAGCGGCACGTCGGCCACGCCCAGCCCGGCATCGGCCACGCAGCCGCGCCCGTGTTCGCCCACCACGCCGATGCCATGCGCGTCGTCCACGTACAACAGCGCTTCCTGCATGCGCGCCACCAGCGACAGCGAGCGCAGCGGGGCGATGTCGCCGTCCATGCTGAACACGCCATCGGTGACCAGCATCGCCGCGCCGTCGGGCGCGTGCTTCAACTGGCGCAGCGCGCCTTCGGTGTCCAGGTGCGGGTAACGGCGCAGCCGGCAACCGGCCAGGCGCGTGGCGTCGAGCAGGCTGGCGTGATTGAGCCGGTCCTGCACGCACACATCGTCTTCTTCGCTGAGCAACGCCTGCTGCACCGCCAGGTTGGCGGTAAAGCCGCTGCCGAACAGCAGCGCGCGCGGGTAGCCGAGCCACTCGGCCATTTCCCGCTCCAGCGCCTCATGCAGCGCATGGTGGCCGCAGATCAGGTGCGAAGCGGTGGCACCGGCGCCTTCGCGTGCGGCGGCATCCTGTAGCGCGCTGACCACCCCGAACTGCTGTGACAGCCCCAGGTAGTCATTGCTGCAGAAGCCGGTGAGCCATTGGCCATCGATCTCCAGCCGCACGCCGTCGCGACGGGTCACCGTGCGGCGCACGCGGATGCGGCCCTGCGCGTCGCGGAGCTTGCGCTGGGCCTGGATGCGGTCGTGCAGGTCGGGGCGGGCCATGGTCGTCGGCTGGCATGGATGGGCGGTTAGCGTACCCGGTTGGCGGGCGCGGCGCTGCCCCGGGGGGCGGGCACCGGGCGGACCTCAGGCGGCCTGCTCGCAGCCGCCACCGCAACGCCCTGTGTCCTGGGTGATGTCGGCATGGACCGTGCCGGGATGGTCGTGGTCGGCCGCATCCACCTGGACCGGCATCGGGCGCAGGCCCAACCGCGCGAACAGGGCCAGGTCGCGTTCGGTGTCCGGGTTGCCGGTGGTCAGCAGCTTTTCCCCGTAGAAGATCGAGTTGGCCCCGGCCAGGAAGCACAGGGCCTGCAGCTCGTCGCTCATCGCCTCGCGCCCGGCCGACAGCCGCACCATCGCGCGGGGCATGGCGATGCGGGCCACCGCGATCATCCGCACGAACTCGAACGGGTCCAGTTCGGCGGTGCCGTGCAGGGGCGTGCCGGCCACCTGCACCAGCCGGTTGATCGGCACCGAATCGGGGTGGGCCGGCAGGTTGGCCAGCGCCAGCAGCAGCCCGGCGCGGTGCTCGCGGGTCTCGCCCATGCCCACGATGCCGCCGCAGCAGGTCTTCAACCCGGCGTCGCGCACGTGGCCCAGAGTGTCCAGGCGGTCCTGGTACTGGCGGGTGTGGATGATCGAGTCGTAATAGTCCGGCGCGGTGTCCAGGTTGTGGTTGTAGTAGTCCAACCCGGCCTCGCGCAGGGCCACGGCCTGGTCGCCGCTGAGCATGCCCAGCGTGGCGCAGGTTTCCAGGCCCAGCGCCTTCACCTCGCGGATCATCGCCGCCACCTTGGGGATGTCGCGTTCCTTGGGCGAACGCCAGGCCGCGCCCATGCAGAACCGCGACGCGCCGGCCGCCTTGGCCTGCCGCGCCTTGGCCACCACGTCCTCGGTGGCCATCAGCTTCTGCGCATCCACCCCGGTGCTGTAGCGCTGGGCCTGCGGGCAATACGCGCAGTCTTCGGGGCAGCCGCCGGTCTTGACCGACAGCAGCGTGGACACCTGCACCTGCGCCGGGTCGAACTGCTCGCGGTGCACGCTGGCGGCGCGGTGCAGCAGTGCAGGCAACGGCAGCGCGAACAGGGCCAGCAGCTCCTCGCTGCGCCAATCGTGGCGGATGTCGCTTGGCATGGAGCAGCCCTCGGCGTGCAGGAACGGGGGCGGAAGTGTGGTCGTCGACGCAACCCGCTGTCAACCAAATATAGATGCGGAAGGTTTACAGCCCGGTAGTGCCGGCCGCCGGCCGGCAACCCAGCCAACCCCACCAACCCGGCACCCAACCCACCCATACCCACTACAGTCTCCACCCAAGCACCAGAAGGAGACCGCATGACCCTGCCCCGTTTCACCTACCACCCCGACCCGCTCGCCACCGGCAGCGTCATCGCCTCCCCCACGGTCTGCGTCAGTTGCCACCAGGCGCGCGGCTACGTCTACACCGGCCCGGTGTATGCCGAAGAGGAGTACGACGCAGAGATCTGCCCGTGGTGCATTGCCGACGGGTCGGCCAGCGCGCGGCTTGATGCCAGCTTCACCGATGACGAAGGCATTGGCGGCGGCGGTGAATGGGACGAAGTACCGGAGGCGGTGGTCGAGGAAGTCGCGCGGCGCACCCCCGGCTTCAGCGCCTGGCAGCAGGAAAAGTGGTGGACCCATTGCGGGGACGCGGCCCAGTTCATTGGCCGTGCCGGGCAGGCGGAACTGCAGGCACTGGGTGCAGGCGCGATCGCGGCGATCCAGGACAGCACCGGGCTGGATGATGGCCCGCAGTGGGACCATTTCTTCGGCGCGCTGCGCAAGGATGGCTCGCCTACCGCGTATATGTTCCGCTGCACGCAGTGTGGCGAACTGGGTGGCTACCAGGACTGCGATTGATCGGCGGGTGCGCCCGGTAGATGGCTGACCGCACGCACCGGCAAGCACCGACATACACGCCTGGGGGCGGGCCGCCACGCTGGGGGCCGGCCTCTTCAAACGGTGATCGCGTGCTTGCCCGGTTGTCTGCTGCGCTGACCTGGCTGGGCCGGCAGGCCCTGCCCCTGCGCTGCCTGGTCTGCGAAGAACCCGGCAGCGCCGGGCTGGACCTGTGCGCGGCCTGCCATGCCGCCCTGCCCTGGAACGACCACGCCTGCCCGCTGTGCGCGCTGCCGCTGCCGGAGGGCACGCCTGCACGGTGCTGTGGTGTCTGCCTGCATGACCCGCCCCGGCAGGCTGCCGCTGCCGCGGCGTTCCTGTACGCCGCACCGGTGGACCAGCTGCTGCGTCGCTTCAAGTTCCACCACGACCTGGCCGCCGGGCGTCTGCTGTCGCAGTTGATGCTGCAGCGGGTGCCCGCGTTCGTCATCGGCCCGCTGGCCCCGGTGCCGCTGCACCGCCAACGGTTGCGCACGCGCGGCTACGACCAGGCGTTGGAACTCACCCGGCCGTTGGCGCGCGCGCTGCGGCAGCCGCTGTGGTGCGGGCTGCATCGGGATCGGTTGACGTCCGCGCAGTCGGCGCTGGATGCCGATGCACGGCGGCGCAACCTGCACGACGCCTTTGCGATCACCACCCCACCGCCGGCGCGGCTGACCGTGGTGGATGACGTGATGACCACCGGCGCCACGCTCGACGCGGCCGTGCACGCCCTGCAGCGCGTCGGCCTGCCCGATCCCGCCGTGTGGGTCTGCGCACGGGTGCCGTGAGTGGCCGCTCTATACTCGGGGGCTGTCATAGGGAAAGACCGCCGCCGATGGATCCGTTCGCCACGTTCGACTTCGCCGATTTCTGGGACGACTGCGAGTACTCGCAGCAGAACTACCAGGAACCGCCGCCCAGCGACGCGCTCATTGCCGAGCTGCAGGCCGAGCTGGGCTATCGCATCCCCGATGCCTACATCGCACTGGCCCGCCGCCACAACGGCGGCCTGCTGCAGCGCAGTTGCCACCCGATGGACGAGGCCACCAGCTGGGCCGAGGATCACGTGCAGGTCTGCGGCCTGTACGCGCTTGGGCGACAGAAGCCCTACGCGCTGGGCGGCGAATTCGGTTCGCGCTTCATGCAGGAGGAGTGGGGCTACCCGGATATCGGTATCGTCATCGCCGACTGCCCCAGCGCCGGGCACGACCTGGTGATGCTCGACTACCGCCAGTGCGGCCCGCAGGGCGAACCCCAGGTGGTGCACGTGGACCAGGAGGCGGACTACGCGATCACGGTGGTCGCACCGGACTTCGCCACGTTCATCCACGGACTGGTGGATGAAGATGCGTTCGACGATGCAGCCGAAACCCTGGAGATCGATCTGGTCACGGTGGACCGCGGCACGCTGTCGCCGATCGTGCAGCGTGCGCTGGAGGCATCGGCCGGTGTGCTGTCCGACGGTGAGCGCGCGCTGCGTGCGCTGGCGCGCCGGATCACCGAGGAAAAGGGCTTCTTCGCGCTGCATGCCGATCCCGATTCGCACCGGATGTACGACCTGATGTTCTGGTTGTACTCGCAGCTGACCACGGCCACCTCGTTCACGCATTTCCTCAAGCTCCCCGCCGAGCAGGACGACTACGCAACGCCGTGCTACGAACTCATGGTGCCGTTCGACCTGGTCGTGGCGCCCTTCGGCTTCAAGACCGGTGGGTTCGCGCCCGGTTTCGTCGAAGAGTGGTGGGAGACGCGGGTGGCCGAGGGGGCGATCGTGCCGGTGGACGGAGGCTGGCGCTTCAGCGCGGCGGCCGAACAGGCGCTGCTGGACGAACTGAAGGCAATACCCGGCGGCGCTGCGGTGTGACTGCGGCTTTCATGCGCGGGCGCTAGCATGGGCCAGTCCCCCCTCCCTGCATGGAGAGCTGCCCATGAACATTCCGGTATCGCCTGTGGTGTCGCTGGTTGCCCGTAGCTGGTGGGTGCTGCTGCTGTACGGCCTGGTCGCGCTGGTGTTTGGCGCGGTGGCCATCCTGCAGCCGCTTGCGGCCGCCACCGCGCTGGCATGGGCGATCGGCGTGATGGCCGTGGTGGAGGGCGTGATCAGTCTGGTTGCACTGTTCGGCGGCAACAGCGGGGTATCGCGCGGTTGGCTGGCGGTGTACGCGCTGGCATCGCTGGTGTTCGGCGTGCTGGCGGTGATCAATCCGTTGGCCACGGCCAGCGTGCTGGTACTGCTGCTGGCGGTGTGGCTGATCGTGGCCGGCATCCACCGCATCGTGTTCGCGGTGCGCGTGCGCCGCCACATCCAGGGCGAATGGCTGCTGATTCTCAGCGGCGTGCTGGCGATCGTGCTGGGCGCCCTGCTGGTGGCCAACCCGCTGGCCGGTGTCGCCGTCACCACCTTGTGGATCGGAATCGGCAGCCTCATCTATGGCGTACTGCAGGTGGTGGTGGCGTTCCGCCTTCGCCGCCTGCGCTGACCGGTGCCGGGCCAGGCCCGCACCCCCCAACAAGGAGGAGGGCGTATGCGCAGGATGTTTCTTGCCGTGATGTTGCTGGCCGGCACGGTCGGCCTGGCCGGTTGCCAGCAGATCCACCAGGTGTTCGATCCCCCCTCCTCGGCGGCACCGTTGCCGCAGGCCCGCATCCAGATGCGCGAAGTGGACGAGCACGGCAGCGCCGCTGCCACCCTGTTGAAGGACGAGAACGGACGCCCGCTGGCCGTGCTGGAACCGGCGTTCATCACCACCGCCGATATCGCATCGGTCGCGCTGGACCGCAACACGCAGGGCGGCGAGCCGCTGCTGAGTCTGACCATGACCGACGCCGCCGCGCCGCGCATCCAAGCCGCCACCGAGGCCCGCATTGGCCGCCGGGTGGCCTTCAGCGTTGGCGAGAAGGTGCTGTCGGTGGCCACCATCCAGGGGCCGTTCGGCAAGGGCATGCAGGTGTCCGGCCTGGGCGATGCCACCCAGGCACAGCGCATGTACACCGAAATCACCGGGAAAACGCCCTGAGCAGAGGGCACTGCGGCGGAAAGGAGTCTGCTCAATGCGCACATCAACGTGGTGGGTCGGCCTGGTAATCACCCTGGCGGCGCTATCGGCACGCGCCAGCGAACCGTGCCGCTGGCCGGCGGCGATGCCGTCGCCCGCCGTGGTGCTGGTGGGTGAGGTACATGGCACCGACCAGGCGCCGGCCTTCGTGGGCCAGTTGGCCTGCGCCGCCTCGGCCGACGGCACGGCGGTGACCGTTGCGCTGGAAATCAGCGCCCGGGAACAGCCGCGGCTGGACGCCTACCTCGCGTCGGCGGGCACCCCGGCCGCGCGGGCGGCGGTGCTGGCCGGCCCGTTCTGGACCCGATCCACCCAGGACGGGCGGTCCAGCACCGCGATGCTGGCGTTGCTGGAACGGCTGCGCCGATTGAATGCCGACGGCCGCCGCATCGCGGTGATCGCAGTGGACGAGGAACGCATCGGTGCCCGCGATGTGGGCATGGCCGAGCAGATCACGCGTGCGGTGCAACCCGGCCGGCGCGTGATTGCGCTGCTGGGCAACGTGCATGCCAGCCAGCGGTTGGGGCGGCCGAACCTGCCCGACTATGCGCCGGCGGGCTATCTGCTGCGTGCGCTCGCACCGCTGGGCGTACGCGTGGGTGCCCACGGCGGTGCGGCGTGGGTGTGCGCGCCGGTGTGTGGGGTACGCGCGTTTGGCCAGCAGCGCGTGGGCGGCGCGCCGATCGGGTATGCCGCTGGCGACCGTGCGCAGTCGGGGTATGACGGTGATTACACCGTGCCAGTGTATACCGCGTCGCTGCCCGCCGTTGGGACGGTCGGGCAGGCGGCCGGGCAGAGCCCGGCGCTACGGTAGGGCAGGCAGTGGCAGCCGGGCAGGGCCCGGCGCCAGGGGTCAGCGGAAGTTGGCTTCGATCTGTTCCAGCGACTTGCCCTTGGTTTCCGGCAGCCAGAACGCGGCGATCAGGAAGTACAGCAGCGTGCACGCTGCCCAGAAGAAGAACATGCTGGCGTAGCCGTGGTGGCCCACGGTGGGCAGGAAGATCGCGGCGATCACGGTGGACACGAACTGGTTGATCAGCAGGGCGATGCTCATGCCGTTGGAGCGGATGCGGGTGGGCATCAGTTCGGACAGCGCCAGCCATACGCACACGCCCGGACCCACCGCGAAGAACGCCACGAACAGCAGGATGCAGCCGGCCACCAGCCAGCCGTGGGTGGGCGAGGGCACCGGGCCAATCATCGCGCGCTCGATCACCAGCGGCGCCTGTGCGGCGTGGGCGGGATCGGGGAAGGGGTTGAAGTGCAGCCGGCGGAAGAACGCGCCGATCACGCTGTCGGCCGACACCGCGTCTTCCCGGCGGATCTGCAGCGAGGCATCGATCGGGTTGTCGCTGCGCAGCGAGCGCACGTTGCTGAAACCGCCGTACGCATACGACACGGTGAGCTGCTGCGGGGCGTCGCCGGCGTTGCGGTCCAGGCGGTGCCACTGGGCCGCATCCAGCGGCAACGACAGGCTGCTGCCGGCCACCTGCTGTTGCAGCTGCGCCTGCACGTCCAGCCGCCCGTGCTCGCTTTTGACGAACAGCAGCGCGGCGGCCAGCAGGGCCACGGTGATGCCACCGGTGCCCAGCATCAGCAGGAACTTGCGGCCCTTGCGGTCCACCAGCACCAGCGCCACCACGGTCATCACCGCGTTGAGCAGCTTGATGGCCACGTCGGCGCCATTGGCCACCGACCCGGGCAGGCCGGCCTGGTTGAGGATGTTGACCGCATAGGCCAGCACCGAGTTGATGCCGGTGGCCTGGGTGAAGGCCAGCACCAGGCAGGCCAGCACGAACGGCCATACATAGCGACGGCTGAGCAGCGGGTCACGCTTGCCGCTGGCGCCGGTCTGCACGGCATCCGGTGCCAGGATGCGCTGCAGGGTGGGTTCGACGTCGCTTGCCGCCACCGTGCGCTGCAGGGCAGCCCGCGCCTTATCGATACGGCCACGGCGTACCAGCCAGCGCGGCGATTCGCTGATCAGCAGCACGCCGCCGGTGAACACGAGCCCCGGCAGCAGGCAGGTCCAGAAGATGGTGCGCCATGCGTGGTCCTTGACGTCGAACAGCAGGCGCTGCTGTTCGGCAACCGGCAGCTGGCGCACCGCCTCGGTGGCCGCGTCCACCGCATGGGCGTGGTACAGGCCGATCAACGCAGCCAGCACCAGCCCGATGGTCAGCAGCAGCTGGAACATCGCCGCGCCACGGCCGCGTCGTTCGGGGCTGAGCACTTCGGCCAGGTACAGCGGCACCACCACGCCGATCAGGCCGCCGCTGATGCCCTGCAGCAGCCGCCCCATCAGCAGCGCGGCGTAGCCGTCGGACAGCGCCATGATCGGAATGCTGGCGGTGAACAGCACGCCGGCCACGAACATCGCGCCTCGTCGGCCGATGAGGTCGGCCACCATGCCGGCGAACAGCGACGACAGCACGCTGCCCAGCAGCACCGCGGCCACCACGAAGCCCAGTTGCTGGCTGGTGAGGTGCCAGCTGGCGGTGGCGGTGGCCTCCAGGTAGGGCAGGGCGCCGGCGATGATGCCGATGTCGATGCCGTAGAGCAGGCCGCCCATGCCCCCCATGAACAGCAGGTAGCGGATTGGCCAGCGCGGGGCGTCGGCGGTGGGAACGGCAGTGGCGGCGGCGGTGGTCATCTACGCGTTCCTGGAAAGACGGGAAGAGGGGGCGGCGCCAGCAGCCGGGCCTGGCGAAGGTTGGCTGCTGGCCGGGCAGCGCCCGGCATTACAGGGGGATCGGGTGGCCGGTGACGAAGACCTGCTGCAACTGCAGTGCGGCATCCAGTACCACCAGGTCCGCGCGCGCGGCCGGGGCGATGCTGCCGCGATCGTCCAGGCCCAGGTACTGGGCCGGGAAGGTGGACACGCGCTGCGATGCATCGGCCAGCTCCAGCCCCACCTGCACCAGGTTGCGCAGGGCCTGGTCCATGGTCAGTGCGCTGCCGGCCAGTGAACCGGTGGCCAGGCGCACGCAGCCGCCGCACTTGTGCACGCGCTGCTCGCCGAGCGCGTACTCGCCGTCGGGCATGCCGGTGGCGGCGGTGGCGTCGGTCACCGCATACAGGCGCGGAATCGCGCGTGCGGCCAGCCGGATCACGCCCGGGTGCAGGTGCTGCAGGTCCGGGATGATCTCGGCGTATTGCGCATGCGCCAGGGCGGCGGCGGCAATGCCGGGGCGGTAGTGGTCCACGCCGGTCATGCCGTTGAACAGGTGGGTGAAGCCGGAGGCACCGGCCTGCAACGCGGCCACGCCGTCTTCGTAGGTGCCGGCGCTGTGGCCCAGCTGCACGCGGATGCCCAGTGCGCACAGCGCGGGAATCAGGGCGGTGTGCGCGCCGATCTCCGGGGCCAGTGTCATCACCCGGATCGGTGCCAGCGCATGCAGCTGCTGCACCAGCGCCAGCGTCGCCTCCAGCGTGCGGTTGGGCTGCGCGCCCAGCCGCTGCGGGCTGATGAACGGGCCTTCCAGGTGCACGCCGGCGATGCAGGCGGCCGCGGCGTCGGGGGCGGCCATGGTGGCGGCAACGCCCTGCAGCGCATGGGCGATCTCGTCCAGGCCGGCGGTCATGGTGGTGGCCAGCAGCGTCGTGGTGCCAAAACGCGCGTGGGTGCGGGCGATGGTGCGGGCGACGTCGCCGCCCTGCATCAGGTCCACGCCGGCCGCGCCATGCACGTGCAGGTCGATGAAGCCGGGCAGGATCACCGGCAGCTGCGGATCATCGGCGCCGCTGTGGTCGTCCACCTGCAGCTGCCGGATATGGGTGTCGAAGTGCACGTGGCCGCGGCGCCACCCCAGCGGGGTGAGGATGCGGCCGTAAAGGGAGCGGGTCTGGGTCACGCGGGGGACTCGGCGATGATCACTTCGATGCCCAGCCGCTGCAGCCCTTCCAGGTACTCGGCGTCGATGCTGGCGTCGGTGATGACGGTGTGGACCTGGTCCAGCCGCGCGATGCGGTGCAGGCTGACCCGGCCGAACTTGGAGGCATCGGTGAGCACCACGATGCGGCGTGCGCGCTCGACCATGCGGTGGTTGAGGCTGGCTTCGGCCTCGTGGTGGGTGGTGAGGCCGAACTGCAGGTCCAGGCCGTCCACGCCCAGGAACAGGGTGTCGAAACTGTAGGTGTTGAGGCTGGCTTCGGCCTGGCTGCCCTGCAGCGACAGCGACTGCTTGCGCAGCAGGCCGCCGGTGAGCAGCAGTTCCACGCCCGGTGCGTTGGCCAGTTCCCAGGCGATGTTCAGCCCGTTGGTCATCACCGTCACGTCGCGGTGCCCGCGCAGGTGACGGGCCAGGGTCATCGTGGTGGAGCCGGAGTCGATGATGATGTTGTCGCCGGCCTTGACCAGCCCGGCCGCGTGCGTGCCAATGCTGTCCTTCACCGGCAGGTTCAGGGCGTCCTTTTCGTGGATGTCCTGTTCCTGCGGCGGGGTGCGCACCAGGGTGGCGCCGCCATGGGTACGCGTGGCCAGGCCCTGCGATTCGATGTGGGTCAGGTCGGCGCGGATGGTCACCGCCGACACGCCGAAACGCGCGACCAGCTCGCTGACCTGCACGTTGCCGTGCTCGACCAGCAACTGCAGGATCTGTTGGCGACGCTGGCGGGTATTGCGCATGGGGGCGATTCCGTTCGGAAGGAAAGCCGAAGCTTACCGTTCCGAAAGCTCCGTGGCCCGGGAAGTTTCGTTATTGGCCCCTGCGCGGTTGCGATTGCAGGCGCGGGCGTACTCGCCCAGCCGTTCGGCCACCTTGTGCTGGATCAGCGCCAACGGCTCGGCTGTCAGCTCGCCGGCTTCGATGGCCAACTGCTGGTTGGGCAGGAACTGGCTGAGCAGGATCTGCGGCGGCGCGTGCTGGCGCAGGTTGGCCACCAGCGTCTGCAGTGCGGCCACCACGGCCGGCTCGCCCCAGTAGTAGCGGCTGCGGTCGCTCAGCGAATAGGCGCGCAGCAACCGCAGTTCGCGTTCGTCGCCCTGGTAGTAGCTGCGCCAGCTGCCCGGCTTGTCGCGCATGCACTGGTCGAGCACGGCGATCACGTTGGAACACTGCGCCGCCGGCAGCAGCTCGGCTTCGATCATGGCCAGGGCGAACACCGCTTCGCGGAACGCATAGGTGGCGGCCGGGCCAACCTTGAGGATGGCGAAGTGGTCGCGCACCAGCGCGTGCAGGCCGGCTTCGGTCTGGTAGTCGGTGGAGTGCGCCTCGAACACGATGCGCGGCTGCGCGTCAACAAACGCCGACAACGCGCGCGCTGCGGACGGGTCGTAGTAGTGCACGCTGCTGTGGTCGAAATCGACGCCGGGCTGCACCACCATCGCAATCACGCGCTCCCATGCCGGCAGGAGGTCCGGGGCGGAAAACGCCTCGCGGTGGATGGCCAGGGTGGTGGCTGCCGCCGCCGGCGTGGTGACCTGCAGGCCACCGGCCAGCGAGGCTTCGCCGCCGGGGATCGGGACTTCAGTGCCGATCACGTACACCGGCGGCGGCAGGCCGTGCGCGGCGGCGGTGCGCTCGGCGATGCGGGCCAGCTCGGCCGAGCGCGCCGCCACCACCGCATCGGGCAGCGGGGTGGGGTCATCGACGCAGGACATGCTGCAGTCCAGATGGATCTTGTGGAAGCCTGCGGCCACGTACGCTTCGATCAGCGTGCGCGCGTTGGCCATCGCTACCTCGGCCGGGCCCTTCTGCCACGCATTGGGGCCCAGGTGATCGCCGCCGAGCACCAGCCGCTCGGCCGGGAAGCCCGCATCGCGCGCCAGTTGGAGCACGTAGTCGCGGTACTGCGGCGGGGTCATGCCGGTGTAGCCACCGAACTGGTCCACCTGGTTGGAGGTGGCCTCGATCAGCAGCAGGGTGTCGTAGCGCTGGGCGACCTGCATGGCCGCCAGCAGCACCTGTTCATTGCTGCAGCACACGCTGTACAGGCCCACGGGATGGCCCTGGCGATGGGCGGCGATCAGCGATTGGATGGCAGACATGGCAACTCCGGAAACAAGCGGTGCAACAAAGGGGTATCAGCAGGCAGGGAGGTGCTGGCGGGCCAGCAGCGCCGCGCCACGCGCACCGCCGGCATCGCCGAAGGTGGGCGGCAGGATCGGCGGCACGCGCACCCCCTGGAACAGGTAGGGAACGATTGCGGCGGGCAGGTCGTGGTACAGCTGCTCCAGCTTGGACAGGCCGCCACCCAGCACGATCACGTGCGGGTCGATGGCCAGGATCAGGTTGGCAAAGCTGTAGCCCAGCAGGTCGCGGTGGATCGCCAGCGCCTGCGTGGCGACGGCATCGCCGGCGTGGGCCAGCGCCACCACGGCGGTGGCGTCCACGGCGTCACCGCCGCGGCCTTCGTGGATCAGCGCCAAGCCATTGCCGGACACGTAGCGCTCCAGGCAACCGCGCAGGCCGCACGCGCAGGGCAGCACCGGCAGCGCGTGGCGTTGCAGCAGGGTGGCCGGAATGCTCCAGTGCCCCCACTCGCCGGCGATGCCGTTGGCACCGGTGAGCAACTGGCCACCCACGCAGAAACCGCCGCCGGCGCCGGTGCCGAGGATCGCGCCGAACATGCTCGGGTACCCCGCGCCCGCGCCGCCGTGGGCCTCGCTCAGGGCGAAGCACTGCAGGTCGTTGCCGAACTGCAACGGCCGGTGCAGCCTGGCCTGCAGGTCTTCGCCCACCAGGCGGCCGGTGAGGCTGGGCACGTTCGCGCTCAGCTGGCGCCCGGTGCTGCGGTCGCGCACGCCCGGCAGGCCGATACCGATGGCACGGCACGCGCCGCCCAGCGTGCGGTCGGCGCTGTGCACCAGCCCGGTGATCGCCTGCAGGAAGGTGTCGTAGTCCTGCGTGGGCGTGGTCACCCGCTCACGGTGCAGTTCGCGCAGGGTGGCGTCGTAGGCCACCAGCTCGATCTTGGTGCCACCAACGTCGATGCCGTACCAGCACTGCATGGGCATGCCCTGCTCAGCCATGGGAATGGATGGTCACGCCCTGCACGACCCGGTTCACGGTGCCGTCGGGGAAGGGGTTGTCCGGGGTCATGCCCAGCGCCGCCGAACACTGCAGCGCATAGCACTGCGGCATCAGCAGCCACAGCGGGGCCAGCCAGCTGTCGTCCAGCGTGGGTGCGTCGAGCACGAAGTCGCCGTCGGCGCGGTCATCGCCATCGGGACCCACCGAGATCACCCGTGCGGCGATGCCATCGCCACGCAGTTCGTCCAGCAGGTCCTGTTCGTAGCGGCGCGACAGCGGCTGCGCGCTGCGCAGCATCACCACCAGGGTGTCGCCATTGAGCGTGGACTTGGGACCGTGGCGGAAGCCGAGCGGGGTGTTGGACAGCGCCAGCACCTGGCCGGCGGTGAGCTCGAGCACCTTCAGCGCCGCTTCGCGGGCCAGTGCTTCCAGCGGGCCGCTGCCCAGGTAGATGACGCGCGAATACGCGGCCTGGGCCAGCGTGCCCACGGCACCGTCCCACGCCTGCAGGCCACGTTCGCCGTGGCTGGCCAGGCTGCGCAGGCGCTGCACGCGCTGCGGCCACGGCGCGCTGTCGAACACGCTCAGCGCGGCCAGCAGCATGCTGCTCAGGCTGCTGGTCATGGCAAAGGCGCGGTCGCAGCTGGGCGGCGGCATCAGCAGCGACAGCGTATCGCTGCGGCCATGGCCACGCCGGGCCAGTTCGCCGTCGGCATTGCAGGTGATGTCCAGGAAGCGCGCGTCGTCGACCCGGTCGCGCACCAGTTCCACCGCCGCCACGCTTTCCGGGCTGGAGCCACTGCGCCCGAACGACACCAGCAGGGTCGGGCGGTCGCGGCGCAGGTACAGCGCCGGGTGGGTGAGCAGGCTGGTGGTGTGGAGCGCGCGGACCTCGGCGGGCCACTGCGCATTGATGTGGTCGGCCACCATTTCGGCGATGAAGCCCGAGCTGCCGGCACCGGTGAAGA
The DNA here is from genome assembly GCF_059758695.1 of Stenotrophomonas sp. GQ19. NCBI lineage: Bacteria > Pseudomonadati > Pseudomonadota > Gammaproteobacteria > Lysobacterales > Lysobacteraceae > Stenotrophomonas > Stenotrophomonas sp. GQ19. The sequence continues at coordinate 90,878 of NZ_JCAXES010000005.1, read as the reverse complement.
TCACCAACTGGCCGGGCTGGCGCAGTGCCTCCCCAAGGAAGCGGTCGATGCGCGCCTGCGCGTCATCGAGGAGGTCGGCCAGGGCAGTCCACATGCGCGGCTGCTGGGCGATTTCTTCGGCGGTATAGGCGCCGCCAAGGCGCTGCCACGCGGGCAAGTCGGTAAGCACAGAAGCGTCCATTCGCAATTCCTGTTGGGCGACCGCACCTTCTGCGTTTTCTTTCGAAATGTCAAATATCGAAAGATAAAGAAAAGCTAGGGCGGTCACAGTTTTTACGAATCGATCGGGTCGACCGCAGGGCGCTCCCCCACGGATGCCGCACCGCAGCAAGGTTTCAGGCGGCAACAATCGCGTATTCAGCCGCCATATAGAAAGCAGCTCCAGTCATATCTTTCGTTTTAAAGAAAATATCCTTCCTTTTTCTTTGCAATTTGTTGACATCTTTCGAGACCCTGCCCTAGAGTCGGCCGCACTGGTTTCAGATTCCCGCTGACCGCGGGCTTGGGGGCAAGGTGGAATCCCGGTTTCGACGTACTGGCCTGATGGTGGCCCTGCTGTCCGCGTTGGCGGCGGCACCGGCCGTGGCCGAGCCCCTGGGCAACCTGGCCCGTATCAGCGCTGCTCCCAACAAGGACGGCAGCCCCGGCTGGGATATCCGCACCGACAACGGCATGCTGCTGCGCGTGGACCTGCTGGGCGAGGACATGCTGCGCGTGCAGGCCGGACGCAACGGCACGCTCAGCGGCGCCGGCGACAAGGCCGCCCCGATCGTGGTGCCGCAGCCGGCCGCGAAGTTGGCCGCCCAGCTGGAAGAAGACGGCACCGAAGTACGCATCCGCACCGCTTCGCTGGTGTTGCACATCCAGCGCCAACCGCTACGCCTGGCGCTGGACCGCCGCGACGCAGACGGCGCGGTGCCGCTGTGGCGCGAGCTGCAGCCATTGGACCTGGGCAAGGACCAGAGCGTGCAGGTGCTGTCCAGCGACGCCGACGAACACTTCTTCGGTGGCGGCCAGCAGAACGGCCGCTTCGCCTTCAAGGGCCGCGAACTGGAGGTGTCCTATTCCGGTGGCTGGGAAGAGGGCGACCGCCCCAACCCCGCGCCCATGCTGCTGAGCGCACGCGGCTGGGGCATGCTGCGCAACACCTGGAGCGATGGCACCTACGATCTGCGCCAGGCCGACCAGGCCACGCTGCTGCACCGCGAAGACCGCTTCGATGCGTACTACTTCGTCGGCCCCAGCCTGCACACGCTGCTGGATCGCTACACCGCACTGACCGGCCGCGCCGGCCTGCTGCCGCGCTGGGCGTTTTCCTATGGCGACGCCGACTGCTACAACGATGGCGACAACATCAAGAAGCCCGGCAGCGTGCCCGATGGCTGGAGCGACGGTCCCACCGGCACCACCCCCGACGTGGTGGACAGCGTGGCCAAACAGTACCGCGACCACGACATGCCCGGTGGCTGGATCCTGCCCAACGATGGCTACGGCTGCGGCTACAAGAAGCTGCCCGAGACCGTGCAGGGCCTGGCGAAGTACGGCTTCAAGACCGGCCTGTGGACCGAGAACGGCGTGGACAAGATTGCCTGGGAAGTGGGCACCGCCGGCAGCCGCGTGCAGAAGCTGGACGTGGCCTGGACCGGCAAGGGCTACCAGTTCGCGATGGACGCCAACCAGTCCGCGTTCAACGGCATCCTGCACAACTCCGATTCGCGCCCGTTCCTGTGGACGGTGATGGGCTGGGGCGGCATCCAGCGCTACGCGGTGGCCTGGACCGGCGACCAGAGCAGCAGCTGGGATTACATCCGCTGGCACATTCCCACCCTGGTCGGCTCGGGGCTCTCGGGCATGGCCTACGCCAGTGGCGATGTGGATGCGATCTTCGGCGGCAGCGCTGAAACCTTCACCCGCGACCTGCAGTGGAAGAGCTTCACCCCGGTGCTGATGGGCATGTCCGGCTGGTCGGGCAACGCCCGTAAGCACCCGTGGTGGTTCGACGAGCCTTACCGCAGCGTCAACCGCGACTACCTCAAGCTGAAGATGCGCATGACCCCGTACATGTACGGGCTGGCGCATGACGCGGCCACCACCGGCGCGCCGCTGCTGCGCGCGCTGATGTGGGACTACCCGCAGGACCCGCAGGCCTACACTGAAGCCTACAAATACCAGTTCCTGCTCGGCCGCGAACTGTTGATCGCGCCGGTGTACCGCAGCCAGGCGGCCAGCCGTGGCTGGCGCCGTGACATCCACCTGCCGCAGGGCCGCTGGATCGACTACTGGGATGGCCGCCAGCTGCAGGCCGGTGCGAACGGTCGCACCCTGGACCGCGCCGTGGACCTGGCCACGATCCCGGTGTTCGTGCGGGCCGGCGCGATCATTCCGATGTACCCGGACATGCTCTACGACGGGCAGAAGCCGCTGGATGAAGTCACCTTCGACCTGTACCCGCAGGGCGATGCGCAGTACACCCTGTACGAAGACGACGGCAACACCCGGCGCTACGAGAAGGGCGAATCCAGCACCCAGCAGGTCACCGTCACAGCTCCCACGCAGGGCACGGGCCCGGTGCAGGTCGCCATCGGTGCGGTGCAGGGCCAGTACGCCGGCCAGCTGCCGCAACGCCGCTACGCATTGCGCGTGCTCAGCCGCCAGCGCCCCACCGCGGTCACCCTGGGCGAGCGCGCGCTGCCGATGCTGGCCGACAAGGCGGCGTGGCAGGCGGCCAGCGAAGGCTGGTACTTCGATGGCGCCGAGCGTCGCGGCACGCTGCATGTACGCACCGCACCCACCGACATCCGCCAGCCGCTGGCGCTGCAGCTGGCCCTGCCGGTAGCCGCCGCCGTTGCGGACGACGCGTACCCCGCCGCGCCGGAACTGGGCCGCGCACTGCCGTCGGACAGCCTGCTGGTGGTCAACCGCCCGGCCGAAGAGCAGGGCTACGAACTGGAAAAGGCCTTCGATGACGACCCGGCCACCTGGTTCCGCACGGTGCGCAACCAGGCGGTGAAGACCGGCGCGCACGAATGGGTGCTCGGCTTCGGCGAACGCAAGCTGATCGACGGCATCGAGCTGGCGCCGCGCAACGACCCGCACTGGAAGAACGGCCAGATCCGCGACTACGAGATCTACCTGGCCGACAGCAATGGCGAGTGGGGCGAACCGGTCAAGCGTGGCCGCCTCACCCTGCAGCAGGGCACGCAGCAGATCGACTTCCCCGCCCACGCCGGCCGCCTGCTGCGCTTCCGTGTGCTGAGCACGCAGAACCCCGACGGCGACGGTGCCGGCGCCAGTGATCCGATGGTGACCGCCGCGCAGGGCAGCGTGGCCCGTGCGGTGGATGCGCTGCAGCCGCGCGACGTTGGCCCCATCGTGCTGTCCAGCTTCCATGTGCTGGAACATCCGCAGCCCACCACGCCCGCCCAGCAGCTGTACGTGTCTGCGCTGACGCTGCCGGCCGCGCTGCAGGCAAGCGTGGCCAGCGACCACGCCTTTGGCGGCCAGGCGGCATTGCGCATGAACGGCCTGCTGTTCCGCCGCGGCCTGGGGGTGAATGCCAACAGCCGCATCGACCTGAAGCTCACCGGCAGCTGGCGCCTGCTGCGCGCCGATCTCGGCATCGATGACCAGTGCCGCGCCGCCGGTGGCATGCAGTTCCAGGTGTGGGGCGACAACCGGCTGCTGTATGACAGCGGCCTGGTCAAGGCGCCCGGCGTGGTCAAACCGGAGCTGGACGTGCGCGGCCTGCATACCTTGAGCCTGCGCACGCTGGGCGCGCAGGGCGACCACCCCGCGCAGGTCTGCGGCAACTGGGCCAACGCCGCGCTGATCGGACAGGAGGGCGATACCGCCAGCATCGTGTCGCCGTAACCGACGCAACACGCTTTCAAAAAAACAGCTCTCTCCGTTTCCCGTCTGCGGCCGTGTGGCCGCGGCACGGGGGACGTTTGCCCGAAAACACCCATCCACCGCCAGCCCCACGCTGCGGATCGAACAAGGAGACAAAGATGTTGACCGAACGCCATCGCCATCGCTGCATCCCCGCTACCCCCTTGTCCATCGCACTGGGCCTGGCCCTTGCCGTGGTCGGCAACGCCGGTGCGCAGGAGGCCGCGCCCGCTGCCAAGGCCACCGAGCTGCAGCGCATTGAAGTGACCGGCTCCAACATCCGCCGCAGCGACGTGGAAACCGCCTCGCCGGTGCAGGTGATCAGCAAGCAGGACATCGAGAACATGGGCGCGCGCACGCTGCTGCAGGTGCTCGACAACCTGCCCGCCGCGCGGCCAGCCCAGCAGGATTCCCGTTCGCTGTTCACCGGTTCCGACGGCGCCTCGCAGGCCAACCTGCGCGGCCTCGGCGCGCAGGGCACGCTGGTGCTGCTGAACGGCCGTCGCCTGTCGTACTACGGCGCGCCCGCCGGCTTCCAGACCCAGTTCGTCAACATCGATGCGATTCCCGCCGCGGCGATCGAACGCATGGAAGTGCTCACCGACGGCGCCTCGGCGGTGTACGGTACCGACGCGGTGGCCGGGGTGATCAACGTGATCACCAAGCGCTCCTACCAGGGCGCCGAGATCAACCTCACCACCGACAAATCGTCGCGCATCAGCTCCTACGGCGAACACCAGGGCAGCATCACCGCCGGCTTCGGCGACCTGGATGAAGACCGCTACAACGTATACGCCTCGGTCAACCTGTACCGGCGCGATGCGATTCCGTTGAGCGACTTCTACGACAAGCGCCCGTCCCAGTACTACGTCAACAATCCCAACTACCTGCCCAACCTGCGCCTGGGCACCGGCAGCAAGCCGGGCGAGTTCAACCCGGGCAGCTACTTCGCCTTCGACCCGGTCACCGGTCGCCGCGTGCAGGAAGCCGCGCCGGGCTGCAACAACGTGCTCACCAGTGAAGCGGCCGGCCCGCGCTGTATCTGGGAGACGTGGATGAACAACGAGATCGACGCCGGTGCCAAGTCCGAGCGCAACACCGCCTACGTCAACGCCCACTTCCTGATCGGCGACAGCACCGAGGCGTTCGCCGAAGCGACCTACACCGACATCGACCTGACCGCCAACGGCGGCACCCCCCGTGCCTACGGCACCACCACCGGCAACCCCACCAGCTGGTTCTCGCGCAACACCGGCACCACGGTCAACCAGTTCCTGTACCCGTACCTGGGCCCGAACAACGAATACAACCACGCCTCGCCCGAACTGAAAGCCCTGATGGGAGGCGTGGTGGGCCTGCAATACCTGCTGCAGGACGTGGGCGCCAACCACTTCGGCCAGCGCAACACCGACCAGAGCTACCGCGTGGTGGCCGGCCTGCGGGGCGACGTGGGCGACTGGAACTGGGAAACCGCCTTTGCCACCGCCGGCAGCCACTCGGTGACCTACCAGACCACCAACGTCAACCTGGCCGGCTTCGAGAAGGCGTTTGGCCCGTACAGCGTCGACCCGGGCACCGGGCGGGTGATCATCTCCGACCACCCGGCCTATAAATTCGGCGAATACAGCGAAGCCAACGCGGCGCTGATCCGCGAAGCATTCCCCACCTTCGACATCCAGTCCTGGACCCGCCTGCACACCCTGGACGGCAAGATTGAAGGCCCGCTGTTCCAGATGCCCGCCGGTGAAGTGCGCGCGGCCTTCGGCTTCAATGCCAGCCGCGAAACCTTCTACACCCCCGGCAACCCGGACGCGGCCAACGGCCTGATCACCCAGCAGGGCGGCTCCTGGTTCGACGGCAAGCGCAACACCTACGCGCTGTTCGCCGAAACCGTGGCCCCGCTCACCGAGAAGCTGGAACTGGACGCGGCGCTGCGCGTGGACAAGTACCCCGACTTCAGCGCCAACCTGGCCCCGAAGGTGGGCCTGAAGTACCAGATGTTCGACCAGCTGATGCTGCGCGGCACCTATTCCACCGGCTTCCGTGCCCCCAGCCTGGCCGAATCCGGCAACGGCGGTGTGTTCGCCCAGCTCGGCGGCTACCGGGACGAAGTGCGCTGCAACGAGACCAACGCCATTGCCAACCTGCTGCTGCAATCCCAGCGCGGCGGTGACGTGGACCTGGGCAAGACCCTGCTCAACAGCGACTGCAGCCGTACCGTGGCGCGCATGACCCAGCCCAACCCGGAGCTGAAGCCGGAGAAGGCCAAGATCACCACGCTGGGCTTCGTCTACGAACCCACCGCGTGGCTGTCGGTGTCGGCCGATTACTGGTTCATCTACCGCACCAACGAAATCGTCGCACCCGATTACACCCGCGACGAAGACATCATCTCCTCCACCCGTTCGCCGATCACCGAAGCCGACCGCGCCAACCAGGCGGCGCTGGCGGCCATGTGCGCCGACCCGGCCAGCGGCGTCAGCTGCCCCGGCACGCTGCCCGGTTACAGCACCGGCAACGTGGCCAGCGTGGTGGGGCAGTACAAGAACCGCGGCAAGACCCTGATCGACGGCTTCGACATCGACGCGCGCAGCCGCTTCTCGCTGGGCGAGTGGGGCAACCTGAACATCGGTGTGGCCGCCACCATCGCCAACCGCAACCGCTCCTACCTGGACGACGAAAGCGGCTGGTACTACGGTGACCTGGTGGGGTACTACAACAACCCGCGCCTGCGGGCCACGTTGAACGCCGACTGGAGCTACAAGCAGGTCACCACCAGCATGTTCATCAACTACGTGGGCGGCACCAAGTGGGCGCTCCAGCAGATCGATGAAGAAGACAACAACCCGCAGACCTGCACCGCCGGCTACCTGCCGGTGGAGCAGAGCAAGTGCGACGGCGCCCCGTCGTGGTGGACGGCCAACCTGAGCGTGGCCTGGCGCCCGGACGACCACTGGAACGTGGGCTTCACCGTCAAGAACCTGTTCGACCGCCTGCCGTTCTACGATCCGAACAGCTTCCTGGGCGATTCCAGCGATTACGCGACCATCTTCGGTCGTGGTTACAGTCTGACCGTCGGTTACAAGTTCTGACGGTTCCACCGCGCCGGCCCCCGCCGGCGCGGTCTCAAGAGGAGGAGTGTTCCATGCAACGTAGGGAATTCATCGCGGCCAGCGCCGCCGTCGCCGCCAGCAGCCTGCTGCCGCAGGTACCGGCCTGGGCGCGCGGGCGCAAGGTGCGGCTGGGCCTGATCGGCACGGGTATGCGCGGCCAGGTGCTGCTGAAGGAACTGGTGCGCCGCGACGACGTGGAGGTGGTGGCGCTGTGCGACATCGAACCGATCATGCTCGGCCGCGCCGTGGAGATGGTGGCCAAGGCCGGCAAGCCGGCGCCGAAGACCTACGGCCAGGACCGCGACGTCAATGCCTGGAAGCGCCTGCTGGAACAGCGCGGGCTGGACGGCGTGGTCATCGCCACCCCGTGGGAGTACCACGCCCCGATGGCCATCGCGGCCATGCAGGCCAGGATCGCGGTTGGCTGTGAAGTGGTGGCCGGCATCACCCTGCAGGACCATTGGGACGTGCTCAAGACCCAGCTGTCCACCGGCACCCCGTACATGCTGCTGGAAAACGTCTGCTACCGGCGCGATGTGATGGCCGCGCTGCAGATGGTGCGGCAGGGCCTGTTCGGCGAGCTGGTGCACCTGCAGGCCGGCTACCAGCACGACCTGCGCGGGGTGAAGTTCAACTCGGGCGACCCCAACCAGCCCTATGACAGTGGCGTGGAGTTCGGCGCCAAGGGCTGGTCCGAAGCGCGCTGGCGCACCGAGCACTCGGTCAAGCGCAACGGCGAGCTGTACCCCAGCCACGGCATCGGCCCGTGCGCCATGTACACCGGCATCAACCGCGGCAACCGCTTCACCCACATCAACGCCTTCGCCAGCAAGGCGCGTGGCCTGCACGATTACACCGTCGCCAAGAGCGGCGGCACCACCCACCCCAGCACCAAGGTGGCGTTCAAGCTCGGCGACGTGGTGACCACCACGCTGGCCTGCGAGAACGGCGAAACGATCATCCTGCAGCACGACACCTCGCTGCCGCGCCCGTACTCGATGGGCTTCCGCGTGCAGGGCACCAAGGGCCTGTGGATGGACGTCAACCAGTCCATCCACATCGAAGGCCGCAGCCCGCCGCACAAGTGGGAAGACTTCAAGGCCTACCAGGACCAGTACGAGCACCCGCTGTGGAAGCAGCACGCCGACACCGCCGCCAGCGCCGGCCACGGTGGCATGGACTGGTTCGTGATCCATGCGTTCGTTGAGGCCCTGAAGGCCCGCGCGCCGATGCCGATCGACATCTACGACGCCATCACCTGGAGTGCGATCACCCCGCTGTCGGAGCAGTCCATCGCCAACAGCTTCCAGACGCTGGAATTCCCGGACTTCACCGCCGGGCTGTGGAAGCAGCGCAAGCCGATCTTTGCGTTCGACGGGACGTATTGAGCAACGGCGCACCGACCAACGGTCGGTGCACCCCGACGCCGTCCGCCATCGCACTGTCACGCAGGCTGCGCACAGTACATGCCCACCCGGCCACCGTCGGGCCCCGCAGTACGCGGCGGCGCGCGGTCCGGGTTCATGACACGGTGACGGAGCAAGCGCGATGGGTGTGTGGCAATGGCGGGGCGGCGCCCGCATACGGGGCTGGCTGGTACTGGCAGGGCTGGCTGCGGCCAGCACCGGCAGCACCGCCGAACCTGCGGTGCCCGCCACATGGCAGGCCTATGCCGGCAGCGCCAGCACCGCGCTGGCCGAACGTCTTGCGCGCACCGACGACCCGCGCGTGGTTCGCCTGCAGGCGTTCCTGCAGCAGCACCCCACGACTGCACCGGCCACCCCAGTGGTGGTGAGCCTGTGGATCGACGCCGGCGGCACGGTGATCCGCAGCCAGTTCGCCTCGCTGGGGGATGCGCAGGCCGACGCCGACCTGCGCGCCGTGCTGGACCATGCGCCCCTGCCCGGACCCCCGCCGCCCGGCATGCGCCAGCCGCTGCGCCTGGGGCTGGGGATGCAACCGGCCGAAGCCACCGTTCCTTAGCCACCGTTCCTTAGTCGCTCACGGACGCACCGGTGCGGGCGGCGGGGCAGGCCGTTGTGGTTGGGTGGACACCCCGAAACTGGTGCCCATGCGCTGCTGGGTGGCGGCACGGTTGGCCAGCCCTAGCGCACTGGGCGATTGGCGCACACGCTGTTCGGCGGCCATCGGGGCCGTAGTTGCCGGGGTCGCCGTGGTTGCCGCCGGTGCCAACATCCGGCTCATGCAGGCGTAATCGCGGATCCGCTCGCCATTGACCTCCAGCTCGATGCAGCCGGTGCCATCGGCCGCGTCGCCTGCCCGTGCGGCCGGGCCGTACAGGCCCAGCCACAGCGCGGCACAGGCCAGCACCGCGCACCCCCTGCGTGAAATGTTCTGCATCATGTCTGTCACCGCGCTGCAATGAAGCCGCTCTAACGTGACCGGCTTGGCGTTCTGATGCTGGCGTGTCTTGCATGCAGTTTGATGACACCGGGGCGCGGGCCCGCCCGCGACCGCTGCTGGGGCTGGCGCTGGGGGCGATGTGCAGTGCCGCGCTGGGCCTGTGGCTGCCGTGCGCGGCAGCCGCCGGTGTCGACGACAGCGGCACGCCACGTCGCTTCGACATACCGGCACAACCGTTGCCGCACGCCTTGCAGTCGTATGGGGAGATCACCGGGGTGGCGGTACTGATCGATGCGCATCTGCTGGGTGGGCTGCGCTCCACGCCGGTCCAGGGCACCTTTGCGCCGCTGCCTGCGTTGCAGACCCTGCTGGAAGGCACCGGGTTGGCGCCGCGCTTCGTCGACGGCGCGGCCTTCACTCTGGTTCCCGCCGATGCGGTTGCCGCGGCCGCGCCGTCGGACGCGCCCGCCGCTTCGGCAGGCACGGTGCCGGCACACGCCGCGCGGATCATCCAGCGCTCGCTTGAGCAGGCGCTGTGCGGCACCCGCGCCACGCGCCCGGGCAGCTACCGTGCCGTGCTGCAACTCTGGTTGAATGCCGACCACCGCGTTGAGAAAAGCACCCTGCTGCAGGGCAGCGGCGATACCGCGCGCGACGATGCGCTGCTGGCCCGCGTGCGCGGGCTTGCGCTGCCGGGCCTGCCCAGTGGCCTGCCGCAGCCGATTACGCTGCAGCTGCTGCCGCGCAGCGCGAACGCAACGGTGCCCTGCAAGGGCCCGCCGTGAGCAGCCTGGGCAGCGTGCTGCTGGAACACTACGAGGCGTTCCGCAAGCGCCTGCGGCGGCGGCTCGGCTCGGACGACCTGGCGCTGGATGCGCTGCAGGAAACCTGGCTGCGGGTGGAACGCATGGGCGGCGCACAGCCGCAGCGCAATCCGGTGGCCTACCTGTTCCGGATGGCGGTCAACGCCGCCAGCGATCAGCGCAGCGCCCACGCCCGGGTGCTCACCGGCGCCGAGGTGGAGGCGCTGATGGAAGAGGGCACCGACCACCTGGACCCGGCCACGGTCACCTTTGGCCGTGCGGAGATGAGCGCGCTCACCGATGCACTGCGCGAACTGCCCGCGCGCCAGCGCGCCATCCTGATTGCCGCCCGCGTGGAACATCGCCCCATCGAGGCCATCGCTGCCGAACACGGCGTGTCTGCGCGGATGATCGGCAAAGACCTGAAGAAGGCGCTGCAGCATTGCGCCGCACGGCTGGACCGGCCGCTGGTGCAGCGGTTCGGTCCCGGCGCCGGAAAACCGTCATGACTGGTATGAACCCGCTTGCCTCCACCGTGATTCCGCCCGACCTGCAGCAGCAGGCGCACGACTGGCTGCTGCGCCTGCAGGGCGCGCCCGTCACCCAGGCCGATGCCGATGCCTTCCGGCGCTGGCGTGCGCTCGACCCGCGCCATGCGGCGGCATTCGCGCAGGCGCGTGCCCTGTGGAACGCGCTGGGCCCCGCACTGCAGGCCGGCAACGTCGCCGCGGCACCACCCACCGCCGCCGCGTCGCTGCCATTGCCCGTGCCCACCGCCCACGCGCGCCCGCGCAGCCGGGTCAACCGCACGCGCCGCGCGTTCCTCGGCGGTGCCGTGGCGGCCGCCGCTGGCGGCTGGCTGATGGCGCGCTCGCCGTTGGGCATGTGGCCGGAGATGGACGCGCTGGGGGCCGACTTCCGCACCGCCACCGGCGAGCAGCGCACATTGGAGATCCAGGGTGTCGCGGTGGCCATGGGCACCCGCACCGACCTGCGCCGCGTCGACGGCGGCACCGGCCTGCAACTGGGCCAGGGCGAAGCGCAGTTCAGCGTGCCTGCGCGCGGCAGCGCCGACTTCGCGATCCATGTCGACGGTGCCCGGGTCACGCCGGCCGCCGGCGCGCGGATCAATGTGCGTTGCGTCGGTGCCGACGCGCGCGTCACCTGCCTGGCCGGCAGCGCCACGCTGACGCGCGGCACGCGCACGGTCACGCTGCAGCCGGGCTGGCAGGCGCGCCTGGGCGGCGACCGCATCGCCTCGGTCGCGCAGGTGGCCACCGACCGCATCGACGCGTGGCGCCAGGGCTGGCTGGTGGCCGATGACCAGCCACTGGCCGACGTGGTGGACGAGATCAACCGCTACCGCCCCGGCCGCATCGTCATCACCGGCACGGCGCTGCAGGCGCGGCGGGTGCAGGCGCGCATTCCCCTGCGTGACCTGGACACCTTCATCGACCTGGTCCGCGACGTGTATGGCGCGCGCGTGGTGCACATGCCCGGCGGCGTGGTCCTGCTCGGCTGAGCGCGCCGCGCATCCGTGCGCGATTGCAGCACACCGCGATGACAGCGCGATGACGCGCACGGCACAAATCGCAGTGGCGTCATGTGCAGATGAATTTTTTGTTGCAACGGTTCAGTCGTTGCCACCTATCCGCGTCTTATCCAGCGTAACAAGCGCAACGCATTGCCCTGTCACGCTGTTTCCCGTTGCCAGGGAAAGGCGTGCCGCGTAACGCGGTGACCTGCGCTTGTCCTTATCAGCGAACGATATTGCGACGGGTGACGGCGATGGTGAAGCAGCAGAACGGTTCGGTTGTCGGTGCATCCCTGCGTACGCCGCAGGTACGTCCGCTGGCGCAGGCCATCGCAGTGATGCTGGTGGCCGGCGGCGTGGTGGCCAGCGCCACCGCGCAGCAGGCCTTCAGCCCGGCGTGGTTCGCCAACAAGGGCGTGCAGCAGCAGAACGCGGTGCAGAGCGGCCGCCTGCCCAACGGCATGCCGTCCAACCTGGCGCGCACCGATGCGCAGGCGCAGAAGGCGCGCGACACGCTCAAGACCTCGCTGGACAATCTCAACACCGCCGCGCAGGCCATCGCCATGCAGCAGCGCATGCAGCAGACCGCGCGTGATGCCGCGCGCCTGCGTGCCGGCAGCGTGCCCGACGGGTTGGGCGAAGGTGGCCTGAAGGTGGACGACGACGCGCTGACCCGCGGCTGGTCCAACGCCAGTGGCCCGGTGCAGAGCAGCAAGGACGGCACCACCACCGTCAGCATCGCGCAGACCGCCGACAAGGCCATCCTCAACTGGGAAACCTTCAACGTCGGCCGCAACACCGTGGTCGACTTTGACCAGCAGGCCGGCTGGTCGCTGCTCAACCGGGTCAATGACCCCTCCGCGCGACCCTCGCAGATCCTCGGCCGTATCCAGGGCCAGGGCACGGTGATGCTGGTCAATCGCAACGGCGTGGTGTTCGACGGCGGCAGCCAGGTCAACGTCAAGAATCTGGCCGCCGCGGCGGTGAACATCAGCGATGCGCAGTTCCGCAAGGGCCTGTACAGCGACGCGCAGGGCAGCGGCTTCATTCCCACCTTCGGCAACGAGGTGACCACCACCGCCAGCAGCTTCAGCCATGCCGCCGCCAGCGGCGATGTGGTGGTGGAGCGCGGCGCGCAGATCACCACGCACGTGCCGGCCTCGGTCACCGACGGCGGCGGCTATGTGCTCATGCTGGGCCGCCAGGTGCACAACCACGGCCAGATCACCACCGCCAACGGCCAGACCACGCTGGCCGCTGGCGATGCGTTCGTGATCCGCAAGGGCCTGGGCACCGACCAGAACCTGACCTCCACCACCCGTGGCAACGTGGTCAACACGCTGCGCAGCCCGGTGGCGGCCGCTGCCGATGCAGCCCCCGCCAGCGGCGTGGTCAGCAACACCGGCCTGGTCCAGGCCAGCACCGGTGACATCACCCTGGCCGGTCACGACGTGCGCCAGCAGGGCACGCTGCTGTCCACCACCTCGGTGCATACGCGCGGCACCGTGCACCTGCAGACCGAGCGCAGCGACACCACCGGCCGGGTCACGTTCGGCGAGGGCAGCACCACCGCGATCGTGCTCGACCCCAGCGCCACCACCGCGCTGGACGTGCAGCGCGAAACCCTGGTGCAGGACTCGGACAAGCTGGGTGACGGCATTGCCCACCGCCGTGACCAGTCGCTCGTCCAGGTCAGCAGCGGCGGCGACGTCGGCTTCGAGGCCGGCAGCCTCACCCTGGCCACCGGCGGCCAGGTGTTCGTGGATGCCGTGGGCAGCAGTACGGTGGGCGAGGGCGCGCGCATCGACGTGGCCGGCTACGTCGGCGTCAAGATCGCGATGGAAGCCAACAACGTCCAGATCAACGTGCAGGGCAACGAGCAGCGCGACGCGCCGCTCAACCGCGACGATAAATCGCTCAACAGCAAGAACATCTGGCTGGACCGCCGCGACCTGGTGCTGGTGCCGGCCGGCACCAACGGCTACGAGGCCGACCGCTGGTACACCGCCGGCGGCCTGCTCGAAGTAGGCGGCTACCTGGGCGTCACCGGGCACGGCATCGGCGAGTGGTCGGCGCAGGGCGGCACCGTGCAGTTCAGCGGTGGCAACGTGGCCACCGCGCGCGGGTCCAGCATCAACCTGTCCGGCGGCGCGCTGGACGTGCAGACCGGCTACGTCAACCTGACCCACCTCAAGGGCGCCGACGGCACGCTGTACAACGCCTCCACCGCCCCCGGCGACCTGCTTTACACCGGCCTGTACCGCGGCTTTGAAGACACCCACGCGCGCTGGGGAAACACCGCGTTCTACTACAACCCGCTGATCGCGCCGCAGCGCAAGCTGGAGAACGGCTACACCGTGGGCCGCGACGCCGGCCGGCTGATCGTGTCCACCGCCCAGGCGCAGCTGCAGGGCGAGGTGGACACCACCACCTTCCAGGGCGAGCGCCAGCAGCGTGCGCGCGACGCCGCGCTGGATGGTTACCAGCAGGCGCAGACCAGCGTGGCCCGCCAGGGCCAGCTGGTGGTGGGCGGCTACCTGCCGTTCTACGACAAGGACAGCGGCCAGCAGCGCTTCAGCCCTGCGCCGCTGGTCGAGCGGGTCACCGTCGGTGAGGGCACCCACGCCGACGCCGGCACGATCGCGCTGGACGCGGCGTGGCTCAACGCGCAGGCGTTCGGTGGCGTGGCGGTGTACGCGCACGCCGGCATCAACGTGGACCAGGCCGTCGAAGTGGCGCACGGCGGCAGCATCGCCCTGCATGCCAGCGACGTGCGCATCAACGCCGACCTGCGCGCCCGTGGCGGCAGCATCGCGCTGGGCGACATGGTGGTGCAGCACACGGCGTCCGGTACGCCGTGGCTCGATCTGCCGATCAGTGCGCGCCCGGGCGACACGCTGCTGCACCAGGTCATGGTGGGCGACAACATCACCCTCGATGCGCGCGGCCTGTGGACCAACCAATGGCAGGATCCGGCGTCCATCGCCGGGTTGCCGTTCGTCGACGGCGGCAGCGTGTCGCTGCGCAGCACCGGCAACGTCAGCCTGGGCAAGGGCAGCCTGATCGATGTGTCTTCCGGCGCGGCGATGGGCGTGGACGGCGACGTGGCGGGCGGCAAGGGCGGCAACGTCACCCTGGCCGCCGGCCAGAACATGGGCAGCGGCGTGCTGTCGCTGGATGGCAGCATCCGCGCGCACGGGGTCAAGGGCGGCGGCGCGCTCAACATCGAAAACGGCACGCTGGTGAGCATCGGCGGCGACATCCCCGACGCCGTCGAACACCTGGCCGCCGGGCAGGCCAGCACCCTGCCGGTGCGCCTGGCCGCCGATGTCATCCTGCAGCCTGGCGACATCATTCCGCTGACCTTCTCCATCACCGTTACCCACGTGTCCGGCGGCAAGCCGATGCCGGTGACGGTGCGGCCGGAAGTGAGCAGCACCAAGCCGGTCACCACCCAGGCGGCGTGGGTGCTGCCCACCACCGTGCAGCTGGCCAACTACGGCCCCGTGCGCTACGCCGGCGAGATCCTGCCGGCCGGCACCACGCTGTGGACCATTGCCGACCTGCAGGCCGGCTACGTGGTGCCGGCCAATGTGTTCCCCGGTGGCCTGCCGATTCCGGCGCAGACCTCGCGCTACACCGCCGGCAGCGTGGCCACCGCCGCCATCACGGTACCGGCCGGCACACGCCTGCCGGTGGGCACGGTGTGGCAGCGCGAAGTGCCGGTGCAGTCGTTCCTGGCGCTGGACACCGGCCTGTTCCAGTCCGGCTTCAAGCAGTACAACGTGATCGGCCGCGACGGCGTGTCGGTGGTGGACGGTGCGCAGCTGGAGGTGGCCATGCCGCTGCTGCAGGTCGACCTCGCCGCCGCGCGTGCACTGGCCAGCGGCGAGGATCCGCACGGGGCGCTGTCGACCTGGCTGCCGCCGCTGCAGCAGGATGATCCGGCAACGGGCGCGGTGACGCTGCGCAAGGGCGCGGGCCTGTCATTGACGGCCGGTACCGCGCAGAACGCCGCTGACCTGGAGATCGGCACGGGCAGCCGGATCACGGTGGATCCGGGCCAGGCCATCCAGCTGACCGGCAATGCGCAGATCACCCTCGACGGCACGCTGCAGGCACGCGGTGGCCGCATCAGCGTTCTCGGCGGCGACCTGGGCGAAGGCCCGCTGCTCAACCGCCCCAACGGCATGCCGAACGCGCGCTCGATCTGGATCGGCGAGCACGCCCTGCTGGACGTGTCCGGCGCCGCCTACACCGCGCTGGGTGCCACGGGCGACCGCCAGGGCAAGGTGCTGGACGGCGGCACCATCGAAATCGGCGCGCGGCATGACCTGGCCTCGCGCGACCTTCCGGCCATCGATGCGTTCGTGGTGGTGCGCGAGGGCGCCCGCCTGGAGGCGTCCGGCGCGCAGGCGGTGCTGGACCTGCCCGGCCTCGGCCAGACCCCCGTGGCCAGCCACGGCGGCGTGATCGCGCTGAGCGCCAGCAATGGCTTGTTCGTGGATGGCCGCCTGCATGCCGCCGCCGGTGGCAGCGGTGCGCGAGGCGGCACGCTGGCGTTGAACCTGGAAACCCCGGTCTACGGCCAGGTTGACCGCTGGACCAGCAAGGGCGCCGAGGTGGACGATGGCGTGCGCATACCGCGCGAGCTGATCATGGAACAGCAGTACAGCGGCAGCGGCCTGGGGGCCGACGTGGTGGCCGGTGAACGCGACCCGACCCTGGCCTACGGCAAGGCGCGCTACGGCGTGGATGCCATCCAGGCCGGTGGCTTCGACACCGCCTCGCTGTACGTCAACGGCCTGCTTGATTTCGACGGCAACGTGGCGCTCAGCATGCGCCAGGCGCTGTACCTCACCGCCAGCGCGCTGGGCCTGGCCACCGACGCCGCACGCGACAGCCAGGTCCGGTTGGAGGCACCGTACCTGCGGCTGTCCGGCGCGGCACGTCGCCAGATCGACAACACGATCATGCCCAACCCGGTCACCGGGTCGCGCAATGCCACCCCGGCCACCGGTTCGCTGGGCGTGGCCACGCTGGCCGACGCCGCGGCGATCACCTTCGCCGGCGACCTGGTCGACGTGGTGGGCGCGGTCGGCTTCGGGGCAAAGGGCGAGATCGTGCGCAACGCCGTCGATCCGCTGGTGGTCGAACGCGATGCCTTCGGCACGGTGCGCATCCAGAGCCAGGGCGACCTGCGCCTGCGCGCCGCCGACTTGTTCTCGCCGGGCAACACCACCCTGGCGGCCGCGCAGATCTACGGCAGCGGCAACGTCACCGTGGGCCTGCGCAGCGCGTACAACGAGTGGGGCGCGCTGACCACCGAACTGGACCCGGACCGCGTGCTGGACATCCAGCGCGTGGGCACCGCGTTGCCGCCGCAGCCGTACAGCGTGTTCGGCAACATGAGCTTCGGCGCGGCGGTGATCAACCAGGGCGGCGTGCTGCGCGCGCCGCTGGGCACCATCACCCTGGGTCGCGCCGACGGCACCGGCCACACCGGGGTGGTCAACCTGCTGCCGGGCAGCATGACCTCGGTCAGCGCCAAGGGCCTGGTGATGCCCTACGGCGGCACGGTCGATGGGCTGGTCTACAACTACAACGGCGTGGACGTGGCCTACCAGGGCGTGGGCGGCGAACCGAAGGTGGAGTTCCGCTCGCACGCGGTGAACGCGCAGGAAGGCGCGGTGCTGGACCTGTCCGGCGGCGGCGAACTCACCGGTGCGGCGTTCCTGTCCGGCCGCGGCGGCTCCACCGACGCGCGCCTGCACCCGCTGGTGCAGATGGGCCGCGACGGCTTCACCCTGCCGGGCCTGGCCACCAACCCGGTGTATGCCATCGTGCCGGGCGTGCAGGCCGGGCAGGCGCCGCTGGGCAGCGAGCGCGGCGCCGGCGACCCGGCCATCGGCCAGCAGGTCACCATCGGCGCCGGTGTGCCGGGCTTGCCGGCCGGCACCTATACCCTGTTGCCGTCCACCTATGCATTGCTGCCCGGCGCGTTCCGGGTGGAACTCAACGGCCTGGCCGGCAGCGCGGCGGCTTTCGGCACCACCCAGGCCATGCGCAACGGCTCGTGGAGCACCTCGGCACGGCTGGGTATTGCCAACACCGGCAGCAGCGACGTGCTGCCCACCCAGCTGGTGGTGACCGCCGCCGATACCCTGCGCAGCTACGCGCAGTACAACGAAACCAGTTACGCAACCTTTGCCCTGCAGCAGGCCGCGCGTGAAGGCGCACCGCGCCCGTTGCTGGAGCGCGACGCCAAGGCGATCAGTTTCAACGTGACCCCTCCGGCCGTGGCCGGCGGGCTGGACCTGCCGCCGCTGCAGTTCAACGCCACCGTGCTGGACGCACCGGCGAGCGGTGGCACCGGTTCGGTGGCCCGCCTGGTCAATGCCACCAACTACGAAATCCTCGCCGATGGCGGCCAGGCCAGCGCGGACTTCAACGGCGTGTCGGTGCATGCCAGCGAGCTGAACCGCATCGGCGCGGCACGCCTGGAAATCGGCGGGCAGCTGCGCAGCACCTATGCCAACGCAGGCACCGGCTCGCTGCAGTCGGCCAACGTGATCACCCTCGAGGGCAGCTCGGGCAGCAACAGCATCGTGCTGCGTGCCGGTGCACAGCTGCAGGCCGCCGACGTGTTCCTGATGACCGGCCGCCAGGCCGGCGGCATCGTGCTGGAGCAGGGCGCGGGCATCAACACGCTGGGCCAGGGCGCGGCCGCCTACGACGCCACCCAGGGCTACATCTACGCCCCCGGCCGCAATGCGCTGCTGGCGGTGTCCAACGGCCAGATCAACCTGCTGGCACCCGACGCGCCCGACACCCAGGGCAATGGCGCCGGCAGCATCGAGATCGGCGCGTGCGCGGTGGGCGACACCTGCACCGGCCAGACCCGGCTGTACTCCGAAGGCACCATCGCCACCGCCACCGACAACCGGTTCGTGCTCGGCGATGCGGTGCGCTACGGCACCCGCAACCTGTCCCTGGCCGTGGGCGGCATCAATGTCGGCAGTGCCGAGGCCATTGCCGACGCCACGGCGCGCGGTACGTTGCCCTCTGGCATGACCCTCAACCAGGACGTGCTCAGCCGCCTGCTGCTGGGCGACACCAGCGTGGGGGCACCGGCGCTGGAGGCGCTGTCGCTGACCGCACGCGAGTCGGTGAACTTCTACGGCGACGTGTCGCTGTCCACCTTCGATGCGGTCACCGGAAAATCTGCGCTGAAGCAGCTGGTGCTGGGCACGCCGGCCATCTACGGATACGGCGATGCCGACGCCGTGGCCCGCATCCAGACCGACACCCTGGTCTGGAGCGGCGCGCTGGCGCCGGCCGGCAGCATCATTGCCGACGGTCCGGGCACCGGCCACGGCCAGTTGGTGGTGGACGCCCGCGAGATCGTGCTGGGCTACGGCCCGCGCACGCAGCCGGACACCGTGCGTACGCAGGACCGTCTCGCACTGGGCTTTGCCGGTGTGCACCTCAACGCCAGCGAGCGCCTCACCGCCAACCAGAAGGGCAGCCTGAGCGTGTTCGAGACCCAGGGCGACTGGGACCCGGCCACGCGGTCGTATGCACGCCGTGGCGGCGAATTGTTCATCACCACCCCGCTGCTTACCGGCGCGGCCGGGTCGGTCAACACCATCACCGCCGGCGGCAACCTGCAGGTCACCGGCAACGGTGCCGCCGCCCGCCCCGACAACGCCACCCTGGCCGGCGCGCTGGGTGCGGAAATCGCCCTGGACAGCCGCGCCGGCAGTCTGCTGCTGGACACCGCCGTGCTGCTGCCGAGCGGCAAGCTCCGCCTGGCCGCGCAGGGTGACGTGCGCCTGGCCGACGGTGCGCAGCTGGACCTCGCCGGTCGCCGCATCGCCTTCTTCGACACCGCCAAGTACAGCTGGGGCGGGGACGTGGTGATCGACAGCCGCAGCGGCAGCGTGCAGCAGGCGGCCGGTGCGCGCATCGACCTGGCCGCGCAGAACAACCGCGCCGGCGCGCTCAGCGTGCGTGCTGCCAGCGGTGCCATCGACCTGGCCGGCGCGCTCCTGGGCGGCAGCAGCGGCCATTACGACGCCGGCGGCACCGAGGTGCCCTACAGCGCCGGTCGGATCGACCTGCATGGCCAGTCCATCGCCGATTTCAGCGGCCTCAACACCCGCCTCACCCGCGATGGCGTGACCGGCGCGCGCAGCTTCCGCATCGGCCAGGGCGACCTGGTGCTGGGCGACGAGGTGGTGGCGCACGCGGTGGACATCGGCCTGGACAACGGCCAGCTCACCGTCAACGGCACCGTGGATGCCAGCGGCGAACAGGCCGGCAGCATCCGCCTGTCCGCGCGCCAGGGCGTCAGCCTGGGCAGCACGGCGGTGCTCGACGCCAGCGCCAGCGTGTTGCGCCGTGACAGCTACGGCGTGGCGATCGATGCGCCCAACCGCGCCAGCATCGACATCGATGCCGGCAGCGGCACCCTGGCCATTGCCAGCGGCGCCCGCATGGACCTGCGCGTGGCCGGCAGCGACCGTAGCTACGGCACGGTGGCGTTGAACGCACCGCGCGTGGGCAGCAACGACGTGGCCATCGATGCCGGCGGCACGATCGGTATCGACGGCGCGCGGGCGATCCAGCTCAATGCCTTCATCACCGACAACAGCGCGGCAGCCGGCACCGAACACACCACCACCGGCGAAAGCTACCAGGTCATCGACCAGGCCTACCTCGACCGCCTGCACGCGCAAAGCAGCACTTTCATCGACGCCGCGCTGGGCAACAGCGCGCTGGTCAACACCCGCCTGGCCGGCCTGCGCCGCTACGGCGATGCGTTCCACCTGCGCCCCGGTGTGGAGGTGGTGGCCAACCTGGGCGTCAACGCCGACGGCAACCTGCACGTGGACGGTGACCTGGACCTGTCCGCCCACCGCTACGCCAGCCTCAACCCCGCCCTGGCGCGCAGCAGCGTGCGCGGCTCCGGTGAAGCCGGTGCGCTGGTGCTGCGCGCGCAAGGCGACCTGGAGGTGTTCGGCAGCATCAGCGATGGCTTCGATGGCAGCCGCCTGGGCAGCACCTTCGACGACAACGGCTGGTACCTCACCGCCGGCCGCCAGCTGTTCGGCAGCGACGTGGTGGTGCCGCACGGCGGGCTGGTCACCCTGGCGGCCGGCAGCGTGTTCAACTCGGGCAAGGTGCTCAACTACGACCTGCCCATCGGCGACATGCAGATGGCCGCCGGCACCCTGTTGCCGGCCGATGCGCGCCTGGCGCTGCCGCTGGCCCTGGCCAAGGGAACGGTGCTGGGCGCGGCGGTGCACGATGCCTCCGGCGCGCTGTTGTACGCAGCCGGTACCGTGCTGGCCGACGCGGTCACGCTGCCGCAGGGCGCGCAGCTGTCCGCCGGCCTGCGCCTGCCGATGGCCGCGCGCATCGCGGCGATGACCTGGCCGGCAGGCGTGGCCTTGCCCGCCTCGCCGATCGGCAACCTGGTCACCCTGGCCACCGACCTGGGCTTGGCCAAGGGCGCCTTCATTCCCAGCGACACCGAGGTCAAGCTGCCCGGCGGTGCCACCACGGTCAACCTGCGCCCCACCGACGCCGACGGCAACCAGGGCCGCATCTGGGCGCTGGCGCCGATGCTGGCGGCCGGTTCGCAATCGTGGGACATCACCCTGGTGGCCGGCGCCGACCTGGCCGGCGCCGACCGCCTCACCATCGACCGCGCCGGTACCGGCAGCCTGCGCCTGTCCGACCCGCACTACGGGCAGGGCGGCGCGGTGGTGGAGATTCCTGGCACCGGCTCGCCGGCCACCTATGTCTGGGGCGATGCCGACCTGTTCGTCGAAATGATCAACGTGTTCTTCGGTGAGTACATCCTGAGTTTCGTGCCGACCTCCGGGTCTGGCTTCACCGACGACCAGCTCACCGAACTGATTGGCTTGGGCCTGATCTACAGCGGCCCGGAAAATCTCAACGACCTCGGTTACGAGGGCCTCGCCGCCGTGGATTCGCCGGAGGTCCCACCGGACAAGGAATTCAAGACGCTGCCGGGCCGCGAGCAGCTGCCCAGCGTGGTGCGTACCGGCACCGGCGACCTGCGCCTGGTGTCCGGCGGCGACATCGCCACCACCTCGCTGTACGGCGTGTACACCGCCGGTACGCCGTCGGCGGTGTTGCCCGCCCAAGGCCGCGATCCGTACAACCAGCCGCGTGCGCTGGTGACGCCCAATCCCTCCAACCCGATCGGCAACACCGTGCTCGGCGACAAGGGCAGCGTGTTCGAACACCTGGTCGACGGCGGCAGCCAGAGCCTGTACCAGGCCTGGTATCCCGAGGCGGGCGGCAACCTGCTGCTTCGCGCCGGCGGCACCATCGTCGGCGACAGCCTGGGGCGACCGAGCAGCAGTTTGCGTCCCGAAGCGCTGGGCATTGCCACCGATCGGGTGAGTTCCACTGCCGCGGTGGGCAACTGGCTGTGGCGGCAGGGCACGGGCAGCGTGCAGGGCGGGGCCGAGGGCCTGCCCACCGCGTGGTGGATCAACTTCGGCACCTACGTGGCTGCGGCTAGCGGCGCCAACTACTACAACAACTTCGTGGAGATGCCGCGGCTGATCGGCTTCACCGGGTTCGGCACGCTTGGCGGTGGCAACCTGGTGCTGGACGCGGCCGGCGATGCCGGCATGCTGCAGGGCCGGGGTGACCACGGCGGAGTTTTCATCAACCGCAGCGCCGGTCTCAACCTGGCCGTGGCCAGCACCGGCCGGGTCACCGCCGACGGCACCCTGGTGCAGACCGGCGGCGGCGACCTGGACATCCGCATCGGCGGCGGACTCAATCCCGACCCTGCGCTGCGTTCGTACACCGGCAGCAACAGCCCGCCGGTGGCCAACCTGGTCACCGTCAACGACCTCCATCACCTGGAGCTCAACGGCAGCTTCACCAACCTGCGCGGTGCGCTGCGGCTGGAAGCCGGTGCCGTCGGCGGGGTGGAACTGCGCTACGGCAGCCGCCAGGACGCGAAAGAATCGCGCCCGTACGACATGTACAGCGCGACGGCCGCCACGGCGGCGGGCGGCCCGGTGCTGGTGCTCGGTGATGCCGGTGCACGCCTGGATGCGCGCGGCGACCTGGTGCTGGGCACCGTTACCGATCCGGGCCGCGTGGCCCAGTTCAACAACGGCACGCCCTTCAGCGTGGACGGCACGGCCTACCAGGACGGTGGCTGGAGCTGGTTCTCGCTGTGGACGCCGTCCACCGCGGTGGACCTGATGGCCGCCGGTGGCAACCTCACCCCGTCGCTGGCCATGCACGACCGCAACACCCGCACCGACGCCCAGCCCACCGACGGCAACCATGTGTATCCCTCGGTGCTGCGTGCCACCGCCGCCAGCGGCAGCATCTACTACGGCACCCCGCGCACCGCGCCGACCCAGGGCACCAACAACGAGTACTTCGTGGCCGGCGTGGTGCTGGCGCCGTCGCCGGTGGACGATGTCTTCACCGCGCACGGTACCGGCCAGCTGGAACTGCTGGCGGCCGGCTCGATCTATGCCAATGGCATTGGTCTGAACATGTCCGGCGCCGACCCGACCGCGCTGCCCAGCCCGTTCAATCCCGGTTTCGTGGGCCTGGTCGACACGCTCTGGTACGGCCGCGGGTTCGTGCACAACGTCAGCCCCACCGGCCTGGCACCCAGCGTGCTGCTGTCCGGCGACGAGCCCAGCAGTTCGTCGCAGGTGTACCCGCTGTTCGCGTTCACCGCACCCAGCGCATCGGGCCATGTGTACGTGGGCCAGACGCCCTCGCGCTACTACGCGGTCAACGGCGACCTGGTGGGCCTGCGCACCGGCAGCATCGTCACCACCACCAACAACGTGCTCAGCAACGGTGCCATCCGGACCGACACCACCACCTGGTACGACGGCGGCGGCGCGGTGGCCATTCGTGCCGGGCGCGACATCGTCAATTCAGGCACGCCGTTGGGTGCGTTCGACAACGTGGGCACGGTGTACGGCAACAACAACGGCGCACTGGGCTGGTTCAACCAGCTCAAGGGCGGCGATCCTTCTGCGCCGCCCAAGCCGGCCGCCATCGCCGCCGGCACCGCGCGCGGCAACCTGATCGTGCACACCAGCGCCGATGACGTGTCAGTGGTGCAGGCCGGGCGTGACATCCGCTTCAGCACCTTCTACATCGCCGGCCCCGGCCTGCTCGACATCAGCGCCGGCCGTGACCTGTACATGGCCGACAAGGGCGAACTGCGCAGCCTGGGCCCGGTGGCCAACGCAGCCGCCGGTGACCGCAGCAGCGGGGCCGCCATTGCCGTGGCGGCCGGCGTGGGCCCGCACGGTGCGGATTGGACCGGCTTCGCCGCGCGCTACCTGGACGCGGCCAACCTGGCCGACCCCAACCGCGCGCTGGGCGAACAGGCCGGCAAGGTGGTGCGCGTGTATGGCGGCGCCACCTCGTTGGCGCAGTGGCTGAAGAGCGAGTTCGGCTACGGCGGTGACGAGGCCGGTGCCAGCGCGTTCCTGGCCCAACAGCAGCAGACCCTGGACCAGGCGCGCGATGCCGCCACCGCCAGCGGTGCCACCGGCGTGGCCAACCGCGACCTGGCCCGCGAGTTCAAGCAGGACAGCCAGCTGCATCTGGTCAACTGGCTCACCGCCCGCTTCGGCGGTGCCAACGGCCGTGGCCTGCACTTCGACGCGGCCCGCATGGACGCGCAGGCGTTCTTCGCGCAGCTGCCGGCCGAACAACAGAGCGCGTTCCTGCGCAACGTGTACTACGCCGAGCTCAAGGCCGGCGGACGCGAGTACACCGACGTGGACGGCCCGCGCGAGGGCAGCTACCTGCGCGGCCGCGAGGCCATCGCCACGCTGCTGCCGGCAAAGGACGCCACCGGCAGCGAGATCGCCTACCGCGGCGACCTCACCATGTTCAGCAGCGCCCAGTACTTCGAGAAAACCGGCGACGTGGTGGCCACCCGCCGCCCGCTGCCGGGCAAGCGCTACGTGACCGAGGCCGAGTGGATCGCCGCCGGTCGTCCCAGCGAAGGCCTGCCGTTCTACCGGGTCAACGATGCCGGCATCCATACCGATTTCGGCGGCGACATCAGCCTGCTGGTGCCCGGTGGGCGCGCGCTGGTCGGTGTCGATGGCGGGTTCGTGCCGGGGGCGGGCTCGGGCGTGCTCACCCAGGGCGAGGGCGACATCAACATCTATGCGCGTGGCAGCCTGCTGCTCGGCCAGAGCCGCATCTTCACCACCTTCGGCGGCAACGTGCTGGCCTGGTCGGCAGAAGGCGACATCAACGCCGGACGCGGCAGCAAGACCACCGTGGTCTACACCCCGCAGCGCCGCGTCTACGACAGCGTGGGCAACGTCAGCCTGTCGCCGAACACGCCCACTACCGGTGCCGGCATCGCCACCCTCAACCCGATCGCCGAAGTGCCGCCGGGCGACATCGATCTGATCGCACCGCTGGGCACCATCGATGCAGGCGAAGCGGGTATCCGTGTCTCCGGCAACGTCAACCTGGCCGCGCTGCAGGTGCTCAACGCCGACAACATCCAGGTGCAGGGCAAGGCCGTGGGCATCCCGATGGTGGTGGCAGTGAACGTCAACGCGCTGACCTCGGCCAGTGCGGCGGCCAACAACGCCGTGCAGGCCGCGCAGGACATGGTCAAGCGACAAACGCGCCAGGCCCAGCCGTCCACCATCAGCGTGCAGGTGCTCGGCTTTGGCGAAGAGACCAGCAGCGTCACCCCGGCCAAGGGCGACGACCGCTACGACCCCGACAGCGTGGTGCAGGTGGTGGGCATGGGCGAATTGAGCGCCGAGCAACGTGCGCGCATGGCTGCCCCGGGCACGCAACGGCAGTGAGCATGACGCCCGACATTTCCACGGCCACCGCGCGTGGCCACGGCCCGGTGCGGCCAACGCGCCGCAACTGCCTTGTGCGTGCAACGCCGGTGTTACCCGCGTTGCGCACCATCGCGGCCACCGCAGCGCGTGTTCCTTCCCTTTTCCGCAGTGAGAAGCTCCTGATGTCTTCAACCCCCAAGGCGATGGCCTGGTCGCCGCTGCCGCTGTGCCTGCTGTGCGTGATGCCGCTGGCCGCCGCCCAGCAGGCGCCGGCGGCCGGCACCCCGGCCACGCCCGCTGCCAACGAAACGCCGGCCGCTGCGCGCGTCACCATCAACGAGTACCTGGTGCGCGGCAACAGCGTGTTGGATGCACGCGACATCGAACGCGCGGTCACCCCGCACCTGGGCCCCGACCGCACCCTGCAGGACGTGGACGCCGCGCGGCTGGCGCTGCAGGCGGCGTACCAGCGCAAGGGCTACCAGTCGGTCTACGTCGACCTGCCCGAACAGCAGGTCAGCGGTGGCGTGGTGATCCTGCAGGTGACCGAAACCCGCGTGGGCCAGGTCAACGTGGTGGGCGCGCGCTACAACGATGCCGCGCGCCTGCGCGAGCGCGTGCCGGCGCTGCAGCCGGGCCAGGTGCCCGATTTCGACGGTGCGCAGCGCGAACTCACCGAACTCAACCGCGGCGGAAAGCGCCAGGTGGTGCCGCTGGTCAAGCAGGGCACCGCCGACGGCACCATGGACGTGGAGCTGAAGGTCGACGACAAGACGCCCTGGCGCTTCAGCGCCACCGTCAACAACGACCACAGCGTGGATACCGAGCCGCTGCGCAGCATCGTCAGCATCGGCCACGACAACCTGTGGCAGAAAGACCACACCGCCTCGCTGACCTTCTTCGCCGCCCCGCAGGACCTGGACCAGGCCAACGTGCTGTCGGCGTCCTACGGCCTGCCGCTGGGCAGCCCGGACTGGATGCTGGAATTCTCCGGCTACCGCTCCGACAGCAACGTGGTCTCCAGCGGCCAGACCAACGTCACCGGCAAGGGCCATGCGCTGGGCATCAAGCTCAACCACAGCCTGCCGATGACCGGCGCGTGGTGGCACCAGCTTTCGGCCGGCATCGACTTCAAGGACCTGGACGAATCGGTGGCCATGGTGGGCCAGGCGTCCGATTTCGCACCGCTCAAGTACGCACCGCTGACGCTGGGCTACAGCGGCTTCCGCCAGGGCGACAAGCACCAGCTCAGCGTGGCGCTGCAGGCCGTGTTCGGCGCGCGAAGCCTGCTGGGCTACGGCAGCAGCGACGACGAGTTCGACTGGAAGCGCGCCTACGCCGATTCCAGCTTCTTCGCGCTCAAGCTGGACCTCAGCGACACCTACACCCTGGACAGCGGCGCGCAGTGGTTCGCGCGCATCTCCGCGCAGATGACCGACCAGCCGCTGGTCTCCGGCGAGCAGTTCGCCGCCGGTGGCATGTACACCACGCGCGGCTACCGCTCGGCCGAAGGCATCGGCGACTACGGCGCGCTGGCCACGCTGGAATGGCGCACCCGCCCGTTCGCGCTGTGGGGCCTGCAGGACTGGCGCCTGTACGCCTTCGTCGATGGCGCCTGGCTGGGCCTGCGCCGGCCGCTGCCCGAGCAGGCCGACAGTAGCTGGATGTCCGCCGCCGGCCTCGGCAGCAGCCTGCGCATCAGCGACCACTTCAACCTGCGCCTGGATTACGGCCACACGCTCAGCGATGGCCCCACCACCACCAAGGGCGCGAACCGACTGCACCTGAGCGTCGGCGCCAGTTACTGAGCCCGACCCCCGACTTCCCCGGAGATATTTCCCATGCAACGCCTTCTTGCCCTGTTGTTGTTCTGCCTGAGCATGTGCACGCTCGGCACCGCCCGTGCCGATACCCCGTGGTGGCAGGCCGACTGGAAGTACCGCAAGCCCATCACCGTGGACGCCGGCCCCAACGGCGCCGCGCTCGGCGGCAACCTCGGCCGCACCCCCGTGCTGGTGCGCCTGCACACCGGCAACTTCGCCTTCGACGGCGTGGCCGACGGCGGCAGCGACATCCGCTTCATCGGTGCCGACGGCCGCACCGTGCTCAACCACCAGGTGGAGCAGTACGACGCCAGCCTGGGCATGGCCCTGATCTGGGTGGACGTGCCGGCCATCAGCGGCACCGCACCGCAGACCCTGTGGATGTACTACGGCAACGCCGGTGCACCGGCGGCCGGCAACGGCCAGCGCGTGTTCGACCCGGACTACAGCGCCGTGTACCACTTCGCCGAAGGCAACGAGCCGCGCGACACCACCGCCTACGTCAACCACCCCAGCGGCCCGTTCAAGGCCGCCGACGGCGCCATCATCGGGCGCGGTGCGCAGTTGGCCGGCCAGCCGCTGCACCTGCCCGGTTCGCCGTCGCTGGCCATCGCCGCCAACGGCGCGATGACCGTCTCGGCCTGGATCAAGCCGGCCCAGCTCGGCCCGGACCAGGCCGTCTACACCCGCCGCGAAGGCGACAACGTACTGATCATCGGCCTCGACAACGGCGTGCCCTACGTACGCGTCAACCAGCAGCGCAGCCAACCGGTGCCGGCGCTGGCGGCGGGGCAGTGGGCGCATCTGGCGGTAACTGCCAGCGATGGCGCGGTGGTGCTGTACGTGGGCGGCCGCGAGGCCACCCGCATCGAGGCCAGCCTGCCGGCGCTGGCCGGTGAGGCGCTGCTGGGCGCCGACGTGGCCCCGGCGGCGGGTGCTACCGCAGCGGTGGCCATGGCCCAGCCGTTCCTGGGCGACATCGACGAAGTGCGCGTGTCCAAGGTGGCCCGCCCGGCCACCCAGCTGCTGGCCGACGCCAGTGCGCAGGGCGCCGAATCGCGCCTGGTTGCCTTCGGCGAAGACGAACAGTCCGCCGGCGTCAGCCACTTCGGTTTCATCCTCAAGGCGATGCCGGTCGACGCCTGGGTGGTGGTGGCCATGCTCGGCCTGATGCTGCTGCTGTCGTGGGCCATCATGATC
Organism: Stenotrophomonas sp. GQ19; assembly: GCF_059758695.1. Lineage (NCBI taxonomy): Bacteria > Pseudomonadati > Pseudomonadota > Gammaproteobacteria > Lysobacterales > Lysobacteraceae > Stenotrophomonas > Stenotrophomonas sp. GQ19. The sequence continues at coordinate 62,294 of NZ_JCAXES010000005.1, read as the reverse complement.
ACCAAGAGCCGCTACTTCGGCATCGTCGCCAAGGCCAACGAGGCCTTCACCGTGCAGTACCGCAAGGTCACCGGCGCACCGGTGGCCTCGCTGCAGGAACTGGAACGCACCGGCACGCTGGCCCCGCAGATCCGCGAGAGCTCCACGCTGTGGCGGCTGTACCGCATCGCGATGGAGGAAATGGACGGGCGCGGCTCGCACCACCACGGCCTCACCGCCGCGGCCATCACTTCCATCCGCGCCTCGATGGACGCCGAAGTCACCCGTGAAACCGAGCGCATGTCCAAGCGCATGAACTGGCTGTCCACCACCATCGAAGGCGCGCCGTACATCGGCCTGTTCGGCACGGTGATCGGCATCATGCTGGTGTTCGTGGTGGCCGCGATGGCCGGTGCGGTGGACATCAACTCCGTTGCCCCCGGCATGGCCGCCGCGCTGCTGTGTACCGCAGCCGGCCTGGGCGTGGCGATCCCGGCGTTGTTTGGCTACAACTGGCTGGCCTCGCGTGCCGAAGCCATTGCCGCGGACATGTCGGTGTTCGTCGACGAGTTCACCGCGCGCCTGGCCGAAGAGTTCGACCGCAGCGCACCGGCCGCCGTCGTGCGTCCGGTCCAGGCCTGAGGCGCACGACCATGGCCAGGGCAAAACGGTTCGGCATCAAGAAGCGCGAAAAGGGCATCAACGTCACCCCGTTCGTCGACGTGCTGCTGGTGGTGCTGGTGATCTTCATCCTCACCAGCAACGCCTCCATTCCGGGAATCCAGGTCAACCTGCCCAAGGCCAGCTCCAGCATGGCGTTGGAAAAGCCGAAGACCAAGGCGATCACCGTCGACAACGCCGGGCAGATCTTCCTCGACGCCTACCCGGTGAGCCTGGCCGAGCTGGAAGACCGCCTGCGCACCGAAAAGGCACTCACCCCCGACTTCCCGGTGATCGTGCGCGGCGACGCCCAGGTGCAGTACGCACGCGTGGTGGAGGTTCTCGACCTGCTGCGCCGGATCGACCTCAACCAGGTTGGCCTGGTGACCGGCAAACCACAGGGGTGATGGCGTGACTGCACTCAATCCCCGTGCGCAGGGCGCGGCCGGCTGGCAGCGCTGGTGGCCGCTGGCCGCGCTGCTGGCCGGCATCGCGCTGCTCGCGCTGCTGGCATGGCTGCTGCTGTTCAAGGACACCGCCAGTACCCGCCGCCCGCAGGTGGAGGTGCCGATGGTGATGCTGCCCCCACCGCCGCCGCCGCCACCGCCGGAACCCGAGCCCGAGCCCGAACCCAAGCCCGAAGAGGTCATGCCCGAACCGGAGCCGCTGGACGAGGTGCCCAAGCCCACCGAGGAAGCGCCCACCCCGGACACCGCCGACCCGGTGACCATGGACGCCACCGCGCAGGCCGGCACCGACAGTTTCGGCATCCAGTCCGGCAGCGGCGGTGGCCGCAGTGGCACCGGTAGCGGTGGCGCCGGCAACGGCACGTACGGGCGCTACCTGGGCTACGTGCTGCAGCAGGCCGTCGCACGCGACGAGCAGGTTCGCCGGCTGTCGTTCCAGCTCACCGTCAACATCTGGCTGGACCCGACCGGCGCGGTCACGCGGGTGGAACTGCTGCGTGGCAGCGGCAATCCCGAGGCCGACGAACGCGTGCTGCAGGCCATCCGCGCGGTGGGCCGCATCGACGAGCGCCCGCCGGCGTCGCTGGATTTCCCGGCGCGCGTGCTGGTGCAGGGCCGGCGCCCGGCCGGCTAGGCGCGGCCGCCTCCTTCTTCCCGACTTTCCTTTTTCTGCGAGCAAGCTGATGACCCGTTCAACCTATTCCGCCGCGCTGCTGGGCCTGCGCCGTTCCGCCCTCGCCGCCGGTGTCGTGCTGGTGCTGGCCAGCGGTGCCGCCCATGCCCAGGACGGCAGCGGCGAAAGCACGATGATCAAGCTGATCCGTGGCCTGATCGACAGCGGCGCGCTCAAGCCCGAGGCGGGCCAGGCGCTGCTGCTGGAAGCCCAGCGCGAAGCGGCCGTGGCGCGCCCGGCAGCGGCGGCCGGCGCCATCGCCGCGCAACCCGGCGACGTGCGCGTGCCGTACATCCCGCAGACCGTGCGCGATGAGATCCGCGAGGAGCTCAAGACCAGCGTGATGGCCCAGGCCAAGGCCGAAGGCTGGGCCGCTCCGGACCAGGTGCCCGACTGGACCCAGCGCCTGCGCGTGCAGGGCGACGTGCGCGTGCGCAATGAAAGCCGCCTGTATTCGGACCGCAACAGCGACATCGAAGTGGATTGGGCGCGGATCAACGCCGGCAACGGTTACGACGTCAACGGCAACACCAACCTGGGCCTGCCGCCGCTGCGCAACACGCGCGAAGACCGCAACAATTCCTGGCGCATCCGCGCGCGCCTGGGCGTGGTGGCCGAGCTGGGCGAGCACACCCGTGCCGGCGTGCGCCTGGCCACCGGCAACGACAACGGCCCGGTGTCGTCCACCCAGACCCTGGGCGGCGGCCTGGCCAAGAAGGATGCCTGGCTCGACCAGGCCTGGCTGTCCTACACACCGGTGCAGGGCCTGGACATCATCGGCGGCCGCTTCGGCAACCCGTACTGGTCCACCGACACGCTGTTCTCCAACGACCTCAACTTCGACGGCCTGGCCTTCAAGTACGCCTACCCGCTGGGCGGCGAGGGGCTGTCGCTGTTCGCCACGCTGGGTCTGACCCCGCTGGAGTACTCGTCCGACGGTTTCCCCAACACCAGCCAGACCAAGATGAAGAGCGAGAACAAGTGGCTCAACGGTGTGCAGGTCGGCGCCGACTGGCAGTTCGGCGACCAGCAGAAGCTGCGCGCCGCGGTGGGCTACTTCGACTTCCGCAACATCGCCGGCGAATACTCCCAGCCCTGCGCGCTGTACGCCGGTGCCGACCACTGCAGCAGCGACTGGTCGCGCCCGGCGTTCATGCAGAAGGGCAACACGCTGATGCTGCTGCGGAACATCGCGCTCGATCCGCTCGACCCGGCCAACACCCCGATGCCGCAGTACGTGGGCCTGGCCTCCGAGTTCGAACTGCTGGACCTCAACCTGGCCTGGGAAACCCCCACCTTCGCCGGTTACGCGCTGCGCGTGGAAGGCCATGGCATCAAGAACCTCGCCTTCGACCGCAACCGCATGTGGTCGCGCGCGCAGGGCGGCATCGTCACCAACCTGGGCGCCGCCGCCAACGGCGTGGCCGGCCCGCAGGACATCCAGAGCGGTGACATGGCCTACATGGCGCAGGCCACCTTTGGCCAGCTGGCGCTCAAGGAGGCCGGCGACTGGAACGTGTGGCTGGGCTACAAGCGCTTGGAAGCCGATGCGCTGCCCGACGCCTACAACGATTCCAACTTCCACCTGGGCGGCACCAATGCCAAGGGTTACTACCTGGGCAGCTCCTACATGTTCGACAAGAACGTGTGGCTGACCGGCCGCTGGATGGCGGCCAAGGAAGTCACCGGCGCGCCGCAGTCCATCGACGTCTTCCAGCTGGAAGTGAACGCTGGCTTCTGACCTGTTGGCCGGTGCACCCGCGCCGGCCGTTTCCCTGCTGGATACCCCATGACCACTGACGACACCCTGCACACGCTGCCTGACGCGCCCGACCAGACCGCGCCCGATGCCATCGAAGCCGACGCCGCCGCACCGGCCTCCCCGCCGCTGTACCGCACCCCGGTGGTGCTCTCTTCGCACGACCACGCGCACTGGCGCCTGCTGCCCGGCGACGCCGCGTTCGCCGCCGCCAGCCACGCCGTTCCGCTGGTCATCGGCGAATTCGCCGCGGCCGCCCGCGATTACCCGCTGGTGTTCGTCGGCGCCGACGCCGCCCCGGTGGCCGTGCTCGGCCTGCAGGCCGAACACAACCGCTTCGTGGTGGCCGACCACTGGCAAACCGGCACCTACGTTCCCGCGTATGTGCGCCGCTATCCGTTCGTGTTCGCCCGCACCACCGAGCCCGACGGCCACGTGTTGGCCATCGACGCCGACGCCCCGATGCTGCGCACCAGTGGCGACGATGGCCAGCCCCTGTTCGACGCCGACGGCCAGCCCAGCGCGCTCACCCGCCAGGCCCTGGCGTTCTGCGAGGCGTTCACCCGCGACGCCACCGCCACGGCCGCCTTCAGCGCCGCGCTGGTCACCGCCGGCGTGCTGGTGGAACGCCAGGCCGACGTCGTGCATCCCGACGGCCGCCAGTCCAGCCTGCTCGGCTTCCAGCTGATCGACGCCGAACGCTTCGCCGCACTCCCCGACGCCACCGTGCTGGCCTGGCACCGCCAGGGCTGGCTGGCGCTGGTGCATTTCCACATGGCCTCGCTGGCCCGCTTCAAGGACCTGCTCACCGCCTGACCGTTTCAACCGGGACACCGGACAGAACAACGACATGGACGTCGTGGACCGCACACGCGGTTCGCCACTGCCAGGCAGGTGGGAAGACCTCGCCCTGGCCCCGGCAGTCTGTCCGGTACCCGACCCTCGTTCCCTCTACGCGCGCTCCCGGTAGAGCCACCCCAAGGGTGGCTGCACGCAACCTCCCCCAAACTCCAAAACGCACCCACGGCACGCCCCTACCGTGGTTTCCCCATTCGCTACCTGCCACCCTGGGGTACGGGGGCCGTCCCAGAAGCGCGCGCGGTCGCGCAGTCTGCTATCACGGACGTCATCCCGCCCTTCCCGGCGACATCCACCACAGCGAAGCAGCTGCCGAACACGCGCTTCTGTGCCTCCCCCTGCTTGCCTGGTGTGCCCGGCGTATACCCCGACATAACCACCTCATAGCGCGTCCCCACCCGTAATGCAGGGGCGGACGCGTCCCCGTGACCATAAACAAGGCACTGGCTGGGCGGCAGCGCAGGTTCGGAAGTTCCCGACCGCAGGAAGATGTGCTCCCACACGGGTACGCCTCCCGCGCCACTGGCTCTTACCGACACTCTTGCAATGATCGGCGCGGTGGTGCGTGTTTCCCGCGTGTCAGGCACCCCAAAACAGGGCAAACCATCACGATCCTGGATCGTCGCGGGCTGGTAGCGCCCCGGTGGCGATGCACCGCTGGCCATCATCGGCAGAAGAAGGCCCAGCAGGGCCACGGGCAGTTGCATTCGCATCATCGGATCGTCCTCGGAAGATCATCCTTGCTGCTGTGGTCGGCAAAGAACGCGGAGGTAGAGCCACCCCATGGGTGGCTGCAAGCAACCTCACCCAAACTCCAAAACGCACGCACGGCACATTATTACCGCCGGCTCAACCCCACCAGAACCACAGCGCCTGCGCGCCCTGGCCCACGCTGTAATCGCCTCGACCCGCGGCAATATCCACCACGCCCTGTCGAAGACTTCCCATCGCGGCCCCTCCCAGCCGCAGCGTGGCGCGCGCGCCGTCCACATCCCACTGCCAGAACGCCACATCCTCATCCACCGTCAGCCGTAACGTTGCCGGGGCGTCCCACCGCGCATCGCGGTTGTTGGGCACGGCGAGCTGCGCTGGGCTGGGTGGAGAGAGCTGCAGCGTCCGTGTCGCGCCCGTAGCGTCCAACGCCAGCGCATCCAACAACGCCAGCATCGACGCGCAGCCGACGGCATCGGCGCCGATATGCCAGCCCGGGTAGTTGCGCAGGTTCTCCCGATAACGCCAGAGCGACACGGTGCCGTGGTGTTGCCACGCATGGGATCGTTTCATGGCCGAAGTGTCCCAGAAACGTGGGCCGTCCACGCTGGGCTGCAGGTATCGCAATGGCTGCGACGCAGGGCAGGGTTCTGGACGTTCAGGGGGATGTGGCGATGGGCCACAAGGCAAGGATGGTGCGCCCGGAGGGATTCGAACCCCCGACCAATGGCTTCGGAAGCCACTACTCTATCCGGCTGAGCTACGAGCGCGTTGTGTCCTGCAGTCCCGGGCGCCGGTGCGGGCCGCCGTACGCCGTGATGGCGCGGGAGGAGCATTCTAGCGGTAAACGCGGCGCAGGTCTGCCCCCCGTTCAATTGCCCGGCACGGCAACGCTCGCGGCGGGGCTTGGCGGTATCCTTTGCGCATGGCTTACGAACGTTTTGAAGCCCCCGACGGTCCCGCACCGTCGCGTTGGGGCCAGTACTGGAAACTGATGCGCGCCGATCGCCCGATCGGCACCCTGCTGCTGCTGTGGCCCACCTGGTGGGCATTGTGGCTGGCCGCCGGTGGCCTGCCGCCGCTGTGGACCCTGTTCGTGTTCAGTGCCGGGGTCTGGCTGACGCGTTCGGCCGGCTGCGTCATCAACGACTACGCCGACCGCTGGCTGGACCCGCACGTCAAGCGCACCAAGGACCGCCCGCTGGCCAGCGGGCGGGTGTCCGGGCGCGAGGCGCTGCTGCTGTTCGCCGGGCTGATGCTGGTGGCCTTCGCGCTGGTGCTCACCCTGAACCGGTTGACCATTGGCTTGAGCTTCATCGGCATCTTCCTGGCCGCCAGCTACCCCTACCTCAAGCGCTACACCCACCTGCCGCAGGTGTACCTGGGCATGGCCTTCGGCTGGGGCATCCCGATGGCGTTCGCCGCCGTGCAGGGCGAGGTGCCGGTGGTGGGCTGGCTGCTGTATGGCGCCAACATCCTGTGGTCCACCGCCTACGACACCTGGTACGCCATGGTGGACCGCGATGACGACCTCAAGATGGGCTCCCATTCCACGGCCATCCTGTTCGGCGACCTGGACCTGGTCATCCAGGGCATCCTGTTCACCCTGTTCCTGGGCACCATGAGCCTGGTGGGCCTGCGCGCCGGCCTGGGCGCGGCGTACTGGATGTCGGTGGGCGTGGCCGCGCTGTTGATCGCCTACCAGTTCCTGCTGTGCCGCAAGCGCGAGCGCGATGCCTGCTTCAAGGCGTTCCTGCACAACAACTGGGTGGGCGCCACCCTGTTCGCCGGCATTGCCGCGGCCTTGGCGTTCCATTAAAGCGCCCCGACCAACGCTCGGGGCCTACCGACCGGTCGCGGTGCCATGCCCCGGTAGTGCCGGCCGCTGGCCGGCTCCCGACCATCCCGAGGAACCGCCCCGCGGCCGTCACCCCGCACCTCGCCCCTACGACCAATAGGCGACTGACAGCCCGCCACCCAACCCACACACTGCTCCCCATCTGAATCACCTGGGAGGGTAGGGCGATGGCCACGTCGACAGCAGCACAAGACGGTTGGATGGCGCGCGCAGCACTGCGCTCGGCCGCGTGGGCGGAAAAATGGTTCCCCGACGCCTACGTGTTCGCCGTGCTCGGCGTGGTCATCGTGGCGGCCGCCGCCATCGGCTTTGGCGCCACCCCGCAGGCCACCGCCAGCGCCTTTGGCGAAGGCTTCTGGAGCCTCATCCCCTTCACCATGCAGATGGCCTTCGTGGTCATCGGCGGCTACGCCCTGGCTACCGCGCCCATCGTGGCGCGCTTCATCGACCAGCTGGCGCGGGTGCCGCGCACCGGCCGTGGCGCGGTGGTCTACGTGGGCCTGGTGAGCATGCTGGCCTCGCTGCTCAGCTGGGGCTTCTCGCTGGTGTTTGGCGGCTTGCTGGTGCGCGCGCTGGCGCGACGCGAGGACCTGAAAATGGACTACCGCGCCGCCGGCGCCTCGGCCTACCTGGGCCTGGGCGCGGTGTGGGCGATGGGTCTTAGTTCCTCGGCCGCCCAGCTGCAGGCCAACCCGGCCAGCATGCCGCCGGGGCTGGTGGAGATCACCGGGGTGCTGCCCTTCACCGAAACCATCTTCCTGTGGCAGTCCATCGCGTTGACCGCCGCGTTGATCCTGGTGTCGCTGCTGATCGCCTGGCTCACCGCCCCCGGCCCGGCCACCGCCCGCACCGCACGGGACTTCGACGGCGCCGCGCAGGCCGAGCCGCAACCGCTGCAGCCGCGCACCCGCCCGGGCGAGTGGCTGGAATACAGCCCGCTGCTCACCGTGCTGCTTTCATTGCTGGCGTTTGGCTGGCTGTTTGGCGAATTTGCCAACAAGCCGCTGGTGAGCGCCATCGCCAACCTCAACACCTACAACTTCCTGTTCATTTCGCTGGGCCTGCTGCTGCACTGGCGCCCGCGCAGCTTCCTCAACGCCGTGGCCAAGGCCGTGCCCAGCACCACCGGCGTGCTGATCCAGTTCCCGTTGTACGGCGGCATCGCCATGATCCTCACCCACGCGGTGGGCAGCGGCGACGAAACCCTGGCGCACCGGTTGTCCAGCCTGTTCGTGCACATCGCCACCGCCGACACCTTCGCCCTGGTCATGGGCGTGTACTCGGCGGTGCTGGGCTTCTTCGTGCCCTCTGGCGGCGGCAAGTGGATCATCGAAGCGCCGTATGTGATGCAGGCTGCCAACGAACTCAAGGCCCACCTGGGCTGGGCGGTGCAGGTGTACAACGCCGCCGAAGCGTTGCCCAACCTGATCAACCCGTTCTGGATGCTGCCACTGTTGGGCGTGCTGGGGTTGAAGGCGCGTGACATCGTCGGCTTCACCTTCATCCAGCTTCTGGTGCATATCCCGTTGGTATTGGGGTTGTTGTGGCTGCTGGGCATGACGCTGACGTACGTGCCGCCGGTCATGCCGTAAGGCCAGCGGGGCAGAGCCCCGCTCTACGAGGTGGGTGGGCATGCCGCGTAGAGCCCCGCTCTACGTGGGGGCAGGTCCGGTGTCGGCCAGCAGCGTTGGCAGCTGCGCCAGCACCGCCTCGCAATGCGCGGGCGACAGCACCGCTGCCAGTGCCGGGGCCAGCCGGCGTTGCAGGTCGGCCAGCGCCAGGTGCGGCGCGCGGGGCTGTGCCGCATGTGCTGCGCCGATGGCGCTGTGCAGCTGTTCGGCCACCGCATGATGCAGCTGCCGCTGCGCGGTGTTTTTCGGCGCACCCAAGGTGCGTACCAGTACCCCACGGCAGGCCAGTTGCACCCGTGTCGCACTGCCGGCTGCGGGAAAATCCAGCGCCCGGCCGCGCAGCACCTGCAATGCCTGCAGCGCCTGCAGGCAATGCAACCGCTCGGCAGGCGTACGCGGCGTGGCCAACAAGCCCCGCAGCTGCCGTTGCAGTTGCTGCCGTGCGGCGGCCCCGATCGTGCTGGTTTCCAGTTGATGGCGCAGCAGGCTGTGCAACGCATCCGCCTCATGGCGTGGGTTGGCCGGCAGCGTGTCCACTGCGCCAAGGTAGTCCCACCCCGCATCACGCACCTCCGGTGCCCGCTCGCGCGCCCAATGGCGAATGCGCACATCTTCGTCCCCACTCAAATGCGCCTCGCACGCCTCGGCAGCCACCGCATCGCGCAGCAGCGAACAGAAATGCAGGTCATACCGGTAACGCTGCTGCGGTGTATCCAGCTCGGCCCCGCTCCCCTCGCCGGGCAGCGCCAGCATTGCGGCCTGCAGCTGCTGGCCGAAGCCGGTCACGCGCTGGTGCAGGCAACGCCGACGCAGGCGGTGCAGGTCGCGCTCCTGGCCGTGCGCATCCACGCCCCATCGCGGCCCCACGTGCGCGCGGCAGGCATGGAAATCCGCGCTACCGGTGGGTGGCAGCAACGCCCGCAGGCGGCGGTGCTGGCGCGATAGCCCGACCTGCACCTGTTGCAACGGCAGCGGGGCCCAGGCATCTGCCTCGCCGTGTTGCCAAGGCGCTGGCACACCCGGCAGATGCACCAGCCACGCGCAGTGCTTGTGCGTGTGCGGGCGGTTGAGCAGGGCCAACACCCGCGCCAACCCCGCGCTGTCCACAGCCGTGTCCAGGTACACCAGCGCCAGCCGTGCATCCAGGTAGGGCAGGGCGTGCGGGTCGCTGGCAATCAGCAGTTGTGCCTGCTGCTGCGCCGCGTTGGCCCGCCCGCATCCGGGGCCGACCATCGCGCTGTGCACCGCGCCGTCCCTGGCAAAGGCACGCTGGTAGCGGCGCATGGTTTCGGCATCGTGCACCAGCAGCACCGCGCGCAGGTTGCGTTCGGTATGCTGCAAGGTATCGCGCAGGTGCTGGGCGATGGTGGACGCCCAGCGGCCGCTGGGCGGCGCGGCGGGCTCAACCAGAAGCGTGGCCCCGCGCTTGGCTTTCTGCCGCCGCGGTGGGGTGGGCTGCAGCGCATGGTGGTACACCGGCGCCAGCAGGCCATCGGCGATGGCGTCGGCATTGCTGCATGCAAACAGCAGCGGCTCGCTCACTACGCTCGGCACCGCTTCCGGCAGCGGGCCGTTGCCCAGCCAAAGCCACCCGGCGCGCGGCAGCCGCTCACGCGCGCGTTCCACCCACGCCGGCTGGCCGGCCTGCAGGTGGGCGTCCACCAGCAGAATCAGGTCGTCACTGTCATGCCCGGCGTCGCGGCGGCGCAGCCAGGCCTGCAGCGTGCCCGGCGTGGTCTGCAGGGTGCAGCCGCGCCCGTCGGCCATGAAGGCCGCCAGCCGCCGCCCGGGCGACACCGGCAGTTCGCCCCGCCTGCCCGGCTGAGGTGCAGCGGCAGGGTGCTGTTGCACCCGCAACACCCGGCAGTGGCGCAACCACGGGTCGCGCTGCACCTGCTGCACCAACCAGTGCCACGTAAGCGCCATGCCGGCGCCTGCTGCCAGCCGCAGATGCCCTCGCCCCCGGCAGCCGTGCGTGTCGATGCGCCGCAACTGCGCCAGCCCGGCTTGCACCGCGAAGAACTGCGCCGCCCGCGCAATACGTGGCTGGCCGTCCGCACCGGTGTGCATGAAACCCCGCAGCAGCGCCAACACCCGCGCCGGCGCCGCCACGCCGGCCAGCAAAGGCGCGTGCACCGCGCGCAGCCAGCGGCCATTGGCCTCGGCAGCGCCGGTTCGCGGCATGGGCACGGTATCGCGCAGCTGCTGCACGGCGTCCGCGTTCCAGCCGTGCTCGCGCCACCGCACCCAGCCGCCCGCCGGTGCGCCGCTGCACGCATAGCGCCCACCGCGCCGGTCCAGCGCCAGCAGCAACGGCGGGCTGCACGCATTGCCGCGGGTGCGCACCTGCCGGTAGTGCAAGGCAACGGCCGCCGCATCCCTGCCCCAGCGTGCCTGCCCATCGCGCTCTACGCACAGCAGCCGCAGCAAGGGCAGGCCGTTGACGTAGCCCATCAGCACATCAATCCGTGGCGCCGCATCCAGCAGCGGCTGGCCCTCGTCACGCGCGCTGGCGATGTCCCATTCGTTGTTAAGCGGCTCGGCCCAATCCACCAGCGGCACCGTGGCCCGCACAGTGCGGCCATCTGGCAGCCGCTGCGCTACGCATACCCCGTTGCGCAGCGCGACCAGCAGGGCGTCATTGCCTGCCTGTGAGCCGCGCCGCAGCGGCCCTTGGGTTACGGCGGCCAGCACCTGCGCAATGCCGTCCGCATCCAGCGGCCACTTCTCACCGTGCGCCTCAAAGCGCAGCTGCTGCAGGTACTGCCGCAAACGACCGTCCAGCAGCATGCTGCCGTCATCGCCGCGCAGGGAACAACGCCGGTTCGGCGCCAGGTACTGCCAGCCCAGCCGTTGCAACCAGCCCAAGGTGGAGCGGGTTACCACCCCGCGCACCGGTGCGCGGCTCATGACAGCGCGCCTTGCAGCGGGAAACGGCACAGCGGCGGCGTGGCGAAGCAGAAGGTTCGATAGCGCATGCCCGCAGTCTGGCGCAGCCGCTACGCGCCACGCCGTGTGCACCATTCCGTTTCCTGCACATCCGCTGCACGGTGCAGTGAACAGTTTCAATGCACCGACGCATGCACATAGCGGGCGCCAATCAACCCAGCATGCGCTGCAGCGTCAGCCCGCTTTCGCCGGCCGCTCTTCCAGCTCCGCCAGATCGCCGTCCAGTGCCTGCTCCAACGCGCCCAAGCGCGAACGCAACCGCGCACGCTGCCCACGCAGCGCCTCCAGCGTGGGCACCTGGGTGTGCTCGCCCGGCTGCACATAGCGCGCAATGCTCAGGTTGCTGCCCTGAAGGGCCAGCATCTGCGGTGACGCCAGGCAGGCCACGCCGGCCACATCCTCGCGGCGGCGGCACAGCGCGAGCACCTGCTCGGCGGCGGCCTGGTCCAGCCGAGGCCCGCGCTTGGTGGCCGGCTGCAGCTGGCGCGCGTCCACAAACAGCACGTTCTCGTCGTCGCGCATCGCGCGCAGCACCAGCAGCGCGGTCGCCACCGGGCTGCCCGCAAACAGCCGATCGGGCAGGCCGACCACGGCCTCAATCAGGTTGGCGTCCAGCAGGCTGCGGCGAATCAACGCTTCCTCGCCATCGCGGAACAGCACCCCGTGCGGCACCACCATCGCAATGCGCCCGGTGTGCCGGTCCATCGTTCTCAGCATGTGCTGCAACAGCGCCAGATGGCCCCACTGGCGCGACGGCATGCCATGCACAAAGCGCTGGTGCGTATCGCGGATGCCGCGCTCGGGCGACCACGCCAGCGCAAACGGCGGGCGCGTGAGCTGCACGTGGAACCGCCGCAGCTCCCCGGTGGCATCCACCAGGGCGTCGTGCAGCAGCGGCATGCCCGCATGCACCGCGTGGTTGTCTTCGCCATGCAACAACAGGCGCAGGCGCGCACACGCCCAGGCTGCGTCGCTCTCTTCCTGGCCCAGCAACTGGTGCCGGCGTGCGCCGTGGGTGGTGCGCGCCCAGCGGCTGGCCGCCAGCAGCAGGCTGCCGTGGTGGCAGGCCACATCGCAGATGGTCTCGTCTTCGCGCGGGTCCATCAGCCCGGCCATCAGCCAGCCCAGCGGGTCGGGCACGTGGGCCACAGGCGCGGGGCTGCGGCGGGGCTGGCTGCGTTCCAGCAGGCGGTCCACCGCTTGCCCGATGTCGGCCCGGTAGGTGCCGCGCAGGGGGCGGAAGTCCAGCGCCGGCACTGTCATGCGGCCCAGCACGCGGGAGAGCGCCACATCGCGGTGCTCGGCATCGCGCGGCCAGCCATCGTGCAGGCGCAGCACATCGAACACCTCGGCCAGCGTGGCGCGGTTGGCCTGGGTGAGCTGCTGCAGCGCGGTGGTGATGCGGCGGTCATTACCAGGGGCGAAACGCTGGCGGAACAGCAGCTCAAAGCGCGCCTCGGGCGGCACCACCAGCAGCTGTGCCCCGGGCGCGGTGGGCGGCCAGTGCAGCGGTGCGCCGTAGGTTTGGTCCGGGTCCTGCGCGGCGGCGTCGGTGTCGCTGGCAATCTTGAGCAGCAACAGCGCCAACAGCAGGTAAGTGGCCGCGTTGGTATCGGCGGCGTCGTTGAGGGGCTCGCGCGCTGCGCTGAGCGCGGCGTGCGTGGCGTGTGCACCGGGCAGGCCCGCCATCGTCTTCATACGCCACTCCCTTGCAACACCTGCTCGGCCACCACGGCAATCTCCTGTTGGCGAATGTGGATCAGCGCTTCCAGGCAGCGCTGTTCGGCCTGCGCCGCACTGGCAATGCCCACAATGCGCCGCTGCTGCGCCACCGGGGGCACGTGCACCGGCAACTGCGCCACCGCTGTTTTGCGCAGGCTCTGCTGGCGCGACCCCGCCGCCTGCTGGCGCAGGTACGCCTGTGCCGCACGCTGGTTCAACTGCCAGGCCAGGAAGGCCGGCAGCAGATCGGGCGTGCACACCCGCAACACATACAGGTGCGGGCTGCACACCGTGGATTCTGGCGGGTTGTGCAGCAGCATCGCCAGCGGGTGATTGCCGCGCCCGGCGATCAGAACATCCTGATCCTGCACCCAGTCGGGTGGCTTGCGCGCACGCAGCGCAGTGCGCAGCAGGTGGTCGCGTTCCTGCAGCCCATCCAGGGCAAGATTCTTGAGTTGAATGACCTGCACCGGGCCCTCCGGCACGGCGGCAATGGCACCGCGGAAGGGGTGGCCCTGGCGGATGCTGGCCACGTCGCCGAGCAGGGCAATGCGCGTGAGTGTGTTCATGCGTGCACCATGCGTTCGGGTATGCAGAGGGTCAACCGAACAGGCGGGCAGCATTCGCGATGATGCGAAGTGGAGTGCGGTGGATGTGCAGAAGTGGGATGAAGCTCGCAGGGGGTCGCAGCTGGTGCGAACGATGCGGTGAACTGGAGTTGGGGGTTTGGAGAGGTGGGGGTGATGGTGGGGTGGCGGGTGCGCGAATTCTTGGTGGCTGTGAAGGCATCGATTAGCGCGGCCGCATTGGTGCGCTCTGGCCAATGATCCGATGCCATCCACACGGTGGTGACAGGGATCTTGATGTTGTTGCAGGTGCAGACACATACCGATTGGGTAGCTGACAGGACGGCTAAGCCAAAGCTCTTGATGGGCATGAGGGTTCTCCTTTGCGGAGCAACCGTACTGCGCAGATTCGGTTATTCAAAATCCCGATATTTCGCGCTGCTGCCAGGGAGGAACGGCGCACTCCGCTACTGGTGGACGTGACCTAAATCCATCTGGGGCGCCGGAAAGGCGGTAACGCGAGCGAAGCTAGACTTCGCGTTTCGACCAATGGACCGGGCGGATTTCCCAAGGGGCGTTGCGTGAAGCTCGCCAAGCCGCCAATATGCGGAAACTGCCAAGGAAAGGGGGGGCTATGTTGAAGATTCCGAAGAAGGTGATGGATCGCTGGCCGGCTACTGTTAAATCTCTGGTTGCTGTTGCGATTTCCCACAAGACCAGGGATGTGTCCGAGGCCGACACGGTGACTCTGGTCAAGGATATGCTCGCCGAGGTGTTCGGCTATGACAAATACAATGAACTGACTAGCGAGCAGCAGATTCGTGGCACGTTCTGCGACCTTGCGGTGAAGATCGACGGAAAGATTCGCGTGCTAATCGAGGTGAAGGCTGCTGCGATAGCCCTCAACGAGACGCATCTTCGGCAGGCCATCAACTATGGCGCTCACGAGGGTATTGAGTGGATCGTACTCACGAATGCGTTGGAGTGGCGTCTGTACCGAATCAAGTTCGGACAGCCAATCGAGTATGAGCTTGTCTCTTCATTCTGCGTTGCAGACATCAACTTGAAAAATGAAGAGGATCAGCGACGCCTGTTCCTTCTCTGTAGAGAAGGCATTACCTCCGATGCCATGGGTCTCTACCATCAGCACATCTCTGTACTCAACAAGTTCACTGTGGCGCAGGTCATTCTGGCTGAGCCAGTTGTATCGGTGGTACGTCGTGAGATGCGTCGCTTGTTCCCTGAGTTGAAGATCGAGCCTGAGGCGATCGTTGAGTTGCTCAATAACGAGATACTCAAACGAGAGGTGCTTGATGGGGAGAAGGTCAAGGATGCTCAGCAGCGCATACGAAAGGCTCTCTCCAAGAACGCGAAGAGCCTAGCTAAGAAGGCTGTTGAAAGCACCGATGCGCAAACTACGGATAGAACGTCAGTCAATTGACGACGCACAGAAGGTAGATCCGGAGGTGTCGGTGTCCAACTCTTCCGCGTGCGATCTATGTCTGGTCCACGCCCCGGTCGCGCCAGGTGGAGGGCTCACGGTAATGACCTATCAGCTGGCGGATTGATGCGGGCTACTGGAGAATTCGTGCGGCACTGTTGCGCGGCGCACCTTGGCGGCACAGAAGCTTAGTAGCTATCACTTCGGCGCCAACGTCGGGTTCTGCTAGGCGTCACGACCTGAATCGAGAGGTGTGTGTGCTGGACTCCTTTGAAGTCGAAGCCCTGTTGGGAAAGTTGGGATTCAAGCAGGTTGAGTTGAAAACGCATGCGGTAGGGTTTGAGCATCCGGATAGGCCCGGGCAGCGTCTCTATCTAAAGGATGGGAGGGGCCGTTTTAACGACCCGAGGAAGGTGGTACGCAGGCAGCCGCTTGTGTTGCACCCCGAGACTGTGACGCTCCCGGGATTTGCCGATACCGATGTCGCACGACGGCGCCCAAACCTCTGCTATGTCAATGCGAACATGTCGAGCTTTTGCCTGAAGTCGGGCGGAAGAGCTGCGGGAATAGCCGTTGACATCGCGGATGAAGTCGCCTTACTGGAGGTGTTAGGGGTTGTGAGCAGCAATTGGGTCGGACGAACCTTGCCTGTCGCACCGATCACACACCAGCTGAGCGAGGACGCGGCATGGTTGGTGCAGTGCTTTCTTTCATCCGACAACCCACAACTCTACTACTGGTGGCCCAAGTACCGTTCATCGGTGGCTAGGCTTGATGCTGCGATCGTCGCCGGCGACCTTGACCTAGCGTTCTCGATCATCTGGCTGGATGCGGACAATCACGTCAGCAATGCTGGACAGGGCTTGCTTGGGCGAGAGAACGCAGAGCGCTCGCGGATGCTGCTGATGCAGTTGATGAGGGATGCATATGCAGATGGTAGCCCTGCCCAATTTCATCTGACCATTTCACAGTTGACAGCGGAACGTGCATTGGGACGGCAGGCAAAAACGCCGTACCTTTTGGTAGCGAGAATGTTCGCTGCCCTACACCCAAAGATCTACCACACCTTGGTGGACGAAAGTAGGCAGGCGGCGGTGCTGGGGTGGTTCGAGGAGAATACTGGGTTCCACGCTCCAAGCGGAAATTGGGCAGAGGTTGCGCAGGCGTTGACGCAGCACCTGCAAGAGCTTGATTGCTTCAAGGGGGACTTCCTGCTTCGTAATATGTTCCCTTGGTTTGTCCATACGCGTTTAGCTGCAAGGACTGATACTCAGCAAACGCCTCGCAAGGCAAAGAAGCACACTCCTCGCGCCAGCGAGGCGTATGCGGACCTGCCGGCACATCGGCGTAGGATCGTTTTGCGCCATAACTTACTGTCGGCGTTCTTGGCTAACCAGTTGGAACACGCTCGACCAGGGATGGTGCGGGTTGAGGAGCCGGTTGGATCCGGCGGAACTTTCGATGTGCTGGTGTTGTCGGCGCAGCACCGCAAGCAAGGAGGAGATCTCTACGAGATCAAGGTGGCTAACAACGCCGCGAGTGCTGTGCGGCAGGCGTTGGGCCAGCTACTGGAATACGCTCACCGCCATCCAGGGCTGCAACCAGCCCGGTTTTATGTAGCGGCGGAACCAGAATTGGATGTGGCAACCGAGTTGTACCTATCGGAGTTGCGAACACACTACGGCCTACCGGTTCACTACCACCGCATAGAAATGCCCGGGCCTGCCTTTTTCGTACCGGAGGATGAGCTGGTACAGCAACTTCGCCAGACACATGGAGGAGCCTCCGCCACGAATGTCTGAACTCGTGCAGACGGCGACCGGCCTGCAAGGAATATAGAAGACCGCTTTGGAGAAGATCGTACGTGGGATAGGTGTTAGGCGAATCTAAGCGGTGCTGCACGATTTCAAGCGGGCCCGCACGATGAGGATACCGGCAATTGCCCAACGCGCTTGATGAATATTATCGGTACCATCGTGCCGGTTGCAGAACTTC
This sequence comes from Stenotrophomonas sp. GQ19, assembly GCF_059758695.1. Taxonomy (NCBI): domain Bacteria; kingdom Pseudomonadati; phylum Pseudomonadota; class Gammaproteobacteria; order Lysobacterales; family Lysobacteraceae; genus Stenotrophomonas; species Stenotrophomonas sp. GQ19. Next base: position 45,025 of record NZ_JCAXES010000005.1, on the reverse strand, counting down.
CAAGTTCGATGCACTCCTCGACCGATCTGGGTGGCTATATGCCACTGGCGTCATTGGGTTCAAGCGTCGCGTGGGCCGCAGCACCTCCAGGCGTGCCGTTGCTGACGGATGCCCGCCTGTTTGCTGAGCAACGTTGAGTCTGGGTCCTTGTCTCTCCAGGGGAGCATTGGCCCCAGCATTGTTTCGCTCAATCCGCAGGGGACAGCAAAACGATCAAGAGGAATGGCGCACCCGTCAGAAGGTATGATCAGACAGGCGCGCCTTCAGGAGCGCGTGCGATGGTGCATACGCCGAACATCACCCGGCCTCGCTAACCCGCCCACTCTCCCCATGCCGCACCAACCGCTCCCGCACCTTGTCATACACCAGGTTGTACACATACGTGTAAGGCAGGAAGGGCGCGATCAGCTCCATCTCCAACAGGAACGCATCCCAGTAGGAAAGGGACAGCCACCACGCGGCCAGCTGAAGGACTACGATGCCTTCCCGCCCCGCCGCGATGAAGAGTAAATCTAGGAAGGAGTCGCACGCAGGTCCGAGCAAGTTTCCTCAATGACTTTGAGGAACTCTGGCAGAGAGAACTTCATCTTTACGTCGGCCTCAATAGCTCTAGTCAGATGAAAGAACTCGATCTCAAGTACTCCATCAACGCGCTCCTGATCGATGCGACATAGAAGCTGTGAGTCGAATGATATTTCAGCGGCGAGCGATTCAAAGTCCATCGGACTCACGTAATCAATTGAAAACCTTGTCATGTTCCACCTATTTTTTCTTGGGATCCAAAAACGTGTTAAACGCTCCATCGGCTTCGAACCGCACCCCTTGACCGCTCGCGATTCTGTACTCGACCCCTCCGCCACTCAGGGAGCTTTTGACGGTATCTGGACTCTTCAGGAGCCCTTCTACAACGCGGCTAGCGGTTTCATTCTTCTGTGCCACGCTTCCTGTCGGAGCTGCGAAGGTTCCGCCTGGACGAGTGGCGTGCTGTTCGAGTTTTCGCGCAGCCACGGAAAGGCCGCTTGCGTTGAACGGCTTACCAGCAGCTTGCAGCAGTGGCCCTACCTCCTTGGCGGCAAGGCCAGCGGCACCCACGGTTCCGGTGACCCCAGCCATCTCCGCAGCTATGTTGGTGGCCGCGGCCATTGCACCTGGGTTAGCCATTGCGGCTAGACCAAGTTCCACCGCTACAGGAGCAAGCATTAACCCCGTAGCGGCGACAGCGTATGGTTGGAGCGGCTCGTAGACTGCTCCGTTGCCAGCCTGCATGTCATTGCGATGCTGCTCTACGAAACGTTCTGCTGCTTGACGACCGTCAGTATCGGTAAATCGGTACGGGTTGCTATTCGCATACCTATACCGACTGAACTGATTAATCGGCTGCTCGTAGGCTGTTATAGGATCAACGCTCAGAAACACGCCCAACTGCGGATCCATGTAGCGCTGCTGCATGTAGCTCAGCCCGGTGGCTGCGTCGCTCACATGTCCGCTATAGCCTGGTCCATCTGTGATTTCTCCTGCCACGACTTCCCCATAGGGCTCGTAGTCATATCGTTTGATCACATTGCCATTGGCGTCGGACTCGGCCACCACCGAACCCAATGCATCGGTATGGATGTAGGTGACGGTCTGGCCGCTTGCAGACGAGACCAAAATTCCGATCAGCGCGACGCAACAGAGCCAGGCAGGCAAGGAACTCGGCCAGAGCATCTTGCTCCTGAGCGCTCCATCACAGGCGGGCACGCGCCGCGTAGTTCTACTTAACCACGTCATCTTTCAAATCCCTGAAAGCACCCACTCGAAGGGTGTGGAACTCATATCACAGCCGTTGGGCACTCTGCTACAGGTGCCGACGAAGCTGTCGGTTGCGTTGCCGTGATCCACCCATGGACGCGACCCCGGAAGAGCCCAAATCCTCTGGTTTCATCAGGAACGTTAAACGCTGTCGCCACGCCACTCTGGCCTCGCCGTCTATTGCATTGGGCCGAGCGACGCACTTCGCTCGGCAGAGAGTTTCATCCAGCAACATCACGGCGACACGATTGGCGAGCTGTTTCCGTCCAGACGAAAAGCACTAGTCAGGAGCTCGTCATCCTAGTGTGTGCCACGAGTGCCCACGACAAGGATCCTATCAGGCCTCACTAACCCGCCCACCCTCCCCCCGCCGCACCAACCGCTCCCGCACCTTGTCATACACCAGGTTGTACACATACGTGTAAGGCAGGAAGAACGCGATCAGCCCCATTTCCAACAGGAACGCATCCCAGTAGGAAATGGACAGCCACCACGCGGCCAGCAGCACCACCACCAGCACCAGCCCGCCTTCAAAGCCCACCGCATGCCCGATGCGCACCGGCACGGTCCGCTTGAACCCGAACTTCTTTTCCACGCGCTCGAACATCGCGTTGTAGAGCATGTTCCACAGCATGGCGCAGGTGGCCAGGGCGATGGTGAGCACGCCGGTGTCGAACAGCGACTTGCCCAGCACGTACGACATCACCGGTGCGCACAGGCACAGGGCAATGCCTTCAAACAGCACGGCGTGGACAACACGGTCCCAGAGGGTCTTTTCAGCTTTCATGGTGCAGCACCTGATGGTCGCCGCCGGCAGGGCCGGGAGCGCGGGGAGCGGATCGGAGGAGGGGGAGGGGGCGGCGATCAACGCTCGTAGCGCGCCCGGGGGCCATGGTATAAGTTTCAAAATTGGTGAAAAACCCCCAATATCGTAGGCGGCCGTTTCATATATGAAACACTTTCCCTGGGACAACCTGATGGTGCTGCTGGCAGTAGTGCGCGGCGGCACCCTGCGCGAAGCCGCCAAGGCTGCGCGCATGAGCACGGCCACGCTGTCGCGCCGGCTGGATGCGCTGGAAGAGCGTCTGGGCGGCAAGGTGGTGGAGCGCACGTCCACCGGCTGCATCCCCACCGAGCTGGGGCAGCGGGTGTTCGCGCTGGCCGAACAGATGGAAGAGGCCGCCGACGAGATCGCCCGCGAGGCCGATACGCCCAAGGAGCTGGTGGGCACGGTGCGCATCAATGCCGACGAATGGGCCAGCTTCCTGCTGATCACCCTGCTGCCCGGGCTGAACCGCCTGCACCCCGGCCTGGGCGTGGAGGTGCTCACCTCGCGCGAGCCCTACAACCTGGCCCGCCGCGAGGCCGACGCGCTGCTGCGCTACGGCCCGCCCGACACCACCGACCTGCGCGGTGACCGCGTGGGCCGGGTGGAGTACGCGCTGTATGCCAACCAGGCCTACGCCGCGCGGCGGCAGGCGGCTATCGCCAACCAGGCGTGGCATGAACTGGAATTCGTGGGGCTGGACGAACCGCGCGTGGAGTTCGAGGTGGAGCGCTGGCTGCGCACCTTGCCCGGCGCCAACCGGCCGTGGCTGCGCTGCAACTACTCGGTGGGCGTGCTGGACGGCGTGACCGCCGGCGGCGGGCTGGGCGTGATTGAGCGCACGGTGGCCGAACACGTGGGCGGCCTGGTGCGCGTGCGCGATGCACCGGCACTCACCCAGGACGTGTGGCTGTGGACGCACCGCTCGCTGTATGAAACGCCGCGCTTCCAAGCCGTGCGCGATTTCCTCAAGCGCGCCTGGCTCAACGCGGTGGCCGACCGCGAGCCGCCGTCGGCGTAGGCGTGCAGGCGGGGGCTACGCTGCGCTGATCAGGAAGAAGTGGAAGTCCGAGTCGTCGGGCGGCGCCGGCGTCTCGATGGTCAGGCCCATCTTCGGCAGGTTCCGGCGCCAGAACGCATGGGCCACCGTGTCGTTGCGGAACGTGGCCAGCAACCAGCGGCCGCTGCCCGGCAGCACCAGGCGCGCAACCACCTCGCGTGCGATGCCCTTGCCGCGGTGCGTGGGCAGCACGAACAGGTCGGCCAGCTCGGGAATGTGGTGGCCCTCGTGCTCCACCTCGTCCACCAGCACAAACCCGCACAGCACGCCGTCCAGCCACAGCAGCTGCGCCCAGGTGGGCGTGTCGCGCAGGTTGGCTTCCACATCGGCGCGGGCGCAGTCGTAGGTGCCGTCGGGGGCGATCTGCTCGCCGCTCCATGCCGACGCTTCGAAGTAATACAGCTGCAGCAGGCGGTGCAGCACGTCGGTGTCGGCAACCGAGGCGGCGCTGAGCGTGAGTCCTCGCATGGGGCATTCCTTTCCGGGCGGGGCGAGGGTGGCGGCCATCATAGGCGGCCGCCTCGCTGCTGCACAGGTCACCCATTCACGCAGCTGAGCAGGCACGGCGGGCGGAGTGGTATGTGGCCATTCCGCACCGCCATATGCACGGCCATTCCCCCGCAAACGCAACCATTGCAGGCACTACGCGGCATGGGCGCGTGCGGGTGCGGCTGGCTTGACGATTTTCTGAGGTTTCTCCCACGCGTCCTTAACCCGGCGCTGCACAGCATTGCCCCACCCCCGGCATTCCGCCGGTGGGCTCCGGAGACCTTCCATGACCCAGCAGCGCAAGCAGGATTCCCAGAATCAACGCGACCAGCAGCAACAGCAGCAGGACGAGCAGCAGCGCAACCAGAACCAGCAGCAGGGGTGGCAGGACGAGGAAGAGTGACGGCCACCGGCACGGCCGCCCCCGGAAGCCCCGCGTGATGCGGGGCTTCTTCGTTTGCGCCGGGCTGCGGCGCATCGCGTAGCATGCGGGCATCAAGCAACCGGACGCTGTGATGCACGCCAGGACGACGCAACTGTGGCAGTGGGTGATGGTGCTGTGCCTGCTGCCGGTACTGGCGCTGGCCGCGCCCACCCCCATCCCTGACCTGCACGATCCGGTGGTGGACACCGTGCAGGTGCTGTCGGCCGATGAAGCCCAGCAACTGCGCACCCAGGCGCTGGAGCTGCAGGCACGGCGCGGTGCGCAGCTGCAGGTGCTGGTGGTCGACAGCGCCGGTGACGAGGGCATCGAAGCCTATTCGCAGCGTGTGTTCGACCAATGGCAGATCGGCCGCAAGGGCGTGGACGATGGCGTGTTGCTGCTGCTGGCGATGGGCGACCGCCGCGTGCGCATCCAGACCGGTTACGGGCTGGAAGGGGCCATCCCCGATGCGTATGCGCAGCGCATCATCGACCAGGCCATCATTCCGCGGCTGCGCGAGGGCGAACCCGGCCAGGGCATCCTCGATGGCAGCGCGCTGCTGGTGGGCCTGATCGACGGCGAGGCGCTGCCGCTGCCTGCCGAGACCGACAACGTGGTGCGCCTGCCACAGGACTGGCGCCGTGGCGACAGCATCGTGGCGCTGGCACTGCTGGCCGGGGCGCTGCTGGGCGCATGGGCCCGCCGCGCGGGGCAGCGTGGCGTGCCCAGCCGCTGGTGGCGCGTTCCGTCGCTCATGCTTGCGGTGGTGTGCGTGGGCGCGCTGGCCTGCGCGCTGATCACCCCCGGTGCTACCGCCGCGCTGGCGATCGCCATGGGCATGCTGGTGCCGGTGGCCATGGTGCTGGGCTGGCTGTGGGTGGACAGCCGCCGGGCGCGCTGGGTGCTGTCGTTCCTGCTGGTGGCCGCGGTGGGGGCAAGCGTAGCCAGTGTGTCGATGGGCAGGCCGGTTCCCAGCCTGGCGCTGCACTTGCTGCTGGTGTTCGTGCTGTCCATTGCGGTGGGCCTGGCCACCTTGTGGGTGGCCGCGCTACGCACCAGTTGGCGCACCGGCAAGCTGGGGTTCTTCGTGCGGCTGGTGTTCCTGTGCGGGGTATCGGCGGTGTACGCGTGGCTGGTCCATCGCACCTATTCGAAGTTCGGCGATGATGCGGGCCTGGTGATGGTGATCGCCGGCGGCTTCTTCCTCTACATCACCTGGACCATGGTGATGGGCTTCCACCAGCGCCCGCAGCCGGGCAGCCGGGGCAAGGGCGGGCGGCGCACACGGCGCAGCGACCGCGATTCCAGCAGCAGTTCGTCCAGCAGTTCGTCCAGCTCGTCCAGCAGCTGGTCCGGCGGTGGCGGGCGCAGTGGCGGCGGGGGCGCCTCGGGCAGCTGGTAGCGCCGGTTTACGCCGACTGCACGCGCCAGCCCAGTGCGGCATCTTCCAGCACCGCATCGGCATGCACGCCGCTCAGCCGCACCTGCAGGCCCTGTGCATTGGGCAGCCAACGTTGCTCGGGGAACCAGCGGCGGGTGGCATCCACCACGATCAGCAGGCCTTCGTCATCGCCCATGGGCGCGAAGTAAGGCGTGGGCGTGGACAGCGGCGCCAGGCCGAATGTGGTTTCAATCCGGGTCTGCAGCGCGGCGACGGCGTTGGTTGGCACGCCCACTTCGCTGATGCAGGTCATTTCGCTGCCGTGGAACGCGCCGGTGCGTTCCGACGCGGGCAGGCGACGGCGGGCGATGAGTTCGAGGATGAGCTCATCGGGCCCGGTGAAGTAGATCGATTCGGAATCCCACCGGCCTTCGAAGGTGAAATGCTCCTGGCCTTCGGCATTGCGCTGGCGCGTGGCGCGCGCGTCCAGCCAGGCGGTGGCGGCGGCGAAGCGGTTGTGCGGCACGTTGAAGGCGAGGTGGACGCCGCCCACGGGGAGGTTGCCTGCGGGGACGAGGTGGAGCCGGCTCCAGCCGAGCGTGACCGTTGCGTCATGCACGGGAAGCTGCAGCACGTCGGCGAAATAGGCGGCCGTGGCGGCAACGTCGGCAGTGGGGAGCGTGAGCTGTTCAATGCGCATGCCTGCCATGGTGCGACGGTGCGGGGCATGCGTCTAGTGGTTACGTGGATGCGGGGATTTGCAGCTGTGCGGCCATGTGTCTGATCACCCCATGGGAGATGGTGCGCAGCATGCGCATCTCACCTTTCAGGGTGACCCCGGCTACCAACCGCTCCCGCACCACCCACTGTTCAAGAGGGTGGCTCGGGGGCGCCATAGTCGCTACCGGCCGATGCTGCGCGTGGGTAGGCGCATGCCGCGCTACGGCGATGGCACTACGCCCACACTGCGCCTTACCCCGCCTGCGGCAGCGGCGCATCCACCGCCACCAACCCACGCGTGCGCAGCGCCTGCCAGAACGCAGCCGGAATCTCCGCATCCACCAGCGCCAGGTTCTCTGCGATGCGGCTCGGCTGGCTGGCCCCGGGAATCACCGCCGCCACTGCCGGATGGGCCAGCGAGAACTGCAGGGCGGCCGCGCGGATGTCCACGTTGAACTCGGCGCACACCGCGCGCAGGGCGTCCACGCGGGCCAGGATCTCGGGCGTGGCCTGCTGGTATTCGTAGTGCGTGCCGCCGGCCAGGATGCCCGAGTTGTACGGGCCGCCGACTATGATGCCCAAGCCGCGCGCGGTGCTGGCCGGCATCAGGGCGCGCAGCGCGTCGGCGTGGTCCAGCAGGGTGTAGCGGCCGGCGATCAGGAAGCCGTCCGGGTCGGCCTGCTGCAGCGCCATTTCGCACGGTTCCACGCGGTTGACGCCCAGCCCCCAGGCGCTGATGACGCCTTCCTCGCGCAGCCGGGTCAGGGCCTTGGCGGCACCGTTCATGGCGATGTCGAACACGTCGCGCCAGCCTTCGCCGTGGAAGTCGCGGGCGGGGTCGTGAATCCACACGATGTCCAGGCGGTCGGTCTTCAGGCGCGCCAGGCTGGCCTCGATGGCGCGCAGCGTGCCGTCGGCGGTGTAGTCGTAGACGATCTTGTTGGGCAGGCCGTGCTCGAACAGGCCACCCTTCTCACCGAGGTCGCGCTGGGTGGTGTCTTCGCGCTCATCCAGGATCAAGCGCCCCACCTTCGTGCTGAGTACGTAGTCGTCGCGCCGGTGTTGCTGCAGCGCCGTGCCCAGCCGGATCTCGGCCAGGCCGGCGCCGTACATGGGGGCGGCGTCGAAGTAGCGGATGCCCTGTTGCCAGGCGGCCTCAACGGTGTCGAGCGCTTCCTGTTCGGGGATGTTGCGGTACATGTTGCCAAGCGGGGCGGTGCCGAAGCCCAGCCGGGTGGGGACTGAAATGCGCATGGGTGTCTCGATGAAAAGGGGGAGGGGGGAAAGCAGTCGAGCTCAGGCGTCTGCGGTTGCCCGCGTTGTCGCGCCGGGCGCGTTGTCGGTAGCCGCGCAGCTGTGGAACAGCGGCAGGACGTACTCGGCGATTTCGTGGAAGGTGTCATCCAGCGGGCGCTGGTTGCGGCGCACCTGCAGGCCGATATGGTCCACACCGGCAGCACGCATGGCCTGCAACTCCTGGATCAGCGCGGTGCGGCCGCCACTGAAGCCGAAGCGCCAGCGCTTCATGGGCGCGTCGGGTCGCGCGTCCAGCTCCAGGTGGATGAAGCTGGCATAGGGTTTGGCACCGGCCACCGCGCGCCACGCGGCCACGCGATGGGCGTGCTCTGCCGGTGTGCCGGGGAAGGCCAGGCTGCCATCCATGTGCTGGCCGATCCATGCAGGGGTTTGCTGCGACAGCCCGGCCACCAGCAGCGGCAGCGGCGCGGATGGGCGGGGCAGCAGGTCCAGCGGTTCGGGCAGGTGCGCGCGTGCGTGGTCGCGCAGCAGGTCAACCTGGTTGCGGAAGTTGGCACCCCGACCGGGGAAGTCGCGGCCGAACAGGGGGTACTCCACCGGGCGGTCGCCGCTGGCCACGCCCATCAGCAAGCGGTTGCCGCTGAGCTGCTGCACCGTGGCGGCAGCCTTGAGGGTCAGCAGCGGCTCGCGGATGGGTAGCACCACGGCGGCGGTGCCTAGCAGGATGTCGTGGGTGATGCCGGCCAGGTAGCCAAGGTAGGTGAACACCTCGAACACCTGCGCGGCATCGCCGAAGGACGGGTCGTACACCGGCACATCGCGCACCCACAACGCCCGGAAGCCGAGCTGGTCCACCAGCTTGGCCAGGTCCGCATGGTGCTGCATGTCCGGTTCGCCGGGCAGCCGACCACTGTTGCGGCGGGCGAGTTCGCCGGCGGGTGTCCAGTCGTTGTCCAGCGGCGCTTCCACACCGATGCTGAAACCGCCGGCGGTGAGGCGGGAGAGGGCGTTGGCGTTGGATGCGTGCGAGGCGGGGGACATGGGGAGATCCAGTGAGAGGCCGGTGGTACGGGTGGCCGACAGTCTGGTGGCTGGATCTTTGCGGAGTAAGCGGGGAATTCGGGAATTTCTTTTGCGCTGGAATCAATAGTCAACGAGCGGGAAGCTGGGATTCAGCTAATACAGCGGGGACGGCTATCGATTCATCCACCCCCACCACGATCCAACTGCCGATACCCGATCGCTTCGGCCACGTGCGCCGTCCGAATGTCCTCACTCCCCTCCAGATCGGCCACCGTCCGCGCCACCCGAAGAATGCGATGCATCGACCGCGCTGACAGCTGCAATCGTTCCACCGCATCCTCAAGCAGTTGCCGATCCGCAGTAGACAGCCGACAGTGCTGCGCCAGCTCGCCCGGTTGCAACTGCGCATTGGCCTTCCCGCTGCGGCCCAGCTGCACTTCGCGCGCCGCCACCACCCGCGCCCGCACCGTGTTGCTGTCTTCGCCGCACGGCGTGTCATCGCGGAGTTCGTGCGGCTCCAACCGCGGCACCTCCACATGCAGGTCGATGCGGTCCAGCAGCGGGCCGGACACGCGACCGCGATAGCGCTGGATGCCATCGACCGCGCAGCGACAGCGCCCGCTCCGGTCGCCGGCCCATCCGCAGGGGCAGGGGTTCATCGCGGCCACCAGCTGGAAGCGTGCGGGAAACGCTTCACTGCGCGACGCGCGCGCGACTATCACCTGGCCCGACTCCAATGGCTCGCGCAGCACCTCCAGTGCGTGCCGGCTCCATTCGGGCAGCTCATCCAGGAACAGCACGCCGTTGTGCGCCAGCGATATCTCGCCCGGGCGCGGGAACGAGCCGCCGCCCACCAGCGATACCGCGCTGGCGGTGTGGTGCGGTGATCGGTACGGGCGCTGCCGCCAACGGGCGGTGTCGATGCCGCCGCCGGTGCAGGACGCCACCGTGGCGGTCTCCAGTGCCTCCAGCTCGGTGGCGTCGGGCAGGATGCCGGGCAACCGCGAGGCCAGCAGCGTCTTGCCGCAGCCCGGCGTGCCTATCAGCAACAGGTGGTGACCACCGGCAGCGGCTACCTCAAGCGCTCGCCGTGCCTGCGGTTGGCCGCGTACGTCGCGCAGGTCGGGCATGGGCAGGCTGGCGACGTCGGCAGGCAGGGCCTTGGGCAACGTGCGCTCACTCAGGCCGGCGCATGCTTCCAGCAGCGTCCGCGCCACGCGCACATCGGCGTGCCCGGCCAAGCCGGCTTCGGCGGCGTTTTCCGGTGGCACGATCAACGTGCGGCCAAGCCGGGCGGCGGCAAGGGCGGCGGGCAGCACGCCGTTCACCGGGCGCAGTTCACCGGTCAGCGCCAGTTCGCCCAGAAATTCGTAGCGCGACAACACCTGCGTATCGATCTGCCCGCTGGCGGCCAGGATGCCGAGCGCGATGGCCAGATCAAAGCGACCGCCTTCCTTGGGCAGGTCGGCCGGGGCCAGGTTGATGGTGATGCGGCGTTGTGGAAACTCGAACTGCGAACAGACGATGGCGGCACGCACGCGGTCGCGCGATTCGCGCACGGCGGTTTCCGGCAGGCCCACCATCTGGGTGTGCGGCAGGCCGCCGGAGAGCAGTACTTCAATGCGGACGGCAGGCGCGTTGACGCCTGCGCGGGCACGGCTGTGGACCAGCGCCAGGCTCATGCGATTACCCAAAGTTGTCGGTCAAGCTCGCAATGGTGGGTAAGTTCAACGTTGACCGGTATAGGCAAACCCTGCAGCTGGATGTGGGTATTGCGGTGCATCGCTCAATGCGTTTGGCGTGGCGTACGGCGCAGCAACCGTTTCATGTGTGAAGTCGCATTCGTCTGGTTGAAGCACGGGATAAGCACCAACCGAACGTGGGCGACGCGATGCCACCAGGGAGATTTTCGCGCCTGTCGATGCTGTTTGCGTTGTCAGCGCTATGGATGAAACGCCGGCAGTTGCTCGTCGCCCACCATCGACTCGACGTAGCAGTACACGTTGGCAATTTCAAAACTGACATGAATCACAAATCACACAGGACAACCCAGATCGACGTAGCGAATCTCCAGCTGTGCTTGTTGAGCAACGAACAGTTTTGCGATATAGAAGCTGTGCGCAATGAAGGCGCGCCGATCTTCATCACATGGAAGAGCGCATGAAGCTGCTTGAGTCCGGGACGAGCACGATTACGGCCTCCCTCCGTAGCGATATTGATGATCATTGCAATAGTGCTCCGCTGGGCATCGGAGGAGAATCTGGCGACAGCGACAGCCCGTTCCTCGAAGGGGACAGGTGTGAAGGTCAGCGTCCCTGTCGTGATGGTCTGCGTGCTGCCTGCACGTCCAACGGCTGATCGTGCCTATGCGACGACAGTTCGCCGCCGTCGCATTCCACGGTGCCATGAAGGCGCTTGTCTTCCTGCATCTTTCGACATTGGCGGTTGGGGTCGCTTCTGCGAAAGGGAAGCCGCCCGAATTCTCACAAAGAATCGAGGCGATGGCGTCTGCTGAGCAGCAAATGACCTCACTCGAGAGGCGCGATCGTCTGGTGCGTCTGTATAGGGCGGAGTTCCCGGCACCTGTCAGTACCACCGATCCACAGGCACTTTCAGCGCGACTGGATGCTGCGATCTCCACTGTCTTCTACTCGAAGGACCCTGGCGTCGCGCGAGAGTTGGCCATGGTCTATCGGGCATTGACCGCGCTTGGCGATGCCAGGGAGGGTGACCTTGATCAAGTGATCCGTTCAATGATCAAGGCACGAGAATTCGAGTGGGCGGACATCCTGCTGGCAGAGGCCGGGCGCCCATCGCTCCCTTCGGTGGATGTCGGCGCGTTGGCCGGCAAGGGTGCAGTGCGTAGGGTAATGGTGACAGACAACAACCATATCTCCGTGGAGCCGGCTGACGAAGCCCGGCTCAGGGATGGCATTGTCGTAGTGAGTAATCCTGTATGTGGGTTTTCGAATGCGGCAGGCGCGGCCATTTCCATGGACTCACGCCTTGCCGACGGCTTCAAGGATGCGTTGTGGCTGGTGCCTCCCGAAGGTGACCTTCGCGTTCGCGAGGTGGAGAGCTGGAACCGACGTCATCCGTCCCAGCGCATGGTTTTGACGTATGACTGGCTTGACTGGCCAGAGATCGATGACTGGTCGACACCGGTGTTCTATTTCTTTGCGGGTGGCCGGCTTGTCGAGAAGGTCACTGGTTGGCCACTGGACGGGAGTCGGGCATCGCGCCTTCATGGCGCCGTGGAGAGGTGGAGGAAGGCGAAGGAACTACAGAGCGTTCCGACTCCAGAAGGCTTCTGAGGCGACGCGCGCGGTCGCGGGCGTTCATGCGCTGCCGCTAGACTGGACGCCCCCCTGCACCGCCCGAACATTCAACCTGATGGATATGCCGCACCACCCCAGCCCGGTCCGCCTCATCGCCATCGACATGGATGGCACCCTGCTCAACCCGGCCCACAAGCTCACGCCGCGGGTGAAGCAGGCCATTGCCGCGGCCCGCGCGCAGGGCGTGCGGGTGGTGCTGGCCAGCGGCCGGCCGGTGTCCGGGCTGGCACCGTTCCTGGCTGAGCTGGGCATCGAGGGCGATGCGGAATTCTGCATCGCCTGCAATGGTGCGGTGGTGGAGAACCTCGGCAGCGGCCAGCGCGTGGTTGAGTATCCGCTGAGCTTCGAGGACTTCCTGTTCTGCGAACGCATCGCACGCGATCTGGGCATCCACTTCCAGGCGCTGGATGGCCGGCGCATGTACACGCCCAACCAGGACATCAGCATCTACACGGTGGCCGATTCGCACCTGTCGCACGTGCCGCTGTCGTACCGGCGGGTGGAGGACATGGACCCGGCGATGCAGTTCATCAAGCTGATGATGATCGACGAGCCGCATGTTCTGGATGCAGCGATCACGCGTCTGCCATCGGAACTGACCGACCGTTTCGCGGTGCTCAAGAGTGCGCCGTTCTTCCTGGAGGTGTTCGACCACCGGGCGGGCAAGGGGCCGAGCCTGCAGAAGCTGGCCGCGCACCTGGGCGTGGACGCGGCCAACGTGATGGCGCTGGGCGATCAGGAGAACGACCTGACCATGCTGCAGTTTGCCGGGACCAGCGTGGCGATGGGCAACGCGATCGATGCGGTGAAGCAGACGGCGCGCTTCGAAACCGCGACCAACGCCGAGGACGGCGTGGCGCTGGCGATCGAGCGGTTTGTGCTGCAAACGGCCTGATGCGGCCCGGGCTCAGCCTGCCGGCGTATCGCCGCCGCGCGCTTCCAGCTCGGCCACGGTCTTTTCCAGCGCCTCCAGCTTCTCGCGGGTCTTGAGCAGCACCGCGCGCTGTACGTCGAATTCCTCGCGGGTGACCAGGTCCAGTTTGCCCAGCCCGGCCTGCAGCGCGGTCTTGAAGGTGGCCTGCAGTTCCTCGCGCGACTGGCGCAGTCCCGGCGGGACCATGTCGCTCAGGCGACGGGCCAGGTCATCAAGGTGGTTGAGGTCGATCATGCTACTGCTCCGCAGGGTATACGCTAAGGATAGTCCCCCACGCCGGCGCCGGCACTGACCGCGCGCATCGCGTTCACCGGGGGACAGGCGTTATCCTCGCTCGCCGGAATACAGGAGCCAAGCAGAATGAAGATGGTCATGGCGGTGCTCAAGCCGTTCAAGCTCGACGACGTGCGCGAAGCACTGGCCGAGCGCGGCGTCACCGGGATCACGGTCACCGAGGTGAAAGGCTTCGGGCGCCAGAAGGGACATACCGAGCTGTACCGCGGTGCGGAGTACGTGGTGGACTTCCTGCCCAAGGTGAAGATCGAGGTGGCGGTCACCGATGGCCAGGTCGAGGAAGTGGTGGAGGCCATCGTGAAGGCCGCCGGCACCGGCAAGATCGGCGACGGCAAGGTGTTCGTGTACGACCTGGGCAGCGTGGTGCGCATCCGCACCGGTGAGCTGGACGCTGACGCGCTGTAAGTTGTGTTTGCCGGGCAGAGTCCGGCGCTACGGTCCGCTGTATGCGGGTCGGGTTGGCATGGCCGGGCAGCGCGCCCGGCCTGCGGGACACAGCGGCGGGGTTACGCGTGGCCCTTGAACCAGCGGTAGAAGCGCTTCCAGCCCACGCGCAGGCTGGCCACCCAGCGCGGGTCGGCCACCAGCGCGGCCTGCGACGGCGTGGGCGTCAGGCCGGTCAGGCGCTGGCGCATCTTCAGCAGGTTCTTCATGTCGCTGCGGCGCAGCTGGCGCGATACCGGGTGCACCGGCAGCCAGCGCGGGCTGCGCCAGGCCGAGGTGAAGTCCACCAGCACCGGCACCCCGCCGCTGACCATCACGTTGGTGCCATGCAGGTCGTTGTGGGTGATGCCGGCCGCGTGCAGGCGGGTGAGGGCGTATTGCAGCTGCTCGAACACCTCCACGCCGACCGACTGGGCCGCGCTCAGGGTCTGGCCGGGAATGAACTCCATGCCCAGCGCCAGCCCGCCGATGGTGCCCAGCAGGGCCGGGGCATGCTTCCAGCCACTCAGGCGCTGCAGGATGCGGGCCTCGCGGCGCACCAGCAGGCGCGCCACCGGCGACAGCGGCGTGCCGCGGTAACGGGTGTAGTCCTTCACCACGGCCTGCTGGCCGTTGAGGCAGGTGCGGTAGACGTCCGGTTCAAGCAGGCGTTCGCCGCGCTTGAGCAGCTCGGCCGGGGCGGTGTCGGTGCCGACACACGAAGCAACAGGAGTATTCATGGCGTTCTTTGGGCGACCCGGTGGTCGGCGCAAAGCGTCAGGCGTACCGGTGCTGCTACTGGGGAGGGGTGGGTATCAAGATTTCGTTAATTTTAATACTCACCAGTACACCAATCCAGAGAATGTCGGAGAAATGTCGTAGCCGGGGGTGGAACAGTTCGTCACGCAGAATCGGACAATTCTGTATCACTCGCTAGAATTTCGTTCTCGATCAAGTGCTTGCGGACAGGCCCGAATGGGCAATGCGCTCAAGGAACGCCAGCAGTGCGTGGCGCAGCACGCTGGCCACCGGAGCGAAGAAGTCCTGGTAGGCCTCGCTGAGGGGGAGGCGGCGCCGCCGAGGTGACGGTGCATCGGGGTGGTCCAGTCGCCCTGTTCAGGCACGGGGTGCTGAACAGGCCCCACCGCCCGCTTGACCCCGGCGCACCCGGTGCCGACCATACGCTGTTGATCGCGACATGGGCGGCCGCCCCTCTCTGGCACGTCCCCGCCCCCTGACGCCTTATCGGTGCCGGTTTCTGCCGTGCATCGCCCCCACTTTTCGGTTCCGGCCCTGCCGGAGGAAGACTGATGACCAAGATCGTGCTGGCAGCGCTGTTCATCGCCTGCGTGCTGTATATCCATTTCCGCGGCAAGGTGCGCGCGCGCTGGTCGCGGCAGCTGCTGGACCACTCCAGCTTCATGGCCCCCATCAACGTGATTATGTACATGTTCTCGAAGGTGCCGACCACGCCGTTCCTGGACCCGGGCAAGGAATTCCCGCAGCTGGAACCGCTGCGCCAGAACTGGCAGATGATCCGCGATGAGGCGCTGGCGCTGCGCGATGCGGACAAGATCGCCGCGTCCAGCACGTTCAACGATGCCGGCTTCAATTCGTTCTTCCGCCGCGGCTGGAAGCGCTTCTACCTGAAGTGGTACGGCCCGTCGCACCCGTCGGCCAAGACGCTGTGCCCGAAGACCACCGCGCTGCTGGAATCGCTGCCGGACGTGCGCGCGGCGATGTTCGCCCAGTTGCCCTCGGGCAGCGAACTGCGCCCGCACCGCGACCCGTTCGCCGGTTCGCTGCGCCTGCACCTGGGCCTGGCCACGCCCAACGACGATGGCTGCTACATCGTGGTGGATGGCATCAAGAAGAGCTGGCGCGATGGCGAGTGGATGATGTTCGATGAGACCTACATCCACCACGCGCACAACGAGACGCCCGATGACCGGGTGATCCTGTTCTGCGACATCGCGCGCCCGCTGCGCTTCGGCCTACCGGGCCTGTTCAACCGCGCGGTGGCGTCCACGCTGCTGGCCGGTGGCGCCTCGCCGAACCTGCCGGGCGACCCCACCGGTGGGGTCAACAAGGCGTTTGGCGGCGTGTACAAGGTGCGGCTGAAGGCCAAGGCGCTGCGCGAGCGCAGCGTGGTGGCCTACCAGGTGATCAAGTGGGGTCTGGTGCTGGCGGTGATTGCCGGGATCTGGGCGATCTGAGGTCAGGGGTTCATGGGGTTGCCGGCCAGCGGCCGGCACTACCGGGCACAAAAAACCCGCGCTGTTGCCAGCGCGGGTTTTTGTTTGTCCGCATGCATCGCGGTTTCAGGGCGCACCGACCAACGGTCGGTGCCTACCCCTTCATTGCCGGGGCCGGCCGATCAACACCGGGGCCGAAGGCGACCGGTAGAGCCGACCGTTGGTCGGCTGGCCGCGCACAGCGCGGCAACGATCGAAACCGGCGCTTACCGCATCAGCCCTTCAGGGCTGCCGCCACGAACGGCGGGGTCACCAGCACGCCGGTGTGCAGCGCGGCGGTGTAGTACAGCGTATCGAACGCCTTGCCAGCCGAATCGGCCTGGCGGAAGTCGAAGCTGCTCTCGCCCTTGCGGGCCAGGGTCACGCTCCACCAGCCGGTCGGGTAGCACGGCTGCGGGAACGGCAGGGTCTTGAACGAGCCGAAGCCCGCCTTGCCCATCTCGGTGCGCATTTCGTTGATCAGGTCCAGCTGCATCAGCGGCGATTCGGACTGCTGCACCAGGATGCCGTCGTCCTTGAGCGCCTTGAAGCAGCTCTCGTAGAAGGCCTTGTTGAACAGGCCTTCGCCCGGGCCCACCGGGTCGGTGGAGTCCACGATCACCACGTCCACGCTGCCGGCCGGGCAGTTGGCCATGTAGGCCACGCCATCGTCGAACATCAGCTCGGCGCGCGGATCGTCGTTGGAATCGCACAGTTCCGGGAAGTGCTTGCGGGCCATCACGGTGACCTGCTCGTCGATGTCGCACTGGGTCACGCTCTCCACGCCCGGGTGCTTGAGCACTTCGCGCAGGGTGCCGCAGTCGCCGCCGCCGATGATCACCACGCGCTTGGGCGCGGCGTGGGTGAACAGCACCGGGTGGCTGATCATCTCGTGATAGAAGAAGTTGTCCTTGCTGGTCAACATGATGGCGCCATCGATGGTCATCAGGTTGCCCCAGTCGGTGGTCGCGAAGATCTCGATCTTCTGGAACGGCGACTGCACTTCGTCCAGCTTGCCGGTCAGGCGGTAGCCGATGGCCGAGCCGGTGCGCTCGAAATGCTCGATGTACCAGTTGTTGTTGTCAGTCATGGAATAGCAGTCCTGTTCGGAAGGGTATTGGAGCCGGGCTGGCGGCGGTGCCGCGTGGCGCAAGCCACGTCCGGACGGGTTGCCCGTTCAGGTTTGAAGCCTGAGCACGGGCGCGGGCGCGCATGATAACGGAGCTGTCGCCACATAGGCGTTATCATGCACCCCCTTTTTTACCAACCAGGCCCACTGAAATGACCGATTGGTCCCTCGACCAAGCCCGCAAGACCTACTCGATTCCGCATTGGGCGGATGGCTACTTCGACGTGGATCAGGCAGGACACATGGTGGTGAGACCGACTGGCCAGGACGGCCCGGTGGTGTCCTTGCCCAAAATCGTGGACGCCGCCCGCGAGGCCGGCGCCAAGCTGCCGCTGCTGGTGCGCTTCCCGGACATCCTGGGCCAGCGCCTGGGCAAGCTGCAGGCCGCGTTCGCGCAGGCCCAGGCCGACTGGGAGTACCCGGGCGGCTACACCGCCGTGTACCCGATCAAGGTCAACCAGCACCGTGGCGTGGCCGGCACCCTGGCCAGCCACCATGGCGAGGGCTTCGGCCTGGAAGCGGGCAGCAAGCCCGAGCTGATGGCCGTGCTGGCGCTCTCGCGCCCGGGCGGGCTGATCGTCTGCAATGGCTACAAGGACCGCGAGTACATCCGCCTGGCCCTGATCGGCCGCAAGCTGGGCCTGCAGACCTTCATCGTGATCGAGAAGCCGTCCGAGCTGAAGCTGGTGCTGGAGGAATCCAAGGCGCTGGATGTGAAGCCGGGCCTGGGCGTGCGCATGCGCCTGGCCTCGCTGGGCGCGGGCAAGTGGCAGAACAGCGGCGGCGACAAGGCCAAGTTCGGCCTGTCCCCGCGCCAGCTGCTGGACCTGTGGAAGTCGCTGCGCGACACCGAGTACGCCGACTGCCTGAGCCTGCTGCATTTCCACATGGGCTCGCAGATCTCCAACGTGCGCGACATCGCCAACGGCATGCGCGAAGCCACCCGCTACTTCGTGGAACTGTCGCGCCTGGGTGCGAAGATCACCCACGTGGACGTGGGCGGCGGCCTGGGCGTGGATTACGAAGGCACCCGCTCGCGCAGCTTCTGCTCGATCAACTATGGGCTCAATTCGTACGCCAGCAACATCGTGCAGCCGCTGGCCAATGCCTGCGAAGAACACGGCCTGACCCCGCCGCGGATCGTCACCGAGTGCGGCCGCGCCATGACCGCGCACCACGCGGTGCTGATTGCCAACGTGTCCGAAGTGGAAGAGGCGCAGGAAGGCCGCGTGCCGGACCAGCACGACGACGAACCGGCGGCGATCCGCCACCTGCGCGAGATCCACGCCGAGCTGGACGAGCGCCCGGCGGTGGAGCTGTTCCAGGAAGCCCAGCACTTCCATGCCGAAGGCCTGTCCAGCTATGCGCTGGGCCAAATCGACCTGCCGCAGCGGGCGCGCATCGATGACCTGTTCTACGCCATCGCCCATGCGGTGCGTGCGCGCCTGAGCTACGACGAGAAGAGCCATCGCCCGGCGCTGGACGAGTTGAACGAACGCCTGGTGGACAAGTATTTCGTCAACTTCAGCGTGTTCGAGTCGATTCCCGATGCGTGGGCGATCGACCAGGTGTTCCCGATCGTGCCGATCGAGCGCCTGAACGAGGCGCCGCAGCGCCGCGGCATCATCGCCGACATGACCTGCGATTCCGATGGCATGGTCAAGACCTACGTCGAGAACGAGAGCCTGGACAGCTCGCTGCCGCTGCACGCGCTGAACCCGGGCGAGAGCTACCGCATCGCCTTCTTCATGGTGGGCGCGTACCAGGAAATCCTGGGCGACATCCACAACCTGTTCGGCGACACCGACGCGGTGGAAGTGCTGGCCGATGCCGATGGCTACGCGATCACCCAGCAGCGCCGCGGCGACACCACCGACGTGATGCTGGACTACGTGGGTTACAGCCTGGCCGACCTGCGTGCCAGCTATGCCGAACGCGTGGCGGCAGCGAAGCTGTCGCCGGAGCGCGCACAGGAGCTGTCCGACGCGCTGGAAGCAGGCCTGACCGGGTACACCTATCTGTCCGACGAGCCGCTGGCCTGAGCCAGCGGCACCCGCGTAGCGCCGGGCTCTGCCCGGCTGCTTGCTGCGGCACGCTTCCCGTTGCCGGGCATACCGCCGGGCAGAGCCCGGCGCTACGTAGCGGCTTGGTTTCCTTTTTCAACACGGCAGCCGGCTCATGAGCGCACGCGCGATCTTCCATCTGTTCCTGCATGCCGCCGTGCCGGCGTTGCTGGCGTGGATGTTCTGGCGCAAGCGCTTTCTGTCTGCGTGGGCACTGCTGTTGCTGGGCTGGATCATCGACCTGGACCACCTGCTGGCCGACCCGATCTACGCCCCGAACCGCTGCAGCATCGGCTTCCATCCGTTGCACACCGCGCCGGCGATTGCGGTGTATGCGGGCCTGTGCGTGCCGAAGAAAACGCGGTTGTTCGGCATCGGGCTGATCATCCACATCGTGCTGGACGCCATCGATTGCTGGTGGATGCACCACTCCCGGTAGAGCCGACCGTTGGTCGGCTGACGCGCACCATGGGCGCGTCAGGTTGTTCGCAAAGTGCAGCCGACCATACGAGCGTTCCGTAGGGGCCGGGTAGAGCCGACCGTTGGTCGGCTGACGTACACCACGGGCATTCGGTTGTTCGCGAAATGCAGCCGACCAACGGTCGGCTCTACGCGCATTTGGGGCCGGTAGGACCACCGCCGGTCAGCCCGCTGGCAGCGTCAACGTCGCGCGCAGTCCCGGGTGCGTATTGGCCAGCACCAAGGTGCCGCCGTAACTCTCGGCGATGTCGGCCACGATCGCCAGGCCCAGGCCGTTGCTGGAGGCACGCTCGTCCAGGCGCACGCCACGCTCCAGCACGTGTTGCAGCTCCGCGTCCGGCAGCCCCGGGCCGTCGTCCTCCACGCGGATGTGCAGTTCATTACCGACGTGGCGCACGCTGACACGCACCGTATGCGCGGCCCACTTGCCGGCGTTGTCGAGCAGGTTGCCGAGCATTTCCTCCAGGTCTTCGCGCGCACCGGCAAACAGGCCCTGCGCATCGGGGTCCTGTTCGAACACCAGCCCGCGTTCGTTGTGAACGCGCTGCATCAAACTGCACAGCGCGCCCATCACCGGGGCCACCACGGTGCGCTGCTGGCTGTCGGCACCGATCCCGGCCGCCAGGTAGCGCTCGATGCTGGCCTGCATGCGCGCGGTTTCGCTGCGCAGGGTCTGGCGCCAGTCGCTGCCGTCGCCCTCGGCTTCGGTCATCAGCACCGTCAGCGGCGTCTTCAAGGCATGGGCGAGGTCCTCGGCACTGCGGCGCGCACGCACCACCATGCGCTGATGGTGGTCGAGCAGGTCGTTGAGCTGCACCGCCAAGGGCGCCACCTCCCTGACCAACCCCTGCTGCGGAAAGCGCACGTTTTCACCGTTGCGGACCTGGCCGGCGATGCGGCTCAGTTCGGCCAGCGGGCGCAGGCCGTAATGCACCTGGGTGACCAGTACCGCGAACCACAGCGCCACCAGCACGGCCAGCGCCAGCGCCGTGTGCTGGCGGAACGCGCTGACCTGGGCGTCCAGATCGCTGCGGTCGGTGGCCACCACCACGCGCAGCGGCGTGGGCACGCGCGGCAACGTGACCTGCTGGGCCAGCGCACGCAGGGGGGCATGCAGCGGGCCGGTGGTGTCGAAGGCCTGCGCCGGCCCGGTGCGCAGCGTCGCCGGGGTGGCCAGGGTTTCATCCCACAACGAGCGCGATTGCCCCAGCGGCTGGCCCTTGGCGTCCTGCACCTGCCAGTAGGTACCGGAAAACACCCGCTGGTAGCGCTCGTCGAACAATTCACGGCGCAGCTGCAGGCGGCCCTGTGCATCGCTTTCGGCCAGCGCCAGCACTGCGATCAGTTCGTTGCCCAGGCGCTGGTCCAGCGCGCTGCGTGCCGAACGCTCAAACATCGCACCCAGCCACCAGGTGGCCAGCGCCGACACCAGCACCAGGCCCACGCCACCGGCGAGCAGCAGGCGGGTACGCAGCGAGCCGGTATTCATGGCTGTGCCGACAGGCGGAAGCCCTGCCCACGATGGGTATGGATGAGGTCGCTGCCCAGCTTGCGGCGGATCCGCCCGATCAGCACGTCCAGCGTGTTGGAATCGGGATCGAAGCCGGCCTCGTACACGTGCTCGCCCAACCGCGAGCGGCTGATCACCACGTCGGGGTGGTGCAGGAAGTAGCTCAGGATGCGCTGCTCCTGCGGGCTCAGGTGCAGCAGCTCGCCGTCCAGCTCGAAGCGGCCGGCGTTGACGTCCAGCAGCAGTGGCCCGC
Organism: Stenotrophomonas sp. GQ19; assembly: GCF_059758695.1. NCBI lineage: Bacteria > Pseudomonadati > Pseudomonadota > Gammaproteobacteria > Lysobacterales > Lysobacteraceae > Stenotrophomonas > Stenotrophomonas sp. GQ19. The sequence continues at coordinate 23,396 of NZ_JCAXES010000005.1, read as the reverse complement.
ACTGCAGGCGCGGGCTGGCATGGCCGGCGCTGCGCCGGATCAGCGCACGCAGGCGCAGCAGCAGTTCTTCGGGCTGGAACGGTTTGGTCAGGTAGTCGTCGGCCCCGGCATCGAAGCCGGCCAGCTTGTCGTGCCAGCGCGCCCGGGCGGTCAGCACCAGCACCGGGAAGCCGCGCCCGGCCTGGCGCCAACGCTCGATGATGCTCAGGCCATCCAGCCCGGGCAGGCCCAGGTCGACCACCGCCGCGGCGATGTCCTCGATCTGGCCCAGCTCCTCAGCCTGGCGGCCTTCGGCGCTGTGCAGCACCAAGTAGCCGGCCTCTTCCAGCAGGGCCTGCAGCCGGTTGGCCAGCAGGGCATCGTCCTCGGCAAGCAGGATCCGCATCAATCTTCTTCCATCTTCAACAGGCGCCCGGTAGCTGCATCGTAATCCAGCTCCATCACCACGCCGTTGGCGCCCAGGATCTCGATCTCGTACTTGCCGTCGTCCAGTTCCACTTCCACCAGCTTGCCGGGGTAGCGGCGCAGCGCGTCGGCCACCACCTGCTGCAGCGGCACCAGCCGGCCCTGGCGCACGGCCTGGCGCACCGCCTCCTGCTGGCGGCTGCCGCCGTCGTGCACGCGCACGGGCTCCTGCGGGCTCAACGCCAGCAGCACGGGAAGCAACAGGGAGGCGGTCATGGACATGCCACACGGTATACGCCGCCCGTCTAAACATTCCCTAACAGCCGGGCTCATGGTCCGCTTAGGTGCGCTTGCCAGACTGGCGGTGCCGGAATCGACCGGCCCTTTCTGGAGATCCCCCATGAACAAGCTGATCCTGGCCGCCGCCCTTGCCACCGCGCTGGTATCCACTCCGGCCTTCGCCGCCGACCTGAGCGCTGCCGACGTACAGGCCAAGCTGCGCGCCGCCGGCTACACCCAGGTGCATGAGCTGGAACGCGATGACGGCCTGTGGGAAGCGGACGTCACCCGTGCCGATGGCAGCTTCGAAGAAGTGATCGTGGACCCGGCCACCGGTGAGATCTTCGACCCGCGCAGCACCCGCGCCCTGCTCGATGCCGGGCAGATCTTGGCCGTGGCCCAGAAGGCCGGTTTCCGTCAGGTGGAGTCCTTCGAACGCGACGGTGCCACTTGGAAGCTGGAGGCCCGCAACGCGCGCAACCAGCGCGTGGAAGTGCGCATGAGCGGCCACGACGGGCGCGTGTTGTCGAGCAAGCGCGAAGGCTGGTGGGACTGAGCACCGCGCCGCCGGTGACGCGGATGCAGAAACGGCCGGGGTGACCGGCCGTTTCGCTGTGGTGCGTTACCTCACCAGCCGTACGGGGGCGGGTAGTCCCAGTAGCCGGGGCCGGGGCCGTAGCCATAGCCGCCATAGCCACCGTAGGGGCCGAAGCCCGGACCCTTGCCCTCGCTGACGCGGATGTTCACGTTGACGTTGTGGGTCTTGCCTTCGTCGGTGGTGTAGTTCTTGTTGAGGTTCAACTCGGCGGCGTTGTAATGGGTGTTGCCGAAGTTCTTGGCGTAGCCGATGCCGGTGGTGATGCTGCCGTTGACCCGCAGCTTGTCGTCGGTGACATCGGCGATGCCGTTGGCCGCGCCACGGTCGCTCAGGCGGCGGCCGCTCTTGTCGCCGTAGAAGGTGCCGGGCGGGTCGCCGCGCAGCGAACCATCACCCAGGTATTGCATGGGCGCCTGCGGGACCGCCAGGTTGAGACCGGTCGCCGATTGCGGGCCGGTGGCCCCTGCCGCGGACTGGGCCAGGGCAACCCCGGGGGCAAGCAGGCACAGCAGCAGCGAAAGCGAGCGGATCATGATGGGCTCCGGAACGGGCGGGCAGCACGCAGGCCGCCGACAGCGCTGACGCTATCACCGGCTGCTTGAACGATGCCTGTCATGGCAGCGCCTCCAGGGGAACTTTACTCCAGCCGCTCGAACCCGAACAGCGCGGCCAGCGGGTGCCTGCGGCGTTCGATGCGGGCACGCAGCAGGCCGGCGCCGATCATGGAATAGGTGATGCCGTTGCCGCCGTATGCCATGCCGAACAGGACCCGCGGCCCCCATTGCGGGTGGGGACCGAAGAAGGGCAGGCCGTCGGCGGTCTCGGCAAAGGTGCCGGCCCAGGAGAAGGCCGGCTGCAGCGGCAGGTGCGGGAACAGCCGGCCTACCTTCTTCAGCAGGCGCGCGGCCTTGGCGTCCACGCGCCGGTCGCGCCGGGCCGGAATGTCCACCGCATCGTCCTCACCGCCGATCAGCAGGCGCTGGTCGCCGGTGCTGCGCATGTACAGGTAGGGCCGCGCGGACTCCCAGACCATGGTCTGGGCCAGTGGCCCCAGCAGGTCGGCCGGGATCGGGTCGGTGATGAAGGCGTAGCTGCTGCGGTTGCGCGCCACCGAGGGCTTCAGCCAGTGCTGGTTGGCGTAGCCGGCGGCCATCACCACGTGCCCACAGCGGATGCGCACGCCCTCGGCGGTGGTGGCGGTTACCCCGCGTGCGGTGGGCACCAATGTGGCCAGGGTGGTGCGGTCGTGCACCTGGCAGCCGTTCTTCTGCAACCGCGCCAGCAGCCGGTAGGTCAGGCAGTACGGGTCCACGCGGGCGGCCAGCCCGCTGAGGATGGCGCCCGGCGCGTCCACGCCGAATTCGTCCTGTACCGCATCACGGTCCAGCCAGCGCACGTCAAAGCCATGCCGCTGGCGCAGTGCGAATTCTTCCTGCAGCACCGCGCGGTGCCGGCGTTTGCTGGCGTAGTACAGGCTGTGCATGGGATGGCAATCCACCCCCTTGAGCCCGCGGGCGACCTCGCGCAACCCGGGAATCGCGTCGGCACAGGCCTGGTAGGCCTGTACGGCGGCGGTTTCGCCGTACTGCCGGGCCAGGTCGATCAGGTGGGTGTCGATCTCGTACTGCAGCAGCGCGGTGCTGGCGGCGGTGCTGCCCCAGCCGATGTCCCGTTGTTCGATCAACGCCACATCGTGGCCGTGGGCGCACAGTTCGTTGGCGATCAGCGCGCCGGTGATCCCGCCGCCCACCACCAGTACATCGCACTGCAGGTCGTCGCGCAGGGGCGGGAAGGCGTGCATCAACCCGTTGCGCACCGCCCAGAACGGGTAACCACTTTTCAGGTCCATGCGGGGCTCAGGCGGTGGGGTGGCCGGTATGCGGCGTCTGGATCAGCGGCCCCAGATCAAAGCCCTGCTGACGGGCCTGGGCCAGGTAGTGATCCTGCACGGTGGTATCCAGGGTGGGGGTGCGCGACAGCAGCCACAGGTACTTGCGATCCGGGCTGCCGACCAGTGCGACGCTGTAGTCCGGCGCCACCTGGATCACCCAGTAGTCGCCCTTGGTGAAGGGAATCCAGCGCAGGCCCTTGGGCAGGAAGCTGACTTCCAGCCGCGCGCTGTCGTTGTCCACCGGGCAGGCTTCGCCTTCGGCTTCTTCGATCTCCCCGTCCATGCGGCAGCGGTTGAGCACGGCCACGTGGCCGTTTTCCTTCAGGCTGTAATGGGCCGACACATCGGTGCACCCCTCCGGTTCGTGCTTCATCGGCAGGCGGGCGATTTCATACCAGGTGCCCAGGTAGCGCGGCAGCTTGAGGTCCGGAACGGTCTTGAGGTCGGCGTGTGTGTTCATGGGGCGCGCGAAGAGAAGGTGCAGCCACCATGCCGCGCCCACCGCCACGGGTAGGTGAAGCCGGCGCAGGCGCGGCGTGGAGAACGTTGCGTTGCCCGTGCGTGATGCACCGGCGCGGCAGGCGGCGCTATTCTGTGGGCGGGCGAAGCCTGCCTGTTTTCACTGCGATGGAGGTGCCGATGTACCACGTGATCCTGCTCAAGAGCCCGACCGACTTTGCCCGCGCGCGCTGGGAGGCGGCCGAGGACGTGGTGGACCACGAGGGCGTGGCGTACTCGCTGCGCGCCGGCCCACGCCAACCGCTGCCGACCGACCACGCCTGGGACGAGGTGGCCGTGTATGCGCCCGATGAGATCAGCGAAGAGGAATTCCAGGACTGGTATGCCAGCCTGCGGCCGCAGGTGGAAGAGCTGCGCCTGAAGTACTGACGGCGGCATGCCGGGCGCGCATACCCGGCGTGAACGAAGCCCGGTTTATAGTTCGCGCAGGCGCGGTGGTCCGCGCGAATCCTGTGGTGCGCCGGCTTGTCTTCCCGTTCATTCCGTTCCTTCCTGCGGCCGCTGGCCTGGTTGATGCTCTGCGCCTGGCTCAGCGTGGCGCCCCTGGCGCTGGCGCAGGGCGACGATGCCGCTGCCGATGATCCGATCGTCCAGCTGGCGCAGGCCGGCAAGGACCTGAAGCAGATTCAGGCCGCCCTCGACAGTGCCGATACCCCCGATACGCTCAAGACCCTGTCCGACCGCGCCTTGGCCGTACAGCGCGACGCCGATGCGGCGCGCAACGCCCTGCAACCGCAGCTGGAGCAGGTGGACGCCCGCGTGGCCCAGTTGGGCGAGGTGGCCGAAGGCACCACCGAGGCGCGCGACATCACCGCCCAGCGCAAGGCGCTGAACCAGCAGCGCAGCGACCTGGCTTCGGCCATTGCACGGGCCAAGCTGCTGGCCGGCGACGCCAAGCAGGTGGGCGCGGATATCGAGAAGATGCGCGTCACCCAGTTCAGCGAGGACCTGGCGCGCAAGGTCAACTCGCCGCTGTCGCCCTCGTTGTGGAAGCAGTTCGCGGTGCACGTGCCGGCCGACTATTCGCGGCTGGTGGTGCTGTACCGCCTGGGCGAGACCGCGGCACGCAAGGCGATTGCCGAACACGGCTGGGGCGCGCCGCTGACCGGGCTGGCGCTGGCGCTGCTGATGTTCTTCCCGCTGCGGCTGTGGCTGCGCGCCGTTGGCCGCCGCTATGCCGCCTCCGAGCGCGCACCCGACGGCCGCCTGCGCCGGTCCGGGCTGGCGGTGTGGTTGCTGGCGGTGGGCACGTTGCTGCCGGGGTTCGCGGCGGTGGTGCTGGTGGCTGCGCTGGACTCCATCGGGGCGATCCCGCCGCGGTTGGAGCAGCTGGCGCTGCACTTCCAGGTGGCCACGTTCGTGGCGGCCTTCATCACCGCGCTCAGCGCCTGCCTGCTGGTACCCAAGCGGCCGTCCTGGCGCCTGCTGAGCCTGGATGACAGTGCGGCATGGCGGCTGCGCAAATACGCCTGGGGCGCGGCCGGGCTGACCTTCCTGAGCATCCTGCTGGTGGAGATCAACCGCGCCTCGCGCACCAGTGAGATCACCACGGTGGCGGTGGACGGCCTGATCGCGATCACCTACATGGCGCTGATCGTGGCCATCCTGGTGTCGCTGGCGCGCCTGCACCGTCGCCAGACCGACGAGGCGCAGGCCAAGCTGGACGCGCAGGTGGACGCCGGGGCCAAGCAGCCCAAGGCGCCGGTGCGCAAGAGTGGCTGGATCGTGCTGGCGCGGCTGGCCGGGCACGTGGTGGTGGCCGCGGCGGTGATCGCCACGCTGCTGGGCTATCTCAACCTGGCGCTGTTCGTGGCCCAGCAGCTGGTGTGGGGCGCGGTGGTGCTGCTGGCCGCCTCGTTGCTGCTCAAGTTCGCCGACGACCTGTCGCTGTGGCTGCTGTCGCCTACCAGCCGGGTAGGCAAGAGCATCGTGCTGACCACCGGGCTCAACGATGCCAAGGTGGAACAGGCCGGCGTGCTGCTGTCGGCGGTGCTGCGCATCGGCGTGATCCTGCTGGCGGTGCTGGCGTTGACCGCGCCGTTCGGCAACCTCAATACGTTCTTCAGCGCCATGGACTCGCTGTCCAACGGGCTGACCATCGGCACCACCACCCTCAAGCCCAGCAGCGTGCTGTATGCGGTGCTGGCCTTCCTGGTGGTGTGGGCGGTGATGCAGGCCTTCCAGAACTGGTTGACCAACACCTACCTGCCCAAGACCGACCTGGATGCCGGGGCGCGCAACTCGATCAGCACCGTCACCCGTTACCTGGGCATCATCGCGGCGGTGCTGTGGGGGCTGACCGCGCTGGGCATCGGCTTTGAAAAGCTGGCGCTGGTGGTCAGTGCGCTGTCGGTGGGTATCGGCTTCGGCCTGCAGGCGATCACCCAGAACTTCGTGTCCGGCCTGATCCTGCTGGCCGAGCGCCCGGTGAAGATCGGCGACTGGGTGAAGCTGGGCGACCAGGAAGGGGACATCAAGCGGATCAGCGTGCGCTCCACCGAGATTCAGGTGGGCGACAAATCCACCCTGATCGTGCCGAACTCCGAGCTGATCACCAAGACCATCCGCAACATGACGATGGGCAATGCGCAGGGGCGCATCCAGATCCAGTTCGCGGTGCCGCTGAGCACCGACGTGGCGGCGGTGCGGCAGATCCTGCTGGACTGCTACAGCGAACACGTGGGCGTGCTGGCCGAGCCGGCACCGTCGGTATTCATTGATTCGATCGCCAACGGCCAGGTAGCGATCAACAGCTTCGCCTACGTGTCCGGCCCGCGCGCGGTGTATGGCGTGCGCAGCGACCTGTACTTCACGATGCTGCAGAAGTTCGCGGCGGCGCATATCGCGCTGTCCTCGCCGACCGATATCCATCTGGTCCGCGATCCGGCAGCGCCGCAGGAGTAGGTAGGTACCGACCGTTGGTCGGTACGAACACCTGACGATGCGACGGCATGCCGACCAACGGTCGGCATCTACCGGGGTTTTACCCGCGGTTGCCGCGGCGCGAGGGCACCAGCGCGAAATTGTCCACGGCCAGCTTCTCGGCGTGGTTCAACCACGCGCGGATCTCCAGGTCGTCTACTTCGTGGTCCAGGCCGAACGGCACGCTGATGCGGCCTTCGGCATCGGGCTGCACCCACTGCTGGGCCACCACCACCTTGCGCTGCGAGGACACCGCTTCGATCCAGAAACCGCGATCAGGCGACTGCTTGGCCACGAACTGCAGCATGTACTGGCCGGCGCGGGTGCGGCGGCCTTTCTGGGTAATCATGTGCGCCTGGCGGATGCTCGGGCGCGGGCCGTTGAACGGTTCCAGCGGGCCATCCACTGCAAAGCCGGTGCGCAGCGCATCGTCGCGGTATAGCTTGATGCCTTTGTCACGGTTGACCAGCATCGCGCACCAGTCGCCATCGGCCGAGCCATCCTCGAACGCCGTGCAGCGGTCCACGTAGGCCAGGGTGTTGGCCGGGTCGGCGTCATCGAACTGCTTGGACGTGTTTTCCAGGTACACCGACTTCAAGTCGAACTGCTTGTCGTATTCCAGCAGCACCGGCGGCTGCACATGCTGCAGGCCGATCACCACCTGGTTGTCGTCATCGATGCGCAGCTGGCGGGTCTTGTCGCCCAGCCACAGCGAACGCGAGAAGGCCAGATAACGCGGGTAGTCCTTACCGTTGTCACGCAGCGCCGCAGCGCTGGCACTGTCGGTGCGTTCGGGATCCAGCAGCGAGCGGCCGAAGCCGATCGCCTTGATGGCCGGGTCGATCAGGCTGAGCAGCGTGGCGCCGGAATCCAGCGTGGAGCCGGCGGTGGTGGCCAACTGGCGCGGGGCGATGTCCTTGCCCAGGAACAGCAGCAGGTTCTCGCGCTTCTGCTTGGCCAGCACATGGCTGAGGTCGTTGGGCATGGCCAGGTGATCGGAGGCGATGACGATCAGGGTGTCCTGCCCATACGGGCTGGCCTGGATGCGATCGACCAATTTCGAGATCAGGCCATCGGTGCACTTGAGGGCGTTGAGCAGGCCGATGTTGCCGTACTCGCTCTGGTAGCGGGTGCGCTTGCAGGCCACCGGCAGGTGCCCGGCCGGATGGTGGGTGTCCATGGTGAGCGTGGTCAGCATGAACGGCTGGCCGGCCTTGGACAGCTGCTCGAAGCGGTCATAGGCCTTGTCCAGCAGCACGTCGTCGTGCACGCCCCAGGTGGAGAAGTGCGAGCGCGCCACCTTCTGCGTCTTGAACCAGGCCAGGTCGTCCACCGCGTCGTAGCCGTGCGTGGCCAGGAACTGGCCCTTGCCCGCGAACTGCCCGTTGGCGCCGCCCAGGTAGTGGTTGGTGTAGCCCTGCTGCTTGAGGTAGTCGCCCAGGCACACCGCTTCGGGCAGGAAGCTGCCCATGCGGCCCATGCTGTTCTCATCGTCCTTGGCGGTGGTCAGCGGCACGCCGCACATCGACGACACCAGCCCGGCGATCGTCCAGCCGCCGCCTTCGGCCGAGACCAGCCCGCGCACATCCAGCGCCTGGCCCGCCAGCCGGTTGAGGTTGGGCATCAGGCCCGGGAAGGTGGTTTCATCGAGGTAGGTGCGCTCCAGGCTTTCGCCGTAGATCCACACGATGTTGCGCGGCTTGGCCAGCGCCTGTTGCGGAATGGTGTACTCGGGTGCGATCACGGTGTAGTCCACCGGGCGCATCTGCTGGTACAGGCGCAGGCCGTCGCTGTACAGCGGGCTGACCGCAATGGCCACCAGCCACATCGCGACGAAACCACCGAACACCGCCTTGCCGTGTTCGATGCGGCGCCAGCGCTGCATGCGTGCGGCCGCCAAGGGCAGCAGCGAGACCAGCAACAGCGCGATGTAGGCGGCGATGTAGCCCTTGAAGTCCGCTACGCCCGCGCCTTCCATGTCGGCGCCCAGGTGATACAGCGTGGCCGCGTTGAGCCCATCGCCGGACAGCTTGTTGATCAACCACCACGTACTCAGCAATACCAGCAGCACGGACATCAGGCTGGCCTTCCACCATATCCACTTGCGCGAGGCGAGCAGCAACCAGGAGAGCAGCAACAGAGTCAGCAGCAGGATCCAGAGCATCGGCGGTATCGGTAGTGGAGACAGTTGGTGATGGACGCCATGACGACGTATTTCCCATCCGACCGGCTGTCCAACCACATCTGCATGACAAGCCGATGACCCGATCATGCATGCACGAACCTGACTGAAATGTTTGTTTCAGGATGCTGAAGATGCGCTACAACGCATCGTGTTTCCAGGTGTAAAACACACGTGAAGAAATGCGATGCAGCGCGGCATCATCGATGGCCGCGCTCTTCCTTCGAACGCGCACGGCGATCAAAGATCAGCGCGCTGAGGATGATGCCAAGGCCTAATGCCACGCCGATCAGCATCAAGGTGAATGCGATGGCCGGATACCCGAACAGGTGCCAGCCGGTATCCACTTTCATCATCATCGCTGCGGCAAGAATCAACGCGGCGGTAACAATGCCGGCCGACACGCGGTTGGCGATCTTCTGCAGGTTTTCCATCAGCCGCGATTCTTCCAGCCCGGTCACTTTCATCTGCAGGCGGTTCTCGGCCAGCAGGGCAAGGATGTCGGACATCTTGCGCGGCCCTTCGCGCAGCAGCTGCTGTATCTCCATGGCTTCGCTGGCCAGGTTGGCCGCCGACAGCGATTTCTTCAGGCGCGCACGCATCACGTGCTGCAGCTGTTTCTCCACGATGCGGCGGGTGTCCAGGTCGGGCGACAGCAGCCGGCATACCGTTTCCAGGTTCAACAGCGCCTTGCCGAGCAGGCTCAGTTCCGGCGGCGTGCGCAGCCCGCTGGCAGTGGCGATGCGGACCAGGTCGAGCACCACGCGGCCTTCGGAGAAACTGGTGTTGGCGGCATAGCGTGCAATCATCTGCCCGGTTTCGCGCAGGTAGCGTTCTTCGTCGAACGATTCCAGCCGGGTACTGATGCCGATGATCTCATCGGCCACTTCCTCGCCACGCCCGTCCACGGCGGCGAACAGCAGCTTGAGCAGGCGCTCGCGCAGGCGCGGTGGCATGTGCGCGACCATGCCCAGGTCGAAGATCGCCAGGCGACCCTGCGGGGTGACGCGCAGGTTGCCCGGGTGCGGGTCGGCATGGATTTCGCCATGCACGAAGATCTGGTCGATGTAGCCGCGGATCAACGCGGCGGCCAGCGGTGCCATCGGTTCTTCGGTGCGGCGCACATCGGGAATCATGTCCACCCGCACGCCGTTGGCCAGCTCCATGGTGAGCACGCGGTGGCTGCAGTAGTCCCAGATCGGCTGCGGCACCCACAGCGGCTTGAACGGCTTGAGGTGCTGGCCGAAGCGCTGCAGGTTTTCTGCCTCTGCCTGGTAGTCCAGCTCCTGCATCAAGGTCTTGGCGAACTCGTTGAGCCAGTCGCGCAGGCGTACCCGGCGGCCCACCTGGGTGAGATGGTCGGCGGCCAGCGCGAAACTGCGCAGCACCTCCAGGTCCGAGCGCAGCTGCGCGGCCACTTCCGGCTTCTGCACCTTTACCGCCACCTCGCGGCCATCATGCAGCTGCGCGCGGTGGACCTGCGCAATGGAGGCGCACCCCAGCGGCACCGGGTCGAAGCTGGCAAACAGCTTGGACACCGACGCGCCCAGCTCCTGCTCGATGATCTGTACAATGCGCTCGACCGGAATCGGGGCCACCTTTTCCTGCATGCGTTCCAGCGCGGTGGCAAATTCCACCGGCACCATGTCCGGGCGGGTGGACAGCATCTGCCCCAGTTTGACGAAGGTGGGGCCGAGCGATTCCAGGTCGGTGACGAACTGCTCCGGATTGCCCTCCGGCGGGATGTCGTGCACCGCGCGGGCGTCCAGGTTCATGCCCGAAAACACCCCGGAGTTCCGGTAACGCAGCAGCAGGCGCAGGATCTGGCTGCGGCGGTTCATGCCTTTTACCAGCGATGGCGAGCCAGGGGCGACGGGCGTGGTATTCAAGCAGGGCTCCAGGACGGGTGTCCTCGGCAGTGTGCGGGCGGGGAGGTAGTGGGGCGGTGAATCCGCAGGCATCTACCGCGAACGGGCCAGGATCGGGCAGAATCCACGCTTCCCGCTTGATCTATTGGATTGCCATGGCCGGTGCCAGCCTGTTTGCGTTGCTCGATGACATTGCCACGCTGTTGGACGACGTGTCGGTCCTGACCAAGGTCGCGGCCAAGAAAACCGCCGGCGTGCTGGGCGACGACCTGGCGCTGAACGCGCAGCAGGTTACCGGGGTCAATGCCAACCGCGAGCTGCCGGTGGTGTGGGCGGTGGCCAAGGGCTCGCTGGTGAACAAGGCGATCCTGGTGCCGGCCGCGCTGGCGATCAGCGCGCTGGAAGCCTGGCTGCGCGGCAAGGGTTACCCGGTGCCGATCGTGGTGCCGCTGATGATGATCGGCGGCGCGTTCCTGTGCTACGAGGGCGTTGAAAAGCTGGCGCACCGCTTCCTGCATTCCAAGCAGGAGGACGAACAGCACAAGGCCGAACGGGTCAAGGCGCTGGCCGACGAGAAGGTCGACATGGTGGCCTGGGAAGGCGAAAAGGTGAAAGGCGCGGTGCGCACTGACTTCATCCTGTCGGCCGAGATCATCGTCTTGTCGCTGGGGGTGGTCTCGGCCGCCCCGTTCCTCAACCAGGTCACCGCGCTGGTGGTGATCGCGCTGGCCATGACGGTGTTCGTCTACGGGCTGGTGGCCGGCATCGTGAAGCTGGATGACCTGGGCTTGTACCTGTCGCGCAAGGGCGCGGGGCTGGCCGCATTCGGCCGTGGCCTGCTGATCGCCGCGCCCTGGTTGATGAAGTTCCTGTCGGTGGCCGGCACCGCGGCGATGTTCCTGGTGGGTGGCGGCATCCTGGTGCACAACGTGCCGGCGCTGCACCACGCCGTGGTCGGCCTGGGTGGCGAAGGCCAGTGGGGCTGGCTGATCAACGCGCTGGGCAACATGGTGGTCGGCGTGATCGCCGGTGCGATCGTGCTGGCCGCGGTGATGGGGTTCCAGAAGCTGCGCGGCAAGAAAGCGGCGCACTGACAGGCGCGCGGTCTGTCAGCCGCCGTTCCAGTCGCGCAGCGCCTCCAGCTCGGCGCGTGCGCGGGCCAGGCGACGCCCGGACAAGGCATCGATCGCGCGCTGCAGGCGGGGTGACGCCGGGGCCTGCCGCTGCCAGCGCCGGGCCAGGAGCAGCAGGGCGGTCATCAGCGCCGCCCCGGCCACCAGCGAGATCAGCAACGCGCGTGCGGCGAAGGCGGACAGGTCGATGCCCCACGCCTGCCACGCCACCAGCACCGGCACCGCCAGCCACAGCCAGCACCAGGGCAGCCCGAGCAGCAGTTCGCTGGCGGCGGTCTGCATGCGCAACACCGCCAGTTGCCGGGACTGCTGCAGCACCGGCTGGTCGGGCTGCAGTTGCCCGCGCAGGTGCAACCGGGCCGCGCTGACGATGATCACCGCCACGCAGTAGACGTGCAGCGCCACGGCGCTGAGCATCACCGCCAGCGGTGGCTGCTGCCACCACACGCTGCCGCAATACATCGACAGCCCCAGCCAGAACAGCAGCTGCACCACCTGCAGTGCACTGAACGCCGACAACTGGCGTTGCGCGGCGTACTGCCGGTGGCGGCGCCAGCTGTTCAAAGCGGCGGTGGCCTCGCTGTCGTCGGCATCGCCGCCGGCCTGGTGCCACAGCTGCTTGAGTGGATCGGTATGCATGACGGTGGCCTCAGGCGGTGGGGTCGAAGCGCGCGCGCAGCTGCTGGCGCAGGCGGTGCAGGCGGGTGGACACGTTGGCGGTGCTGATGCCGAGAATGTCGGCGATCTGGCGGTGGTCGTGATCGTCCAGGTGCAGCAGCATCAATGCGCGGTCCAGCGGCGGAAGCGCGCGGATCGCACCCTCCAGCTGCTGTACGGCGTGCTGCTGTTCGGCCGGTGCACCCTCGTCCACCGGCAAGGTGTCTTCATCCAGCGCGGCGTGATGGCGCTGGCGCAGTTGCTGCCGGCGCACCTGCGAGATGGCCACGTTGAGCGCGACCCGGTACAGCCAGGTGGAAAAGCGGGCGCGTGCCGGGTCGAAGCTGTCGAATGCATCCCAGGCCTGCACGCTGATGTCCTGGATCAGGTCGAGCCGGTCTTCCTGGTGCGCGCAGTAGCCGCGTGCGATCTTCAGCACGATGCCGCGGTGCTGGTCCAGCAACGCGGCGAAGCGCAGGCGCGGGTCGTGGGCGGCAGGGGTGTTCATGTCCATACCAGGGTGATTCGCACGGAGGCGGCCGTTATCACAGCGCCTCGGCGGGCATGCCGGTCACCGGGGCGCGTCGGCCGCCTGCACGCGGTTCTTGCCGACCCGCTTGGCCGCATACAGGGCCGCATCGGCGCGCCGCAGCAGGCCATCCACCGGTTCGCCGGCGTGCCATTGCGCCACCCCGGCGCTGAAGTGCACCGGCACCCGCGTGTCGTCCAGCTGCAGGGGGCGCTGGGCCAGCGAGCGCTGCAGCCGCAGCAGGGTGGACATGCTGTCGGCGGCCGGTGTTTCGGGCAGCAGCAGCACGAACTCATCGCCGCCGATGCGGGCGATCGCATCGGTGCTGCGCAGGTGCAGCTGGCAGACCGCCACCAGGTGGCGCAGCACGGCATCGCCGCCGGCATGGCCGTGGGCGGTGTTGGTCTGGTGGAAGTCGTCCAGGTCGATCAGCGCCAGGGCCAGCGGGTGGCCATGGCGGCCCGCCCGTGCCAGCTCGCGGTCGACCAGTTCGTCGAAGCCGCGGCGGTTGAGCGCCCCGGTCAGCGGGTCGGTGCGGACCAGCCCGGACACATCGCGCAGTTCCTGCTCCAGCTCGGCGATGCGTTGCTCGGCCTGTTCCACTTCGCGGCGTGCATTGCCCAGGTGGTCGCGCGCCTGCAGTGCCTGCTCCTGCACGCGGCCGGTGTCCTGCAGCACGCCCTGCAGCAGCTGGCTGAGGTCGGCGATGCTGCGCGCTTCCTTCAGGGCCAGCGCATAACTGCTGATCCGGTCGTGGTACTCGCCGGTGCTCACGGCCATGCCGTCGAGGCGCTCGATGAAGCCGCCCATCAGGCCCTTCATGGCCGCCTTGGATTCGACGATGCCCTGTTTGAGCAGGCCCTGCTTGTAGATCACTTCGCGCAGGTTGGCGCGCGCCTGGTCGACCGAGTCGCGGTCCAGCGGGCCGCTGATCAGCTGGCGCACCGCATGCACCTGCCCATGCAGCCAGCTGCTGTCATCGAGCAGCTCGCCGATGTTGTCCAGCAGCAGGTCGAACAGGCTCAGCAGCAGTTCCTGCTGTTCCTGCCAGCCATCGCTGCGCACGCCGATCTGGTGGGTCAGCTCGCGCAGGCGCAGTTCGATCGGTTGCAGCGGCTGGCCGGGGTGCCAGTGGCGCAGGTCGGCGGCGATCTGCGCCGGCTCCTCCCGCAGCTCGGGCATGTTCTGCAGCAGGCTGGCCACGGTCACGCCCAGCGTGTGCCGCAGCAGCTCGCGCAGGCGCAGGCTGTCGGGCTGGCCGTCGGGGCTGTCCTGCTCGATGGTGCGGATGTACTTGTCGATCAGCTGGCGCATCGCGCGGCCGTAGCTGACCCAGTCGGCACTGCGCTGGGCCGACTGCAGGCGCAGGCCCATGTCGCCCAGTTCGCCGGGCAGGGTGGACATGCCGTTGGCGAAGGCCGCCAGCAGCGGTTCGGGGCTGTCGATGCCGGCGAACAGGCGCTGCAGCATGGCGCTGGTGCCGCCCTTGGGGCCGGGCGCGTCCACGCTGGCCGTGTCGATCACCCGGCTCTCCACCTGGCGCCGCGACAGCAGCCGGCCCACGGCGGTGCCGGGGCTGGGGGGAGCGTCGTGCGGGTCGGTCATGCGCGGATCCTTGGCGGGTCACCGGCGGGGCAGCCGGGCGGGTGGAAGAGGTTGGAACAGTATCGGCGCGGTGCAGGCCGGCTTGAACGCGGGAGGGGCACGGCAGCTGTGCCACGATGGTAGGCAATCTGACGGTGGGAGCGTGCGATGAAGGTGATGCTGGTGGGGGCAACCGGGCTGGTGGGCGGGCAGGTGCTGCAGCAGCTGCTGGATGACCCGCGTTGCGATGCGGTGGTGGCGCCCACCCGGCGGCCGCTGGCGCATGCCGACCCGGCCCTGCACAACCCGGTGGTCGACTTCGAGCGGCTGCCGGTGGACGCACCCTGGTGGGCGGTGGATGCGGTGATCTGCGCGCTGGGCAGCACCATCAAGCAGGCCGGCAGCCGCGCGGTGTTCTCCCGGATCGACCACGACTACCCGCTGCAGGTGGCCACCCTGGCCCAGGCCCACGGCGCGCACGCGTTCGTGCTGAATTCGGCGATGGGCGCCGACCCGCAGTCGCGGATCTTCTACAACCAGGTCAAGGGCCGGCTGGAACAGGACCTGCGCGGGCTGGGCTACCGCTCGCTGACGCTGGTACGCCCCGGCCTGATCGGCGGCGAACGCAGCGAACGCCGCACCGGCGAGCACCTGGCCAGCGTGGTGCTGGGCGCGCTCGGCCCGGTGCTGCCACGCGCCTGGCGGATCAACCCGGCGGTGAACATCGCCGCGGCCATGGTGGAGGCGGCGCTGGCCCCGCGCCCGGGCGTCCAGATCGTAGGCGCAGCAGACCTGGCAGGGTAGAGCCGACCGTTGGTCGGCTGCAGGAAACCCAACCGGAGGTAGAGCCGACCGTTGGTCGGCTGCACGGTATCCGGAGGAGCCGGCCAGCGGCCGGCACTACCGGGTGCGGAAACAACAACGGCCACCTTGCGGTGGCCGTTGTCGTATCCGTCATTGCCCGCCGACCAACGGTCGGCCGCTACCCGCCCACGTAGATCAGCTGGCCAGCGCCAGATCATCCAGCATGGCCCGCAGGAAACGCGCAGCTTCACCGCCGGTAGCCGCGCGGTGGTCGAAGGTGACCGACAGCGGGATCACCTTGTGCGCTTCCACGCCGCCCATCACCGGGGTCATCTGGTGGCGGGCACGGCCGGCACCGACGATGGCCACGCACGGCGGCACCACGACCGGGGTCGCGTAGCGGCCGGCGAACATGCCGAAGTTGGACAGCGAGATGGTGTAGCCGCTCAGCTCGGACGCGGCGATCGAGCGCGATTCCACCTGCTCGCGCAGGCGGTTCACGCCCTCGCGGATGCCACGTGCGTCGAGCATGTCGGCGTTGCGCAGGGCGGGCACGAACAGGCCGTCGTCGGTGTCCACCGCGATGCCGATGTCCACCTGGTTGTGCAGCGTGCGGGTGAGCGCATCGCCGTCGAACCACGCGTTCAGGGCCGGCACCTTCTGGCAGGCCACCACGATCGAGCGCACCAGGCGCGCGGTGACGTCGTTGCCCGGCACCCAGGCGTGGATGTCGGCGTCGTCGTTGAGCGTGGTCGGCACGACCTTGCTGTGCGCATCGGCCATGACCCGCGCCATGTTGCGGCGCACGCCCTTGAGCGGTTCCGGCTGGCCCTTGGCCACCACGCCCGGCGGCTGGGTGCGCATCGGGCGACCGGCGGCCGACAGCGGCGTACGCGATTCGGCGGCGCGCGCCACCGGTGCCGGTGCAGCTGCAGCCGGAGCGGCCACGGCGGCGCGTGCCGGCGCAGCGCCGACCTTGGCGCTGCCATCGGCGGCGGCCTGCTTGACGTCGGCCATGGTTACCGCGCCATCGGTGCCGGTGGCACGCACCCGGGTAAGGTCCACGCCCAGCTTGCGCGCGGTGGCGCGCACGGCCGGCACGGCCTTGACCCCGCCCACGGCGACGGCCTGTTCGGCGTGCACGGCATTGGAGCTCTGCATGGCGCCAACCACGGTGCCGGCGTCATCGCGCTCGGCGCCGGGCTTGGCAATCTCGCCCCCGTTGTCCGACGCCACCACCCTGTCCGGCTGCGCGGCCGCGGTCTGGCCGGTGCTGGGGGTGGGCGACGGCGCGGCGTGCCCGTGGCTGTGGCCGGTGTCCTGGCCATCGGCGCGCTGCGGCATGTTCGGGTCCAGTTCGAACTGGGCCAGCACGCTGCCGGTGGGAATGATGTCGCCTTCACCGCCGGCCAGCGCCAGCACCTTGCCGGAGAACGGCGAGGGCACTTCGACCACGGCCTTGGCGGTCTCCATGGACACCAGCGGCGCGTCGAGCGCGATCACGTCGCCTACCTTGACGAACCACTCCACGATCGTGGCGTCCGGCAGGCCTTCGCCGAGGTCGGGCAGGTGGAAATTCTTGTTCTCACTCATGTGCAGTTCTCTTCCAGCAGTTCGAGATCGCGGGCCGGCAGCCAGCCCGTCGCGCCGTTCGCGCGCTCGGACCACCACCAACCACCGTGTTCATGATGCAGTTTGACCAGTTCACCGCTGTCCACATCCAGTTCGCGGGCGTCATAGTCGCGCAGGGCTTCTGCGCGACCTTCGTCCAGCAACTGCAACCACGCCACCGGTGCCCAGCCGGCACGCCCGTCATCGGTGCGTACCCAGGCAAACGCCGGCCATTCCTCGTCACGAACACCCAGTTCGACGATCTGGCCGGTGCGGAACCGGAGCGGGTTGGGGTACTGGCTGCGGTACGGGCCTAGGAGGCGGGCCCGCACGTCAGCCTGCCGCAATGGCGCGTTTGGCCGCGCTGACGATCCGGTCCACGCTCGGCAGGTACTTCATTTCCAGGCGGAACAACGGAATGTGGGTGTCATAGCCGGTGACGCGCTCGACCGGTGCCAGCAGGTCGTACAGCGATTCCTCGGCCAGGCGCGCGGCGATTTCCGCACCGAAGCCGGCCGTCTTCGGCGCCTCCTGCACGATCACGCAACGGCCGGTCTTGGCCACCGATTCGGCGATGGTGGCAAAGTCGAGCGGACGCAGCGTTGCCACGTCGATCACTTCGGCACTGATGCCTTCGCCGGCCAGCTTGTCGGCCGCTTCCAGCGCTTCCTTCACCTGCGCGCCCCAGGTCACCAGGGTCACGTCGGTGCCGTCGCGCAGCACGAAGCACACGTCCAGCGGCAAGGCTTCGCCGTCATTGACGACCACTTCCTTGTACTGGCGGTAGATGCGCTTGGGCTCCATGTAGATCACCGGATCCGGTTCGCGGATCGCGGCCAGCAGCAGGCCATAGGCGCGCTGCGGCGAGGACGGCAGCACCACGCGCAGGCCCGGCACGTTGGTGAAGATCGACTCGTTGGCTTCGCTGTGGTGCTCCGGCGCGCGGATGCCACCGCCCCACGGCACGCGCAGCACCATCGGGCAGTGCAGGCGGCCACGGGTGCGGTAACGCAGGCGCGCGGCGTGGCAGATGATGTGGTCCACCATCGGGTACATGAAGCCGTCGAACTGGGCTTCTGCCACCGGCTTCATGCCCTGTGCGGCCAGGCCGATGGTCAGCCCGGCGATGGTGGTTTCATCCAGCGGGGTGTCCAGGATGCGGTCGGCGCCGAAGCGCTGCTGCAGGCCGGCGGTGGCGCGGAACACGCCGCCGTTGACGCCCACGTCTTCGCCCAGCACCAGCACCGACTTGTCGTGCTCCAGCTCCCAGGCCAGCGCCTGGGTGATGGCTTCGATGAGGGTGATCGGGGTGGTGGTCATGATGTCTTCTCCGCGCGCGACGGCGGCGCTGTCGGCGGCGTTGGTCTGCGCGCTGGAGGCGCCGTTCTTGATCTCATCCATGGCGCTGCTCCAGGGCGATCGCCTGCGCACGCTGGGCCAGCAGGTCCTGCGGCGGATCGGCATACAGGAAGTCGAACATCGCCTCCACCGGCTGCACCGGAGTATTGAGGTACAGGTTCACTTCTTCGTCCACGCGCTTGCCGCACTCGGCGGTCCAGGCGGCTTCCTCTTCCTCGCTCCACACACCGGCGTTGGTGAGGTACTTGCGCAGGCGCAGCATCGGCTCGCGCTGCCAGGCATCCTTCACTTCGGCGTCGTCGCGGTAGCGGCGCGCGTCATCGGCGGTGGTGTGGTCGGACAGGCGGTAGGTCATCAGTTCCAGCACGGTGCCGCCGTCGCCGGCCAGCGCGCGTTCGCGCGCCTGCAGCATGGCGGCCATCACCGCGATCAGGTCGTTGCCGTCCACCTGCAGGCAGAACAGGCCACCGGCCAGCCCCTTCTGCGCCAGTGTTTCGGCGCCGGTCTGGGCCGAACGCGGAACCGAGATGGCCCAGCCGTTGTTGACGATGCACAGGATCAGCGGGAGCTTGTAGGCACCGGCGGAGTTCAGGGCAGCGTAGAAGTCGGTCTTGGAGCTGCCGCCATCGCCACACACCGCCACCGCGATCTGCTTTTCGTTGTTGAGCTTGAACTTCAGCGCCGCGCCGGCCGCATGCAGGCACTGGGTGGAAATCGGCACGCAGAACGGGAAGTCCTTGGCCGCGTTGCCGCCGTAGTCGTTGCCACGCTCGTCGCCGCCCCAGTACATCAGCACGTCGTGCGGGCGCACGCCACGCATGAACATCGCGCCGTACTCGCGGTAGGACGGTGCGAACACGTCGTCCTTCTGCATCGAGGCGCCAATGCCCACGTGCGCGGCTTCGTGGCCCAGGCAGGCCGCGTAGGTACCCAGCTTGCCGGTGCGCTGCAGCGCGATCGACTTGCCGTCGAACACGCGCACGAACAGCATCTGCTTGAACATCGGCAGCAGCGCGCGTGGATCGCGCAGGGCCTCGGGCAGGTCATCGCGGACGAGCGTGCCGTCCGTGTCCAGGTACTGCAGGTATTCGATCTTGAACTCAGCGGCAACCGTCATTGCGTACTGCACCTTCGACAGGAAGTTACAAATGATATGAATTGCCATGTTAAGGAAGGCGTACGAAAAAGCCGTCCTGCGGCGCAGCAAGTGTCCCGGTGGACAATACGCCCATATACCCCGTAAGGGGCGCGAAATGCCAATGACTGCAACGTATTCAGTTGCTGCAACCGGGCATGAGCGGCGGTTGCCGGGGCAGGGCGGGTGGCCGCCGCCGCCGGTCTGCCCGCGCAGAATCCGGGCCCGCCCCGGGCACCACACGGCGGCGCATGGCGCCCGCCGCCCGGGAGCGCATGCTGTGCGCTACCCTTTGACCCCCTCATTTGGCCCACGCCATGTCCGTCGAGAAGAACCAACGCGACCTCGAAGCCGGTATCCACACCGATCTGCAGGGGCGCCTGACCTACGGCGGCTACCTGCGGCTGGACCAGCTGCTCAGCGCCCAGCAGCCGCTGTCCAACCCGCCGCACCACGATGAGATGCTCTTCATCATCCAGCACCAGACCTCCGAGCTGTGGCTGAAGCTGCTGGCCCACGAACTGCGCGCGGCCATCGGCTTCCTGCAGCGCGACGAGGTCTGGCAGTGCCGCAAGGTGCTGGCGCGCAGCAAGCAGGTGCTGCGCCAGCTGACCGAGCAGTGGTCGGTGCTGGAAACCCTGACCCCGTCCGAGTACATGGGCTTCCGCGATGTGCTGGGCCCGTCCTCGGGCTTCCAGTCGCTGCAGTACCGCTACATCGAGTTCCTGCTGGGCAACAAGAACGCGCAGATGCTGCAGGTGTTCTCGCACGACCCGGCCGGCCAGGCGCAGCTGCAGGAAGTCCTGGACGCACCCAGCCTGTACGAGGAATTCCTGCGCTACCTGGCCCGCTTCGGCCACCCGGTGCCGGCCGAGTACACCGGCCGCGACTGGCAGCAGCCGCACGTGGCCGACGACGCCCTGCACCCGGTGTTCGAGCGGATCTACCAGAACACCGACCGCTTCTGGCGCGAGTATTCGCTGTGCGAGGACCTGGTGGACCTGGAGACCGCCTTCCAGCTGTGGCGCTTCCGCCACATGCGCACGGTGATGCGGGTGATCGGCTTCAAGCGCGGCACCGGCGGCTCCAGCGGGGTCGGCTTCCTGCGCCAGGCGCTGGAGCTGACCTTCTTCCCGGAGCTGTTCCAGGTGCGCACCACGATCCGCAACGACGACCCGATGCCGCCGGACGCCTGAGTCCGCGCGGGCACCGATCGCCCTATTCATCATGACGCCCGGATGACCACGGGGCTGCCCGCAGCCCCCGCCGTTGCTGCGCTGGCGGGCGATCCCCGACGGTTGCAGGTGCAAGTTCAGCGAGCATGCCGCCACCTGCACGGATCAGCGTGTATTTGACGTGAACGCCGTTGGTCTGGGATTCTCCCGCGCTGTTCGCACATCGGACGTGCATGTCTTCCACCGAACCCAGGAATCCCGCATGAGCGTAGACGCCGCCGCGAAATCCGTTCCCGACCCGGCGCTGCCGGATTTCAAGACCACGCTGGGCCATCCGCGCCCGTTGTGGATGCTGTTCATGACCGAATTCTGGGAGCGCTTCGCGTTCTACGGCATCCGCTGGGCGCTGGTGCTGTACATCGTGTCGCAGTTCTTCGAGGGCGACTCGGCCGGCCAGGCTGCCGCCAGCCGCACCTACGGTGCCTATCTGGCGCTGGTCTACGCCGCGGCCATCTTTGGCGGCTACGTGGCCGACCGGGTACTGGGCTACCAACGCTCGATCCTGACCGGTGCGGTGATCATGGCCGCCGGCCTGTTCATGGTCGCCATGCCGAACAAGGAAGTGTTCGAGCTGGGGCTGGCCACGATCATCATCGGCAACGGCCTGTTCAAGCCCAACATTTCCACCATGGTCGGCAAGCTGTACGGCCTGAAGGATGAACGGCGCGACTCGGGCTTCACCATTTTCTACATGGGCATCAACATCGGCGCGATGATCGCCCCGGTGCTCACCCAGTACCTGGCCGAGCGGGTGTTCGGCACCCAGGCGATGCCGTCCTACAAGATGGTCTTCATCGCCTCGGGCATCGGCATGCTGATCAGCCTGGCGTGGTTCTACGTCGGTCGTGCCGGCCTGAAGGGCATCGGCGCACCGCCGGTGGGCGCCGAAGGGTTCGGCCGCATCATCATGGTGTTCGTGGGCGCGATCGTCGCCATCCCGGTGGCCTACTTCCTGCTGTCCACCGGCGCCACCGCGCTGGCCTGGATCCTGGGCGTGATGTTCATCGCGCTGGGCGTGCTGCTGCTGGTCGAAGGCATCCGCGAGGGCAAGGTCCAGCGCGACCGCGTGATCGCCATGCTGATCATCTTCGTCTTCAACGTGATGTTCTGGATGTTCTTCGAACAGGCCGGCAGCTCGTTCACCTTCCTGGCCGATGAGATCGTCAACCGCCAGCTCGGCGGCTGGACCTTCCCGACCGCGTGGTTCCAGTCGGTCAACTCGGTGGCCATCATCACCCTGGCCCCGATCATTGCCTGGATCTGGATCAAGCTGGGCCGCGCCAATCCGTCGATCCCGCGCAAGTTCGGCCTGGGCCTGCTGTTCAACGGCGCGGCCTTCGCGCTGCTGATGCTGGCCCTGTCGAGCATGGTGGTGGACGGCAAGATCCCGTTCTGGACGCTGTTCATGGTCTACGTCATCCAGTCGGTCGGTGAGCTGTGCCTGTCGCCGATCGGTCTGTCGATGGTGACCAAGCTGGCCCCGGTGCGCCTGGTGGGCTTCGGCATGGGCGGCTGGTTCCTGTCCACCGGCATCGGCAACAACCTGTCGGGCATCTTCGCCGGCGTGGTCAGCGGCGAAGGCGGCATGACCGTGGAATCGGCCCTGAAGGGCTACACCTTCGGTTTCTGGGCGTTGATCATTTCCGGTGCGCTGCTGTTCCTGCTCGCCCCGCTGATCAACAAGCTGATGCACGGCGTCAAGTGAGGTCGGTGATGCGCATGTACGCATGGGGTGGTGCGATGATCGCGGCCGGCCTGCTGGCCGCCTGCTCGCCGTCGTCGGCGCCTGCCACCGCGCCTGCGCAGCCGGTGGACACCACCGAGCAGAAGGCGCCGGTCGCTGATCCCAGCGTACCGGTGGCCTCGGGCAATACCCCGGCCGCGGCGGATGTCGCCGCCGTGGCGGCGCTCAACGCGCAGTTCGACCCGGCCCGCGATCCGGTCGCCGACCTGGCCACGGCCAAGGTCGAGGCCCAGCGCGGGGGCAAGCGGATCGTGCTGGACGTGGGCGGGGAGTGGTGCTCGTGGTGCCACCTGATGGATGCCTTCATCGAGGGCGATGCGGAGATCCGCAGCTTCCGTGACGCCAACTTCGTGTGGATGAAGGTCAACTACAGCGAAGACAACGAGAACGCGGCGTTCCTGTCGCAGTTCCCTGCGATCAAGGGCTACCCGCACCTGTTCGTGCTCGACGCCGACGGCAAGCTGCTGCACTCGCAGTTCACCGGCGAGCTGGAGGCCGACAAGGGCCAGCCGAAGGGGTACAACCGCACGCGGTTCTTCGCCTTCATGAAGGACTGGGCGCCCGCCAAGGCGCCGTGACCGGAGAAAAAGCCGCGGATTCCGCGGCTTTTTTTTGGTTCTTGACCCGTCCTGAATTGGGTTGACACCTTTTCCCACAGGAAGAGGAATGTTCAATGGATTCAACACTCAGGCGCAGCCAGCGGGATTACTCGTTGGCCTTCAAATTGTCGGTGGTCGACCAGGTCGAGCGCGGGGAACTGACCTACAAAAAGGCCCAGGAGCGATACGGGATCCAAGGAAGGAGCACTGTGCTTGGCTGGCTTCGCCGCCATGGTCGGCAGGATTGGTCCGGTGGTGCATCATCTGCCCCCATGACCACTTCACCCAAAAGCGGGGCGGGCAAGCCGCTGACGCCGGAACAACAGATCAAGGCCTTGCAGG